>NZ_JBHVMS010000001.1:0-12265 GCF_042796855.1 Streptomyces sp. NPDC057877
ACCTGGCGCAACGACAAGCGGGAGCTGACGGAGTACCTGACGGAGCTGGCGGGGGAGACGGCGGCGTACATGCGGCCGAACCTCTTCGTCAACACACCCGACATCCTGCACGCCTACCTCCAGCACGGCGGGCGCCCCGCCTTCGAGGTCCGCGCGGTCCTCGCGGCCACCCTCTCACCCACCTGGGGGATCTACTCCGGCTACGAGCTGTGTGAGAACAAGCCCCTGAAGGACGGCAGCGAGGAGTACCTCGACTCGGAGAAGTACCAGCTCAGGCCGAGGGACTGGGAGGCCGCCGAACGCGACGGCGCCACGATCACCCCGCTGATCACCCGCCTCAACTCCCTCCGGCGCGCCCATCCCGCGCTGCGGCAGCTGCGCAACCTACGCTTCCACGGCACCGACAACGACGCGGTGCTGGCGTACAGCAAGCGGACGGGCGACGACACGGTTCTGGTGGTCGTCAACCTCGACCCCCACCACACCCAGGAGGCCACGGTCTCGTTGGACATGCCGCAGCTCGGCCTGGACTGGCACTCGCCCATGGCCGTACACGACGAACTCACCGGTGACACCTACCAGTGGGCCAGCAGCACCAACTACGTACGTCTGGAGCCCGGCCGGGCCCCGGCCCATGTGTTCCTTGTCCGCCCAGCGGCACGACGGTTCGGGGGGGCGGCGGCGTCATGATGGTGAACAAGCCCGTACCTGACACCTTCGAGGACACCCCCGCCCAGGACCGGGACCCCGACTGGTTCAAACGCGCCGTCTTCTACGAGGTGCTCGTCCGCTCCTTCCAGGACAGCAACGGCGACGGCGTCGGCGACCTGAAGGGCCTGACCTCGAAGCTGGACTACCTCCAGTGGCTGGGCGTGGACTGCCTGTGGCTGCCGCCGTTCTTCAAGTCGCCGCTGCGGGACGGCGGGTACGACGTGTCCGACTACACGGCGGTGCTGCCGGAGTTCGGTGACCTCGCCGACTTCGTGGAGTTCGTGGACGCGGCCCACCAGCGCGGTATGCGGGTGATCATCGACTTCGTCATGAACCACACCAGCGACCAGCACCCGTGGTTCCAGGAGTCGCGCAAGGACCCGGACGGCCCGTACGGCGACTACTACATGTGGGCGGACGACGACAAGCAGTACCAGGACGCCCGGATCATCTTCGTCGACACCGAGGCCTCGAACTGGACCTTCGACCCGGTGCGCAAGCAGTACTTCTTCCACCGGTTCTTCTCCCACCAGCCGGACCTCAACTACGAGAACCCGGCCGTCCAGGAGGAGATGCTGGCCGCCCTCCGCTTCTGGCTGGACCTCGGCGTGGACGGCTTCCGCCTGGACGCGGTGCCCTACCTGTACGCCGAGGAGGACACCAACTGCGAGAACCTCCCGGCCACCCACGAGTTCCTCAAGCGGGTCCGGCGCGAGATCGACGCGCTGTATCCCGACACGGTGCTGCTGGCGGAGGCCAACCAGTGGCCGGAGGACGTGGTCGACTACTTCGGCGACTACTCCTCCGGCGGCGACGAGTGCCACATGGCGTTCCACTTCCCCGTCATGCCGCGCATCTTCATGGCGGTACGCAGGGAGTCCCGCTACCCGGTCTCGGAGATCCTGGCCAAGACCCCGGCCATCCCGTCCGGCTGCCAGTGGGGCATCTTCCTGCGCAACCACGACGAGCTGACGCTCGAGATGGTCACCGACGAAGAACGCGACTACATGTACGCGGAGTACGCCAAGGACCCGCGCATGCGCGCCAACATCGGCATCCGCCGCCGTCTGGCGCCCCTGCTGGACAACGACCGGCACACCATCGAACTGTTCTCCGCGCTGCTGCTGTCGCTGCCGGGCTCGCCGATCCTGTACTACGGCGACGAGATCGGCATGGGCGACAACATCTGGCTCGGCGACCGCGACGCCGTCCGCACCCCCATGCAGTGGACGCCGGACCGCAACGCGGGCTTCTCCACGTGTGATCCGGGCCGCCTCTCGCTGCCCACGATCATGGACCCGGTCTACGGCTACCAGGTCACCAATGTCGAGGCGTCGATGGCGTCGCCCTCGTCGCTGCTGCACTGGACCCGCCGGATGATCGAGATCCGCAAGCAGAACCCCGCCTTCGGACTGGGCTCGTACACCGAACTCCAGTCCTCCAACCCGGCGGTCCTCGCCTTCCTCAGGGAGTACGAGGACGACCTGGTGCTCTGTGTGAACAACTTCGCCCGCTTCGCCCAGCCCACCGAGCTGGACCTGCGGGAGTTCGCCGGACGGCACCCGGTCGAGCTGTTCGGCGGGGTGCGGTTCCCGGCCATCGGCGAACTGCCGTATCTGCTGACCCTCGGGGGCCACGGCTTCTACTGGTTCCGGCTCGTCCGAGTCGCATCCCGCATCGGCCGCCGACTGTGAGCGTGCGCCGAGGAAAGGACGCGTGACCATGCCGAAGACCGCCTCCCTGCATCCGAGCGGCACCGGTGCGGGCCAGCAGCGGCTGGCCTCGCTGGGCGAACTGCTCAGGGACTGGCTGCCGCATCAGCGCTGGTTCGCGGGTAAGCACATGCCGGTCACGGACTTGCGTCTGCTGTCCATGACCGAGCTGTATCCCGGGTGTCTGCACCTGCTGGTGCACACCGGCCACACCGGCACGCGCGCCGATCCCACGGGCGTGCTCTCCGGGAACCCGGGCCCCGCCGCCCCCGCGGGCGGTGTGCCCGCTCCGGGCGGCACTCCCCCGGCCGGTGACTGCTACCAGCTCCTCATCGGCATCCAGCAGCATCTGTCGCCCCGCCTCGGCCGGGCCCTGATCGGGCGGGCGGACGTCGGTCCGCTGGCCGGGATGGCGGTCTACGACGCCTTCCAGGACCCCCGGTCGGCGCATCTGCTCCTGGAGCGGCTGCGGCACCCGGGCGCCCTCGGCCCACTGCGCTTCGAGGCCGACCCGGACAAGCCGGTGCCCGCCGCGCTGGCCCCACGGCTACTGGACGCCGAGCAGTCCAACTCCTCGCTGGTCTACGGCGATGAGTTCATCCTGAAGGTGTTCCGGCGCATCCAGCCCGGCGTCAACCCGGACCTGGAGGTGCCGGTCGCGCTGGCCGCGCAAGGCTGCGCGCGGGTCCCGGCGCCCGTCGCCTGGTTCCGCACCACCCAGCCGCAGGAGGCCACCCTCGGCGTCCTCCAGCCGTTCCTGCCCGACGCCTCCGACGGCTGGACGCTGGCCCTGCACGCCCTGGCCACCGGGGACGACTACACCGCGCAGGCGCATGAGCTGGGCCGGGCCACCGCCGACGTCCACCTCGCGCTGGCCGCCGCGTTCCCGTCCGGGGGCCGCGGGGAGACCGGCCGGACGGCCGCCGCGATGATCGAGCGGCTGGACGCCGCCGCGCTCAGCGTGCCCGCGCTGCGGCCGTACGTGCCGGGGCTGCGGAACGCGTTCAGCGCGCTGACGGCCTGCGATCCCGGGCCGCCCGCCCAGCGCATCCACGGCGATCTGCACCTCGGTCAGATGCTGTGGGCGGGACGGGACTGGTTCGTCATCGACTTCGAGGGCGAACCGTCCCGGCCGCTCGCCGAACGGCGCAGCGCCCACTCCCCGGTCCGTGACATCGCGGGCATGCTGCGCTCCTTCGACTACGCCGCCCGCCAGCGCCACCCCTGGCGCCCGCAGTGGGCGCGCCGCTGCCGCGAGGCCTACTGCGCGGGCTATGCCGCCCGCGCGGGCTGGGACCCGCGTGCCAAGCACGGCCTGCTCCGCGCCTACGAGACGGACCGTGCCGTGTACGAAGTGCTCTACGAAGCCAGGCACCGCCCGGACTGGCTCCCCGTACCGATGGCGGCGATCGAACGACTCGCCGTGAGAGGAGACTGACGCCGTGGCTCTGCGCGACGACACCCTGATCCCCGAGCCGTCCGCACCACGGGCGCACGGGGCCGCCCCGCCGCTGGAGGCGGCGGACCGCGGGCGCCTGCTGGCGGGCGCCCACCACGATCCGCACGCGCTGCTCGGCGCCCATCCGGTGCCCGGCGGGATGGTCGCCGTACGGACGCTGCGCCCGTTCGCCGACGCCGTGCACGTGGTGGTCGACGGCGAGCGCACCCCCCTGGTCTCGGAGGGCGACGGGCTGTTCTCCGTCGTGCTGGCGCTGGCCGAGGTCCCGTCGTACACGCTGGTGGTGCGGTACGGGGACGACGAGCAGGAGGTGCACGACCCGTACCGGCTGCCGCCCTCGATCGGGGACCTCGATCTGCATCTGATCCGGGAGGGGCGGCACGAGGAGCTGTGGAAGGCACTCGGCGCCGAGCCGATGACGCACCAGGGCCTGACCGGCACCCGGTTCACGGTGTGGGCGCCGAACGCGCAGGGGGTGCGGGTCGCCGCGGACTTCTGTCACTGGGACGGGACGGCGTTCCCGATGCGGTCGATGGGCGCGTCCGGGGTGTGGGAGCTGTTCCTGCCCGGCGTCGGTGAGGGCACGCGGTACAAGTTCGAGATCCACTCCCGCTACGGCCACCGGTTCCTGAAGATCGACCCGATGGCGCGGCGCACCGAGGCCCCGCCGGACACGGCGTCCGTGGTGATGGCGTCCCACCACGAGTGGGGCGACGGCGACTGGATGGCGCACCGCGCGGACCGGCCGGTGCACGAGGCGCCGTTCTCGGTGTACGAGGTGCACCTGCCGTCGTGGCGGGCGGGGCTCGGCTACCGGGAGCTGGCCGAGGAGTTGCCGCGGTACGTCAGGGACCTCGGGTTCACGCACGTGGAGCTGATGCCGGTCGCCGAGCACCCCTTCGGCGGCTCCTGGGGCTACCAGGTCACCGGCTTCTACGCGCCGACCGCGCGGCTGGGCACCCCGGACGACTTCCGCTACCTGGTCGACCGCCTCCACCAGGCGGGCATCGGCGTGATCATGGACTGGGTACCGGCGCACTTCCCCAAGGACGACTGGGCGCTGGCCCGCTACGACGGGGATCCGCTGTACGAGCCCGGGGACTCGCGGCGCGCGGAGCACCCGGACTGGGGGACGTACGAGTTCGACCTCGGGCGGACCGAGGTGCGCAACTTCCTCGTCGCGAACGCCGTGTACTGGTGCGAGGAGTTCCACATCGACGGCCTGCGCGTGGACGCGGTGGCCTCGATGCTCTACCTCGACTACTCGCGCGAGGACGGCCAGTGGGCCGCGAACGAGTACGGCGGCCGGGAGGACCTGGCGGCGATGCGGTTCCTCCAGGAGATGAACGCCACCGTGTACCGGCGGGCGCCGGGCGTGGTGACGATCGCCGAGGAGTCCACCGCGTGGGGCGGGGTGACCAAGCCGACCGACTGCGGCGGCCTGGGCTTCGGGCTGAAGTGGAACATGGGCTGGATGCACGACTCGCTGGAGTACATGAGCAAGGAGCCGGTGCACCGCAAGTACCACCACCACGAGATGACCTTCTCGATGATCTACGCCTACAGCGAGAACTACGTGCTGCCGATCTCCCACGACGAGGTCGTGCACGGCAAGCAGGCGCTGGTCACCAAGATGCCCGGCGACTGGTGGCAGCGGCGCGCCAACCACCGCGCCTACCTCGGCTACATGTGGGCGCACCCCGGCAAGCAACTGCTGTTCATGGGGCAGGAGTTCGCCCAGGGCGGGGAGTTCTCGGAGGCGCACGGCCCCGAGTGGTGGCTGCTGGATCCCGGGTACGTCGCCCGGGGCGACCACGAAGGGGTGCGGGACCTGGTCCGCGATCTCAACGCGCGGTACCGGGCCACCCCGGCGCTGTGGGAGCGCGACACCCGGCCGGAGGGCTTCCAGTGGGTGGAGTGCAACGCCGCCGACGACAACGTCTTCGCCTTCCTGCGCTACGACGCGGCGGGCAACCCGCTGCTCGCGGTGTCCAACTTCTCCCCCGTGGTCCGGCACGACTACCGGCTGGGCGTGCCCGACGACGTCCCCGCCTGGGCGGAGACCCTCAACACCGACGCCGCGCGCTACGGCGGCGGCGAGGTGACCAGCCCCGGCCCGCTCAAGCCGGAGCGGATCGAGTGGCACGGCCGTCCGACGAGCATCGCCCTGACCCTGCCGCCGCTGGCCACGGTGTGGCTGGAGCCGGTGTAGTCCGTTCTCCACAGGTGTTCGAACCGGCTTCCGGGGCAGTCGGAGAAGGTGCGTACTGTCGGAGTGGAAGAGGAACTCCTCCTGGTCGATCCAGAGACGGGGGAACCACAAGCAAGGTCTGCCGCGGTCCTGGCCCGCGCCTCGCACGAGGACGCGGGCCAGGAGGTGTTCGAGAAGGAACTGCACGAGCAGATGCTGGAGTTCGCCACGCATCCGCAGTCCTCGATGGCGGACCTGGGCGCGGAGATCGTCCGCTGCCGCACCGAGGCCGCCCGGCACGCCGGGGAGATCGGCTGCGCGGTCGCGGCGCTCGCCACCTCACCGCTGCCGGTGAGCCCGGCGGTGGGCACCAACCGCCGCTATCAGTGGATGGCCGAGGAGTACGGCATCGCCACCCATGAGCAGCTCGTGTGCGGCTGTCATGTGCATGTTGCCGTGGAGTCCGACGAGGAAGGCGTCGCGGTCATCGACCGGATCCGGCCCTGGCTGGCGGTCCTGGCCGCGCTGAGCGCCAACTCGCCGTTCTGGCAGGCCAAGGACACCAGCTACAGCAGTTACCGCAGCCGGGTGTGGCAGCGCTGGCCGTCGGCCGGGCCTACGGAGGTCTTCGGCTCCGCCGCGGAGTACGAGCGCCGGGTCGCGGACATGCTGGCCACCGGCACCATCCTCGACGACGCGATGGTCTACTTCGACGCCCGGCTCTCCCGGCGCTATCCGACGGTGGAGATCCGGGTGGCGGACGTGTGTCTGCACGCGTCCACCCCCGTGCTGATCGCCACCCTTGCCCGGGGGCTGGTGGAGACCGCAGCGCGGGAGTGGCGGGCGGGCCGGGCGCCGGTGGACCACAGCGTGAGCCTGCTCCGGCTGGCCGACTGGCGGGCCGCCCGCTCGGGGCTGACCGGGGAGCTGCTGCACCCGGCGACGATGCGGCCCGCGCCCGCGCGGGACGTGGTGCGGGACCTCGTCGGCCACGTCGCCGAGGCGCTCGCCGACAGCGGCGACCTGGAGCGCGCCCGCGACGGCTGCGCCGCACTGCTGCGCCGCGGCAACGGCGCCCGGGTGCAGCGCGAGCTGCTGGAGCGCACGGGCAGCCTGCGGGACGTCGTCGTCGAGTGCGTGCGGCACACCCAGGCGTAACCCGCGGACGGTCCCGGTCCTGGTCCTGGTCCTGGTCCCGGTCCCGGCCCTGGTCCCGGCCCTGGTCCCGGTCCCGGTCCCGGTCACAGGATCAGGGTCAGGCCGTACGCCAGGAAGAAGGCCGCGACCAGCACCACGAGGACGAGGATCAGCGTCAGCGGTGCCTTGGCCCAGCCCTTGGGCGGGTTGTGGGTCTCCCGGGGTCCGGCCTCGGGCATGCTGCTCTCCGCGGGCGGGGTCTCGCCCGGGGGGACCGAGCCGCCCGGTTCCAGGCCGGTGGAGCGCTCGGGTTCGGGGTCTGGACTGATGTGCGTCATGCGCTCCGAGTCCCCCGAACCGGCCCAGGTCATGAGCGATTCGATCACCAATGGGTAGCACTTCTCGGATCCGGTCACCATCCGCTCGCGCCTCCACTAGATTCGAGCAGCGCCGATGACTCTGCTCGTCGGTTCCGTCACAGCCCGTACCCCACAGGAGCAGCGCATGCGCGACTTCGCCCTCGCTCCCCCGGCCGTCACACCGCTGACCTGTGGGCTCGCCGACAGCGTCTTCGACAGGGCGGAGCGCAACCCCACCCTGCCCGTGCTCGCCCGGCGCTCCGGCCCCGACGCGACGGTCTGGGAGGAGGTCACCGCCGTGGAACTGCGCGACCAGGTGGTGGACCTGGCGAAAGGGCTGATCGCCTCCGGGATCACGCCCGGCATGCGGGTGGCGGTGATGGCGCGCACCCGGTACGAGTGGACGGCCCTCAGCTACGCGCTGTGGGCGGTCGGGGCGGAGGTCGTGCCCATCTATCCGACCTCCTCGCGGGAGCAGGTCGAGTGGATCCTGCGGGACGCCGCCTGCGTGGGTGTCGTCGTGGAGGACGAGCACGGCGTGATGACGGTCGGCTCGGTGTGCGACGGGCTGCCCCGGCTGCGGCACGTGTGGCAGCTGGACGCGGGCGCCCTGGACCATCTGGTCGGCCGGGGCGAGTACGTGCCGATCGCCACCGTGGAGTCGCTGCGCAGGATCGTGCTCCCGGACTCCACCGCGGTCGTCGCCTACACCTCCGGCACTTCGGGCCGCCCGCTCGGGTGCGCGCTGAGCCACCGCGGGCTGGCGAGCGTCTGCGACACCCTGCTCACCGGCTGGGGGCACACCGCGGCCGCGCCGGGCGAGCAGGGCGCCGTCCTGGCCTTCCTGCCCTTCTCCCATGTGTACGGGCTGATGATCCAGGGCCTGTGTCTGCGTGGCGGGCTGCTGATGGGCCATGAACCCGACATGAGCGAGCAGACGATGGCGTCGGCGCTGCGCTCCTTCCGGCCCACCTACTTCTACGGCGTGCCGTCCGTCTTCGAGAAGCTCTACAAGAATTTCCTGCGGGCGGCGCAGCAGGCGGGCCGCGGCGCCCTGTTCGAGCGGGCCGCCGAGACGGCGCGCGCGTTCGCGGCGGCCACCGAGCGGCAGCGGCTGGGCCGCGGCACGGGTCCCGGTCTCGAGCTGCGGGTGCAGCACGCCCTGTACGAGCGCACGGTGTACCGGCGGCTGCGGGACGCGCTGGGCGGCCGGGTGCGCCGGGCCACCTCGGGCGGCTCCCCGCTCAGCCGCGAACTGTCCCTCTTCTACGAGGGCATCGGCATCTACGTCCATGACGGCTACGGGCTGACGGAAACCTGCGGCGGGGTCACCATGCAGCCGCTGGGCCGGGAGAAGTCGGGGACGGTGGGCCAGGTGCTGCCGGGCATGGAGCTGCGGGTGGCCTCGGACGGGGAGATCCTGGTGCGCGGCCCGTCGGTGTTCCAGGGGTATGTCGGCGACGACGCGGCGACCCGGGCGGCGCTGCGGGGCGGCTGGCTGGCCACCGGCGATCTGGGGCACCTGGACGACGAGGGCTATCTGGCGATCACCGGCCGCAAGAAGGACGTCATCATCACCAGCAGCGGCAAGAGCGTTGCCCCGGCCGCGCTGGAGCAGCGGCTGCGGATGCATCCGCTCGTGCACCAGGCGGTGGTCGTGGGCGACAACCGGCCGTGCGTGGGGGCGCTGATCACGCTGGACCCGGAGTTCCTGGCGCACTGGCGGGCGGCGCTGGCGCTGCCGGGCGACGCGCCGAGCCGGGAGGCGCGGGAGGAGAACGCGCTGCGCGAGGAGATCGCGCGGGCGGTGGCGATGGCCAACAGCGTGGTGTCGCGGCAGGAGTCCATCCGGGTGTTCCGGGTGCTGCCCGCCCCGTTCGACGTGGCCAGCGGGCTGCTGACGCCGTCGATGAAACTGCGCCGGGACGCCATCGTGGCGCACTACGCGGACGAGATCGACGCCATGTACGAGTCCCGGTCGCGCCCGGCGCGGCTGGCCACGCCGCCGGAGGACCCGGCGTACTGGGACGACCCGGACGACGTGTTCCGCTGAGCACCGGTGCGCGGGGGTTCGCTCCACCGAGCGGCGGACGCGTAGCCCGCGCGCCACCGGGAACTCGCGTCGGTGTCACCACAAGGACGAGGGGGCGCCGCCCTGCCGCTACGAGGGTCGGGGCGGTTCCGCTGACGGTGAGCGGGAAGGTGAGATGTCAACCGAGCCGCGTTGGGACGAGACACTGGCCACGCAGGGAATGCCGATCCGCACCGCCACGTTCGCGGGTGAGCCGCAGGACGTGACGGGCGCGCGGCTTGCCGCGGAGCGGTTCCTGCGGGAACTGGCCCGTGTCTCGCCGCCCGCCGCGCCCGAGTGCTGGCACGACATCCTGCTGGTGGTGGACGAGCTGGCGGCCAACGCGGTGCAGTTCGCGCCGGGCCCGTTCCGGCTCCTGCTGCGCCGGACGTTCGACGGGGTGCACATCGCCCTGCACGACACCAGCACCACGGTGCCCCGGCCGCGTCCGTTCGACCCGGGCGAGGGCGGTGGCGGCATCGGCTGGCACCTGGTCCACACGCTCTGCGACCAGGTCAGCGTGGTCACCCACGACGACGGCAAGGACGTGCACGTCTTCCTCCCGTGGTGATCGATCCGGATACCTCGGGGAATCGGGGGTAAGCGGAGGCGCAGCCCGCATCCGTACCGACCCGGGAGGTTTCCCGTGACCCTGGCCGAGAACCCGCTGTCCGTCGAGGTCGCCCTGGTCCGCGACGATGTCGCCCTCGTGAAGGTGGCCGGGCATCTGGACGTGGACACCGCAACCGAGTTCCAGGCCCAGCTGGCCAATCAGCTGCACCACGGCCGACGGCACTTCCTGCTCGACCTGTCCGAGGTCCCGTTCATGGACTCGTCCGGCATGAACATCATCCTGCGGGTGTACCAGGAGACCCGCGGTCTGGACGGTGTCGTCCAGGTCATCGACCCCGTCCCGGCGGTGCGCCGGGTGCTGGAGCTGACCGGCGTCAGCATCACCGTGCCAATCTCGGCGGACGTCGAGGAGGCCCTCGCGCTCATCGACCGCCGGGCCGGGGCCGCGCCGGAGGTGTCCGCGCCGGAGGGCTGAGCCCGGCCGTCGCACCGCCTGCCGCGCCCGACTGGCGGAACGGCTCCGGGCGCGGTGGGATCGTCCTGGAGCCGCAGAAGGGATGGACACCGTGACACGACCCAGGATCCTGGTGGTGGGCGCAGGCTTCGCCGGAGTGGGGTGCGTCCGCCGGCTGGAACGCCGACTCGCCCCGAACGAGGCCGACGTCACCCTGGTGACGCCGTCCTCCTACCAGCTCTATCTGCCCCTGCTGCCCCAGGTCGCCTCCGGGGTGCTGACCCCGCAGTCGATCGCCCTGTCACTGCGCCGCAGCCGCAGGTACCGCACCCGGATCATCCCCGGCGGGGCGATCGGCGTGGACCTGAAGGCGAAGGTCTGCGTGATCCGCACGATCACCGGCCGGATCGTCGACGAGCCGTACGACTACATCGTGCTGGCCCCCGGCAGCGTCACCCGCACCTTCGACATCCCGGGGCTGACCGACAACGCCTTCGGCCTGAAGACGCTCGCCGAGGCCGCGTACATCCGCGACCACGTCATCTCGCAGCTGGACCTCGCCGACGCCAGCCAGGACCCGGCCGAGCGGGCGTCCCGGCTCCAGTTCGTGGTGGTCGGCGGCGGCTACGCGGGCACCGAGACGGCGGCCTGTCTGCACCGGCTGACGTACAACGCGGTACGGCGCTATCCGCGGCTCGACCCGGGCCTGATCAAGTGGCATCTGATCGACATCGCCCCGAAGCTGATGCCGGAGCTGGGCGAGAAGCTGGGCGGCAGCGCCCAGGAGATCCTGCGCCGCCGGGGCATCGAGATCTCGCTGGGGGTGTCCATCGAGAAGGCGGGCCCCGAGGAGGTCACCTTCACCGACGGACGGGTGGTCCCCACCCGCACCCTGATCTGGACCGCCGGGGTGGTGGCGAGCCCGCTGATCGGCACGCTGGGCGCGGAGACCGTGCGCGGGCGGCTCGCGGTCACCCCGGAGATGAGCCTGCCGGGACAGGACGGGGTGTTCGCGCTCGGCGACGCCGCCGCGGTGCCGGACCTCGACAAGGGCGAGGAGGGCGCCGTCTGCCCGCCCACCGCCCAGCACGCGACCCGGCAAGGCAAGCTCGTCGCCGACAACGTCCTCGCCACCCTGCGCGGGGAGCCGCCCCGCCCGTACCACCACCGGGACCTGGGGCTGGTCGTGGACCTGGGCGGCCGGGACGCGGTGTCCAAGCCGCTGGGCGTGGAGCTGCGCGGGCTGCCCGCGCAGGCGGTGGCGCGCGGCTACCACTGGTCGGCGCTGCGCACCAACGTCGCCAAGACCCGGGTGCTGACCAACTGGGCGCTGAACGCCGTCGCGGGCGACGATTTCGTCCGCACCGGCTTCCAGGCCCGCAAGCCCGCCAAGCTGAAGGACTTCGAGTACACCGACGCCTACATGACGCCGGACGAAGTGGCGGAGCACGTGGGGCGTACGGCGCGCGGGGAGACCTGAGCGGGCGCGGGGGGCCCCCCGCCCCCGGGGGGCCCCCCCCGCCGCCCCCCCGGGCCGGCCCCCCGGGCGGGGGGCCGGGGCCCCGCGCCCCCGCCCGGGCCCCCGCCCCCAACCCGAA
>NZ_JBHVMS010000001.1:12275-890212 GCF_042796855.1 Streptomyces sp. NPDC057877
CGTTCACACCGCGGCCTACTTGCCGCCGTACTATGGGGGGGCGCCGGTGGGGCGTCGGGCGGGGGGGGAGCCGTGCGGGGGCGGGGCGCCCCGCGGCCCGGGGGGCGCCGCGCCGGATGGCCCGGACGGCTCAGGCGACTGCCCGGGGACCAGGCCGGTTGCCCAAAGCCTCGGCGCGCACGCGGGCGCAGCTGCGGCTGATGAGCCGGGACACGTGCATCTGGGAGATGCCGAGTTGGTCGGCGATGCGGCTCTGCGTCATGTCCTCGAAGAACCGCATGTAGAGGATGGCCCGCTCCCGCTCGGGCAGTCGGCGCAGCCCTTCCTTGGCCGACTCGCGGTCCACGACGGTGTCGTAGGAGGAGTCGGGGCCGCCGAGGGTGTCGGCGAGGCTGTAGCCGTCGTCGTCGGTGGACAGCTCGGCGTCCAGGGACAGGGTGCTGAAGCTGTCCAGGGCCTCGAGACCGGCGGTGACCTCCTCTTCGGTCAGTCCGGTGTGCTCCGCGAGATCGGCCACGGTCGGCTCGGGGCTGCCGGGGTTCTGGGTGAGGTCGCGACGAGCGACGCGCACCTTGTTGCGCAGTTCCTGGATGCGGCGCGGCACCCTGAGGGCCCACATACGGTCCCTGAAGTGCCGCTTGACCTCGCCGGTGATGGTGGGCACGGCGTAGCTCTCGAAGGCGCCGCGGGAGGGGTCGTAGCGGTCGATCGCCTTCACCAGACCGAGCGCCGCCACCTGGCGCAGGTCCTCGACGGACTCGCCGCGGTCGCGGAAGCGCCCGGCGATGCGGTGGGCCATGGGCAGCCAGGCCTCCACGAGTTCGTCACGGAGCGCGTCCCGCTCCGGTCCGTCGGCCAGCGTGGCCAGCCTGCTGAACCGGGCCGCGGTGTCGGGGGCGTCGTCGTGCTGCCGTCGGGGGGCCGAAGCGGTCCGCCCGGGGGTGCCGGGTCGGCTTGTCGACATGTCGGTGAGCATGCGGTATCGCTCCTGAACGGTGGTTTCGTCTCAGGGAATGACCGCGGGGAGGGGGAACACCGTCCGGATCACCCGGAGGGCCGGAGCGGTCATACCGCTCCCCGCCGTCGCGCCTCCGGTCCGAAGCACGAAACTGCGTCTGCCCCTCCCCCGCCGGACCAAACACCGCGACCGGGCAAAGCCCAAGAAAACGGGTGCCGGATCAGAAGACGGGGACGACGGCGGTGATGCGCTTGCCGCCCGACGGCAGTTCCGAGACGCTCACGGCGCGCGCCAGGCGGCACACGATCGGCCAGCCGCGTCCGCCGGTGCGGCGCCGTCCGTGGGTGTCGAGGGCGGGCGTGAGTTCCGGGAGCCGGTCGCTGCGGTCGCTGACCGAGACCCGGACGTCGTGTTCGTCCACGTCGACGTCGACATCGGTGACGCCACCGCCGTGCAGGATGGCGTTGGTGGTCAGCTCCGAGGCCACGAGGAGCGCGTCGGAGAGGGCGTCCTCGTCACAGGGGGTGCCCGTGTCCCGGCACCGGCAGGCGACCGCGCACCGTACGGCGGTGCGGACGTCGGCCGGGCGGCATGAGTCCTGGGCGCCGGGCATCGGGTCCGGCTCGGCTCGGGACTCGGTCCAGTGCTGCGCTGACATCCTTTCGCTCCCTGACTCGCCCGGTGGGGGACCACGTCTCTCCTTGTTCGGCTGACCCTCCGCGGGCATGCCAAACATGTCCCGTCGACCGCGGGATGACCGCCATCGAAGCGCCCCTGAGGGGTACGCGGACGGCATGACCGATGTCGTGGACTCAGACGAACTGCTGCGGCGGCTCCAGCGCGCCCGGGCGTATGCCCGGGACGAGGAGCGGACCTGGCGGGACCGGCGCGACGCGCTGCGGCCGACCGATCCGGGCGAGTCCCGGGAGGCCGCGGTGCGGGTGCTGGCCTATGAGGCGGTGGTGCGGGTGCTGGACGAGATCCTGACGCCCGGGAAGCGGGCCGGGAAGTGAAACGGGTCACCTGGCCCGCTCCTGATTACATACAAGCGCGGATGATGGTTTACTGTTCACTCATAGCTGGTGACGGAGTCGATGGAACCCCTCCTCCGCGCCCTCTGTACTGCCCTGGCTGGCTTCCCCCGTCCAGCCAGGGCTTTTCCTTGCCCCGAGTCCCCCGGCCCGCGCCTGGTCCGCGGCCGGATGCGCGACGGGCCGCCGGGGGCTCCAATGGGGCGTAGGCAGAGCACGGAACCCGTCCCCGGTGAGGAGCCCCGCGCCATGACCAGAGCGACGAAACTGCTCACCGCCCTTCCCCCGCCGCAGCGTCAGCACCTGATGGCCCTGGGCCGTGAGGTCTCCTTCGCCGAGGACGCCCGCATCTTCGAGGCGGACGGCACGGCCGACCGCTTCTGGGTGGTCCGCTCGGGCGCGGTCTCGCTCGACCAGCGGCTGTCCCCGACCCAGCGGGTGACCGTCGCGAGCCTCGGTGCGGGCGATCTGCTCGGCTGGTCCTGGCTGTTCCCGCCGTACCGCTGGGACTTCGGCGCGGAGGCATTCAGCCCCGTACGCGCCTACGAGTTCGACGCGCAGGCGGTGCTGGAGCTGTGCGAGGAGGACCCCCGGCTGGGGTTCACGCTGGTGCGCACGGTCGCCGAGATCCTCGCCCACCGGCTGGAGATGACGCGCGGCCAGCTGATGGAGCAGTACGCGCTGCACCGGCGCGGCGTGCGATAGCGCCTCAGGCGCCCGCGATCAGCGTCCCGCCGAGGACGATCATCGTGACGGCGACCAGGCCGTCCAGCACCCGCCAGGCGGACGGCCGGGCCAGCCACCGTCCGAGCGCCCGGCCGCCGAAGCCCAGCGCGGCGAACCAGCACAGGCTGGCCAGCGCCGCCCCCATGCCGAAGGTCCAGCGCAGCGGGCCGCGGTCGGCGGCGACCGAGCCGAGCAGGAACACCGTGTCGAGGTAGACGTGCGGGTTGAGCCAGGTCAGCGCCAGACAGGTGAGCACCGCCCGGCGGGTGGAGAGGGCGGCGGCGCCGTCCGCCCGCAGCGCGCCGGGCCGGAACACCCGGCGGGCGGCCAGGGCGCCGTAGCAGAGCAGGAAGACGCCGCCGACCCAGGCGACCACCGTCAGCGCCGCGGGCCAGGCCACGACCACCGCGCCGACCCCGGCCACCCCGAGGGCGATGAGCAGCGCGTCGGACAGGGCGCAGATCGCGACGACCGGCAGGACGGCCTGGCGGCGTATCCCCTGCCGCAGGACGAAGGCGTTCTGCGCCCCGATGGCGACGATGAGGGAGAGTCCGGTACCGAACCCGGCGGTGGCGGCGGTCAGGGCGTTGGGCATGCCGTCGACGCTAAGGAAGCGGCGAGGGGAAGTACAGCTAAGGATTCTTACCTATCCTTAGCCCTTCTGAAGGGTGAGACCGGGAGGGCGGCGGACGCATGACCGAGGAGCTACCCCTGGACCAGGTGCGCACCCTGCTCGCGGTGGTCGACGAGGGCACCTTCGAGGCGGCCGCCGCGGCGTTGCACGTGACGCCCTCCGCGGTCAGCCAGCGGGTGAAGGCCCTGGAGCAGCGCGCCGGACGGGTGCTGCTGCTGCGCACCAAGCCGGTGCGCCCCACCGAGTCCGGCGAGGTACTGGTGCGGCTCGCCCGGCAGGTGGCCCGGCTGGAGCGCGACGCCCATGCCGAGCTGGGGCTGAGCGGCGCCGGGGAGCCCACCCGGCTGACGGTGGCGGTGAACGCCGACTCGCTGGCGACCTGGTTCCTCGCCGCCCTGCGCCGCGTTCCCGAGGAGCCGCCGCTCGGGTTCGAGCTGCGCCGCGAGGACGAGGACCACACGGCGGCCCTGCTGCGCGAGGGCGTGGTGATGGCGGCGGTGACCTCCTCGCCGCATCCGGTGCCGGGCTGCTCGGTGCGGTCGCTGGGCCGGATGCGCTACCTTCCCGTGGCCCACCCGGACTTCGCCGCCCGCCGTCTGGACGGCTCCCTCTCCGAGGTGCTCCCGGTCGCGCCCGTGGTCGTCTTCGACCGGCGGGACGACTTCCAGGACGGCTTCGTCCGCCGCCTGACCCACGGGCGGACCACCGCGAGCGCGCGACGGCACTACGTGCCGACGTCGGAGGGGTTCGTCGAAGCCGTGGCCACCGGCATGGGCTGGGGCATGGTCCCGGAGGCCCAGGCGGAACCGCTGCTGCGCGCCGGGCGGCTGGTGACCTTCGCGCCGGACCGGGCGGTCGACGTCCCGCTGTACTGGCAGCAGTGGCGACTGCACTCGCCCGCGCTGGCGCTGCTGGCCGAGGCGGTCACGGCGCAGGCGGCCGAGTCCCTGCGGACGCCGTGAAGGGCACGGAACGGACCGGTCGCATTATCTCCCAACACCCACCGATGTAGGGGCCGTTGGTGTATCCATGGCGGATGGCGACCGTCGACGAGGTCCGCGAGGACCTGCTGCTGCTCCTTGACCGCTCCCTGGGATGGCTGAACAGTCTGCCGGGGATAAGCGGGCTCCCGGTGGACGAGGCCGAGATAGGCGAGCAGGTGCGCGATCTGCGCGGCAAACGCGGTCGTGCCCGCTCGTCCCTGCTCAACGTCGGGCTGCTGGGCCGTCAGTCGTCCGGCAAGAGCTTCCTCATCAGCGGTCTTCAGAAGGGCCTGCGGTACGAGCGCTTCGAGCAGCCGGACGGCGGCTTCACCCAGCAGTACATCGGGATCCTCCCGTCCTCCCCCACCCCCACCACGGCGTGCCCGTCGACGGTGACACCGGTCCACCCGGATGCCGAGGTGCGCGCACCGGGGCGGGGGCTGCTGCGGGTGAAGTTCGCCGGTCACCCCGCGGACTGGGTGGAGATCGGGACCGATCTGGCGCCCGGGGTGGTCGCTGCCTACGGCGCCACCGACGGCGACCGGGCCAACCGCTTCCCGGACCACTACCACCTCGACGTCGTCCACCTCGAACTGCTCATCGAGAACGCGTCGCTGCCCGCCAAGTTCTTCGACCTGCCGGGCGCCGAGTCCCCGGACCCGGCGTACGAGGACATCATGTACGAGGCGTGGAAGGACGCGGACTGCTTCCTCTACGTCACCCAGGGCACCGCCACCCTCACCGCGAACGAGCTGGGGCTCATCACCGACCTGTACAACCACCACCTCCAGACCGGCAAGCCGGTGCTGTGGGTGCTGACCGGCATCGACCGCGCCGATCAGCTCGGCAACGACAACCGGCCCGCCTGGCAGTCGGCGCAGGAGACCAACAACTCCTATCTGCGCGAGCGGTTCCGGGATCCGGGCGGCGCGGGGGCCTCGTTCGTCGGCGAGGGATTCATCGGGGTGTCACCGGCGTGGGAGGCCCAGGCCGACCTCGACGAGGCCGAGGGCAACGCCCGCGCGGCGCAGCGGGGCCGCGTGAGCAGCCGTATGCAGGGGTTGCGCCGACGGCTCACCGAGATGATCGAGAGCGGGACGGGCCAGTTCCATCTCGGGAAGATCGCCGACGAGGCGCACCGGCTGGTCGACCGGAGGCACCGCATGGTCGCCGACGTGCTGGCCGCCCACCAGGTGTCCGTGGAACAGCTGACGGGGGAACGGGACGACCTGCGGCGCAGGCTGGCCGAGACGGAGGAGTCCGCGGAGCGTGTCCGCGGCGAACTGGCGGCCGAGCTGGACCGCCGGGTCCGGGACACCGAGCGGCGGTTCGGTGAACTCGCGGAGGTCTTCCACCGGGAGCTGGACGCGGTGATCGACGCCGGTGACCTGGGTCTGGAGCACCGGGCCGACATCAGACTGCGCCAGACGCGGCTGTTCACCGAGTGGATGACGGCGGAGCAGGGGCCCGCCGTGCTGTGGGCGGGGCACGTCGAGTCCCTCGACGCCCGGGCCCGTGCGCTGCTGTGCTCCGAACTGAGCGGTGAGGAGCACACCTCCCAGTTGGTCCAGGCGGCCCCGCTGAACCCCGGGGAGCTGTTCCCCGTCCTGGACGACCGCCGAAGACTCGACGTCTACGGCATGGTCCAGGCCGCCGGGGCCGCCGTCACCGTCGCCAGCGCCCTGGGCGGCGTGGTGACCTCGGTGCTGGCCAGCCTGTCGCTCACCGCGCTCACCGTCACCACCGGGGGGCTCGCGGCGGCGGGGGTGGCCGCCGTGGCGGGCGCCCAGGTGCTGAAGGCCCGTAGGTCGGTGCTCGAACAGGCCCGGGACGACCGCAGGAACCGGCTGACCGAGGAGGCGCAGAGGGCCCGCGGGGACTTCGCGACGGTCGCCCGGCACCAGGGCCAGCAACTCGCCGACGCCGTCGCCGACCACGTCACCGAGTACCGGGACCGCCTGCGCGCGGCCCTACGGCAGATCGAGGAGCGGATCGACGCCCCCGACATGGCCACCAGCCGCGACCTGGTCGCGGAACTGGAACCCGTGCACCGGGAAGGCCAGGCCGTCCTCGACGGCCTGGCGGGCCTGGCCCGCCTCGCCTCCGCCCCGAGGTGAGCGGCGCCTCACCGCCCGCCCCGCCGCAGTGGCCCCCAGTCGTGCTCCTGGCGGGTCACCTGGTCCCGGGCCTCGTCGATCACCCGGGGCTCCAGGCGGCACAGGGGGCGTACCTCCGCGACCAGGGGTTCGTTGTCGGGGCCGCGGCCGGTCTCGCGGCCCTGGAGGATCCAGGGGCGGACGTCGGGGCCCTTGTCCCGCGGCAGGTGGGAGTAGTCGTGCAGGCGGCGGGCCACCCACAGCTCCACGGGGCGGCCCCGCCACCACTCCTCGACGTCGAGGGGGTTGGCGGACAGGCCGGGCATGGGGACACCGGTCAGGTCGTCGGTGCTGGAGGCGGCGGACAGGTCGGCCTCGGGGCCGCGCGACCAGCGGACGTACAGGCGCCGGTGGCGCTCCACGAGCCGGGTCAGCTCGGCGAGCGTGCCGATGACCGGCAGATCCTCCCAGGCGCTCATGGGCATCGGGGTACCCATGAGGCGGGAAGGGAAGCCGGAGGAAACAGACCGCGACAGGAGGACCGACCGTGAGTGTCCGTGTACGCCGGATCTACGAACCGCCGGATCCCGACGACGGGACGCGCGTCCTGGTCGACCGGCTCTGGCCGCGCGGCCTGGCGAAGGACGCGGCCCGGGTGGACGAGTGGCCCAAGGCCGTCACCCCGTCCACCGGGCTGCGCCGCTGGTACCACGCGGGCGAGGGGTCGTACGAGGAGTTCAGCGGCCGTTACGAGGCGGAACTGGCCGATCCCGGGGCGGCCGAGGAGCTGGAGCGGCTGCGCGCCTCCGCCCGCGCGGGGACGGTCACCCTGCTGACCGCGTCGACGTCCCCGGAGCGCAGCCACGCCGCCGTGCTGGCGCGGCTGCTGCACGACTGAGCCCGCTCCCGTCAGCCGACCTGCTCCGCCGCCGCCCTCCCCGCCGCGCGGCCCGAGAAGAGGCAGCCGCCGAGGAAGGTGCCCTCCAGGGCGTTGTAGCCGTGCACTCCGCCGCCGCCGAACCCGGCGACCTCGCCCGCCGCGTACAGCCCGTCGACGGGGTTGCCGTCGGTGCCGAGCGCGCGGGAGTCCAGGTCGGTCTGGATGCCGCCGAGGGTCTTGCGGGTGAGGACGTGCAGCCGCACGCCGATCAGGGGTCCGGCCTCGGGGTCGAGGATCCGGTGCGGGGTGGCGACGCGGCCGAGGCGGTCGCCGATGTAGCGGCGGGCGTTGCGGATGCCCTGGACCTGGGAGTCCTTGGTGTAGGCGTTGGCCATCTGGAGGTCGCGGGCGGTCACCTGGCGGCGGATCTCGGTGGCGTCGAGGAGGGCCTTGTCGGTCAGCCCGTTCATCTTCTCGACCAGTTCCTCCAGGGTGTCGGCCACCACGAAGTCGGCGCCGTGCCGCACGAAGGCCTGCACGGGGGCGGGCGCGCCCTTGCCGAGCAGCCGGTCGCGCAGGACGGCCTTGCGGTCCTTGGAGGTGATGTCGGGGTTCTGCTCGGAGCCCGACAGCGCGAACTCCTTCTCGATCATCTTCCGGGTGAGGATGAACCAGGAGTGGTCGTACCCGGCGATGTCCTCGGTGGTGCGCAGGTACTTCAGCGTGCTGAGCGTGTCGTAGCCGGGCAGGCAGGGGTCGGGCAGCCGACGGCCGAGTGCGTCGAACCACAGCGGGGACGGGCCGGACAGGATGCGGATGCCGTGGCCGGGCCAGACCGGATCCCAGTTCTGCAGGCCCTCGGTGTAGTGCCACATGCGGTCGCGGTTGACCAGCCGCACGCCCGCCTCCGCGCTGATGTCGAGCATCCGCCCGTCGACATAGGCGGGGACGCCGGTGACCATCTCGGCGGGCGGGGTGCCGAGGCGTTCGGGCCAGTAGCGGCGGACGATGTCGTGGTTGGCGCCGATGCCGCCGGAGGTGACGATCACCGCCTGGGCGGTCAGTTCGAAGTCGCCGACCGGGTCGCGGTGGGACGCGACACCGCGCGGTGAGTCGTCCGGGGCCAGCAGGGTGCCGCGTACGCCGCGTGCCGCGCCGTCCGTGATCAGGAGTGCGTCGACGCGGTGCCGGTGGTGGAAGGTCAGCAGTCCGTCGCGGGCCGCCTGCTCGGCGTAGGCGGTGAACGGCTCGACCACCCCGGTGCCGGTGCCCCAGGCGATGTGGAAGCGCGGCACCGAGTTGCCGTGGCCGCCCGCGCGCAGGTCGCCGCGCTCGGCCCAGCCGACCTGAGGCAGCAGCTTGATGCCGTGCCCGTCGAGCCAGGACCGCTTCTCCCCGGCCGCGAACTCGACATAGGCCCGCGCCCAGCGCACCGCCCAGGAGTCCTCGTCGTCGACCCGGTCGAACCCGGCGCTGCCCTGCCAGTCGTTCCAGGCGAGGTCGAGGGAGTCCTTGATGCCGAGGCGCCGTTGTTCCGGCGAGTCGACGAGGAACAGCCCGCCGAAGGACCAGAAGGCCTGGCCGCCGAGGTTGGCGGCGTTCTCCTGGTCCACCAGGGCGACCTTCTTGCCGCGGCTGGTGAGTTCATGCGCCGCGACCAGCCCGGCGAGGCCCGCTCCTACGACGATGACGTCGGCGTCCATGGCGACCGTTCCCTTCCTTGTACGGAGGCGCCGCTGCCGTCGGTCAGCAGGGCGGTGAGCAGTTGCTTGAGCCAGGCACGGGCGTGCTCGACGTCCTTGTCCAGCAGCAGTTGGGTGGTGACTCCGTCGTAGGCGGCGACGACCGCCCAGGCCGCGCCGTCCGTGCCGCCGAGGACGGTGGGCAGCGCGCGGAACGCGGCGGCCCGCGCGAGCCGGTCGGCGACCGTCCGCCGCAGCCGCTCGCGGTGCTCCAGCAGGGTCCGGGCGACGGCCGGGTCACGGGCGGCGTGCACCAGGAAGTCCGTCTTGACCAGCAGCCAGTCCACGTCGAGCAGCAGCACCTCGGTGACCCGGTCGACGGAGGCCGTCACGTCCAGGTCGGGGCCGTCGAGCGCGAGCGCCCCGGAGACCTGCTCGGCGATCAGGTCGGCCCGCTGCTGGTAGAGCGCGAAGAACAGCTCGTCGAGGCTGGCGAAGTTGGAGTAGAAGGCGCCCCTGCTGTAGCCCGCCGCCTCGCAGACCTCCTCGATGGAGACGCGTCCGAACCCCTTGGCCGCGAAGACCGCGAACGCGGCGTCCAGGAGGTTGGCGCGCGTGCGGACCCGCCGCCTGGTCACCCGCCCGGTCGTGCGCTGCGCCGTCACGATGCCTCCGCTCCCCTGACTCGATACGTGAATGTATCCGATACATCAATGTATCCAAAGGGTCCGGACGCGAGCGTCGAAAGGCCAGCTATCCAGGACCAGCCCTCGCATGCGAACGCATTTTCGATTCAGGAGTTACGCTGGTCCCATGACCGTGCACCTCCAGGCCTCCCTCTTCGACCAGACCGACCAGCCCCGCCTCGGCCCCCTCCACGGGGTCCACCGGACCGAGCTGGACGCGGGCGCCTGGATCGACGTGCTGCCCGGCTGGCTGGGCGGCGCGGACGCCCTGTTCGGGCAGCTGGTGGCCGAGGTGCCCTGGCGTGCCGAGCGGCGCAAGATGTACGACCAGGTCGTCGACGTACCCAGGCTGCTGGCCTTCTACGGCGCGGGCGAGCCCCTGCCGCACCCGGTGCTGGCCGAGGCGCGCGACGCGCTGACGGCGTACTACGGGGAGGAGCTGGGCGAGCCGTTCACGACCGCGGGCCTGTGCTACTACCGCGACGGCCGGGACAGCGTCGCCTGGCACGGCGACCGCATCGGCCGGGGCGCCCGCGAGGACACCATGGTCGCCATCCTGTCCGTGGGCGCACCCCGCGATCTGCTGCTGCGTCCGCTGCGCGGCGGCGACACCGTCCGCCGCCCCCTGGGCCACGGCGACCTGATCGTGATGGGCGGCTCCTGCCAGCGGACCTGGGAGCACTGCGTCCCCAAGACGGCCCGGGCGGCGGGCGGACGCGTCAGCGTGCAGTTCCGCCCGCACGGCGTGCGCTGAGCGGAACCACACCGCACGGCGTGCGCTGAACGGAACCACACCGCACGGCGTGCGCTGAACGGAACCACACCGCACGGCGTGCGCTGAGCGGAAGCGCGCTGTCCGCGCCCGGCCCGGGACGGCGCGGTTCCCGCGCGGAACGCGGCCGGAGCCGGTCGTCACGGCGCGGCCCCGATCTGCTTTGCTGTCCACCGTCGGACGCGGAACTCACCGGGCGGGACCATCATGCGGGCAGCAGTACGGCAAGTCGCCGACGGCATCTACCTGGTGCACGGCTCCCACACCAACTGGGTCATCCTCACCGAGGGGGACGCGGTCACGCTGGTCGACACCGGGTATCCCGGGGACCGTGCGCTGCTACTCGACTCGCTGGCCCAGGTGGGCGGTTCGCCGGAGGCGGTCGCGGCGGTACTGATCACGCACGCCCACAACGACCACCTCGGGTCGGCGGAGTATCTGCACTCCGCGCACGGCACGCCGGTCTATCTGCACGAGGCCGAAGTGCCGCACGCCCGCCGGGAGTTCCTGCACCAGGTGTCCGTCGGGCGGGTGCTGCGCAACGGCTGGCGGCCGGGCGTGCTGCCGTGGGCCGTGCACGCGCTGCGGTCCGGCGGCACCCGGCATGTGCCGGTCACCGCTCCCGAGCCGTTCCCGGCCCCCGGCCCGCTCGACCTGCCCGGCCGCCCGGTGCCCGTACCGACGCCAGGGCACACGCTCGGACACTGCGCCTTCCAGGTGCCGGACGCCGGAGTGGTGATCTCCGGGGACGCCCTGGTCAGCGGGCACGCCACCGCCCGGATCAAGGGGCCGCAGCTGCTGCCGGACATGTTCCACCACGAGCGGACGCGGGCCGTGGCCTCCCTCGCGGCGCTCGAGGACCTGGACGGTGAGGTGCTGCTGCCGGGGCACGGACCCGTGCACCGGGGCCCGGTCCGCGAGGCCGCGCGCGCAGCACGGGAGCGGGCGGCCTGAAGTTCAGGAGATCGGCTTAAGGTCAGGCCATGGCTTTGCAGATCAGTGCCACCAACCCGGAGCACCCCGCGCTCCTGCTCGCCCTGCCCTGGCAGACGCCGCTCGAGGAGTGGCCCGAGGACTACCTCGTGCCGCTGCCGCGCGGCATCTCCCGGCACGTCGTGCGGTACGCCCGTGCCGGGGACGAGGTGATCGCCGTCAAGGAACTCGCCGAGCGCCCGGCGCTGCGCGAGTACGAGTTGCTGCGCGACCTGGACCGGCTCGGCATCCCCGCGGTGGACCCGCTCGCCGTGGTCACCGGGCGCTCCGACGCCGCCGGTGAGCCGCTGGAGCCGGTGCTGATCACCCGGCACCTGGGCGGTTCGATGCCGTACCGGTCGATGTTCGAGACGACGATGCGGCCCGCGACCATGCACCGGCTGATGGACGCCCTGGCGGTGCTGCTGGTCCGGCTGCACCTGACCGGGTTCGCCTGGGGCGACTGCTCGCTGTCCAACACGCTGTTCCGGCGGGACGCGGGCGCGTACGCCGCCTATCTCGTGGACGCCGAGACCGGCGAGCTGCACCCTCGCCTCAGCGACGGCCAGCGCGACTACGACCTGGACCTGGCCCGCGTCAACATCAGCGGTGAGCTGCTGGACCTGGAGGCGTCCGGCGCGCTGCACCCGTCGGTGGACCCGATCGAGTTCGGCCAGGAGATCTGCGCGCGCTACCACGGGCTGTGGCGGGAGCTGACCCGCACCTCCGTCTATCCGGCGGGCAAGTACCACTACATCGAACGCCGGATACGCAGGCTCAACGACCTCGGTTTCGACGTGGCCGAGATGCAGATCGAGCGCTCCTCCAACGGCGACACGGTCACCTTCGTGCCGAAGGTCGTCGACGCCGGGCACCACCAGCGGCAGTTGCTGCGGCTCACCGGCCTGGACACCGAGGAGAACCAGGCCCGGCGGCTGCTCAGCGACCTCGAGAGCTGGATGGCCACCCAGGAGGACTTCGCCGACGCCCGGCCGGAGGTCCTGGCGCACCGCTGGGTGCGCCAGGTGTTCCGGCCGACCGTGCGCGCCGTGCCCGTCGAGCTGCGCGGCGCCATGGACCAGGCCGAGATCTACCACCAGCTCCTCGAACACCGCTGGTACCTGTCGGAGCGCGCGCAGCACGACATCGGCCTCGACACGGCGGTGAAGGACTACATCGACAACATCCTGCCGCGCGCCCGCCAGACCATGGAGACCACCACCCCCGAGTGACTCACACCCGGTGCGGGACCACCGCCACCGGGCACTCCGCGTGGTGCAGCACGCCGTGCGCGACCGAGCCGATCCGGGCGCCCACGGCGGTGCGGTGGGCGCGGCGCCCGACCACCATCAGCTGGGCGCGGCCGGCGAGCGACAGCAGCACCTGCCCCGCGCTGCCCATCTCCACGTGCTCCCTCACGTGCACATCGGGGAAGCGCCCGCGCCATGGCTCCAGTGCCGCCGCGAGGGCCTTCCTCTCGTACGGCTCCGGGCCCCCGGCCTCGTCGAGGAGCTTGAGCGAGGCGGGGCTGTACGCGAACACCGGCGGCAGCGTCCAGGCCCGTACGGCGAGGACGGGGGCCTGGCGCGCGGCGGCCGTCTCGAAGGCGAACCGCAGCGCGTCGGCGCTGTCCTCGGGGCTGCCCTCCTGGCCGACGACGATCTCCCGCCCGGCCACCTCGCCGCTCGCCCGGTCCCCGGACCGCACCAGGACCACGGGCCGGGCCGCCTCGGCGATCACCTGCTGGCCGACGGAGCCGACCAGGAAGCCGACCAGCCGTCCGTGCCCGCGCGAGCCGAGGACCAGCATCTCGGCGTCGGCCGCCGCGGCGACCAGGGTGTCGACGGAGGCCCCTTCCTGTACGTCCGCGGAGACCTCCAGGCCGGGGTGCCGCTCACGGACCTCCCGCACGGCCTCGCCCACCGCGTCCCGCACCCACCCCTCCTGGGCGTCCCGGCCCCCGGCGTCGAGTCCCTCGCGCGGCTCGTACCGCCAGGAGTGCAGCACGCGCAGCGCCGTACCCCGGCGCACGGCCTCGCGCGCCGCCCAGGCGAGTGCCGCGTGGCTCTCCTCCGATCCGTCCACGCCTGCCGTGATCGGGCGCGTCATGCGGGTGCCTCCTCGTGTTCCGGTGCCGTACGCGGCCCAGTCTTCCCTACTCAGGGGCGCGGCGGCCCCCGGGACTTTTCCTGAGCGCGCGGGGGCGATCGAACATACGATGAGCGGGAGCATTCCGATCGCCCGGGGTGGGAGACGTATGGCACAGGCCGCCGACGCAGCGCGGACCGTCATCATGACCGTGGACGACGACCCGGGGGTCTCCCGCGCCGTCGCCCGGGACCTTCGGCGCCGCTACGGCGAGTCGTACCGCGTCGTCCGCGCGGAGTCCGGCGAGTCGGCGCTCGACGCGCTGCGCGAACTGAAGCTGCGCGGGGACCTGGTGGCGGTGATCCTGGCCGACTACCGCATGCCGCAGATGAACGGCATCGAGTTCCTGGAGCAGGCGCTGGACGTCTACCCGGGCGCCCGGCGGGTGCTGCTGACCGCGTACGCGGACACCAACGCCGCGATCGACGCGATCAACGTCGTCGATCTGGACCACTACCTGCTCAAGCCGTGGGACCCGCCCGAGGAGAAGCTCTACCCGGTCCTGGACGACCTGCTCCAGGCCTGGCGCAGCAGCGACTACCGGCCGGTTCCGGCCACCAAGGTGGTCGGGCACCGCTGGTCCGCGCGGTCCTCGGAGGTACGGGAGTTCCTGGCCCGCAACCAGGTGCCGTACCGCTGGTACTCCTCCGACGAGCCGGAGGGGCGGCGGCTGTTGGCCGCGGCGGGCGCGGACGGGCAGCGGCTGCCGCTGGTGATCACCCCCGAGGGGACGCCGCTGGTCGAGCCGGAGGCGCCCGAACTGGCCGCCCAGGTCGGCCTGGCGACCACCCCTACGGCCGACTTCTACGACCTGGTCGTCATCGGCGGCGGCCCGGCCGGGCTCGGCGCGGCGGTGTACGGCGCCTCGGAGGGGCTGCGCACGGTCCTGGTGGAGCGGTCGGCGACCGGCGGGCAGGCGGGCCAGAGTTCCCGTATCGAGAACTACCTCGGCTTCCCCGACGGTGTGTCCGGCGCGCAGCTCACCGACCGGGCGCGGCGGCAGGCGGCGAAGTTCGGCGCGGAGATCCTCACCGCGCGCGAGGTGACCGGGCTGGAGGTGAGCGGCTCCGCGCGGATCGTGCACTTCAGCGACGGCTCGGCGGTCGCCGCGCACAGCGTGATCCTCGCCACCGGCGTGTCCTACCGGCAGCTCGACGCCCCCGGCGCCACCGAACTCACCGGCTGCGGCGTCTACTACGGCTCCTCGCTGACCGAGGCACCCGCCTGCCAGGGCCAGGACGTGTACATCGTCGGCGGCGCCAACTCCGCGGGCCAGGCCGCGATGTACCTGTCCCGGGGCGCCAAGTCGGTGACCCTGCTGGTGCGCGGGGAGTCGCTCGCGGCGTCGATGTCGCACTACCTGATCCAGCAGATCGGCGAGGCACCGAACATCTCCGTGCGCTGCTCCACCGTCGTGGAGGCGGCGCACGGCTCGGACCACCTGGAGCAGCTGACCCTGCGCGACGCCGGGAGCGGGCACACCGAACTGGTCGACGCGCAGTGGTGCTTCATCTTCATCGGGGCGGCCCCGCTGACGGACTGGCTGGACGGCACGGTCCTGCGCGACGAGCGGGGTTTCATCCTGTCCGGGCCCGACCTGACCCCCGACGGACGGCCGCCCGCGGGCTGGGAGCTGGACCGGCCGCCCTACCACCTGGAGACCAACATTCCCGGCGTGTTCGTGGCGGGCGACGCGCGTGCCGAGTCCGCCAAGCGCGTCGCGTCCGCCGTCGGAGAGGGAGCCATGGCCGTGATGCTCGTCCACCGCTATCTGGAGCAGTCGTGAGCGGGCAGCCGCTGCCGTGCAGCCCGCAGGACATCGGCTCGCTGTTCCTGTTCGAGAAGCTCGACCCCGACCAGTTGGGACGGCTGTGCAGCGAGGGCCGCGTGGAGCGGTTCGAGCCGGGCCCGGTCTATGTCGAGGGCGACCCCGCGACCTGCTTCTACGTCATGCTCGAGGGCACCGTCGTGCTGTACCGCAAGGTCGGCGGCGACGACGTCGAGGTGAGCCGGACCTCGCAGCGCGGGGTCTACGGGGGCGCCATGCAGGCGTACATCGGCGACCGGGTGCGGCAGGTCTACAACGGCTCCATGCATGTCACGGAGCCGACGCGGTTCTTCGTGCTGCCCGCCGACACCTTCGCGGCGATCATGCAGGAGTGGTTCCCGATGGCGGTGCATCTGCTGGAGGGACTGTTCTTCGGCTCCAAGAGCACCCAGCGCGTCATCGGGCAGCGCGAGCGGCTGCTCGCGCTCGGCTCGCTGTCCGCGGGGCTCACCCATGAGCTGAACAACCCCGCCGCGGCGGCCGTACGCGCCACCGCGACGCTGCGGGAACGGGTCGCGAAGATGCGGCACAAGCTCAGTGTGATCTCCTCGGGCCCGTATCCGCCCGAGGCGCTGGCGACCCTGATCGAGATCCAGGAGCGCACCGCCGAACGCGTCGCCAAGGCGCCGGTGCTGAGTCCGCTGGAGGCCTCGGACCGGGAGGACGCCGTCAGCGACTGGCTGGAGGACCACGGCATCCCGGACGGCTGGCGGCTCGCGCCCACCTTCGTGCAGGCCGGGCTGGACCTCGACTGGCTGGACCAGGTGGCGGCGGCGGTGGACGCGGCGGTGCTGCCGGGGGCGATCGGCTGGCTCAACTACACGGTCGAGACCGAGCTGCTGATGGACGAGATCGCCGACTCCACCACCCGCATCTCCCAGCTCGTGGACGCCGCCAAGCAGTACTCCCAGCTCGACCGGGCGCCCTACCGGATGGCCGACGTCCATGAACTCCTCGACAGCACCCTGGTGATGCTGTCGGGCAAGATCGGCCCGCGCATCAAGGTCGTGAAGGAGTACGACCGTACGCTGCCGAAGGTGCCCGCGTACCCGGCGGAGCTGAACCAGGTGTGGACGAACCTGATCGACAACGCCGTCTCCGCCATCGAGAGCGTCGGCGGCGACGGCACGCTGACCGTGCGCACGGCGCTCGACCACGACCGGCTGCTGGTGGAGTTCCGGGACACCGGCTGCGGGGTGGCGCCGGAGATCCGCGGCCGTATCTTCGACCCGTTCTTCACCACCAAGCCGGTGGGGCAGGGCACGGGGCTCGGCCTGGACATCTCCTGGCGGATCGTGGTGAACAAGCACCACGGCACCCTCCAGGTGGAGTCCGAACCCGGCGACACGCGCTTCCAGGTGCTGCTTCCGCTCACCGCGGCGGAGGGCGACACGCCGGACGCGGGAGAAGACAGCGATGCCGAAGTGACCGATGACGAAAGGCGCGAGCCGGTATGACGACTGACCGTGGGACCGACGGGATCGACCCCAGCGTGCCGCCGAGCGGCAGCGGATGCGTCGAGTGCGACGCCGACGGCGGCTGGTGGTTCCACCTGCGCCGCTGCGCGGCCTGCGGCCACATCGGCTGCTGCGACTCCTCCCCCGCCCAGCACGCCACCGCCCACTTCCGGGCCACCGGCCATCCGCTGGTGCGCAGTTACGAGCCCGGCGAGGAATGGTTCTGGGACTACGCCAAGAACGAGCTGTACGAGTCCGGCCCCGAGCTGGCCCCGCCCGCGAACCACCCCGAGGACCAGCCCACGCCGGGCCCGGCCGACCGGGTGCCCGCCGACTGGGCGGAAACGCTGCGCTGAACGCCCCGGCGTGCCCCTGAGCGCCGGGAACCCTTGGGCCCTGATGGACGTTGTCCGGGCGAAACCCTGTGAAACCGGACGACGACACCAGGGCGGCGCGATGAGCGAGTTGGTTCCCGGCGGCAATCTGCCCCTGCCCGGTGGCGCCCTCACCGTGCGGGTGCCCGGCCCGTTCGACGTGTCCGCGCTGATCACGGACGACGACGGCAAGGTCCGCGGCGACGCCGACTTCGTGTTCTACAACCAGCCGACCGCGCCCGGCGCCCGGCTGGACGGCGGCACGCTCACCGTCGAGCCGTCCCGGCTGCGCCCCGGAGCCGCCCGGGTCACGGTCGCCGTCACCCCCGCCGACCCCGGCACTCCCCTGGGCACCCTGCCCGTCCCCGTCCTGCGGGTCACCGACGCGGGCGGCCGGGCCGTCGCCCACTTCACCCCGCCACGCCCGGAGCGGGAGACGGTCCTGCTCCTCGCGGAGATCTACCGACGCGCCGACCAGTGGAAACTGCGCGCCCTCGGCCAGGGGTACGCGGACGGACTGGCGGGGCTGGCGCGGGACTTCGGGGTGGATGTGGTGGACGACGGGGCCGCGGACGGCTCGGGGGAGGGTCCCCCCGGCACCTCCCGCCCTGGTGGCGGCCCCGCTACGCCCTCGATACCCGCGCCCCGTCGCGGCGGCGGGCCGGGCGCCACGTCCGCACCCACCGCCGGGCCCGGCTCCCGCCCCGGCCGCAGCCCCGCCACTCCCCCGGCACCCGCGCCCCACCGCGGCAGCGGGCCGGGCGCCGACCCCGACGGCTTCCTCCGTCTCGTCAACTCCGCCCGCGCACGCGCCGGTTCCCCGCCCGTCGTGCTCGACGCCCGGCTGGCCGCGGCGGCGCGGGAGCACGCCTCGGCCATGGCGGCGGCCGGACGGCTCGGCGTCGAGGGGCATGACGGTGTCTCCGTCTACCGGCGGGTGACCGCCGCCGGGTTCCTCTACCTCACCGTGGGCGAGCACCTGGTCTCCGGCCCGCGCACCCCCGCCGACCTCGTCGAGTACTGCCTGGGCACCGACCACCCCCGCCGCACGCTGCACGACCCGTCCTTCACCCACGCCGGTCTCGGCCGAGCCGCCGCGGGCCGCTCCGGCGACCTGTACTGGACCGCCCTGTGGGCACGCCCCCTGACCCCGGCCGACCTGGACCGTACGGCGGCCCGGGTCGTGGAGCTGACCAACGGCGAGCGTGTCCGGGCGGGGCTGCCACCGCTCACCGTGGATCCGCGGCTCACCGCCGCCGCGCAGGCGCACAGCGCGGACATGGTCGCCCGGGACTTCTACTCCCACACCTCCCCCGACGGCGGCCAGCCCTGGGACCGGGCCGCCGCCGCGGGCTCCACCCGGCGCACGATCGGCGAGAACATCGCGTGCGGCCAGCGCTCCCCGGGTGAGGTGGTGACGGGCTGGATGAACAGCCCCGGACACCGCGCCAACATCCTCAAGCCCGCCTTCACCCACATCGGCATAGGTTTCGCGGGCGGTGGCCGCGCGGGCACGTACTGGACACAACTGTTCGGTGCGTGATCTTGGCGGAAGGGAACCCTCCGCGACAGGATGCAGTCATGAAGGGTGACCTCTTTTCCAGTGAGCACATGGCCCAGTTCGCCACGGCGCCGGGCATGTCGGTCGAGAACTCCAAGTGCCTCAAGTACGCGGTGAACGGGGAGATGCTCGCCCGCCAGGGCGCCATGATCGCCTTCCGCGGCAATCTCCAGTTCGAGCGCAAGGGCCAGGGCGTGGGCGGCATGCTCAAGCGCGCGGTCACCGGTGAGGGTCTGCCGCTGATGGCGGTGCGCGGACAGGGCGAGGCCTGGTTCGCGCAGGAGGCCCAGAACGTGTTCGTCGTCGAGGTGGAACCGGGTGACGAGTTCACCGTGAACGGCCGCAACGTGCTGTGCTTCGACGCCTCGCTGTCGTACCGGATCACCACCGTGAAGGGCGCCGGGATCACCGGCGGGGGGCTGTTCAACAGCGTGTTCTCGGGACAGGGCAGACTGGGTCTGGTGTGCGACGGCAGCCCCCTGGTCATCCCGGTCTCGCCGCAGTACCCAGTGTACGTCGACACGGACGCCGTCGTCGGGTGGACCGCGGGGCTGCAGACCTCCCTGCACCGCTCGCAGTCCATCGGCTCGATGCTGCGCGGCGGCTCCGGGGAAGCCGTCCAGCTGATGCTCCAGGGCGAGGGCTATGTGGTCGTCCGGCCGAGCGAAGCCGCCCCGCACACCCCACAGCAGCGCTGAACGGAAAGTGAGCACGCCTTGATAGGCATCCCGGAGATCGAAGCCGCCGCCGAGCGGATCGCCGGACACGTCGTCCGTACTCCCACCCTGCCGAGCCCCGGTCTGTCCGGGCTGCTCGGTGTCCCGGTCACCACCAAGCTGGAGCTGCTCCAGCGCACCGGCTCCTTCAAGTCGCGCGGCGCGACGGCCAAGCTGCTGTCGCTGAGCGAGGCCGAGCGGGCCGCCGGGGTGGTGGCGGTCAGCGGCGGCAACCACGGCATCGCGCTGGCGGTCATGTCAGCCGCGCTGGATGTGAAGGCGACGGTGGTCATGCCGCGCTCCGCGCCCGCCCGGTCCGTGGAGATCGCCCGGGACGCGGGCGCGTCGGTGCGGCTGACGGACGGGATGGACGAGGCGTTCGCGCTGGTGGGACGGTTGCGCGACGAGGGGCTCACGCTCGTCCACCCCTTCGACGACCCGGTGGTGGTCGCCGGGCAGGGCACGGTGGGCCTGGAGTTCGCCGACGACGCCGACGAGGTGACCGACGTCCTGGTCAGCGTCGGGGGCGGCGGGCTGATCGCCGGGGTGGCGGCGGCGCTGCGGGCCCGGCGTCCGGGGGTGCGGGTCTGGGGCGTGGAGACCGAGGGCGCCGAGGCGATGTCCCGGGCGCTGGCGGCGGGCGGCCCGGTGCCGGTTCAGCTGTCGTCGGTCGTCACCACGCTCAGCGCCCCGACCGTCTCCCAGCTGACGTACGACCATGTGTCCGAGCTGGTCACCGAGGTGCTCGTGGTCCCGGACCGGGAAGCCGTGCGGGGCTGTCTCGACCTGGCCGAGCACGCCAAGGTGTGGGCGGAACCGGCCGCCGGGTGTCTGCTGCCCGCGGCGCGGCGGGTGCTGGAGCGGGTCGGTCCCGAGGCCCGGCTGGGTCTGGTGGTGTGCGGGGGCAATGTGACGACCGGCGATGTCAGGGGCTGGTCGGAGCGGTTCGGGCTGCGCTGAGCGGCCCGCCACGAGCGCGCCGCCGCCGTTGACGTTTCGTCAAGAGGGCGGTTTCTGAGGAAAGTTGAGCCCGAAAGGGCCGCCGCGTTGAACACCCGGCCGCACCGCCCCCGTACCACTGGGAAAGGGTGAGGCCGGCGTTCAGCGAGGGATGACCATGGGCGAGGCGCACGTCACCGCGGACGAGTCGGTCGCCGGGCGGTACCGGCTGCTGGAGGTCGTCCACGGCGAGACCAACCGCGTGTGCTGGTACGGCGAGGACACCCGGACCGGGCGCCCCTGTCAGGTGACCCGGATCGGGCTGCCGCCGGACACCGGCGGGGAGGTGGCGCGCCGGGCCGTCGGCCGGGTGATGCGCACCGCCGAGGCCATGGCGCTGAGCTGTCCCGGCCGGATCGCCAACGTCCTGGACGCCGTCGCGGAGCCGGAGGCGGAGGCGCTGTGGATCGTCACCGAGTGGGTCACCGGCGTCCCGCTCGGGGAACTCCTCGCGGAACAGGGCACCTTCCACTATGTGCGGGCGGCGCGGATCGGGCTCGAACTGCTCGACGTGCTGGAGGCCGCGCATGTCGCGGGCATCACCCACGGGGAACTCAGCCCCGGCCAGGTGCTGGTGCCCGAGCGGGGCCCGGTGGTCGTCGCCGGGTTCGGGCTGGCGGGCGCGACCCTCGCGCCCCGGCTCACGGCACCGTCGTACGCCTCCCCCGAGCAGGCCCGTGACGAGCGCGTCGGCCCCGCCGCCGATCTGTGGGCGCTGGGCGCGATCCTCTACACCATGGTCGAGGGACGGCCGCCGTTCCGGGAGCGGGGCCGGTTCGAGACCACGCTCAAGGGTGTGGACCGGCTGCCGCTGCGCACCCCGCTGCGGGCCGGGCCGGTCCGCTCACCCGGGCCGTGCAGGGGCTGCTGCGCAAGGACGGCCGGGAGCGGCTGACCCGGCCGGTGGTCCGCGAAGCGCTGACCCGGGCGCTGCGCGAGGACGCCGACGCCGCGCTGCCCGCCGCGCCCGTGCCCCGGCTGCGCCGCGCCTACACCGCCGCCCGGCACGCCGGGCGGGGCTGGAGCAGACGGTCCATGGTCGCCGGGACGACGCTGGCGGTGGTCACCGTCGCGGTCGCCGTCCTGGTCACCACCCACCAGCTGACCCGCACCGACAGTACCGCCGCCGGTACCCGGCCCCGGCCGTCCGCCACCCCGACCGACACCCCGTCGCGCCCGTCCCCCTCCCCCTCCCCCACCCCTTCGCCCACCGCCACCGCGTCCCGCCCGCCCGCGCCCGCCGCCCCGCCGACGCCGACGCCGTCCGCGCCCCCGCCGTCCGTCTCCCCGTCGCCGACCGCCCTGCCGCTCGGGTTCCGCCGCTACGACGCCCCCGAGGGGTTCTCCGTCGCCCTTCCCGAGGACTGGGAGCCGCTGCGCACCACCCGCGTGTCGGATGTCGCGTACCGCGTCGTGCTCGGCGCGCCGGACGATCCGCGCACCCTGACCGTGACCTACAGCGAGCGCCTGGGCCCGGACCCGGTGGCCGTCTGGCGCGACGACGTGCAGCCGGACCTCGCGCGGACCGGCGGCTTCCGGCGGATCGGCGACATCCGGGCGACCACGTACCAGGGCCGCCGGGCCGCCGACTTCGAGTGGCTCGCCCAGGCTCGCGGCACCGAGCTGCGCACCTTCGGCCGGGGCTTCCTGGTCGGGGAGGGCCGTGGTTTCTCGCTGCGCTGGACGACGCCCGCCGACGACTTCGGCGACACCGCGAACCGCCAGGCCCTGGAGGTCTTCCTGCGCACCTTCCGGGGTGTCTCGAGCTGATCCCGTTTCCCCTTCCGAACCCCTGGGGACTCGCGGACGTATGGTGCGAATCGGATACACGATGATGACCGAGCAGACCGGCCCCCGTGAGCTGGTCAACCATGTCGTGAAGGCCGAGGAGGCGGGTTTCGACTTCTCCGTGACCTCGGACCACTACTTTCCGTGGCTGCGCTCGCAGGGGCACTCGCCGTACGCGTGGAGCGTGCTCGGCGCCGCCGCGCAGGCGACCCGGGACATCCCGCTGATGACCTATGTGACCTGCCCGACCTTCCGCTACCACCCGGCGGTGGTGGCGCAGAAGGCGGCGACCATGCAGCTGTTGTCACAGGGCCGCTTCCGGCTCGGTCTCGGCTCCGGGGAGAACCTCAACGAGCACGTGATCGGCGGCGGCTGGCCGTCGGTCGACATCCGGCACGAGATGATGGAGGAGGCGGTCGGGATCATCCGGGACCTCTTCCAGGGCGGCCATGTGAACCACCGGGGCCCGCACTTCGACGTCGAGTCGGCCCGGCTGTGGGACCTGCCCGACGAGCCGCCGCCGATCGGCATCGCCGTCTCCGGGGAGAACTCCTGCGAACTCGCGGGCAGGCTGGCGGACCTGGTCATCGCCACCGAACCGAAGCCCGGCCTGCTCAGCTCCTTCGACCGGTACGGCGGCGCGGGCAAGCCGCGGGTGGGGCAGCTGCCGGTCTCCTACGACCCCGACCGCGACACGGCCGTCAAGCGGGCGCACGCCCAGTTCCGCTGGTTCGGCAACGGCTGGAAGGTGAACTCGGAGCTGCCGCACCCGGACTCCTTCGAGTCGGCCACCCAGTTCGTCACCACCGACGACGTCGCCGGTTCCATCCCGTGCGGCGACGACCCGGACGACTTCGTCGAGGCCGTACGGCCCTACGCCGAGGCCGGGTTCACCGAGATCGCCCTGGTGCAGATCGGTGGCGAGGTCCAGGAGCCGTTCCTGGACTGGTCGAAGAAGACGCTGCTGCCCGCGCTGCGGGAAGCCTTCGGCCATCACCCGGGCGGCTGAGCATCTTGTGCCTGAGGCGGGTTACCCGGAGTGCAGAGTCCCGCGCTTTCGCGTCCGCACTCAGAAAGGGCCCTGTCGTGAAACCCCTCGTGCACCAGACCCTGGTCATGCAGCTTCAGGCGGGCGACACCGATCGCTTCCCGGTGCTGACCCACCTCAGCTACGACGCCGACGATCCGTTCGCCGTCACCGCGGTGTTCAGTCACGACGGCCGGGTGCTCGCCCGCTGGCGGCTGGACCGGCAGATGCTCGCCGACGGGCTGCGCGGTCCCGTCGGAGTGGGCGACGTCCGGTTCAGCCCCACGGGCAGCAGCCGGTGGGAGGAGCTGCGGATGGAGTTCTTCGGGGACGCCCATCCGGACGGCGCCCGCCACCACGCGGTGGTGTACGCGTGGGCTCCGGCCGTGTCCGCCTTCCTGCGCAAGACGTACGACGTCGTCGCGCCGGGCGGCGAGGAGGTCCATGTCGACGACTTCCTCGCCGAGGTCATCACCGACGGCTGAGCGGTCAGCGGCTGGTGTGCCGGTGCCGGGTCCAGAACGGCAGCGCGTACCAGCACAGCAGGTACCAGAGCAGTATCCCGGTGACCAGCCACGGCACGTACGGGTCGTGGGTCGCCACCCGCAGGATGAGCAGCAGTGAGCAGGTCATGGTGGCGAGCAGCAGCACCAGGCCGACATGGGTGAGCCGGGACGCGAGCTGCACCGCCTGCGGCTTCACCCGGCGGCCGGAGACGATGCGGTGCAGCGACACGGGGCCTATCAGCGCCCCGGTCGCGGCGGCGCCCAGCACCACGGTGACGATGTAGATCGCCTGGTCGGAGTCGGCGAGCTGGCGGTAGATCGGTGTGAAGACGACGGTGAGGAGAAAGCCGAACAGGATCTGCACTCCCATCTGAGCGACCCGGACCTCCTGGATCAGCTCCTGCCACATCCGGTCCGCTCTCTCCTCCTCCGTCTCGTTGCGCCCCCTCGTCCTTGTGACGCTGTGGTCCGAGTCGGCCACGGTTTCCTCCCGGTGCGAGCGACCTCAGTTCCGTGTCACAACGGGTTCCCCGTGGGGGCGCTTTGTGTCAGCCCATCACCAGCGGTGTTCGACCTGCTCGCGGATGCGCCGGTCGTACAGGTCCCGGATCGCCTCCAACGTCTCCGGCGGCAGCGCGGGAACGGCCGCCGCGGCGGCGTTGGCGCGGGCCTGCTCGGGCGAGCGGGCACCGGGGATGACGGTGGTGACGCCGGGCTGCTGGATGATCCAGCGCAGCGCGAGCTGGGCCGGGGTGCAGCCCTCGGGGGCGAGGGCCGCGAACTCGGCGGCGGCCTCCACACCGGTGGCGAAGTCGACGCCGGAGAAGGTCTCGCCCTGGTCGAAGGCCTCGCCGTGCCGGTTGTAGGTGCGGTGGTCGTTGGCCGCGAAGACGGTGTCCCTGGTGTACTTGCCGGACAGCAGGCCGGAGGCGAGCGGCACCCGGGCGATGATCCCGACGCCCGCCTCGGCGGCGGCCGGGAGCACCTGGCGCAGCGGCTTCATACGGAACGGGTTGAGGATGATCTGCACGCTGGCCACGTGCGGCCGGGCGATCGCGGTCAGCGCCTCCTCGCAGGTCTCCACGCTGACGCCGTAGGCGGCGATGCGCTCCTCCGCGACCAGGGTGTCCAGGGCGTCGTACACCTCGTCGGAGGAGTAGACGGGGGTGGGCGGGCAGTGCAGCTGCACCAGGTCGACGCGGTCCACGCCGAGGTTGCGGCGGGAGCGGTCGTTCCAGGCGCGGAAGTTGTCGAGGACGTAGTTCTCGGGGATCTGGTCGACGCGGCGGCCCATCTTGGTGGCGACCAGCACGTCGAGGTCCGGCCTGCCGCGCAGGAACGTGGCGATGGTCTGTTCGCTGCGTCCGTCGCCGTAGACGTCGGCGGTGTCGAAGAAGGTGACTCCCGCCTCGGCCGCCGCGTCCAGCACCGCGAGGGCGTCCTTCTCGTCGACGTCGCCCCAGTCGGCGCCCAGCTGCCAGGTGCCGAGGCCGATGACGGACGCCTGCTGGCCCAGCCTTTTCATTGAACGTTCTTCCATGGCGTCAGTCTGTCATCCGCTGCTGGGAGCGTTCACGGGAGGAGAGCGTTCGGGTGTGGACGGTGCGGGCGAGCGCCGGGCCGAGGCGGCGCTTGAGGCGGCGCACGGCGGTGAGGCGTCCGGCGGCACGGTCCAGGCGGTGGTAGAGGCGGGGCGGGACGTGCGGCAGCAGGGGTGAGTGGCGCTGGCCGAGGAGCGCGAACATCTGGTCGGGCGGCAGGTCGACGTAGCGGGACAGGTTCTCGTACCACTGGGCGCTGTAGCGGGCGGCGCTCTGCGCGGGCAGGATGGCCGCCTTGCGCCGCCGCTCGTAGTGGGCGAGGGCGTCCGGGAGGGCGCGGTGCTCGCGCAGGGCGGCGGCCAGGGCCAGGGCGTCCTCCAGGGCGAGGGTGGTGCCCGCGCCGATGGAGTAGTGGGTGGTGTGGGCGGCGTCGCCGATCAGGACGAGGTTGTCGCGGTGCCAGGTGCGGTTGGTGAGGGTGCGGAAGGTCAGCCACCGGGTGGCGGGGCGGGCGATGAGGCGGTGGCCGTCGAGGGCGTCGGCGAAGAGGTCCTCCAGCAGGGCGAGTCCGTCGGCCTCATCGGCCCGGTCCAGGCCGAGGCCGGTGAGGGTCTCGGGGGCGCACTCGACGACGCACGTGCTGCGGTCGGGGCCGTAGCCGTAGCCGTAGCACCAGATCCAGCCGTGCGCGGTCTCGGTGAAGGCGAAGGTGAAGGCGTCGAAGACCTTGGTGGTGCCGAGCCAGATGTAGCGGTTGCGGCCCGCGGTGAGCCGGGTGCCGAAGTGGTCGGCGTGGCGGGTGCGCAGGGCGCTGCGGACGCCGTCGCCCGCCACCACCAGGTCGGCCCAGGCCGGTGGGTCGTCGGCGGTGATCTCGTGGCCGTGTTCGAGGCGTACGCCGAGGGAGCGGGCGCGGGCCGCGAGGATCTCCAGGAGCCGGTGGCGTCCGATGCCGAAGCCCTGGTCGCCGGGGTGCCGGGTGGTGGTGCCCCGGAGGTGCGCGACGCCCTCGGACCAGGTCAGCGAGGCGGCGGCGACGGCGCGCGCCGACTCGGGGTCATGGGCCTCGAGCCGGTCGAGGAGTCCGCGCCAGTAGGTGACGCCCCAGCCGTAGGTGGAGCCCTCCGGGTCGCGTTCGTGGACGGTGATGTCGTGGGACGGGTCCTGGAGCTTCAGCAGGATCGACAGATACAGTCCGGCGGGCCCGCCGCCGACGCAGGCGACCTTCACGCGCACCTCTCACCCGTCACTCGGTGAAGTCATCTCGCGACGGAAGGTAGCACTATTATCCGGCTGCGGCGGTACGGCACTCCGGGTGGCCCCAGCCCTGCGCGTTCTTGGCGATCTGCTCGCCCGCCGCATAGGAACGGCCGCAGACACAGCGGCCGGGGAACTTCGCCTTGATGGTGCGCGAGGAGCCCCCGCCCTTGGCCTTGGAACCGGCGGACCCACCTCCGGCGGGCTTGCGGCGCGGGCCCTTGGCGGGCGGGGTGTCCGGCGAGGGCGGCGGCTCCGGCGAGCCGAGGTCGCTGCCCGCGGCCTCCTGGGCGAGGGCGGCCTGGCTGGCGGCGCGGTCGGCGAAGTCGTTCAGCGGGTCACCGTCGACCTGGTGGGCGGGGACGTAGCGGAACTCGACGTCACGCCCGCCGAGCAGTTCGTCGATCCGGACGACGAGTTCCTGGTTGGCGACCGGCTTTCCGGCGGCGGTGCGCCAGCCGTTGCGCTTCCAGTTCGGCAGCCAGGTGGTGACCGCCTTCATCGCGTACTGGGAGTCCATCCGGACCTCCAGCGGTACGCCGGGGTCGGTGGCCACCAGCAGGCGTTCCAGGGCGGTCAGTTCCGCGATGTTGTTGGTGGACCTGCCGAGCGCGCCGGACTCCCAGCGCACCGGGGTCTCCTTCTCGTCCGCGACGACCCAGGCCCAGCCCGCCGGTCCGGGGTTTCCCTTCGCGGCCCCGTCGCACGCGGCCACCACACGTTCACGCATGCGTCCGATCATGCCACGGCGGGCGGGGCCGGTGGTCGCCGAGGGCCTGGGCCGGTCCGTTCAGGACACGTCGGTGGTCTGCGGGAACTCGCCCGCGGTGGTGGAGGTGTCGATCACCGAGAAGTTGGCGCCCTGCGGGTCGCTGAGCGCGGCGAACCGCCCGAAGGGGGTGTCCATCGGCCCGAACCGGAGGGTGCCGCCGAGCTGGGTGGCCTTCGAGACGGCGTCGTCGCAGTCGCTGACGCCGAAGTACACGTTGATGTACGGCGGCACCGTGGGCGGGAAGTCCTCGGTCATCTTCATCCGGCCCAGCACGCTCTGGTCCCCGAGGTCGAAGATCCGGAAGTCGACCGCGTCGTCCTGCATCTGCTTGGCGCGGTAGCCGAAGACGGCCGGGAAGAACGCGTCCGATTTCTCCGGTTCGCGGGTGAAGACCTCGGCCCAGGTGTACGCGCCGTGCTGGCCCATCGACGTGTCGAAGCCCTCGTGGGTGCCGGACTGCCAGACGCCGAAGACGACGCCGCCGGGGTCGCGGGCCAGGCACATGGTGCCGAACTCGGCGACCTGCATCGGCTCCATCAGCACCTCGCCGCCGTTGTCGCGGATCTTCCGCGCGATGGCGGCGGCGTCCTGGGCGGCGAAGTAGAGACACCACTGCGACTGGCCCTCCTGGCCGGGCATCGGCGGTACGACAGCGGCGGCGGCCTTCCCGTTCGCGTAGGCCTCGGTGTAGTTGCCGAACTCCGTCGACGCCTCGCCGAAGGTCCAGCCGAGGACCTCACCGTAGAAGGTCTTCGCCCCCTCCACGTCGGTGAACATCGCGTCGGCCCAGCAGGGGGTGCCCTCAGGTTGCACGGCCATGGCTGCGGTCCTCTTCCGTTCGGTGGTCTGTCCGCATCCTCACGCTAGCCACCCGCCGACCGGGCCGCGCGGCGAAACCGCGGGGCGCTCGTGCGCCCTGTGCGCCGGTGCCCCGGGGAGGGCCGACCGGCGCGCGGGCACGTCAGGGGGCGGGGTCCGCTCCACCCAGCGGCTTCGCACCTCCACGCGGCGAACCCGCCCCCTTCACGCGGTACCCGCCCAGCGCACCGCCTGTTTCCCTGGAACCTGCGCCCCATGCCCTCCGCATGCGTGGACGCCCCGCCGCCACCGCTGGCCCGAGCGCCCGTTGCCACGGCCCAGGTCAGGGCAGGCCAACCCCCCACCGCCGCTACGACCCACCCGCACACTCCCCCCACCGACGCCCACCGGGCGACCCCGCACGTCGTCTCGGCGGCCTCAGCCGTGACCGGTGACCGCGGGGGCCGCCGTAGGCACCGGCAACCGTGTCACGGCGCGGACCACCACATCACCCGCCCCGGCCGCCCACAGGCCTGCGCGGCCTCACCCCCTACCCCCCGACCGTTCCGTCACCCCGTACGCACCCCGTACCGCTCCCGGGAGGGAATGTGTCCGCACCCGATGGCGCCACCGGTCCGGCGACCGGCGACCCCGCGCCCGAGCCCGTCACCGAGACGACCACCGAGGCTCCGCCGCTGACCAGTCTCAGTACGCAGGCAGCCCGACAGCTCACGACGACCACCAAGTCCGTCCCCCAGATGCAGGCGATCAGCTCGCGGTGGCTGCTGAAGATGCTGCCGTGGGTGGACGTCAAGGGCGGCACCTACCGCGTCAACCGGCGGCTGCAACTGCGCGTCGGCCGCGGCCGGGTGCAGTTCGAGCAGAACGGGGCCGACGACATCCGTGTCATCCCCGAGACGCTGACCGAACTGCCGGTCCTGCGCGGCTACGCCGACCTCGACGTCCTCAAGGAGATCGCCACGCACTTCCAGATCCGGGAGGTGCGGTCCGGTGAGGTCCTCTTCGAGGCCGGGCAGCCCGTCACCGAGACGTATCTGGTGGCGCACGGCCGCTTCACCCGCTACGCCACCGGCAAGTACGGCGAGGAGGAGGTCGTCGGGGTCGTCAGCGACGGGGACCAGATGGGCGACGAGGCCATCGGCCAGGCCGACCCGCTGTGGCTGACGTCCGTGCGGGCGGAGACCGCGGGCGTGGTCCTGGCGCTGCCCTGGGAGGTCGTCACCGAGTTCACCGACCGGGTGCCGTCCTTCGCCGCGCACCTGGAGGCGTTCGTCGAACGGCACCGCAAGCCCATGAACCGCAAGGGCGAGGCCGATGTCCCGGTGCAGGCCGGGCATGTGGGCGAGCCGGTGCTGCCGGGCGGCTTCGTCGACTACGAACTCGCCCCGCGTGAGTACGAACTGTCCATCACCCAGGGCGTGCTGCGGGTGCACAGCCGGGTCGCCGACCTCTACAACCACCCGATGAACCAGACCGAGCAGCAACTGCGCCTCACCGTTGAGGAGATCCGCGAACGCCAGGAGTGGGAGCTGGTCAACAACCGGGAGTTCGGGCTGCTGCACAACGCCGACTACGGGCAGCGCATCAGCACCTTCACCGGACCGCCCACCCCGGACGACCTCGACGAGCTGCTGTCCATGCGCCGCAAGACCCGGCTCCTGCTCGCGCACCCGAAGGCGATCGCGGCCTTCTTCCGGCAGTGCAACCGGCGCGGCCTGGTGCCCGGCACGGTGAACGTCGACGGCCACGAGGTCCCGGCCTGGCGGGGCGTGCCGATGTTCCCCTGCAACAAGATCCCCGTCAGCGACCAGCACACCAGCAGCATCATCGCGCTGCGCACCGGGGAGGCCGACCAGGGCGTGGTGGGCCTGTACCAGACGGGCCTGCCCGAGGAGTTCCAGCCGGGGCTGAACGTGCGGTTCATGGGCATCGACACCACCGCGATCATCAGCTACCTCGTCACCGCCTACTACTCGATCGCCGTCCTGGTGCCGGACGCGGCCGGAATCCTGGAGAACGTCCAGATCGGGCGGATGCCGGAATGAGCGCGCCGCCGCCCGCGACCGGTCCGTCACCGTTCCGGCCGCCCGGCCCGCCGAGCCTGGTGGGGACCGTGCACGCCCGGCGGAGCGGGGCGGTCCCCGGGTTGCGGTACCGGCCCGCCGTACCCCCCGACCCCGTCAAGGTGGCGGAGGTCGACCGCAGGCTGGAGGCCTGGGCCCGCGATCTCGAACTGTTCCCCGAGGAGTGGTACGGGGACTTCGCGGGGTTCCAGTTCGGGCGCGCCGTGGTGCTCCAGCACCCCGGGGCGCTGGACCTGGACCGCCTCACCGTCGCCGGTGAGCTGCTGCTCGCCGAGAACATCGTCGACGACTGCTACTGCGAGGACCGCGGCGGTTCCCCGCGCGGCCTGGGCGGACGGCTGGTGCTGGCCCAGTCGGCGCTGGACCCGTTCCACGCCACGCCGGAGCTGGAGGAGCTGTGGCGGTCCGGAACGCGGGCGGACGGGCCCCTGAGGTCGTACCACTCGGCCCTGGAGGACTACGCGGGGTTCGCCACGCCCAGCCAGGTGGCGCGGTTCGTGCACGACGCCGCCCGGCTGCACCTCGGCTATCTCGGCGAGGCCGCGTGGGCGGAGGTCCGGTATGTGCCGCGGGTCTGGGAGTACCTGGTGATGCGGCAGTTCAACAACTTCCGCCCCTGTCTGTCGCTGGTGGACGCGGTGGACGGCTACGAACTGCCCGAGGCCCTCTACGCCCGGCCGGAGATCCAGCGGGTCACCGCGCTCGCCTGCAACGCCACCACCCTCGTCAACGACCTGTACTCCTTCACCAAGGAACTGGCCAACGACCCCGACCATCTGAACCTGCCGCAGGTGATCGCCGCCAACGAGCACTGCGGGCTGAAGTCCGCCTATCTGAAGGCCGTCGACATCCACAACGAGATCATGGACGCCTTCGAGGAGGAGTCCGCGGCGCTGTCCGCCACCTCGCCCCTGGTCGCCCGCTATCTCACGGGCCTGGCGGCCTGGGTGTCCGGCAACCACGAGTGGCACGCCACCAACTCCCACCGGTACCACCTGCCGAACTACTGGTAACACCAAGCACAAGGAGCGCCGTTGACCACCGCCGACCCAGGCACCGCGGCCGTACCGGTGCCGACCCAGTCGACGTACCAGACCCGTGTCGCGGACTACTGGAACGCCGAGGAGAACCCGGTCAACCTAGAACTCGGAAAGCTCGACGACCTGTACCACCACCACTACGGCATCGGGAACGCCGACCGGTCGGTGCTCGACGAACCCGACCCGGACCTGCGCCGGGAGCGGATCACCGCGGAACTGCACCGCCTCGAACACGCCCAGGCCGAGCTGCTCGCCTCCTGTCTGGGCCCGCTCACCCCCGCCGACCGGGTCTTCGACGCGGGCTGCGGACGCGGCGGCGGCAGCGTGGTGGCGCATCTGCGCTACGGCTGCCAGGCCGACGGCGTCACCATCTCCGCCAAGCAGGCCGACTTCGCGGGCGCGCAGGCCCGTAAGCGCGGCATCGACGACAAGGTGCGCTACCACCACCGCAACATGCTCGACACCGGCCTGCCCTCGGGCGCGTACGCGGCGTCGTGGAACAACGAGTCCACGATGTACGTCGAACTGGACCTGCTGTTCGCCGAGCACGCCCGGCTGCTGCGCCGGGGCGGACGGTACGTGGTGATCACCGGCTGCTACAACGACACCTACGGGCAGGCCTCGCGCGAGGTGTCCCTGATCAACGCCCACTACATCTGCGACATCCATCCGCGCTCGGCGTACTTCCGGGCGCTGGCCCGCAACCGGCTGGTGCCGGTGCACGTCCAGGACCTGACCGAGGCGACGCTGCCGTACTGGGAGCTGCGCAAGGAGGCGGACCATCTGGTCACCGGAATCGAGGAAACGTTCCTGGCGGCCTATCGCAACGGCAGCTTCCAGTATCTGCTGATCGCCGCCGACCGCGTCTGAGAGGGAGGGGGCCCGGGTGACGGGCCCCGTTCCCGTGTGTGTCAGCGCAGGGCGCGCGGGTCCGCGTGCAGCCGGGACCTTCCGGGACGCGGTGGGCGGACGACGGCGAGTGGGCGCGGGCGCCTCACCCGCCCGCGTGGGCCTTCTCCAGGGCGGCGATGTCGAGCTTGCCCATCGCCAGCATCGCCTGGGTGGCACGGGCGGCCTTCACCGGGTCGGAATCGCCGATCAGGGCGGGCAGCCGCTCCGGGATGACCTGCCAGGACACCCCGAACCGGTCCTTCAGCCAGCCGCACGGGCCGGGCTCGCCACCGCCCTCGACGAGCCGGGACCAGTAGTGGTCGATCTCCTCCTGGTCGTCGCAGAAGATCTGGAAGGAGATCGCCTCGTTGAACTTGAACTGCGGTCCGCCGTTGAGCGCGACGAACCGGTGGCCGTTGGCGGTGAACTCCACGGTCATGACGCCCCCGGCGGGACCCATCGCGCCCTCGGCGTAGCGGACGACCTCTCCGATGCTGGAGTCCTTGAAGACCGAGACGTAGAACTCGGCGGCCTCCTCGGCCTGCCCGTCGAACCAGAGACAGGTGGTGAATCCATCGCGGCTCATGTGCGGTACCTCCTGGGAGACAACGGTGTGGAACGCGGTCATCTGTATCGACCCCCGCCGTCCCCGAAACTCATCGCTCCCGTCGCGACCGCTCTGCCGTCGGCGAATCTGCCACGGGCCTAGAAAGCCCCGGCGGCCCCCCGCCCCGGCCCACAGTGGACCCCGACCGGTCACGACAGCGACGGCTACGACGACGAGGAGCGACTCGATGTCTCCACTCACCACGGGCCCGGCCCGGGGCCTGCTGCCCCGGGCCGAGGAGGGCGACACCCCTCCCAACCGGCTCGACGACCAGCTCGCCGCCCAACTCCTCGGCCAGCGGATCGTGCTGCTCGGCACCCAGGTCGACGAGGTCTCCGCGAACCGGGTCTGCAGCCAGCTGCTGATCCTCTCGGCGGAGGACCCGCGCACCGACATCAGCCTGTTCATCAACAGCCCCGGCGGCTCGGTCCACGCGGGCCTGGCCATCTACGACACCATGCGGCTGATCCCCAACGACGTCTCGACGCTCGCCATGGGGTTCGCCGCCAGCATGGGGCAGTTCCTGCTCAGCGTCGGCACGCACGGCAAGCGGTACGCGCTGCCCAACGCGCGGATCATGATGCACCAGCCGTCCGCGGGCATCGGCGGCACCACCGCGGACATCGAGATCCAGGCGGACAACCTCGAGTTCACCAAGCGGACCATCGAGCGGATCACCGCCGAGCACACCGGGCAGAGCCCGGAGACCATTTCCCGCGACGGTGACCGCGACCGCTGGTTCACCGCCGAGGAGGCCAGGGAGTACGGCATGGTGGACCGGGTCGTCGAGTCGTTCGCCGACGTCCGCCCGGCCGCCGCACGGCGACGGATGGGGCTGTAGGCATGGGGACGTACACGATTCCGAACGTGGTCGAGCGGACCCCGCAGGGCGAGCGGTCCTACGACGTGTTCTCCAGGCTCCTGTCGGAGCGGATCATCTTCCTCGGCACCGAGATCGACGACGGCGTGGCCAATGTCGTCATCGCCCAACTGCTCCATCTGGAGTCGTCGGCGCCCGAGCAGGAGATCGCGATCTACCTCAACTCACCCGGTGGATCGTTCACCTCACTGATGGCGATCTACGACACGATGACCTTCGTGCAGGCGCCGATCTCGACGTTCTGCGTCGGTCAGGCGGCCTCGACGGCGGCCGTGCTCCTGGCGGGCGGGGATGCCGGGCGGCGGTTCGTGCTGGAGCACTCGCGGGTGCTGCTGGGCCAGCCCGCGACGGGCGGGCAGCGCGGCATGATCTCCGATCTGGCGCTCCAGGCCAAGGAGATGGTGCGCATCCGCGGCCAGGTGGAGGAGGTGCTCGCCCGGCACACCCACCACGACATCGCGACCCTGCGCGCCGACATGGACCGCGACAAGGTGTTCACCGCGCACGAGGCGGTGGCGTACGGGCTGGCCGACGAGGTGCTGAGCAGGCGTCTCGCCCCGGTCTGAGACCGTCTCCGGCCGGGGCGGGACACCGCGGGTGGGTTCAGGCCACCAGGCACAGTCCGCCGTACGGCGTGCCGCCCGGGCCGCGGCCGCCGGTCGTCCGGGTCTGGCTGGTGACCCGGGTCAGCTCCTCGTGGGCCAGCGACAGCAGGTCGCCGAGGCCCAGGCCGAGGGCGTGGGCGGCGGCCGCGAGGACCTCCGAGGAGGCCTCCTTGCGGCCGCGCTCCACCTCCGACAGATACGGCATGGAGATCCGGGCGGCGTCGGCGACGTCCTTGAGCGTGCGCTCCTGCGCCAGCCTCTCCCGGCGCAGGACGTCTCCGACCAGGTCACGCCACAGGGGTTCGCGCACGGCCGGACCCCGGTGGGGCGGCGGCACGGCGTGCGGGCGTACCGGCGCTGGTCGTACCGGCTCGGGGCGTGCGGACTGCGGCCGTAGGGGCTCCGGCCGCACCGGCCGCGGGCGTGCGGACTCCGGTCGTACGGACTGCGGGCGCAGGGGAATGACGCGGGCTTCGTTCGGCGCTTGGCCGCTCACCTGGTTGCTCACCCCCTCAGCCTAGGAGTCCGTGGTGACACGGGAAGGGGGCGGCGTTCCGCCCTCGGTGGAATCCGCCGCCGCGAGGTGCCGGGCGCGACGACGGGTGCGGGTAGTTTCCGCCATCCCGGCGCACGGACCGCATGTGCCCCCGCACCCCGGGTATCCGGAGGGGGCGAACGTCGCGGCGGGCTCGGCGCGGTGTTCGCGGCACGATGCATAAGTCATCCGGTCCCGGGTACCTGGGGTCGGGCACCAGCGCCGCTGGTGCCGTATGCAATCGAGCCGAAAAGGCAGACGTCGAACCATGACTTTCCTGGGAGAGGCAATGGACACCGCCGTGATCCGGTCGGAGGCGAAGTTCACCGAGAACAGTGCCAAGGTCGGGATCGGAGAGGGACCGGTGCCGGAGGTCGTGGACGCCCGGACGATCGCGCCGCGCGACGCCCGGGAGCTGTCCCGCCAGTTCTTCAGGCGGCTGGCGGAACTGGAAGAAGGCACCCACGAGTACCAGTACGCCCGCAACACGCTGATCGAGATGAACGTGTCGCTGGTGCGCTTCGCCGCCGGGCGGTTCCGCGGCCGCGGCGACGACATGGAGGACATCGTCCAGACCGGGATGATCGGCCTGATCAAGGCGATCGACCGGTTCGAACTGGCACGCGAGGTCGAGTTCACCTCCTTCGCGCTGCCCTATATCGTCGGCGAGATCAAACGATTCTTCCGTGACACCACCTGGGCGGTGCACGTCCCGCGACGGCTCCAGGAGCTGCGGGTGGAGCTGGCCAAGGCGCGCGAGGAGCTGGCCAGCAGGCTGGACCGGGAGCCGACGGTGGCCGAGCTGGCCACCCTGATGAACATCACGGAGAACGAGGTCGTCGAGGCGCAGATCGCCTCCAACGGCTACAACTCCGCCTCCCTGGACGCGGCCCTGACCGGCGACGGGCCGGAGTCCGGCGAGGCGGTCCTCGCCGACTTCATCGGGGTCGAGGAACACGGGCTGCGGCTCGTGGAGGACTTCCAGTCACTGGCCCCGCTGATGGCGGAACTCGACGAACGGGACCGTCAGATCCTGCACATGAGGTTCGTGGAAGAGGCGACCCAGGCCGAGATCGGCGAGCGGCTGGGCTGCTCCCAGATGCATGTCTCCCGGCTGCTGAAGCGGATCATCGTCCGGCTCCGCGAGGGGATGCTCGGCGAACTGGGCTGCGCGTGAGCGGCCGTTCCTCGAGCCGATAGTCCTCGAGCCGATAGTCCTCAGACCTAGTCGCCGTCGAGCCGCAGTACCGCCCGCACCCGCTTGCCGACCGGTACGCGCTCGACGGCGACTTCCTCGGCCACCGCGTGGACGATCTCCAGGCCGTGGCGTCCGATGCGCTCGGGGTCGCGCGGGTAGCGCAGGGGTACGGCGTCGCTGCTGTCGTAGACCGAGACCGCGACCGCCCGGTCCGTGCCCTCCAGCTCCAGGATGTACGGCCCGTTGCTGTGCCGGTCGGCGTTGGTGACCAGCTCGCTCACCACCAGCAGCGCGGAGCCCTCGGAGCGCTCGCCGATGTCGGCGCACCACTCCGTCCTGAGCTGCTCGAGAAAGAGCGCGGCGAACGCGCGCGCCTCCGCGATGCTGCCGGTCTCGCCGGTGAAGTGGGCCGCGCGCCACAGTGGTTCCACCGGCACGTCGAAACCAGTCGGTACCACTGCCCCGTCCCGGTGGTCGATCATGCGTGTTCTCTCTTCGGAGCCGGCCTGGCCGGACGATGTTGCACCAGTCCTCGTACCCCGAGCCGGGCCACCCAGTCCAGGGTGGGGTGACTCGGTCGTCACACACCCGGTTCGGCCGACGTCGGCGTGCCGGGGTCGTCGGGCGTCCCGGGGCTCTCCGGGGCGGGCGCGGAGGTGGTGGTGGTGTCGGTGTCCGGCGGGGGCGGCTCCGGCGAGGTCCCGGGCGACGTCGGTTCCCCGGGGGTGGTGCCGGGGCTCTCCGGCTCGTTCGTGGTGGTCTGCGGCGCGGTGGGGGTGGTGGGGGTCGTCGACGGGGTGGGCGAGCCCTTCGGGGGCTTGGTCTCGTGGTCCTTGCCGCCGGTGTCACCGCGGTGGCGGCCGAACCAGTCGTCGCGCTCGTCGTCGTACAGCTTGAAGACCTTCACGGGCTCGGGCGCGGGCTCGACCACGACGACGTTCGAGGACCGGTACGACGGCCAGGAGTCGCCGATCGGCTTCGGTGCGGTCCGCTGCTCGACCGGATCGGTGAGCGGGTTGCCGCAGGCACAGCGCACCCGGGGCAGGCCGCGGTCGTTGACGAGGACGGCGGTACCGGCCTGGAGGACGGCCTGGTAGCTGGTGGCCTTGCCGTCGCGGTAGCCGTGGTTGGTGACACGGGTGTCCATCCGCAGTTGCACCGGGGTGAGCGAGCGCAGGTAGGCGGGGACCTCGGAGGGTTCGACCCCGGCGACGGAGGCGAAGGCCCGGTTCTTCTCCGGGTCGTCCTGGAGGTACCGCACCTGTTTCTCGACGTCGCAGCTGGCCGTGTCCCGGGTGCCGCCGTAGAGGCCGGGGGCGCCGCCGTTCACGCCGCGCACGGTGTTGGCGGGGGTGGACTCGGTGGTCTTCGGGGAGGGGGTGGCGGGCGGGGCGGAGCTGTCCTCGGCGGTGGACTCGGTGAACGGGTCGGGGCCGGACTTGCCCGCGGCCGTGAGGAAGACCTCGCCGTCGTCGGAGGCGCTGTCGGAGCCGCCGCCCCCGCCCGGGCGGGTGACGACGACGGCGATGATCACGGCGGCGACCACCGCGGCGGTGATGGCGGCGACCCGGGGCACGGAGCGCCACCAGGGCCGCTGGGGGCCGGGTTCGGGCCCGGGTCCGGGGCCGGGCGGGCCGCCGCCGGGAGGCGGTGAGGGCGGGCCGGAGGGCGGCTGCGAGGAGCCGGACAGCGGGCCGGAGGGGGGACCTGTGGGGCGGCCGGACGACGGCGGTTCGACGCTCACTCAGCTCTCTTCTTCCCGACGTGGGGCCGACGGGCCCCGGTTCAACCCCCCACCTGGACTGGTGTCCGCCTTGAGTCCATTGTCTGCCCGGGTCCCGTGCCCCTCGCAAGCCGACGCGGACGGACCTCCCGGCGGGCGCGCCGGATCAAGGCTGCTTAGCGTGGCAACCGTGAGCGTGCGAACCCCTTCCGACCAGGCCGTCGCCCGGCACGGCTGGGCCGAGGCCCTTCTCACCACGCTGGCGGGGCTGATCGCCATGGGGGTGGTGGCCGCCCTCGGGCTGTGGGCGGCGGGCGCGACGGATCTGCCGGACGGCGCGTTCCCCCGGGTCGTCGCGGCGACGGTCGTCACGGCCGTCGGCGGAAGTGTGCGGCTGTCCGGGGACGCCGGGGGGCTCGCGGAGACGGACGCGGGGCTGACCGTGCTGCCGCTGTCCGTCACCCTGACCGGCGCGCTGGTGATCGCCGCCGGTTTCCTGCGTCCGCTGCGGCACCGGGCGGTGGTGGGTACCGGGGAACTGGCCGGGTGGGCGGGCCGGATCGCGGTGCTGTGGCTGCTCGGGGTGCTGGGTCTGGCCCTCGGCGCGCGGCAGACCTTCGTGATCGACCTCGGCGACGACACGCTCGGCGACATCGGTGACCTGTTCGGCGTCCGTCCCGAGGTGGGGTTCACCACGAACGTGCCGCTGACGCTGCTGTTCGGGCTGCTGTGGCTGGCGGGGGTGCTGATCCTGGCGCTGCTGGTGTCGCGCGCCCCGCTGCCCGCGCGGCTGCTGCGGTTCCAGGAGTCGGTGCGCCCGGCCGCGTACGCCATGGTCGCCCTGCTGCTCGCCTACGTCGTGCTGGGCGTCGTCATCGGTCTGGTGGTCGCGGCGACGCGCGGCCATGCCACGGAGACGTTCGCGGTGCTGTTGCTCGGCCTGCCGAACCTGGTGTGGCTGGCGCTGACGATCGGGCTGGGCGCCACCTGGAACGGCAGGGTGGAGGGGCCCTTCGGGCTGCCGATGCCGCGGTTGCTGGACCAGGTGCTGCGGGTGCCCGACATCGCCGAGCTGAACCTCGGCACCCTCTCCGAGCACGACGGCCGGGTGTGGTGGCTGCTGGTCGCCGACGCGGTGCTGCTGCTGGCGGCGGCGTTCCTGATGGCCGCCCGCTCCCCGGCCCGCGTCCGGCCCTGGCAGCACGCCCTGCACATGGCGGTCGCGCTCGCCCTGACGGTGCTCATGCTCTGCCTGATCTGCCGGATCTCCGCCCACTACGGCCTCTCCGTCCTCGGCATCGGCGACCTGGGCGGCGGCCTGGCCGGTGACCTGTTCCTGCGCCCGCGCGTGTGGTCGGCCCTGGGCCTCGCCCTGCTGTGGGGCCTGGTGACCGGCTTCCTGGGGGCGCTGCTGGCGGGGGCGCTGGGCCGTCGACGGGGCGCGGTGGCGGCCGGGGGTCAGTAGGCGCGGCGCTGGAACACCGGTTCCGCCCAGCGCGGCGGGGGTTTCGGGGCGTCCTCTCGTGGGGGTACGGCCGACCGGTCGACCTGCGTCGGGGGGTGGCCGCCGGGCTGGGGGGCGGAGCGGGCCGCGTCGCGCAGGGCCGTGACGAAGGCGAGGCAGGACTCGTGGCGGTCCTCGGGGCTCTTGGACATGGCCTGGGCGAAGACGGGGTCGACGGCCGGGGGGAGGTCGGGGCGTCCGGCGGTCAGGAGCGGGGGGTCGTCGTACTGGTGGGCCCAGAGCAGGGCCATGTCGTCGTCGCGGCGGAAGGGCGGGTGGCCGGTGAGGAGCTCGTGGACGACGCAGGCGAGGGCGTAGACGTCGCAGCGGCCGTCGACGGGGCGGCCGGAGATCTGCTCGGGGGCGATGTAGTCCAGGGTGCCGACGAACTGGCCGACGCGGGTGAAGCCGGTCAGCGACAGCGACTTCTTGGTCAGGCCGAAGTCGGTGAGGTAGACGTGCTCGGGGTGGTCGCTGTCGGTGCCGCGGGCGACCAGGACGTTGCCGGGTTTGACGTCCCGGTGGACCAGGCCGTGTTCATGGGCGGCGTCCAGCGCGGAGGCCACCTGGGTGGCGATGCGCAGGGCGGTGCCGGGCGGCAGCGGGCCCGCGCGGTCGAGCAGGTGGCGCAGGTCGCTGCCGGGGACGTAGCGCATGGCGATGTAGAGCACGCCGTCCGTCTCGCCCGCCTCGAAGACCGGCACGATGTGCGGATGGTCGATCGCGGCGGCAACCCGGGACTCCCGGGTGAAGCGCAGCCGGAAGGTGACGTTGCGGGCCAGTTCGGGGGCGAGCAGCTTCAGCGCGACGGTCCGCTCCAGGCGCAGGTCACGGGCGCGGTAGACGACGGCCATGCCGCCGTGGCCGATCTCCTCCTCGATGCGGTAACCGGCGATCTGGCGGCCGATCAGGTCGGAGGGCCGCCCGGAGAACGCGGTGCGCTCGTCGGTCATCGGCGTTCACCGTCGGGGCCGACGACCTGGGTCGGGGCGTAGCCGGGGTCCTCGGTGGTGTGTGGTGCCTCGTCGGGGGCGTAGGTGCTCAGCCGGGTGCCGTCGGTGTAGAGCCAGCGGCCCCGGTCGGCGTCGTAGAGCCAGAGGGAGTCGCCGTCGGCCACCACGCCCAGGCGCAGTCCGCGGGTGCGGCCGTGGAAGGCCTCGCCGTCGAGACCGCCCGCCGCGAGGTCCTCCACCGCGGCCCGGTAACCGGCCAGGGCCTCTTCGGCGCGGGCGAGCAGGGGCCGCGGATCGGCGTCGGTGGCCAGCGGGCCGCCGGTGGTGGGCGGGTCGTCGGGGACGGCGACCAGGCAGCGGCCGTCGACCCAGGCGGACCAGCCGTTGGCGCACTCGACCCGCCCCCAGTCGCCGCGCCGCTCCGCGAGGTGGACCGGCAGCAGCGGGTCGAGGGACACGGTGGGGCGGTTCGGGTCGGGCGCCTCCCAGGCGGGCATGCCGTCCCTGGGGACGACGTGCGTGGGCCGGAATCCGGGGGTGCTCATCGGCTACTTCCGCATCACGTGGGGTTCGTGGCGGCGCAGCAGCCGGGCCACCACGAAGCCGAAGACCAGCGACAGCGCGACGAGCATCCCGATGTTGAGCAGCCACACGTCGGCGGCGTGCCGGAACAGCGGATCGTCGGTGATGTCGGTGGGCACGATGCGGGCGATGTCGATGGTCCCGGCCATCGCGCCGAGCGCCCACCGCGAGGGCACCAGCCAGGCCAGCTGCTCGAGCCCCGGCACACCGTCCAGCTGGAGCAGCGCGCCGCAGAAGACCACCTGCACGATGGCGAGCAGCACCAGCAGCGGCATCGTCACCTCCTCCTTGCGCACCAGCGCGGAGATGAGCAGCCCCAGCATCATGGCCGTGAAGGCGAGCAGGGCGACCGCCACGGTGATCTCCACAAGGGGCGGCATCACCACGCCCTTGCCGCCGGGCGCGTTGAGGTCGACGCCGAGCAGCGCGACCAGGGTGAGGACGACGGCCTGGAGCACGGTGATCGTGCCGAGCACGGCCACCTTGGACATCAGATACGCCGATCTGGACAGGCCGACGGCGCGTTCGCGCTGGTAGATCACGCGTTCCTTGACGATCTCGCGGACCGCGTTGGCCGCGCCGGTGAGCACCCCGCCGACGCAGAGGATCAGCAGCGCGTTCATCGCCGTACGCCGGGTCAGTTCGCCGCCCGCCAGGGCGCGGGCCATGGCGCCCATCACGAACGGCAGCGCGATCATGATGGCGAGGAAGGTGCGGTCGGCGCTCAGGGCCGCCGCGTACCGGCGCACCAGGGTGCGCAGTTGCCCGGTCCAGCCGCGCGGCCGGGGCGGCGGGCCGACCAGGACCGGTTCCTCGCGGGGCACCTGGGGCTGGGCGGTGGCCGTGACGTACTTGCGGTGCTGCGGCGAGTCGCGGAACTGCTCCGCCCACTCCCGGTCGTGGTCGCGTTCGAAGGCCTCGAAGGCCTCCGGCCACTCGGTGAAGCCGAAGTAGGACAGGGCCTCGGCGGGCGGGCCGTAGTAGGCGACCTTGCCGCCGGGCGCCAGGACGAGCAGCCGGTCGCAGACGTCCAGGCTCAGCACGCTGTGTGTGACGACGATGACCGTCCGGCCGTCGTCGGCGAGGCCGCGCAGCATGTGCATCACCGAGCGGTCCATGCCGGGGTCGAGGCCTGAGGTCGGCTCGTCGAGAAAGAGCAGGGACGGCTTGGTCAGCAGCTCCAGGGCCACGCTGACCCGTTTGCGCTGGCCGCCGGAGAGGCTGTGCACGGGCTGCCGGGCGCGCTCCTCCAGGCCAAGTTCGCGGATCACCTCGTCGACGCGTTCGCGGCGCTCGGCCTTGGCGGTGTCCTGCGGGAAGCGCAGTTCGGCCGAGTAGGTCAGGGCGCTGCGGACGGTCAGCTGGGTGTGCAGGATGTCCTCCTGCGGGACGAGGCCGATGCGCTGCCGCAGCTCGGCGTAGTCGTGGTAGAGGTCGCGGCCGTCGTACAGGACGGTGCCGTGGTCGGCGGGGCGCTGCCCTGTGAGGGCGTTCAGCAGGGTGGACTTTCCGGCGCCGCTCGGGCCGACGACCGCGAGCAGGCACTTCTCCCCCACCGGGAACGAGACGTGGTCGAGGAGCGTCTTGCGGCCGCGGTCGACGGCGACGGTGAGGTCCTGCACGTCGAGGGAGACCTCGCCGGTGTCGACGTACTGCTGGAGCTGGTCGCCGACGAGGCAGAAGTCCGAGTGGCCGACGCCGACGATGTCGCCCTGCCGGACGACGGCGTGCTCGTCGACCGGCAGGCCGTTGAGGTAGGTGCCGTTGTGGCTGCCGAGGTCGACGATCTCGTAGGTGCCGTCGGGGTGGGTGTGCAGTTCGGCGTGGTGGCGGGAGACGATCAGGTCGTCCACGACCAGGTCGTTGTCGGGGCCGCGGCCGATGCGGATGGTGCGGGTGGGCAGCGGGCGGACGCTGGTGGGTCTGCGGAAGGTGTGGGTCAGGGCGGGCTCGTGGACCGCGGAGGGGCGGTCCGCCGAGGGGACGGCCGGGCCGAGCACCACGGCGCGCGGGCCGTCGGTGGCGTTGCCGAAGCGGATCACGCTGCCGGGGCGGACGCCGGACTCGTGGACCCGGCGACCGTCGGCGTAGGTGCCGTTCGTGCTGTGTTCGTCGGCCAGCGTCCAGTGGTCGCCCTCGGGCCGCAGCACCGCATGGTGCCAGGAGACCCGGGAGTCGTCGAGGACGATGTCGCTGAGCGGATCTCGTCCGACGTGGTAGTCGCGGGTCGGGATCATCACCGTCGCGCCCGCCTCCGTCTCCAGGACGAGTTCGGGCGCGGTCGTTCCGGCGGGCTTCGCCATGCCTGGAATTCTACCGATTCACCCACTTATGCGCTTGGCCACCGGAGGGGTCGGCGACTCGCGGGCGGTCCCGCTTCAGGCGACCGGCACGACCAGCCCCGGAATGGTGCGCTGCATCCGCAGGGCGTCCACCGACTCCGCGAGAAGCTCGTACTCGGTGGTGTCATCACAGGTGGCGATCCGCACCAGTCGTCCGGCGGCCAACTCGTCGGCGACGCGTTCCTGTTGGGTGACGTCGGTGCACCAGGCGCGCAGCAGCGCCGGTACGTCGGCGACGGTCGGGGCGACGGGGACGAGGGCGCCCGGCGGGAACACCTCCCGCTCGGGGCTGAGGTCGAGCCGCTCGGCGATCCAGATGGCGCGATCCCGCAGCCACCACAGGGCCAGGGCCAGCGTGGGCGCCCGGTAGGTGCCGAGGGGGACGCCGATACGGCGCCCGTCACAGATCCCGTACGCGGTGACGTGGCACAGGAATTCGTCGTGCACGTTCGCCTCCCCCGATGCGTCGCTCGCTGCGGGCGGTGTGTTCCCTTCGTACGGCTCCTGTGCGTGAACTGTCCCTGACGTTGAGTATCTTCACTCTTGAACCAGTGTCACCACGCCATTCCGGCCACTCTCCTGGCATATTCCCCGGCTTCGCTGGCCGGAATGCGACGGCCGGGGCCACCGCGTGACTCGCGGTGACCCCGGCACGGCGGGTGCGGCGCGTCAGCGGCCGATGACCGCGTCGATCCGCTCCAGTTCCGCAGCGTCGAAGTCCAGGTCGCGGATGGCGGCGACGCTGTCCTCCAACTGCTGGGGGCTGCTCGCGCCGACCAGGGCGGAGGTCACGCGACCGCCCCGCAGGACCCAGGACAGCGCCATCTGGGCGAGGGACTGGCCGCGGGACTTGGCGATGTCGTTCAGGGCCCGGAGCTGGGCCACCAGGTCCTCGGTCAGGGCGTCCCGGCTCAGGAACGGGCTGTCGCTCGCCGCGCGGGAGTCCTCCGGGATGCCGTCGAGGTAGCGGGCGGTGAGCACGCCCTGCTCCAGCGGGGAGTAGGCGATGGAGCCGGTGCCCAGCTCGTCGAGGGCGTCGAGCAGGCCCTCGTCCTCGGGGCGGCGGTCCAGCATCGAGTAGCGCGGCTGGTGGATGAGGAGCGGGGTGCCCAGCTCGCCGAGGATGCGGGCGGCCTCCCGGGTCTGCTCCGGGGAGTAGTTGGAGACGCCGACGTACAGCGCCTTGCCCTGCTGCACCGCCGAGTGCAGGGCGCCCATCGTCTCCTCCAGCGGAGTCTCCGGGTCGGGCCGGTGCGAGTAGAAGATGTCGACGTAGTCCAGGCCCATCCGCCGCAGGCTCTGGTCCAGCGAGGACAGCACGTACTTGCGCGAACCCCATTCGCCGTACGGGCCCGGCCACATCAGATAGCCCGCCTTGGTCGAGATGATCATCTCGTCGCGGTACGGCGTGAAGTCCGCCGCCAGCGCCTCACCGAACGCGGACTCGGCGGCGCCGGGCGGCGGGCCGTAGTTGTTGGCCAGGTCGAAGTGGGTGACGCCGAGGTCGAAGGCGCGGCGCAGGATGGCGCGCTGGGTCTCCACCGGCCGGTCGGGCCCGAAGTTGTGCCACAGCCCGAGCGACAGCGCGGGCAGCTTCAGACCGCTGCGTCCGGTGCGCCGGTAGGGCATCTCCGCGTAGCGGTCGGGGTGTGCGGTGTACAACGCGACTCCAATACTCCGGGGGAACTTCGAGGGCCACTCTGTCGCGGCCCCGGGCAGCAGTCCAACAGAAGAATCCGATGGAATTCAGCGGATAGGCTTCTCAATCATGGAACTGCGCCATCTCCAGCACTTCGTCGCGGTCGCCGAGGACCAGCATTTCACCCGGGCCGCCGAACGGCTGCTGGTCTCCCAGTCCGGACTGTCGGCCTCGATCCGCGCCCTGGAGCGTGAGCTGCAGACGCCGCTGTTCGTGCGCACCACCCGCCGGGTGACCCTGACCGAGGCCGGGCGGGCGCTGCTGGCGGAGGCGGAGCGGATCCTGGCGCAGGTGCGGGCGGCCCATGAGGCGGTGGCGGCGGTGCAGGGCGTGCTGCGCGGCACCCTCTCGCTGGGCACCGAGCAGTGCATCGCGGGCGTGGACGCGGCGCGGCTGCTGGCCGGGTTCCGGCGGCTCCACCCGGACGTGGAGATCCGGCTGCGGCAGGCGGGCTCCGGCGCGCTGGCGGAGGAGGTCGCGGCCGGGCGCCTCGACCTGGCGTTCGCCGTACGCAGCCCGGGCGACCCCGACCAGCTGTGCTCCGTACCGCTGACCAGCGAGCCGATGACCGTGCTGTGCCACCCCAGCCACCGGCTCGCCGTCGCGGGCGCGGCCGTCACCCTGGAGGATCTCGGCGGTGAGGTCTTCGTCGACTTCCACCCGGACTGGGGGCCGCGGCGGATCACCGACGCCGCGTTCGCCGCGGCGGGCGTGCGCCGGACGGTCGCCCTGGAGGTGAACGACGTGCACAGCCTGCTCGACCTGGTCGACGAGAACCTCGGCATCGCGGTCGTGCCGCGGCACTTCCGCCGCAAGCGCGCCTCACTGACCGCGCTGCCGGTGAAGGGCACCGGCGAGACGGTGTACGAGACGGCGGCACTGCTGCCGCCCCCGCGGGCCACCAGCCCGGCGGCGCGGGCGCTGATGGCGCTGCTGGAGGCGGAGTCCGAGGACGCGTGACGGGCGGCGATGCGCGAGGCTGGAGCCATGCATGCCAAGGACATCCTCATCGAGGCGTACGCCCGCATCCAGGAAGAAGTCCACGCCGCCGTCGAGGGCCTCGGCCCCGACGACCTCAACGCCCGGCCCGCCGCCGACACCAACTCGATCAGCTGGCTGATCTGGCACCTCACCCGGGTCCAGGACGACCACATCGCCGACGCCTTCGGCCTGGAGCAGGTGTGGCTGACCCGGGACTGGCAGAAGACCTTCGGGCTCGACCTGCCCCGCCACGACACCGGGTACGGGCACAGCGCGGCGAAGGTCGCCAAGGTGCGCGTCGACTCCGGCGAGCTGCTCACCGGGTACCACGACGCCGTGCACGAGCAGACCCTCGGCGCGCTGCGCGAGCTGACCGCCAAGGACCTGGAGCGCGTCGTCGACGAGCGCTGGGACCCGCCGGTCAGCCTGGGTGTGCGGCTGGTCAGCGTCCTGTCCGACGATCTCCAGCACGTCGGACAGGCCGCCTATGTGCGCGGACTGCTGCAGAGCGCGGACGCGTAGCCCGGCAGGACGACGTCCTCGATGAGCGCGTTGCGCTCGTCGAACGGGATGAACGCGCTCTTGAGGGCGTTCACGGTGACCGTGCGCAGGTCCTCGACCGTCCACCCCGCCTGCTCCACCAGCAGCGACATCTCGCGGGTCATGGTGGTGCCGGACACCAGCCGGTTGTCGGTGTTGAGGGTGACGCGGAAGCCGAGGTCCTTCAGCGCGGTGATCGGGTGCTCGGCGATCGAGGTGGCGGCGCCGGTCTGGAGGTTGGAGGTGGGGCACATCTCCAGCGCGATCCGGCGGTCCCGGACCCAGCCCGCGAGTCGGCCGAGCTTGCCCGCGGCGAGGTCGGGGATGTCGTCGGTGATGCGCACACCGTGGCCGATGCGCTGGGCGCCGCAGACCTGGAGGGCCTGGTGGATGCTGGGCAGGCCGTGCGCCTCGCCCGCGTGGATGGTGAACGGCACGTTCTCGCGGCGCAGGCGCTCGAAGGCGGGCAGGTGGTCGGCGGGCGGGAAGCCGTCCTCGGCGCCCGCTATGTCGAAGCCGACGACCCCGGCGTCCCGGAAGGCCACGGCGAGATCGGCGGCCTCCCCGACCCGGTCGAACATCCGCATCCCGCACAGCAGGGTGCCCACCCGGACCGGCGTCCCGGCCGCGGCGGCCTTGGCCATGCCCGCGGCCAGCCCCTCCTGGACCGTCTCGACGACCTCGGGCAGGGTCAGCCCGCCCCGCAGCATCAGCTCGGGTGCGTAGCGGACCTCGCCGTAGACGACCCCGTCGGCGGCGAGGTCGAGGACGTACTCCTCGGCGGTGCGCAGCAGGCCCTCGCGGGTCTGCATCACGGCGAGGGTGTGCTCGAAGGTGGCGATGTAGCGGACCAGGTCGCCGGAGTTGGCGGCGTCGTAGTACCAGGCGGCGAGGGCGTCGGGGTCGGTGGTGGGCAGGGTGTGGCCGACCGCGTCCGCGAGTTCCACGACGGTGGCGGGGCGCAGGCCGCCGTCGAGGTGGTCGTGCAGGACGGCCTTGGGGAGGCGGCGGAGGGTGTCGGCTTCTACGCGCGTAGCTTTCATGTGCGGTCGTACTCCGGCTTTCTGGGATCGCGGGTGGTTCAGGCGGTGGGGGCGGCGGGCTGGAGGAGGTCCCAGCGGTTGCCGTACAGGTCCTGGAAGACGGCGACCGTGCCGTACGGCTCGTGTCGCGGCGCCTCCAGGAAGGTCACGCCCGCGGCGAGCATCCGGGCGTGGTCGCGGGCGAAGTCGTCGGTGTACAGGAAGAAGCCGACCCGGCCGCCGGTCTGGTCGCCGACCCGGGCGCGCTGGGCGTCGCCCTTGGCGCGGGCCAGCAGCAGCGCCGTCGCCGCGTCCGCCGGGCCCGCCTCCACGACGACCCAGCGGGAGCCGTCCGGGCGCGGGGCGTCCTCGGCGAGGCGGAAGCCGAGGGCGTCGGTGTAGAAGCGGACCGCCTCGTCGTAGTCGTCGACGACGAGGGTGACCAGGGCGATGCGTCGTCTCATCACGACCACTGCACGACCTTCCGGGACGGGTGATTGACGCGAGAGGTTATACGTAAAACGCCCGGCGCGCCAGTCCGTGCCGGTGCTGGTGGGTGAGCCCTGACCCGGGTCTCGGTCCGACGACCTACGCCCACCGCCCGAGGCGCGGCGTCCGCGGGGCCGTTAGCGTGCCGGTCATGAAGATCACCGAGACTCCCCGCACCCCCGTGGAACGCAAGCGGCGGCTGCTGGAGCGGCTGGAGCGGGAGCAGGACGTGTGGGTGGCCACGGCGGACGCCGCCGGGGTGCCGTGCATGGTCGCGCTCTGGTTCGCCTGGGACGGGCGGGCGCTGTGGGTGTCCACACGGCTGACCAACCCCACGGGCCGCAACCTGCGCGACGGCGGCCGGGCACGCGTCGCCTTCGGTGACACCCGGGACGTCGCGCTCGTCGACGGGGAGGTGGACACCTTCCCGGCGGGGGAGGTCCCGCAGGCGGCGGTGGCGGCCCTGCGGGCGAAGTACGGCTGGGACCCGCGCGGTGACGGGGCCTCGTACGCCTTCTTCCGGGTGCGCCCGCGCACGGTGCAGGTCTACCGGGGTGAGGCCGAGATGCGCGGGCGGTTCCTGATGAAGGAGGGGGCGTGGACCGTCTGACGCCCCCTCCCGTCACCGGTCAGCAGTACAGGTTGCCGCCCGGCGAGACGCCCAGGATCTGGGTGAAGCGCTGGTAGTTGGAGACGCGGCTCTGGACCTGGGCCGGGTTCCTGCCGTCGCACTCCAGCGAGCCGTTGATGCTGCGGATGGTCTGGCCGAAGCCCGCGCCGTTGACCATGGCGTTGTGCGGGGTCATGGTGCCGGGGCCGGTCTGGGTGTTCCAGTACCACAGGCCCGTCTTCCAGGCCACGGAGGCGTCGTTCTGCACCAGCCACGGGTTGGTCAGCAGCGGGAGGCCGAGCGCGTCGCCCGCCGCCTTGTAGTTGAAGTTCCAGCTGAGCTGGATCGGGCCGCGCCCGTAGTAGGCGGCCTGTCCGGCCGGGCAGCCGTAGGGCTGGCTCCAGTCGCAGTAGTGCGGGTAGTTGGCGGTGTTCTGCTCGACGATGTGGACCAGTCCGCCGGTCTCGTGGCTGACGTTGGCGAGGAAGGCGGCGGCCTCCTGCTTCCTCACCGTGTCGCCGCCGGTGTTGGCGAAGCCGGGATAGGCGCTGAGCGCGGCGGTGAGGCCGCTGTAGGTGTAGAAGGAGTTCCGGTTCGGGAACATCTGGTTGAACTGCGCCTCGGTCACCACGAAGTTGCCGACCGGGGTGCCGGAGTCGCAGGGGTGGGGGTTCCAGTACCAGGTGCTGATGGTGGGGTCGTACCCGGGGTTGGCGTGCTCGGCTATGTACGCCTTGCCGTCGGTGTAGCGGACGATGTCACCGGCGTTGTACGACCGTCCGGCCACCCAGGCGGGATAGCTGGAGCACGCGGCGGCGGAGGCGCTGGAGGCGGGCAGGAGCGCCGGGGTGCTGGCCCCGAGGACGAGGGCGGCGAGGACTGCGGCGGTACGGCGTCTGGGCACGGTCGACTCCTTCGCGGAGCACGGCCGCTCCCGGGCGGGGTCGGGGCGTGGCTCGGCCCTGCGCGCACGCGCCGGACGGGAGCGGCTGCGGCGTGGGGGCGGCCGTGGTGGGGGTGGTGGTGCCACACTCAACCGCATTGGTATGTACCAGTCAAGGGTGTAGACCAGTCAACGGCCCCCGGGAGCCGCTCAGTCAGGCCCGGAGGCCCCTTCCAGCGCCGCCGCCAGCCGGGCCAGCAGGGTGCGCAGCAGTTCCTCGTCGGCCGGGTCGAGGGCGGGCCGCTGGGCGCGCACCGCGCGGTCGAGGCGGCGCCAGTAGTCCCGGCCGCGCGGGGTGAGATGGGCGAGGACGCGGCGGCGGTCGAGGGGATCGACGCGGCGGTGCACCAGGTTCTGCTCGACGAGGTGGTCCACCAGCTTGGTCAGCGTCGGTGGCGGCAGGAAGGCCGCCTCGGCGATCGCCGACATGTGGTGCCCGGCCCCGTCCGAGAGCAGCCCCAGCACCCGCCAGGCCTCCGGCGAGCAGCCCTCCGCGTCCAGCACGCCCTGCACCCGCCGCGCGGCGAGCCGTTCGGCCCGCGTCAGCAACTGCATCAGGTCGTGTGTCCGGCGTGCGGACGAGGTGGCCATCGCGCTCCTTGAGGGCCTGTCGGGCCGGTCACGGGATGCGTACATCGTAGGAGACGGACGGCAGACGGACGGCAGACGGACGGCAGACGGATCGGAGACGGACGGCAGACGGACGGCAGACGGATCGGAGACGGATCGGAGACGGACGGGAGACGGACTGGAGTTCACCTGGTGGTCCCGGAATCATGTCGGCATGTTCCGGCACGACCCCCTCTCCCCCGGCTGGTTCACGGCCGACGACTCGGTGCTCGGCGTGGCCCTGGTCTTCCCCATGCAGGGGCCCGCCGGGATCTTCGGGCCGACCTGTGAGCTGTGCGCGCGGCTGGCCGCCGACGAGGTGAACCGGGCGGGCGGGGTGCTGGGACGGGAGTTGCGGCTGCTGCCCGTCGACGGGGGCGCGCCACCGCGGCAGATCGCCGACCAGGTGACGGCGCTGGTGGACCTGGGTGCCGTACAGGGCGTCACGGGCTGGCACATCTCCTCGGTGCGGCAGGCGCTGGCGCCGAGGATCGCCCATCGGGTGCCGTACGTCTACACCGCCCTGTACGAGGGCGGCGAGCACACCGCCGGGGTGTTCCTGACCAGTGAGACCCCGCGCGACCAACTGCGGCCCGCGATGACGCTGCTGGCGCACGAGCGCCGGGTGCGGCGCTGGTTCGTGGTCGGCAACGACTACGTGTGGCCGCGGCGGACGGCCCGGGCCGCGCACGCCTACGCGCGCGAGTCGGGCGGGCGGGTCGGCGGCGAGGTCTATCTCCCGCTCGGCACCCATGACTTCGGGCCGGTGCTGCGGCGGATCGAGCGCTCGGACGCGGACGCGGTGCTGATGCTGCTGGTCGGCAGTGACGCGGTGCGCTTCAACCGGGCGTTCGCGGACAGCGGCCTGGACGCGCGCTGTCTGCGCCTCAGTACGCTGATGGACGAGAACATGCTGATGGCGAGCGGCGCCTCGGCCACCGTCGACCTCTACAGCACCGCCGGGTTCTTCGCCTCGCTGGCCAACCGGGACACCCTCGACTTCCACGGCCGGTACACCGAGCGGTACGGCGTCGAGGCGCCCGCGCTCGGCAGTCTCGGCGAATCCTGTTACGAGGGCGTGCTGTTGCTGGCCGCGCTGATCGGCCGCGCCCGCACGCTGGACGTCTCGGCGATCGGCGCGGCGGCCGACTCGGTGTCCTACGAGGGCCCGCGCGGGCTGCTGCACCTGCGCGGCGGTCATGTGCGGCAGCGGATCTATCTGGCCCGCGCGGACGGCCTCGATTTCGACGTGGTCACGGAACTGGATCCGTCCGCCGCCCGCCCTTGACAGGCTCCCGGGCCCTCAAGATACTTCCCACGGAAAGTAATGAGAATGCCTCGGCGAATTGTGAATGGCGTTGGAAAACGCGCCTCACGAACTGCCGGGGCGTTTTTTGTTGCCTCCGGGAAAGTCTCGTGAAACACCGTGGAAACAGGGCGACTTGAGGCTGTGGACCGCACTTGGGGAGGTTGCTTCCCGCACACCCGAGGGGGTTCTCTTGTCCAGCGGTTCACTCTTTCCCCGCCGTCGCTTCCTGGCGGGCGGTGCCGCGCTCGCGGCGGTCGTCGCGCTCACCGCGTGCGGCGCGAAGACCGACGACGCGGCCGGTTCCTCCGGCGGGGCCGCGAAGGCCGACGTCAGCGGAGACACGGTCAAGGTCGGTCTGCTCAACTCGCTTTCGGGCACCATGGCGATCAGCGAGGTGACCGTACGCGACTCACTGAGGCTCGCGATCGACGAGATCAACGCCTCCGGCGGGGTGCTCGGCAAGCGGATCGAGCCGATCAGCGAGGACGGCGCCTCCGACTGGCCGACGTTCGCCGAGAAGGCGCAGAAGCTGATCCGGGAGGACCGGGTCGCGGCCACCTTCGGCTGCTGGACCTCCGCCAGCCGCAAGGCGGTCAAGCCCGTGTTCGAGAAGAACAGGTCGCTGCTGTTCTACCCGGTGCAGTACGAGGGCCTGGAGCAGTCGCCGTACATCTTCTACACCGGCGCCACCACCAACCAGCAGATCGTCCCGGCGCTCGACTACCTCAAGGACCAGGGGAAGAAGCGGCTCTACCTGGTCGGCAGCGACTACGTCTTCCCGCGCACCGCCAACAAGATCATCAAGGCGTACGCCGAGGCGAACGGCATGACCGTGCTCGGCGAGGACTACGCGCCGCTGGGCTCGACCGAGTTCAGCACCATCGCCAACAAGGTGAAGGCGTCGAAGGCGGACGCCGTCTTCAACACCCTCAACGGCGATTCGAACGTGGCCTTCTTCAAGGAGTACAAGTCGGCCGGGCTGACCGCGAAGGCGATGCCGGTGGTGTCGGTGTCGATCGCCGAGGAGGAGGTCAAGTCGATCGGGTCGCAGTACCTGGCGGGCCAGTTGACGGCCTGGAACTACTACCAGACCACCGAGGGCGCGGCCAACGAGAAGTTCGTCGAGGCGTACAAGGCGAAGTACGGCCAGGACAAGCCGACCAGCGACCCGATGGAGGCCGCGTACACCTCCGTGTACCTGTGGAAGGTGATGGTCGAGAAGGCGGGGTCCTTCGACGCGGAGAAGGTGAAGGCGGCCTCCGACGGCATCACCTTCCAGGCGCCCGAGGGCGAGGTCACCGTCGACGGCGCGACCCAGCACATCGCCAAGACCGCCCGCATCGGCGAGATCGGCACCGACGGTCTGATCAAGGAGGTGTGGGACTCCGGCGAGCCCATCGAGCCCGACCCCTATCTGAAGGGCTACCCGTGGGCCTCCGGCCTGTCCTGACCGCCCGCCGTCCGGGGGCCCACGCCGCGTGGGTCCCCGGCTCCCGACGCCCCGGAGCCGCCGTATGACCGTGGTCCTCGGTCAGACCTTCACCGGCATCTCGATCGGTGCCGTCCTGCTGCTCATCGCGCTCGGCCTGTCCCTCACCTTCGGCCAGATGAACGTCATCAACATGGCCCACGGCGAGTTCATCATGGCGGGCGCCTACACCACGTATGTCCTCCAGAAATCCATTTCCAGCGCCGGAATTTCCCTGCTGGTCGCGCTGCCCGTCGCATTTCTCGTCTCGGGCGCACTGGGCGCCCTGCTGGAATGGCTGCTGATACGACGGCTGTATCTGCGGCCGCTCGACACGCTGCTGGTCACCTGGGGCGTTTCGCTGATGCTCCAGCAACTCGCCCGGGACGTCTTCGGCGCGCCGAACGTGCAGACCCGGGCGCCGGACTGGCTCACCGGCAACGTCACCGTGCTGGGCGGCGCCGATCCGCTCACCGTCGCCAACAGCCGCCTGTTCATCCTGGGCCTGGCCGTCACGGCGGTGCTCGCGCTGTCGCTGACGCTGCGGCTGACGCCGCTGGGCCGCCGGATCCGGGCGGTGGTGCAGAACCGCGACCTCGCCGAGGTGTCCGGCATCTCCACCGCACGCGTCGACCGCACCGCCTTCTTCATCGGCTCGGGGCTCGCCGGGGTCGCGGGGGTGGCTCTCACCCTGGTCGGACCGATCGGGCCCACCATGGGCACCAACATCATCATCGACGCCTTCCTGGTGATCGTGGTCGGCGGGATCGGGCAGCTCAAGGGCACGGTGATCGTCGCCTTCGTGCTGGGCGTGCTGCAGTCGGTCCTGGAGTACTCCACCACCGTCAGCGTGGCGAAGGTGCTGGTGCTGGTCGCCATCGTCGCGTTCCTCCAGTGGCGGCCCCAGGGGCTGTACACGCTGCGTACCAGGAGTCTCGTATGAACCCGCTGAGAGGTTCCGGGGCGCGGGCCGTGTCCGGTTTCGCCGGGGCCGCCGTCCTGCTGTTCGCCGTCGCGCCGCTCGCGCTGAGCGACTTCCGGCTCGGACTGCTCGCCAAGTACCTGTGCACCGCCATGGTCGCCGTGGGCATCTGCCTGGCCTGGGGCCGCGGCGGGCTGCTCACCCTCGGGCAGGGCGTCTTCTTCGGGCTCGGCGGCTACGCCATGGCCATGCACCTCAAGCTCGCCGACGCGGGCCCCGGCAATCTGCCGGACTTCATGCAGCTGTACGGCACCGCCACCGAACTGCCCTGGTGGTGGCGGCCGTTCGCCAACCCGGTGTTCGCACTGGCGGCCACCGTGCTGCTGCCGATGGCGGTCGCCGCGCTGCTCGGACTGTTCGTCTTCCGGCGCCGGGTCAAGGGCGCCTACTTCGCGATCCTCAGCCAGGCGCTCGCCGCCGCCTTCGCGATCTGGCTCATCGGCCAGCAGGCCACCACCGGCGGCACCAACGGACTCACCGACATCCAGGGCTTCTTCGGCTACGACCTCGACGACCCGGTCAATCAGCGGATGGTGTACTTCGTCATCGCCGCCGCCCTGCTGGCCCTGATCGCCCTCGCCCGCCAACTGATCCACAGCCGGTACGGCGAACTCCTGGTCGCCGTGCGCGACTCGGAGGAGCGGGTGCGGTTCCTCGGCTACGACCCGGCCAACGTCAAACTCCTCGCGTACGTCGTGGCGGCCGGGATGGCGGGCCTGGCGGGCGCGCTGTTCGTCCCGGCGGTCGGCATCATCTCGCCCGCGATGATCGGCATCGTGCCGTCCATCGAGTTCGTCATCGGCGCGGCCGTCGGCGGCCGGGCCAGCCTGGTCGGGGCGGTGCTCGGCGCGGTCGGCGTGGCGTGGGCGAAGACCGCGCTGTCGGAGGAGTTCCCGGCGGCGTGGACGTACTTCCAGGGGCTGCTGTTCATCGTGGCGCTGGCGTTCCTGCCGGGCGGCCTGGCCTCGCTGGCCGGGATCGTACGGCGGCGCAGGGCGGCACGGCGGAGCGCGAGCCCGGCGCCCGTGACGGTGGGAGAGGCGGCATGAGCGGACTCGGAACCGGACCCGGACCCGGACCCGGACCCGGACTGGAGATACGGCGGCTGCGCGTGGCCTTCGACGGGTTCACCGCGGTCGACGGGGTGGACCTGGAGGTGCGCCCGGGCGACCTCCGCTTCCTCATCGGACCGAACGGCGCCGGGAAGACGACCCTCGTCGACGCGGTGACCGGACTGGTGCGGGCGACCGGCTCGGTGCGGTTCGGCGGGGAGGAGGTGCTCGGGCGGAGCGTGCACCGGATCGCCCGGTCCGGCATCGGGCGGACCTTCCAGACGGCCACCGTCTTCGAGGAGTTGACGGTCCTGCAGAACCTGGACATCGCGGCGGGCGCGGGCCGGGGCATGTGGACCATGCTGCGGCGGCGCAGGAGCGTCCCCGAGCCGGTGGCCCGGGCGCTGGAGACGGTGGGGCTCACGGAACTCGCCGACTCACCCGCCGGGACCCTCGCCCACGGGCAGAAGCAGTGGCTGGAGATCGGCATGCTGCTGGTGCGGGACGTACGGCTGCTGCTGCTCGACGAGCCGGTCGCCGGGATGAGCCACGACGAGCGCGAGGCGACCGGGGAACTGCTCCGGCGGATCAGCGCCGAGCGCACCGTGGTCGTGATCGAGCACGACATGGACTTCATGCGCTCCTTCGCGCACAGCGTCAGCGTGCTGCACGCGGGCGCGGTGCTCAGCGAGGGCACGGTGGCCGAGGTGCAGGCCGACCCGAGGGTGCAGGAGGTGTACCTCGGGCACACGGCCACCGAGGCGACCGCCGACGTGGCCGTGCGGGAGGCGTGATGCTGCGGATCGAGGACGTACGGGTGGGCTACCACCGCAGCACCGTGCTGCACGGGGTGTCCGTCGAGGTGCCCGCGGACGGGGTGGCCGCGGTGCTCGGCCACAACGGTGCGGGCAAGAGCACGCTGCTGCGCGCCGCCATGGGGCTGCTCACCCCGGTCGGCGGCCGGGTCCTGCTCGACGGCGAGGACATCACCCGGCGGCGCCCGCACGAGCGGGTGGCGCGCGGGATGGCGTACGTGCCGCAGGGCCAGCAGTCCTTCCCGCACCTGACGACCGCGGAGAACCTCCGGCTGGTGGCGGACGGGCGGCGGCGCGGCCGGGCGGCGGTCGACGAGGCGCTGGACCTCTTCCCGGCGCTGCGCACCCTGTCCGCCCGCCGCGCCGGGCTGCTCTCCGGCGGCCAGCGTCAGCAACTGGCCATCGCCCGCGCGCTGGTGACGGAACCCCGGGTGCTGCTGCTGGACGAGCCGACCGAGGGCATCCAGCCATCGGTGGTCGCCGAGATCGAGCGGACGATCCTCGCCCTCGCCGCCCGCGGCGGCCTCTCGGTGCTCCTCGTCGAACAACACGTGGGCTTCGCGATGCGCGCCGCCCAGCGGTACTGCGTCCTGGAGGCCGGACGGGTCACCTCGTCGGGAGCGGGCGGCCGGGACGCGGAGCAGTCCGTACGGGCGGCACTCAGCGTGTGACCGGGAACGGGCCGGGTGCGGGCGGCACTTGGCCTATGGCCCTGAGCGGGCCGGAGCGGACGGCACTCGGCCTACGACCCTGAGCGGGCCGGAGCGGACGGCGGCCAGCGCATCATTAGAAACGGGCCGGTACGGACGGCGCTCAGCGCGTGACCGGCAACGGGCCGGGTGCGGACGGCGCCCAGCCCAAGGCCGGGAACGGGCGCCGCGCCGGTCGGGGACCGGGCCGGGTGCCGCCGGGGCGCCGTCCGCTCAGGTCTCGTCCCGCGTGGGGACGAGGACGAGGAAGGAGTCCGACTCCAGGTCCATCACGACGGTCGCGTCGGCGTCGCCCTCCGCGCGCCGTCGCGCCGCGTACTCCTCCGCGGGCCACGATCCGCGCGGAGACCCCGCGGGAAACCGTTCCAGCACCTTCGCGCCCATGGCGGCAGACACCTCCGGATCGTCGACTTGTCCCTTCTCTGCGCCTGCCCTGGATGACCGCGGTCATGTCAAGTGGGCGTGTTCTGCCCCGACTCGCGGCTGAGCCGCCCCGGCCACCAGGAGAACGGCCCGATGTCCCGCACCAGCGCGGGCACCAGCAGCGACCGGACGACGAGGGTGTCCAGCAGGACGCCGAAGGCGACGATGAAGGCGACCTGCACGAGGAAGGCCAGCGGGATCACCCCGAGCGCGGCGAACGTCGCGGCGAGCACCACCCCGGCGGAGGTGATCACCCCGCCGGTCGCCGTGAGGCCGCGCAGCACACCCCGGCGCACCCCGAGGCGGAGCGACTCCTCGCGGACCCGGGACATGAGGAAGATGTTGTAGTCCACGCCGAGCGCCACGAGGAAGACAAAGCCGTACAGGGGCACGGACGGATCGGTGCCGGTGAAGCCGAAGACATGCTCGAAGACGAGCGCCGAGACGCCGAGGGTGGCGAAGAAGTTCAGCGCCACGGTCGCCACCAGCAGCACCGGCATCAGCAGGGAGCGCAGCAGCAGGACCAGTACGGCGAGAATGACCGCGAGGACGACCGGCACGATGAGGGCGCGGTCCCGTTCGGCGGTGCGCAGGGTGTCGTACTGCTGCGCCGTGTAGCCGCCCACGAGGGCGTCCGCGTCCGGTATCGCGTGGACGGCGGTCCGCAGCCGGGCGACGGTGTCCTTGGCAGCGTCGCTGTCGGCGGCGTCCCCCAGGGTGACGTCGACGCGGACCCGCCCGTCGACGACCAGCGGCGCGCCGCCGGGACGGCCGCTCTCGCCGACGGCCGCCGCGGAGGCGACGCCCTCGGTGGCGCGGGCGGCGTCGACGACCTCGGTGAGCCGGTCGGCATCGGCGAGGACGACGGCGGGGTTGCCGGAGCCGCCGGGGAAGTGCCGCCCGAGGGTGTTCTGCGCGGCGACCGAAGGGGCGTCGTTGACGAAGATCTCGTCCAGGGGCACGCCCTTGGAGGTGAGGGTGGGGGCGAAGGCGGCGCAGGCCAGCAGTCCGGCCAGGGCCACCGCCCAGACCCGGCGCGGCGCCCGGTCGACCAGGTCGGCGATCCGCCGCCACACCCCGGCGCCCGCGCCCCGACCGCCGTCGTCCGGCCGCGGCTTGCCGGGCCAGTAGGCGGCGCGGTCGAGGAGGACCAGTACGGCGGGCAGGAAGGTGAGGGTGCTCAGGACCGCGCAGGCGATGCCGAGCGCGCCGACGGGTCCGAGCGCCCGGTTGTTCGTCAGGTCGCTGAGCAACAGGGCGAGCAGGCCGAGGGCGACGGTCGCGGCGCTGGCCACGATCGCGCCCCAGGACCGCCGCAGCGCCGCGCCGACCGCGGCGAACCGGTCGGCGCGGGCGGCCAGTTCCTCCCGGTGCCGGGCGGTGAGCAGCAGCGCGTAGTCGGTGGCGGCGCCGATCACCAGGATGGAGAGGATGCCCTGGACCTGTCCGTCGACGCGCACCAGGTCGTGGTCGGCGAGGACGTACGCGATCGCGCAGGCGAGGGCGAGGGCGAAGACCGCGCCCAGGATGATCACCAGCGGGAGCAGCACACTGCGGTAGACGAGCAGCAGGATGGCGAGGACGGTCACCAGGGCGACGGCGAGCAGCAGGCCGTCGATCCCGGCGAACGCCTCGGACAGGTCGGCCTGGCTGGCGGCCGGTCCGGCGAGCTGGACCGTGGTGCCGGGGACGCCCTCCGCGGCGGTGCGGATCCGGTCGAGGGCGTCGGGAAGCGCGTCGCCGAGGCCGGGACTGAGCTGGACGACGCCCTGGAGGGCCTCGCCGTCGTCGGAGGGCAGTGCCGGGGACACCCCTCCGACGACGCCCGGGGCGCCGGTGAGCTGGGCGAGCGCCTGGCTGGCGGCGGTGCGGCGGTCCTCGATGTCCGCTCCGGACCGGTCGGTCCAGACGACGATCGCGGGCAGCGTCTCGTCCTGCCGGAAGGCCTTCTGCTGGTCGATGACCTCGGTGGACTCGGCGCTGCGCGGCAGGAACGCGGCCTGGTCGTTGGTGGCGACCTCGCCGAGCCGTCCGGCGAAGGGGCCGAGGGCTCCGCCGATCCCGAGCCAGACGGCGAGCAGCAGCAAGGGGACGAGCAGGCGGGCGCGTCGGGGGCTGGGGGTCATGGTTCTCCGGTTCCGGGTCGGGCAGGGCACGTCGACGACAGATACCTCAATGGAAAAGAATCTCAATCATCGAGATATCTTTCGGCCGAGGTGATCGTAGGGCACACGGGGGGTTCCGCCCGCGACCGGTCCCCGGATGCGGCCGGAGGGGACCGGATACGCGGGTTGCTCAGCGGTCGTGCGGCCTGACCGTGGCCAGTTCCTCGTTCAGGGCGGCCAGGAAGCGCAGGACCACGGCCAGTTCGTCGCCCGTGAACCGGCCGGTGGCCGCCCGGGTCGCCGTGGCCAGCGGCCGGAAGTACGTCCGGGCGGCCGGGCGGGCGTCGGTGTCGTAGTACAGGTGGACCACCCTGCGGTCGGCGCTCTCGCGGACCCGGCGGATGTGGCCCGCGCGTTCGAGCCGGTCCACGCAGGCCGTGACCGCGCCCGAGGTCAGCCCCAGGTGCTCGCGCAACCGGCCCGGGGTCATGGGGCCGTCGGCGTCCAGGATCGCGGCGAGCGCGTGGACGTCGGTGGCGTGCAGCCCGTGGTCGCCCGCGAAGTCCTGCACCAGACGGTTGATCTCACCGTTGAGCCGCCGCAGGTGGACGGCGAAGGACTGGAGGTCGGTCGCCGGGTCCGCGCCGGGCTCCCCGCCCGGGGAGTGCCGTTCCCGGTCGTCTGCTGTGGCCACGCGATCAGCCTATAGAAGTGCGGCGGGGGAACCGTGGGCGGGCACGCATCCGGCAGCGCACCCCGCGTGGAAGTGATCCCAGAGGGACACGCACGAAAGGACCGACAGCGGATGAACGCCGACGACAGGGAAGCGGGCCCACGCTCGCTGGTGACCGGTGCCACCGGGTACATCGGCGGCAGACTGGTGCCGGAGCTGCTCGCGGCCGGGCACCGGGTGCGCTGTCTGGCGCGCTCCCCCGGCAAGCTGCGCGACCACCCCTGGGCGGGCGAGGTGGAGGTGGTGCGCGGCGACGTCACCGACGAGGCGTCCGTCGCCGCCGCCATGCGGGACGTCGACGTGGCGTACTACCTGGTGCACGCGCTGGGCACGGGCAAGGGCTTCGAGGACACCGACCGGCGGGCGGCGCGGATCTTCGCGGCGGCGGCACGGGCGGCGGGCGTCCGCCGCGTCGTCTACCTGGGCGGTCTGACCCCGGCCGGGATCCCGGAGACGGAGCTGTCTCCGCACCTGCGCTCCCGGGCCGAGGTCGGCCACATCCTGCTGGACTCCGGTGTCCCCACGACCGTGCTGCGGGCGGCGGTCATCCTCGGCTCCGGCTCCGCCTCCTTCGAGATGCTGCGCTACCTCACCGAGCGGCTGCCGGTGATGGTCACCCCGAGCTGGGTGCACACCCGCATCCAGCCGGTCGCCGTACGGGACGTGCTGCGCGCCCTCGTCGGCAGCGCGGAGATGCCCCGGGAGGTCAGCCGGGCCTTCGACCTCGGCGGTCCGGAGGTGCTGACGTACCGGGACATGATGGTCCGCTACGCGCGCATCGCCGGACTGGGGCGCCGGTTCGTCGTGCCGGTGCCGGTGCTCACGCCCGGACTGTCCAGCCACTGGGTGGGCCTGGTGACCCCGGTGCCCGCGTCCATCGCCCGGCCGCTGGCCGAGTCACTGCGGCACGAGGTGGTCTGCCGCGAACACGACATCGCACGGTACGTTCCGGACCCGCCCGGACACCCCCTCGGGTTCGACGAGGCCGTCCGGCTCGCCCTGCAACGGGTGCGCGACGCCCAGGTCACCACCCGCTGGTCCAACGCGGCCGTCCCCGGCGCCCCCAGCGACCCGCTGCCCACCGACCCGGACTGGGCGGGCGGCAGCCTCTACACCGACCGGCGCGAGATGCTCGTACCCGCCACACCGGAGGCGCTGTGGCGGGTCATCGAGGGCATCGGCGGGGAGAACGGCTGGTACTCCTTCCCGCTCGCCTGGGCGGCACGCGGCTGGCTGGACCGGCTGGTCGGCGGGGTCGGGCTGCGCCGGGGCCGCCGGGACGCGCACCGGCTGCGGGTGGGCGACTCCCTGGACTTCTGGCGGGTGGAGGAGATCGAGCCGGGCCGCCTGCTGCGGCTGCGGGCGGAGATGCGGCTGCCGGGCCTGGCCTGGCTGGAGATGTACGCCGAGCGGGACGGCGACGGCCGCACCCGGTACCGGCAGCGGGCACTGTTCCATCCGCGCGGGCTGCTCGGCCACGCCTACTGGTGGGGCGTGTCCCCCTTCCACGCCCTGGTGTTCGGCGGCATGGCCCGCAACATCGCCCGCGCGGCAGCCGCCGACCGGGCCCCGTCCGTCCCCGCCACGGAGCGCACCTCATGAACGTCGCCGTCGTCCTGTTCACCGCCGACCTGCGGCTGCACGACCATCCGCCGCTGCGGGCCGCCCTCGACGGCTCCCGCGAGGTGGTGCCGCTGTTCGTGCGCGACCGGTCGGTGGCCGGGGCCGGGTTCGCCGCGCCCAACCGGCTGGCGTTCCTCGCCGACTGCCTGGCCGATCTCGACGCGGGGCTGCGCGAGCGCGGCGGGCGCCTCGTGGTGCGCTCGGGCGACGTGGTGGAGGAGGTGTGCCGGGTGGTCGTCGAGGCGGACGCCGACGAGGTGCACCTGGCCGCCGACGTCAGCGGGTACGCGCAGTTGCGCGAGGCGCGGCTGCGGCGGGCGCTGGAGGCGGAGGGGCGGCGGCTGCTCGTCCACGACACGGTGACCACGGTGGTGCCGCCCGGGGAGCTGACCCCGGCGGCCTCCGACCACTTCGCGGTCTTCACGCCGTACTTCCGCCGCTGGGCGGAGCGGCGACCGCGCGGCACGTTCGGCGCGCCCCGCGTGGTCCGCGTTCCCGAGCACGTCCGCTCCGAGCGGCTGCCGTCCCGCGAGCAGCTCTCCGGCCTCTCCCCCGCGCTGCCCGCCGGAGGCGAGACGGAGGGGCGCAAGCGGCTGACGGCCTGGCTGCGCTCCGGTGTCCGGGACTACGAGGACCGCCACGACGACCTGTCCGGCGACGCCACCTCCCGGCTCTCCCCGCACCTGCACTTCGGCACCCTCTCCCCCGTCGAACTCGTCCACCGGGCCCGCCGGGCGGGCGGCTCGGGCGCGGAGGCGTTCGTACGGCAGCTGGCCTGGCGCGACTTCCACCGCCAGGTGCTGGCGGCCCGGCCGGACGCGGCCGGGGCCGACTACCGCACCCGGCACGACCGCTGGCGCTCCGAGCGCTCGGCGCGCGACGACATCGCGGCCTGGCGCGAGGGCCGTACCGGCTACCCGATCGTCGACGCGGCGATGCGCCAACTGGCGCACGAGGGCTGGATGCACAACCGCGGACGGCTGCTGACCGCGAGCTTCCTCACCAAGACCCTGTACGTCGACTGGCGGGTCGGCGCCCGGCACTTCCTCGACCTGCTGGTGGACGGCGACCTCTGCAACAACCAGCTCAACTGGCAGTGGACGGCCGGAACCGGCACCGACACCCGGCCCAACCGGGTCCTGAACCCGGTCACCCAGGGCAAACGGTACGACCCCGACGGCGCGTACGTGCGGCGCTGGGTGCCCGAACTCGGGGAGCTGGCGGGGGCCGCAGTGCACGAACCGTGGAAGCTGCGCGGTCTTGACCGCGCCGCGATCGACTACCCGGACCCGATCATCGACCTGTCCGAGGGGCTCGACCGCTTCCGCCGCGCCCGCGGCCGGGACTGATCAGGGCCGGTCGGCGCCGAACGCCCCGGCCAGGGTGTCGAGCGCCTCCCGCAGACTCGTCGGCCGTGGCATCCCGGGCGTGGACCGCCCGGCCCAGCCGGGCCCGGCCAGCACCACCACCGGCTGTCGGCGGGCGCCCTTGACGCCCCACTGGGCCGCGGCGATGTGCCGGGCCAGCGGAACGCTCGCGCTGGAGCGGGCCTGCGCCCAGAGCACCACGGCCGCCGGGCCCAGCCGCCGCACCGCCGCGGTGAGCGCCTCCACGGGCACCGCGGCGCCGAACATCCGGGTGGGCACGCCGAGTTGACCGAGGCCCGCGTTGAGGGCCTCCAGCGGAAGGGTGTGCTGTTCGCCGGGGACGCAGGCCAGCACCACCGGCCCGGCGACCGGGGCGGCGGAGGCCGGGGTGTGCCGCCGCAGGACGGTCGACACATGCCAGGACAGCAGGTGCTCGACCTCCACGTAACGGTCGCCGGAGGACGCCCACTTGCGTCCCACGGCGTGCAGGGTCGGCACCATCACCTCCTGCCAGGCCACGGTCAGTCCGTGCTCCGCCACCGCCGCCGCCAGCAGGTCCTCGACGGCCGGGGCGTCCAGCCGCACGGCGGCGCGGGCGAGGCCCCGGCACTCCTGACGGACGTCGCCGAGGGGCAGGGTGCCCGCCGCGTGGGAGCGCCCGGTGCCCGCCGCGCGCGCCGGTGCGGCGGTGGACGGCACGGCCTCGCCGGTGCCCTCCCTGGCCGTCCGGGCCGCCTCGGCGGGCGGCATGCCCGCGGCGGTCAGCCTGCACATCGTCTCCAGCACCGCCACGTCCCGGGGCGTCCAGCGCCGGTGCCTGCCGTCGGCGCGGACCGCGGGACCGATGCCGTACCGGCGGTCCCAGGACCGCAGCGTGGTGGGTGCGACGCCGAGGCGGCGGGCCACCGCGCCGGTGGTCAGACCGCCTGCGGACTCCTGCGTGGGCTCGGCCATGCGCCGACTATAGAGGTCGATACGACGCAGAATCGACGCGAGTTGAGGACCTGACGTCAGCGCCCGGACGATGACGGCACCGGGGATCGCCCCGGCCGCGCCCGAGGTGAGGAGCAGTCGTCATGAGCCCGCGCACGAGCACCGTCCCGCCCGGCAGCACGGCCGCCCGGCAGCCGGGGCGAGCCGTCGGCGAGGAGGCCGGGCGGGCCGCCGGGAGACCGCCGGCGCGGGGTCTGGTCGCGGGTGACGAGGACCGGCTGGCGCGGGGTCTGGTCGCGGGCGACGAGGCCTGCCTGGCCGCCCTCTACCGGCGCTGGTCACCACTGGTGCAGGCGCTCGCCCGGCGCTCCCTGGGCGACGCCGGGGAGGCGGAGGACGTCACCCAGCAGGTGTTTCTCGGTGTCTGGCGGGGACGGCACACCTACCGGCCCGAGCGCGGTCCGGTCGCCGGGTGGATCGTCGGGATCACCCGGCGCCGGATCGCCGACGCCCTGGCCGCCCGGACCCGCCGCCTCGACCTGCTCGCCTCGGCGGCCCCGGCCCTGCTGATCACCGACGCCCCGGCGCAGCGGCCCGAGGACGTCCTGGACCGCCTCGTGATCCGGCGGGAGCTGGACCGGCTGCCGACGCCGCAGCGGCGGGTGCTGCGGCTGGCCTACTTCGAGGACCTCACGCAGACCCAGATCGCGGAGCGCACGGGCTGGCCGCTGGGCACGGTCAAGAGTCACGCGCGCCGGGGACTGGTCCGGCTGCGGCAGTCCTTCGAGGCGGGCGCGGAGCGACCCCGGGGAGAGTCGGCGCTTCCCGGGGTTCCCCGCCCTCGCGACCATGTCGACCTGACCCCTACGCACTGACCTGACCTCTACACATAAGGGCGAAATAAGCGCAAAATAAACCTGCGCGGCACGCGCCGCACACCGCACCAGACGCGGTCGGCCTGCTAGTCAAAGGAGACGAGTCATGGCCAACGTCTCGCCCACCAGAGGTGACCTCACCACTCACCCCGACGCGTCCGAGATGCGGGCCCGGTACGCCCGTGTCCTCGGCGGTCGCGACGTGGCACTCGTGGACGGACCGGTGTTCCTGCTCGGTCTGTACTGCGCCGTGTCCCCGTGGATCGTCCACTTCACCACCAGCCAGCCCGCACTGGTGCCCCACAACCTGATCATGGGCATCGCGATCGGCCTGCTGGCCCTCGGGTTCACCACCACCCCGGAACGCATGTACGGCCTGAGCTGGGCGATCTGCGCCATCGGCGTCTGGATGATCGTCTCGTCGTGGATCGTCGGGGAGAGCCCGGACGCCGGTGTCGTATGGAACAACATCATCATCGGCGCGCTCGCCGTGGTCCTGGGCCTGATGTGCGCGGGTACGGCGGCGAAGAGCACCCCGAGGCGGTAGCGACGGCCCGACCGGAGCCGGAGGGAAGGGGAGTGGCCGGTCCGCGACGACCCGCACGGAGCGGCCACTTCGCACGCTCGACCGCACGCTGGCGGCGCGCGTTCACGAGCCGAGCGGTCCCCGTCCGACTGTCTCGGCGTTCAGCGGGCACACGCCTTGTCAGGGAAGGCCTTGACAAAGAGGGACGGAAATGGAGATCTCGGGAATCATCAGTGCCATTGTTATCGGCATCGTCATCGGTGTCCTGGGACGGCTCGTGGTCCCGGGACGCCAGCGCATAGGGGTCCTGTGGACCATCGCCGTCGGCATCGTCGCGGCGCTCATCGGCTCGGCGCTCGCGGGCGCCCTCGACGTGGGCGACACGGAGGGCGTCGACTGGGTCGAATGGCTCATCCAGATCGGCCTCGCCGCACTCGGCGTGGTCGCCCTGGACCGCTCGAAGGCACGCCGCTGACGGTCACCGCTCGTACACGTACGGCGTGGTCGTCGTGAGCGGCACGAAACCGAGGCGCTCCAGGATGGGGCGGCTCTGGTCGGTGGCGTCGACCTGGAGATAGGGGTAGCCGCGCTCGGCCGCGAGCCGGGCGCGGTAGCCCACCAGCGCACGGTAGAGGCCACGGCCCCGCCAGCCCTCGACCGTGCCGCCGCCCCACAGTCCGGCGAACCGGGTGCCCGGCGCGAGTTCCATCCGGGCCGAGCTGACCGGGACGTCCCCGGCGACGGCCACCACCGCGACCAGGGAGTCCGGTTCTGCGGCGAGCCGGTCGAGCAGCCGCCGCCTCAGCTGGGTGCCGTCCGTGCCGAAGGCCGCCTCGTGCACCCGCGTGAGCAGTTCGACGCCCGCCGCGTCGCGGACTTCCCGGACACGGACGCCCGCGGGCGGCTCGACGTCCAGCGGGACCTCGGCGGTCTCGGCGACCAGCAGCGTCTCCGCGGGCTCGGGCGAAAACCCCGCGGCGAGCAGCCGCCGCCCCAGACCGGCCGGAAGATCATGGCCGTAGAGCTTCCACTCGAAGCCGTGCCCGAGCGCGGCGTAGTGCTCGATCTGTCCGGCGATCACCGCGTCCACGTCCTCGTCGGTGGCCGCCGCGTCCAGGCCGGACCACAGCACGCCGTTCCAGCCGTGCGCGGGGGCCACCTGCCGGACCACCCCGCCGGACCGCTCGATCCGGGCGCCCGGGCCGTCGGGCAGGGCGCCCTCGCGCATGTCACGGTCGTAGCGGGCCAGTACGGCCGCGGTGGTGTCGTTCATGGGGTCACCCCAGCACCCGTCCCACCGCCGCGGCAACGCCTTTTCCCTCCGGCCGAGATGCAGTCGCCGACGCGGGGTGCCTACGATCGAGAGGACCCCGGACCAGGTGGACAGCCCGGTCTCCTCCCACGTGAGGAGGCACTTGCCTGTGCTGTCGGCACAGCGGTTGATGGCCTCGTACCTCGCGCTGGTCGCGGCCGCCACCGCCGTCTACATGACGGTCCCCGCGGCCCGGACCCCCGTGTGGGCGGTCATCGGGCTCGCGGGCGCCGCCGCCGTGCTCGCCGGAGCGCGGCTGCACCGCCCGGCGCACGCCTGGCCCTGGTGGGTGCTGGCCGCCGGGCTGCTGACCTTCGTCACGGGCGACACGTACTACAACGTCCTGGAGGAGTACTTCGGCGCCGCCAACCCCTTCCCCTCCCTCGCGGACGCCTGCTACCTCGCCACCTACCCGCTGTTCGCGGTCGGGCTGTACGGACTCGTGCGCTACCGCTGGTCGGGCCACGACCTGCCCGGGCTGCTGGACGCGGCGATCGTCACCGCGGGGCTGGCCCTGCCGGTGTGGCTGTACCTGGTGCAGCCGCTGTCGGTGGTCGAGGGGCTGACCTGGGAGCAGCGCGCCATCAGCATCGCCTATCCGCTCGGTGACGTCCTGGTGCTGGCGCTGCTGGCCCGGCTGCTGACGCCGAGCGGGGCGCCCGGACCGATCCGCTCGGTGCAGTTGCTGGTGGTCGGCACGGCCACGCTGCTCGGCTTCGACATCGCCTACGGGATCCTCCAGCTGAACTCCATGTGGCAGGCGGGCACCCTGCTCGACGCCGGATGGATCGTCTTCTACACGGCCTGGGGTCTGGCCGCCCTGCACCCCTCCATGGTCCGGCTGACCTCCTCCGCGCCGCAGCGGCACTCGCTGCTGCCCCGCCCGCGCAGGCTCGTGGTGCTCGCCGTGGTCACCTGCATCGCGCCCGGCATCCTGCTGTATGGAGGGCTGACCGGCACCGCCGGTCATGACGCCGCCGTGATCGCGGCGTTCTCCGGCGTGCTGTTCCTGCTGGTGATCCTGCGGCTCGCGGGCATGGTCGTGGCCCACCGCAGGGCGGTCACCCGGGAGCACGCGCTGCGGACGGCGGCCAGCCAGTTGGTCGCGGCGATCCGGCACCAGGAGGTCACCCGCGCCTGCGAGTCGACCGTGGCCCGGCTGCTCGGGCCCGTCGTGCACCACCGGACCCTGCTGCTGTCCGCGGAGCGCGCCGCCGAACTGCCCGCACTGCCCACCGGCCTGATCGACCCGGCCCGGCTCGGCCCGGACCTGGCCGCCGAACTCGGCGAACCGGAGTCCGTCGCGGTCTGCCCCATGACCCGGCCCGACCGTCCGTCCGGCCAGATCCCCGGCGTGCTCCTGGTGGCGGGTCCGGCCCGGCGCCTCGCCGAGACCCTGCCCTCGCTGGAGATCCTCGCCTCGCACGCCGGACTCGCCAGGGAACGCGTGACCCTGCGCCAGGAGGTCATCCGCCGGGAGAGCGAGGCGTACTTCCGCACCCTGGTCCGCAACACCTCCGACGTCATCCTGATCGTCGAGGACGACGACACCATCCGGTACGCCAGCCCGTCCGCGGCGTCCGTGTTCGGCACCGTCGACCTGGTCGGCGCGGAGCTGCCGGAGCTGCTCGACCACCGCGACCGGGACCGGGCCGCCCGGCAGCTCGCGGCCGTGCGGGAGCAGGGGCCGCGCTCCGGCCACGACCACTGGTGGGTGCGGCGCGGCGACGGCCGGGTGGAGGTGGAGGTGCGGTGCAGCGACTTCCGGGCCGAGCGGACCGTGTCCGGGCTGGTGGTCACCCTGCGCGACGTCACCGAGCAGCGGCGCCTCGAACACGAGCTGACCCAGCGGGCGTTCCACGACTCGCTGACCGGGCTGCCCAACCGGACCCTGCTCCTGGAGCGGATCGAGCGCGCCCTGCTGCGCGGGCGGCGCGAGTCGTCGCTGACCTGCCTGCTGTTCATCGACCTGGACGACTTCAAGCTCGTCAACGACACGATGGGCCACTCGGCCGGTGACCATCTGCTGATGGCCGTCGGCAACCGGCTGTCCCAGACGCTGCGGCGCACGGACACCGCGGCCCGCCTCGGCGGCGACGAGTTCGCCGTGCTGATGGAGGACGCCCGCGAACCCCTCGACGCCGAACTGCTGGCGGCACAGGTCGTGCAGATGCTGAGCCGCCCCTTCGCGCTGGCCGAGGAGTCGGTGACCGTCTCCGCGAGCGTCGGGGTGGCCACGGCCCGGGACAGCACCGACGCGGAGGAGCTGCTCAGCCACGCCGACCTCGCGCTGTACGCGGCGAAGACGGCGGGCAAGCGGCAGTGGCGGCGCTTCCAGCCGCTGCTGCACACCCGGATGGTCGAGCGGCACGACCTGCAGAGCAGGCTGGCCCGGGCGGTCGCCGGGAAGGAGTTCGCGCTGCGCTACCAGCCCGTCGTGGACATCACCGCGGGTGAGGTCGTCGGCTTCGAGGCGCTGGTGCGCTGGCCGCGCGCCCCGCACCATCCGGTCAGCCCGGAGCAGTTCATCTCGCTGGCCGAGGAGACCGGGCAGATCGCCCCGCTCGGTTCCTGGGTGCTCCAGCACGCCGTGCACGACATGGCCGGGCTGCAACGGCTGCGCGAGCACCGCCGACCGCCGTACGTGAGCGTGAACGTCTCCGCCCGCCAGTTCCGTGACACCGGCTTCCTCGACCAGGTCGACCTGGCCCTGCGCACCCCGGGCCTGGCGCCGGGCACCCTCCAGCTGGAGCTGACCGAGACGGTGCTGCTGCGCCACGACGCGCAGATCCAGTCGGTGCTGCACGACCTGAAGGAGCTGGGGGTGACCATCGCGGTCGACGACTTCGGCACCGGCTTCTCCTCGCTGCGCTATCTGCGGGACTTCCCCCTCGACGTACTGAAGATCGACAAGACGTTCATCGACGACCTCACGCGTGACGCCCAGCAGGTGGCGCTGGTCGAGGGCATCGTACGGATCGCCGACACGCTCGGACTCCAGGTGATCGCCGAGGGCATCGAGGACGCCGGGCAGCGGGATCTGCTGGCGGGCATGGGATGCCGGTTCGGGCAGGGCTTCCTCTTCGCGCGGCCGATGACGGTGGCGCAGAGCGAGCGCGTGCTGCGCCGCCCGTCCCGCACCCCGACGGCCACCCGCTACGACGTCCCGCGCGCCGAACGGCGGCCACCCGAGCCGGTGCGGCCCCGGGAGCGCGACCGGGACCTGGAGCGGCTGCGGCGCACCAGCCCGATGAGCGACGCGGTCCTGGACGAGGTGCGCGGACGACACATCCGCAGCGGCGACCACTGGCTGATCGACTACGCCTCCTGCAACTACCTCGGCTTCGACTGGGACCCGGAGATCATCGCCGCCGTCGAGCCCGCCGTCCGCCGCTGGGGCACCCACCCGAGCTGGTCGCGGCTGCTGGGCAGCCCGCACCTGTGCCCGGAGATAGAGGAGCGGCTCGCCGCGCTGCTCGGCGCGGAGGACACCCTGCTGCTGCCGACGATCACCCTGGTCCACAACTCGGTGATCCCGGTGCTCGCGGGCCAGGGCCAGGTCTTCCTCGAGGCCACCGCGCACAAGACGCTCTACGACGGCTGCAACGCCGCCCGCGGCCAGGGCGCCACCCTGCGCCGCTTCCACGCCGAGCGGCCCGGCGACCTGGACGCCATGCTCGCCACGGCCCCGTCCGGGGCGCCCCGGCTGGTCTGTCTGGACGGCGTCAACAGCATGAGCGGCAACATCCCCGACCTGCCCGCGCTGGCGACGGTGTGCCGACGCCGGGGCGCGACGCTGTACGTCGACGACGCGCACGGCTTCGGCGTGATCGGGCAGCGGGGCCCGGGCGAGCCCTGCCCGTACGGCTCGCGCGGCAACTGCGTGGTGCGGCACACCGGGGAGTCGTACGACGGGATCGTGCTGGTCAGCGGCTTCTCCAAGGCGTACTCGTCGCTGCTGGCGTTCCTGGCGCTGCCGACCGCGCTGAAGAACCGGCTGAAGATCTCCGCCGGGCCCTATCTGTACTCGGGGCCGTCGCCGACCGCCTCCCTGGCGACGGCGCTGGCGGGGCTCGACGTCAACGAACGGCGGGGCGACGTCCTGCGGGCCGACCTCTACCGCAAGACGGTCCGGGTGCTCGACCATCTCGACGCCCTCGGGGTGGAGACCCTCAACCGGGACCGGCTGCCGATCGTCGAGATCCCGCTGGCCGATCCGGCGGCGCTGGACGCGGTCGCCGCGTTCCTGTGGCGGGAGGGCATCTATGTGACGCTGGCGCCCTATCCCCTCGTGCCGCGTGACCGGGTGGGTTTCCGGGTGCAGATCACCGCGCTCAACTCGGACGCCGACATCGACCGGCTCAACGCCACGCTGACCGGGCTGGCGGCGCGCTTCCCGCTACGGCCGAAGGCGTCCGTCCTTCCGGCGGGCGAAGGGGTGAAAGGCGCCTGACCGAAGGGCTGAGACGGCGATGACGACGCACAACGACGACGTGGACTGGGACCGCTGGCCCCTCGCGGACTATCTCGCCGAGAACTACCGCGAGGTGCACCCCGCGGACGCCGCGGTGATCGCGCACCACTCGGCGTTCTACCGCCGTCTCCCACCCGACGGACTCGCGTGCGGTGTGGAGTTCGGCGCCGGTCCGAACCTGTACCCGCTGGTCCTCGCCTCGGCGGTGTGCCGTCGGGTCGACGCGGTCGAGGCCGGGTCCGGCAACGTCGCCTATCTGCGGCGGCAGCTCCGCGACCGTCCGGACGCCAGCTGGCTGCCGTTCCACGCGCTGGCCCGGCGGCTGGATCCACGGGTGCCCGTGACGCTGGCGCGGGCGCTGGCCCGGGTCGACGTCGTGCACGCCGATGTGCGGGACCTGCCCGCGGGCGGTTACGAGCTGGCGTCCATGCACTTCGTCGCCGAGGGTGCCACCGAGGACCGCGAGGAGTTCGCCGCGTTCTGCCGTCTGTTCGCCCGGTGTGTGGTGCCGGGCGGGTATCTGGTCGCCGCGTTCATGGAGAACATGCCCACCTACCGGATCGGGCCCGCCTCGCGCTGGCCCGGCTGTCCGGTGGACGCCGGAACCGTCAGGGCGGTGTTCGCGCCGCTCACCGGCGAACTCGACGTCACCCGCATCGACGCCGACCCGACCCTGCCGGAGTACGGGGACACCGGGATGGTGCTGCTGACCGCGCGGACGGCCGCCTCACCGGCCCGACCTCGGTGAGGCGCGGCGTCCGTCGTCGGTCAGCGGGGTGCGCGCGGGCGGGACCGCCGTACCAGCACCGCCCCGCCCAGGACCATCGCCGTGGCGCCGAGGGCGGCGGGGAGGGTGGCGTCCGCCCCGGTGTCGGCGAGGGTGGCGTCGGTGGACGGCGGGGCGACGGCGGGCCGGGCGGGGGCGGGCACCGGCCGGGTCTTCGGCGGCGCGGTCGGGGTGGGGACCGGCCGGGCGGGACGGTCGGGGCGATCGGGGCGGTCGGGGCGATCGGGTGTGCCGGGGGTGTTCACCGACTGGTTGCCGACCGCCGGGTTGCCGACGCCCACCACGCTCACGGAGTTGCCGCTGACGTTCACCGGCAGATGGACCGGCAGTTGCACGCCGTTGCCGGAGATCACCCCGGGTGAGTCCTTGCCGTGGCCGTGGGCGGCGGCCCCCGGCGGGCGGCCGGTCCCATGTGGGCCGTCCTCGCCGTCCACGTTGGCGCACTCGTTGCCCACGGCGGGGTTCAGCAACCCCACCACGTTCACCGTGTTCCCGCACACGCTGACCGGCACGTGCACCGGGAGCTGGACGGTGTTGCCGGAGATCAGCCCGGGTGAGCCGACGGCGGCTCCGTCCGCCGCGGAGTCGGCGTGCGCCGGTAGCGTCACGGCCATCGCGCCGGAGGCGGCGGCGACGGCGATCACACCGTTTCGGGTAACCCGTCTCATGGGGTCCCTGCCTTCCAGACATGGTCACGGGCGCTCGCCCGCATCGGTAAGAACGCGGGCGAACCATCCGAGTTATGGCTTATCGGCCTTTCACCCCATCGAGTGGCACGGTTATCGAACCAACGGCAAAAGCCACCGAACGGGACACGAGCGGCGCACGGTACCGCGGCCCCGGCGCTCCCGCCCGCCCGGAGGCGCGGCTTCCGGGGGCCGCTTATGGTGATCGAGGGCCACCGCCCGCGTCCCTGGAGGGATCGATGCCTGTTCATCGCTCGACGCGGGCCGCGCCGCGGCGCGGCCCGCTCATATCGGCGCTCACGCTCGCCCTGCTGGGAGCGGGGCTGCCAGCGGTGGCGGCGGACGACTCCGAGCCGGACCTGTCGCGCTTCTACCGCCAGAAGGTGAAGTGGTCCGACTGCAAGGGTCCGCAGCCGCCGAAGGACCTGCAGTGCGGCAAGGTCACGGTGCCCGTCGACTACGCCAGGCCCGGCGCCGAGACCCTCGCACTGGCCCTCGCCCGCTACCGCGCCACCGGCGACCGGCGCGGCTCGGTGGTGCTGAACTTCGGCGGCCCCGGCGGCTCGGGCGTCGCCGGGCTCGCCGCGGACGGCAAGGACTTCATGGAGCTGACCGACGGCTACGACGTGGTCGGCTTCGACCCGCGCGGCGTCGGCCGGTCCTCGCCGGTCAGCTGCGGCGACGGCTTCCTGAGCGCCGAGGCCACCGAGGACACCGACGACGTGCTGCGCGATCCGGGCGCCGCGCTGCGGGAGTTGCGCGGGATGGCGGCCGAGTGCGCCAAGAACTCGGGGCCCGTCCTGCCGCACATGGGCACGGTCAACGTCTCCCGGGACCTCGACGTCATCCGCCAGGCGCTCGGCGACGACAAGCTGAACTACCTGGGCTTCTCCTACGGAACCCGGCTCGGCGCGGTCTACGCGGCCCAGTTCCCCGACCGGGTCGGCCGGTTGGTGCTGGACGGCGTGGACACGCTCACCGAGCCGCTCGCCCGACAGGGCGTGGCGGGCGCCGAGGGGCAGCACCGGGCGCTGAAGGACTTCGTCGACTGGTGCGCGCAGGACATCGCCTGCCCGTTCGGCCAGGATCCGCGCAGGGGCCGCGAGGAGGTCGTACGGCTGATCCGCTCGCTCGACGAGGACCCGGTGCCGACGGTCTTCGGCGGGATGTTCTCCGGCCAGGACCTGGTCGGCGCCATCAGTCAGGCGCTCTACAGCAAGGACCTGTGGCCGTCGCTCCAGCGGGCCCTGGCCCAGTTGGTGGAGGACGGGGACACCCGGGGTGTGGAGGCGTTCGCCACCGGCGGCTTCGCCGTGCCGGGACCGGCGCCGCGGCCGGGGCGGGAGGACGGCGGCCTGGCCGACGAGGAGGACGTCCCCCTCGACAACCTCCCGGCCGCGCTGATGGCGGTGAACTGCGCCGACGACCCCGACCGCCCCACCGCCGGGCGGATCACCCGGGAACTGCGGCGGCTGCGCGCCGAGTACGAGCAGGCGTCACCGGTGTTCGGCCGGTACCGGCTCACCCAGGTGCTGATGTGCTACGGCCGCCCCAAGGGCACCGATTTCATCCGCGAGAAGGTCAAGGACGTGGACACGCCGAAGATGCTGCTGGTCGGCACCCGGGGCGACCCCGCGACGCCGTACCGGTGGACCGAGCAGACCGCGAAGCGGCTCGGGCCGTCGGCGGTGGTGCTCGACAACCGCGGCGAGGGCCACACCGGCTACGGCTCCTCCGCGTGCGTGCACCGCAAGGTCGACGACTTCCTCCTGTACGGCTCCCTCCCGGCCGACGGCAGCTCGTGCGGCACCGAGAGCGAAGAGTGAGCGGGGTGGGCGGCGCGGGCGGCGCGGGCGGCTGACGCCCCGTCGCCCCGCATGCCCACCGGACAAATCAGACCTATGGTGCTGTCATGGAGCACGCACTCAGTCCCGCGGCCCTCGCCGAGCTGCGCCGCCCGCGCCCTTACCCCGCGGTGTCCGTGCTGGCGCCGACGCACCGGCGGGAGCCGGACAACCAGCAGGACCGGGTCCGGCTGCGCAATGTGGTGGCCGAGGCCAAACGACAGCTGGAGCACGACCCGTCGGTCACCCGGGAGCGGCGCGCCGATGTCGAGGAGCACCTCGACCGCGCGCTCGCCGAGGTCGACCTGGCCCACACCGAGGACGGGTTGGTGATCTTCGCCGCGCCCGGTGAGCACCAGGTGTGGTCGCTGGCCCGCACGGTGCCGGAGCGTGTGGTGCTGTCCGACACCTTCCTGACCCGCAACCTGGTCTCCGCGCAGGTCTCCGAGCAGCCGTTCTGGGTACTGTCGGTCGCCCCCGACCGGGTCACCCTGTGGAACGGCGGCACGGACCGGGTGGCCGAGGAGCACACCGGCGGCTTCCCGATGGTCCGGAGCGACCCGAACTTCGACCCCGAGCGGCAGGAACGCATCGGCGACATGCCGAGCGCCTTCCGCGACGAGGGCACCCGGCGGTTCCTGCGCGACGCGGACACCGCGATGGCCGCGGTGTTGCGCCAGGACCCCCGGCCGCTGTACGTCACCGGCGAGGAGGCGGCGCTGTCGCTGCTGGAGGAGACGGGTGTCGCCGCCCGGAACGCCTCGCGGGTGCGGTACGGCGGGCTGGCGCACGGCAGCCCGGAGGCGGTGTGGAAGGCGGTGCGCCCGCTGATCGAGGCGGAGGCCCGGCTCAGCGCCGACGCGGTGGCCGAGGAACTCGTCCGGGCGCGTGGCCGCAAGGAGTTCGCGGCCGGTCTCGACGAGGTCTGGCAGAACGCCCTCCAGGCCCGGGTGCGGCTGCTCGCCGTCGAGGAGAACTACCGCGCCACCGTGCGCGACGACGGCGGCCATCTGGTCCCGGCGGCCAGCGGCGACCTCGACGCCCGCGAGGACATCGTGGACGAGATCGTCGAGCAGTGCCTGGAGACCGGCGCCGAGGTGCGCTTCGTACCGGACGGCATGCTGGTCGACGCCGACGGCATCGCCGGGGTGCTGCGCTACTGACGGGCCCCGCCCGGGTGTGCCTACGCTGTGCCGGGACGACCGGCGACAAGGGAGTGCGCACGTGGGTGATGTGTTGGGCGTGGCGGTGCTGGGTGCCGGGCACATGGGTGCCGACCACATACGGCGACTGGACCGGGTGGTGAGCGGCGCACGGGTCGCCGCCGTCGCCGACCCCGACTCGGAGCGGGCGAAGGCCGCCGTGGCCGGGATCGAGGGTGTGTCGGTGCACACCGAGAGCGCGTCCGCGCTGGACGCGCCGGGGGTCGGCGCCGTACTGATCGCCTCGCCCGGCCCGGCGCACGAGGAGGCGCTGCTCGCGGCCTTCGGGCGGGGGCTTCCGGTGCTGTGCGAGAAGCCGATGGTGCCGGACTCCGCGGGGGCGCTGCGGGTGGTGGAGGCGGAGGCGCGGCTCGGCCGCAGGCTGGCCCAGATCGGGTTCATGCGCCGCTACGACGCCGAGTACCGGCAGTTGAAGTCGCTGCTGGACAGCGGCCGTCTGGGGCGTCCGCTGATGCTGCACTGCGTGCACCGCAACGTCTCCTCGCCGCCCGGCTTCACCTCAGCGATGCTGGTGAACAGCTCGGTGTCGCACGAGATCGACGCGGCCCGCTGGCTGCTCGGCCAGGAGCTGACCGCGGTGACGGTGCTGCGGCCCCGGCCGTCCGGCGGCGCCCCGGACGGGCTGCTCGACCCGCAGTTCGTACTGTTCGAGACGGCTGGCGGCGCCCTGGTGGACGTGGAGGTCTTCGTCAACTGCGGCTTCGGCTACCAGGTGCGCTGCGAGGCGGTCGGTGAGGCGGGCAGCGCCCGGATCGGCGAGGAGCACTCCATGGTCGTCACGGCGGACGGCGGCGCCCGCGCGGACGTGCCGCAGGACTACCTCGTGCGGTTCGCGGACGCCTACGACCGCGAGGTGCAGGCCTGGGTGGACGCCACCCGGCAGGGCCGGGCCACCGGCCCGGACGCCTGGGACGGCTACGCGGCGTCCGTGGTCGCCGAGGCGGGGGTCCGCGCGCTGGAGACGGGGACCCGGGTCAGCGTGCAGATGGCCCCGCGTCCGGCCCCGTACGACCGATAGGACAAAGGGCCGTCGAACACCCGAATGAGCGCACCGCCGGGGGTTCGACGGCCCGTCAACTCCCGTACTGCGGTTACGATTTGACCCAGCGGGCGGCGCACTTCCCACCTACGCCGCGACCGCTCCGTGAAGACTGTGGCATATGCCAGAAGCACCACCGTATCGTGTGTTGCCAAATCCCTTACGGGGCGTCGCGGGCTGTGCGACAGTCATTACGGTCCCACCGTCCGCCTTGGCCGTACCGTCCCCTCCCCCGGAGTGCGTCATGCCGTCCCATCTCTCCGCGGACCGCCCAGCCGCCCCACCGCCAGGACGCGGACCGGTCGACGCCCTGATCACGCAGACCCGACGGCTCAAGGGCGAGGTGGACGCCGTACGACGGGACGCCCAGGGCGACGGTACGAACCCGCGGGAGCGCTGGCAGCGTGCCCTGTGCGAGCTGGCGCTGCACCAGCTCAACGACCTCGACGAGCATCTGGCCCAGCTCAGGGACGGCCCGCCCGCCCCGCCCCCGCCGACCGACGGGGCGACGGTCCCGGCACCGCGCGGCGGCTCCCTGCTCAGCCGGGTCGGCAGCGCGGAGTGGCACCTGTTGACGGACGAGGCGAACTGGTCCGGGGAGCTGTACGAGATCCTCGGCCGCGACCCCGCCTCCGCCCCGCTCACCCTCGACGAGCTGCCCTCACTGGTCCTGGACGAGGACCGGCCGAAGCTGACCAGCATGGTCACCGACTGCCTCGTCGACGCCCGGCGGATCGACGGGGAGTTCCGGATCGTCCGCCCCGGCGGCGAGATCCGCACCGTGCACATGATGGGCGAACCCGTGCTCGGCTCCGACGGCGGCACCATCTCCATGTGGGCGGTGCTGCGCGACGTGAGCGAACTGCGCCGCAGCCAGCGGGAGGTGAGTGAGACCCGTGACTCGCTCCAGGCCCAGCGGCAGCGCGCGCAGTCCGAGCACCGGCTCGCGGTCGAGTTGCAGGAGGCCGTGCTGCCGCCGTGGCGTGGCTCCCTGCGGCTCCCGCACCAGGGCCCCGCGGCCCTGGAACTGGCGGCCCGCCACCTGCCCTCCGCCACCAGCACCCTGATCGGCGGCGACTGGTACGACGCGCTCGAACTGCCCGACGGCGAGACCCTGCTGAGCGTCGGTGACCTCACCGGACACGGCGTCGCCGTCGCCTCCGGCGTGGCGATGCTGCTCGGCGCCGTCCGCGGCATGGCGATGGCGGGCACCGAACCGGGCCCGCTGCTCGAAAAGCTCAACCAGCTCCTCGACACCACCGTCCAGCCCGCCCTCGGCAGCGCCGTCTGCTGCCGCTACCGGCCCGGCACCCGCTCCCTGGTGTGGGCGCAGGCCGGACACCCCGCCCCGCTGCTGTTCCGCGGCGGGACGGGGCGCAGGCTGGGCGCACCGGCCGGGGTCCTGCTCGGCGCCACCTCCGGAGCCGGTTACGGCCAGGCCGAGGTGACCCTCGACGTGGGCGACCTGCTCCTGCTGCACACCGACGGGCTGGTGCCCGGGCACAGCGCGGCGACCGCGGCCGACCGCCTCCTCGACCTGGCCCCGCGGTTCGGCGCGGCCGACTCCGCACAGGACTGCGTACGGACGGTCATGGAGGAGTTCGGCGTCACCGAGCGCGAGGACGACGCCTGTGTGCTCGTCGTCAGGGTGGCCGCGTAGGGACACACGGAAGCCCACCGCCACCGTCCCCCTGTGACCGTGGCCGGGCGGGCACGCGTCGCCTCCCCGGCGACTGCCCCGCTGTCGCTACACCGGGATGCCGTCGCCGCCCTTGCCCCGCGCCTTGGGCAGCGCCAGTTTGATCTCCTCGCGCAGCTCCTGGATCCGCGGGTACTCGGCGTACTGCGCGGTGAGCCGGTACATCTGCCGGAGCCGGTCCCAGGTACGGCGGGAGGAGTTCGAGCCCATCGACATCAGGGCCAGCCGGGCGTAACGGTCCGCCTGTTCGGGGTCGTCCGCGATGAAGCAGGCGGAGGCCATGGACAGATGGTCGAAGATCTTCGACCGCTCGCGCCCGTCGTTGCGCAGGGCGAGGGCCTTGTCCGCGTAGTGCTGGGCGTGCACGGCCGCCCCGGGCTCGAACTCCGCCAGGGTGCGGTAGGACAGGGCCTGCATGCCGTACAGGTCCGCCTCGTCGAACAGCTGCATCCAGTCCGGTGGTTCGATGTCCCTGCGGTCGGAGACGAAGAGGTCCTCCGCCTGTCCCAGGGTGCGGCGCATCGCCTGCGCCTTGCCCATGGACGCCTGCGCCCAGGCCTCGATGGTGTGGAACATCGCCCGGGTGCGCGGCAGTACCGCCTCGCCGGAGCCGGACGCGGCGAGCTTCATCAGGTCCAGCGCGTCGTCGGGCCGCCCCAGGTGCACCATCTGACGGGCCGCGCGGGAGAGCGCCTCGCCCGCCCTGGGCCGGTCGCCGCCCTCCCGCGCGGCATGGGCGGCGATCACGAAGTACTTCTGGGCCGTGGGCTCCAGGCCGACGTCGTGCGACATCCAGCCCGCGAGGACGGCGAGGTTGGCGGCGACGCCCCACAGGCGCCGCTGGAGATGGTCGGGGTGACGGTAGGCGAGCATGCCGCCCACCTCGTTGAGCTGGCCTACGACCGCCTTGCGCTGGAGCCCGCCGCCGCGGGCCGCGTCCCAGGCACGGAACACCTCGACCGAGCGCTCCAGTTCCTCGATCTCCTGCGACCCGATGGGGGCGGCCTCGTAGCGGTCGAACCCAGCGGGGTCGGCGTGCAGGGGATCGTCGAGACGGGGAGCGTCGGCAGCCAGGGAGGGGTCGGTGCGCAGCCAGTCGTGCATGGCGCTGCTGAGTGCGGATCCCGCGGCGAGCGCGGCGCCCGCGCCCACCAAGCCGCGTCGATTGAGCATGAGGTCCATTCCCGTGAATTCGGTGAGGACCGCGGCGGTCCGCTCGGGCGCCCACGGCACTCCGTCGGGATGTTCCACACTCCCGTCGCCCTGCCGTTTCCCCGCACGCCCGTGCCGTACCAGACCGAGGTCCTCGATGGTCACGACACGGCCGAGACGCTCGGTGAACAGGGCCGCCAGCACCCGCGGCACGGGATCACGCGGGATCTCTCCCATGTCGATCCACCGCCGCACCCGCGAGGTGTCGGTCGCCAGCTGGGGGTGGCCCATGGCCGCCGCCTGCCGGTTGACCAGCCTCGCCAGTTCTCCCTTGGACCAGCCGGCCAGGCCGAACAGGTCCGCAAGGCGGGTGTTGGGTTGTCCGCTCACGTCAAGCCCCCAGGTTCTCGGCTGGAGTTGACAGTAGCCCCGCGGGAGTTGCCCGGCGACTATTCGCCAGGGTTCGCCAGGGTCCGCCAGATGGTGTGCCACCGGGCATCGGGTGTCAGGTAGGAACGCGCCACCCCGACCCGGTCGCCGAGGGGCACTCCCCAGGGTGGCCTCGGCGACCGGGGCGGGTGACGCCCTGACTTACGGCAGGCACAGCAGGCACACGAAGGGATCTGTATCGCCCATGTACGCAGCATCGTCCTCCGTGTCCGTACCGCCCCGGTCGCTGCGCCCGCGCCCCCCGGCCCCCGGCTCGCCGCGGACGGGGGAGGCTCCCCTGACGGGCGGCGGCCCCTATCTCGCCCCGGCGCGGTCGGCGGCCCCCGTGCTGGGTGCGGGCAGGACGCGACACGGCGCGGCGCCCGGCACACAACCGCTCAGCGGGAGACTCGACCTGTCCGGTCCCCAGGGCGCCCAACTGCGTACGGCGATCGCCTCGGTGCACCGGATCTGCCCGGAGTTCGCCCCGGTGCAGGTGCTGCGCCGCAGCGGACGCTCCGTGCTCCTGGTGGGCACCACCGGGCGCAGCACGGCGGTCGCCAAGTGCTTGCTGGACCAGTCCCCCGCCTGGGCCGAGCGGATCAGGCATGAAATAGCTGCGTACCGCTCGTTCGTCCGGCACCGCCCGCCCGTGCGGGTGCCCCGGCTGATCGCGGCGGATCCGGACAACTGCACCCTGGTGATCGAGCGGATGCCGGGCCGGGTGGCGGCGCTCCAGCGGCACCCGGCCGAGTCGCCGCCGCGCGCCGACCTGCGGGCGGCACTGGGCGCGATCTGCCGGGTGAACGCCTGGCGGCCCCCGGCGGGCACCTTCGACGCCCCGCTGGATTACCCGGCCCGCATCGCCCGCTACCACGAACTGGGCCTGCTCACCGACCGTGACCTGGGCGACCTCCAGAAGCTGCTGCACGGCATCGCGCAGGCGGCGGGGCGCCACGGCACGGGCCAGTTCTGCCACGGTGACGCCCTGCTGGCCAACGTGCTGCTCTCCCCGGCCGGTCCAGTGCTGGTGGACTGGGAGCACGCGGGCTGGTACCTCCCGGGGTACGACCTGGCCACGCTCTGGTCGGTGCTGGGCGACGCGCCGGTGGCCCGCAGGCACATCAGCCAGATCGCGCAGTCCGCGGGGCCTGCCTCCCGGGACGCTTTCCTGGTAAACCTGATGCTGGTACTGACCCGCGAGATCCGGACCTATGAGACGGCCGTGCAGCGTTCGATGCACGACGCGACCCCGGCGGCACCGGGAATGGCCCACCCAGGTGCTGCGCCGTCCGGCGAGGAACAGCGGCTGTTGCTCAGGCGGCTGCACGACGACTGCCAGTTGGCCCGTAGGGCCGTACGCGCGGCCGTCGGTACTCGCTGAAGGGGATGACAGCCCGCGGTGCGCCTGGGACAGGGGCGCGCCGCGGGCGTCGTCGTCTTCCGGGGCCTGTCCGCCCTCGGTCATTGGTGTACGCCAGTGACGCCCCGCAGGCCCCGGCGCCGCCGCCACGAAACTCCTCGCGACCCGCGCTGACGTGGGAAATCACCTGCCGGTGGGCATGATTGACGGATCGTCGCAGAGCCGGTACCACTGACACGCCCGGCCCCGCACGGCTCATCGCCCCCACCGTTGTCAGGAGACCGCGTTGCGAGGACCCGTCCCCCAGCCCCTGTCGAGAGCCGCCCGGACCATGGTCTGCGGGGCACTGCTGCTGCCCCTGCTGGCCGCCGCCCCCGCCGACGCGCAGGCGCCGCCGTCCGGGCTCCAGTCGGCGTTCGCCGAGGCCGCCGCCGAGTACCGGGTGCCGCAGAGCGTGCTGCTCGGGGTGTCCTACCTCCAGTCCCGCTGGGACGCCCACTCCGGGGCGCCCAGCGTGACCGGCGGCTACGGCCCGATGCACCTCACCGACACGCGTACCGCGCTCGCCGGTGCCCCGCACCACGGCGAGGGCACGGAGGACCCGCGCGGCGACAGCGCCCGCCCGCCGCTGCTGCCCGAGGCGGAGCCGTCGCTGGACGGGGTGGAGCTGCCCGCGCGGCTGCGCACCCTGCCGCGGGCGGCCGAGCTGACCGGGCTCGGCCCCGAGGCGCTGCGCGCCGACCCGGCGGCCAATGTGGCGGGCGGCGCGGCGCTGCTGGCCGCGGCCCAGCGGGAGCTGGGCGAGCCGCTGAGCGCTGATCCGGCGGACTGGTACGGGGCGGTGGCGCGGTTCTCCGGCGCCGAGGACGGGGCGACGGCGGCGGCGTACGCGAACGACGTGTACGACGTGATCCGGGGCGGCGCGGAACGCTCCACGGACGCGGGCGAGCGCGTCTCGCTGCCCGCGCGCCCCCGCCTCACCCCGGACACCGACCAGGTGCGGAGCCTTGGCCTGCGGGCGTCCGCCGCCGAGGGCACCGAGTGCCCCGCGTCGGTGTCCTGCGAGTGGATCCCGGCACCGTACGAGCAGTTCGGCGAGGGCGACTACGGCAACCACGACCGGGGGAACCGTCCCGCGTCCCAGGACATCGAGTTCATCGTCGTCCATGACACGGAGGGCGCCTGGGAGGGCGTCCTGAACCTGGTGCAGGACCCCACGTACGTGTCCTGGCAGTACTCGCTGCGCTCCACGGACGGCCACATCGCCCAGCACGTGAAGGCGAAGGACGTGGCCTGGCACGCGGGGAACTGGTACGTCAACGCCAAGTCGATCGGCCTGGAGCACGAGGGCTTCCTCGCGTCGCCGGACGCCTGGTACACGGAGGCGATGTACCGGTCATCGGCGCGGCTGGTGCGGTACCTGGCGAAGAAGTACGACATCCCGCTGGACCGGCAGCACATCCTCGGCCACGACACGGTGCCGGGACCGACCTCCGGGACGGTCCCCGGGATGCACACCGACCCGGGCCCGTACTGGGACTGGCGGCACTACTTCGAGCTGCTCGGCCGCCCCTTCGAGGCCACCGCGGGCCGCTCCGGCGGCCTGGTGACGATCCTGCCGGAGTACGCCGCGAACCGCCCGGAGTTCACCGGCTGCGCGAGCCGGGGCGAGCCGTGCGCGGTGCACGGTTCGAGCGCCGTACGCCTGTACTCCGGGCCCGGCACGGAGTACCCGCTGATCAAGGACATCGGCCTGCGCCCGGACGGCTCGGGCTCCACGACCGGCGTCAACGACATCGGCTCGCGGGTCTCCACCGGTCAGCAGTACGCCGTCGCGGGCCGCAGCGGTGACTGGACGGCGATCTGGTACCTCGGGCAGAAGGCCTGGTTCCACAGCCCGGCCGCGCAGCCGGTGGCGGTGCCCGCGAAGGGCCTGGTCGTGACGCCCAGGGCGGGCCGGGCGAGCGTCCCGGTGTACGGCCGTGCCTACCCCGAGGCGGGCGCGTACCCGGCGGGGGTGCCCGCGCAGGCGGTGTCCCCGCTGCCGTACGAGCTGCCCGCGGGCCAGCGGTACGTGGTCGGGGACAAGATGCCCGGCGAGTACTACTACGCGGTCACCTTCGACACCGCCGGGCACCGGGTGGTGCGGGGTACCGACCAGTACTACGAGATCCAGTACGGCCACCGGGTGGCGTTCGTGCGGGCGGCGGACGTGACGGCGGTGCCGTCGGGGTCGTAGCGGCCGGGGCCTCAGCCCTGCTGGAACAGCTCCGCGGGGAGCGGCTTCAGCAGGGCGTAGAGGTCGTCCGTGATGGGGCGGTCCCAGGCGGCGATGGTGACCTGGACGTTGTCGCTGCGGTCGAACTGGACGCAGGAGATCCGGCTCTCGGAGAGCTTGACGCGGCGCACGATCAGCAGGTTGTCCCCCTGCATCACCGGCACGTCCTCGCTGCCGACGACGGTCACCTCCTCGTCGTTCTCCAGCGCGATCAGCAGCTGGGCGACCTCGAAGGGCACCTCGTCCTCGGCGACCTCACGGGCCGGGGAGCCCTCCGGCAGATTCCCGATGATCATCGCGGGCCCACGGCCGCCGAACAGGTCGTACCGCAGGAAGACGCCCTGACAGCTGCCGTCGGGCGCGGGCAGCAGCCCGGCACCGAGATTCCCGGGCCAGTCCCCCGGGTCCATGGCCAGTACGTCGAAGTCGGGCCCGGCGGGCGTTGCGCTGCGGCGGCGGAGGAACGACATGCCGCCATGGTACGTGGCCGACGGCACATGGCGTCGTGCGGGCGGAACTTGATCGACGGCCCGCGGCGGGTCGCGCGGACCTGTCAGTCGTGCGGCGGCGACGGCGGGATCACCGCCACGGGGCACGCCGCGTGCAGGAGGGCGGCGTGGGTGACGCTGCCCATCATGCGGGTGGGAACCAGCAGGCGGCGGCGGTGGCGGCCCACGACGAGGAGTTCGGCGTTCTGGGAGGCGGAGACCAGTTGTCCGGCGGCGTCATCGGGGGCCGGGGCCGGGTCAACCCGTACGCCGGGGTGGCGTTCGCGGTGGGGGGCGAGGAAGCCCTCGGTGAGGGTGCGGGTCTCGTTCTCGAGGGCGTCCTGGTCGATGCCGGTGGGGACGAGTTCGCCGGGGGCGCCCGCCCAGATCTGGACGGGCCACGGGTAGGCGGCGACCACCTGGAGGCGGGCGTCGCGCAGCGCGGCCTCGGTGAAGGCGAAGTCGAGCAGGGCGTCGTCGGGGCTGTCGGTGTTGAGGCCGACGACGACCCGGGGGCCCGGCGCCTCTGGCGGGGCGTCGGGGACCTCGCGGCCGGGCCGGGGCACCACCACGACCGGGCACTCGGCGTCCCGGGCGACGGTCAGGCTGCTGGAGCCGAGCAGCAGGCTGGCGAAGCCACCACGGCCCCGGGAGCCGAGGACCAGCAGCCCGGCGTCGGCGCCGAGTTCCGACAGCAGCGGCCCGGGCGCGCCCTCCAGGCCGACGTACTCCACGTCCGCCGGATCGCCGCGTCCCGCCAGGTGGGTGCGGGCCTCGGCGAGGATCGGGTCGTCGGCCGGGGCGGGCAGCGCGGCGACCTCGCCCACCTGGGCCCACAGGGCGTACTGGCGGACGTGCACCACCCTCAGGGGCGCCCCGCGCCCGCGAGCCGCGTCCAGCGCCCAGTCGAGGGCGCGCAGGCTGTCGTCCGAGCCGTCGACCGCCGCGATGACCGGCAGAGCGCTCATGGTTCCTCACCTCCGGGGTGCGACCTTCCTGGGGCCAGCCTCGCTCAGGCCGGTGCTCCAGCCCGGCGTACCGGGTCGCGTGTCCGGAAATTCCGGGAAATCACGCCGTGGGCGTGGTCAGGTGAGGTCGAACTCCCCTTCCCGGGCGCCGGAGACGAAGGCGCCCCACTCCGCCGGGGTGAAGATCAGCGACGGGCTCTCCGGGCGGCCGCTGTTGCGCATGGCGATGAAGCCCTCGACAAAGGCGATCTGGACATCCCCCAGGCCTCGGCTGCTCGACTGCCACTGGGCGTTGCTCAGGTCCAGCTCCGGCTTGTCCCAGCCGGTGAGCGGCTGCTGCTGGATGGTGCTCTCGGCCACGTCCGTGCTCCTCCCGATTCCGTCGTCCGCGGGTCAGCCTAGCGATCGGTTCCCACGGCCAACAGGCCACGTGAGGGGTACCTTTCAGGAGTCCGGCGGACGGCTGCCGACGAGCCACATGGCGAAGAACTGCGAGCCGCCGCCGTAGGCGTGGCCGAGCACCCGGCGAGCCCCTTCCACCTGGTGTTCCCCGGCCCGGCCACGCACCTGGAGGGCCGCCTCGGCGAACCGGATCATGCCGGAGGCCCCGATGGGATTGGTGGACAGCACCCCGCCGGACATGTTGACGGGCAGGTCCCCGTCGAGCGCGGTGGCCCCGGACTCGGTGAGCTTCCAGCCCTCGCCCTCGACGGCGAAGCCGAGGTTCTCCAGCCACATCGGCTCGTACCAGGAGAACGGTACGTAGATCTCGGCGGCGTCGATGTCCCGGCGCGGGTCGTCGATCCCGGCCTGGCGGTAGACGTCGGCGGCGCAGTCCCGTCCGGCGCGCGGGGAGACGAAGTCCTTGCCCGCGAAGAGGGTCGGCTCGCTGCGCATGGCGCCGCCGAGCATCCAGGCGGGCGGGCTCGGCGCGCGGGCGGCCCCGGCGCGGTCGGTGAGGACCATGGCGCAGGCGCCGTCGGAGGAGGGGCAGGTCTCGGAGTAGCGGATGGGGTCCCAGAGCATGGGTGAGGTCTGGACCTTCTCCAGGGTGAGGTCGTGCTCGTGGAGGTGGGCGTAGGGGTTCTTCAGGGCGTTGCGCCGGTCCTTGAAGGCGACGAGGGAACCGATCGCGTCCGGGGCCCCGCTGCGCCGCATGTACGCGCGCACGTGCGGGGCGAAGAAGCCGCCCGCCCCGGCGAGCAGCGGCTGCTGGAAGGGGATCGGCAGGGACAGCCCCCACATGGCGTTGGACTCGGACTGCTTTTCGAAGGCGAGGGTGAGGACGGTGCCGTGGACGCGGGCCGCGACCAGGTTGGCGGCGACCAGGGCGGTGGAGCCGCCGACCGAGCCCGCGGTGTGCACCCGCAGCATCGGCTTGCCGACCGCGCCGAGGGCGTCCGCGAGGTACAGCTCCGGCATCATCACGCCCTCGAAGAAGTCGGGCGCCTTGCCGATGACGACGGCGTCGATGTCGTCCCAGGCCAGCTCGGCGTCGTCGAGGGCGCGCCGGGCGGCCTCGCGGACCAGCCCGGCGATGGACACGTCCCGGCGGGCGGCGACGTGCTTGGTCTGGCCGATCCCGACGACGGCCACGGGTTCCCTGCTCATCGCGGATCTCCTTCGAGTACGGCGACCAGGTTCTGTTGCAGACAGGGACCGGAGGTGGCGTGCGCCAGGGCCCGGTCGGAGGCGCCGCGGTGGATGCGGGAGGCCGCCTCGCCGATCCGGATCAGCCCGGCGGCCATCACGGGGTTCGCGGCGAGCGCGCCGCCGGAGGGGTTGACGGCCACCTGCTCGTCGTCGAGCCGCAGCGCCCGGCGCAGGACGACCTCCTGGGAGCTGAACGGCGCGTGCAGTTCGGCGGTGTCGACGGGCCGCTCGAAGGCTCCGGCGCGTTCGGCGGCGAGTCGGGTGGAGGGCGAGTCGGTCAGGTCGCGGACGCCCAGCCCGTGCGGTTCGACGCGGTGGTCGATGCCGCGGATCCAGGCGGGCCGCTCGCACAGTTCCCGGGCCCGCTCCCCCGCCGCGAGGACGACGGCGGCGGCGCCGTCGCCGACGGGCGCGCAGTCGCCGGTGCGCAGGGGACGTACCACGTAGTCGCCCTGGGGGACGGGCCCGCGCGGTCGGGCGTGCGGGTTGGCGGTGGTGGTCTCGCGGCTGCGGGTGCCGACGGCGGCGAGGGCGGGTTCGTCGGTGTGGCCCGCGTCGATGAGGGCCTGGGCCTGGAGCGCGGCGAGGGCGACGGAGTCGGGCCACAGGGGGGCGACGTAGTAGGGGTCGAGCTGGCGGGTGAGGACGTCACGCAGGGAGCCGGGGGACGACTTGCCGTAGGAGTAGACGAGCGCGGTGTCGGTGTCGCCGGTGAGCAGTGTGGTCCAGGCCTCGTACAGCGCCCAGGCGCCGTCCATCTCGACATGGGACTCGGAGATCGGCGGCCAGGCGCCGACGCCGTCGAGGGCGAGGGTGAAGGAGAAGGCGCGTCCGGCGAGGTAGTCGCAGGAACCGGAGCAGGTGAAGCCGATGTCGGCGGTCTTCAGGCCGGTCTGCGCGAGGACGTCGTGCAGGACCGGCATCAGCATCTCCACCTCGGACAGGTCGTCGGTGGTGCGCCGGTGGTCGGTCTGGGCGAAGGCGACGACGGCGATCTCACGCTGGTGGGCGGTCACAGCAGCTCCTTGTACGTCTCGTAGTCCGCGTCGGGCTCGCCGGTGGGCCGGTAGTGGTCGGGGAAGCGGGACCCCTCGGTCCACACCGGTTCGACGCGCAGGCCCATGCGCACCTGGTCGTAGGGGATGCCGCCGATCCGGCCGTGCAGGGCGAGGTCGGCGCCGTCGAGGGCGATGTGGGCGTAGACGTAGGGGACGTCGATGTCCAGGTTCCTGGCCTTGATGTTGACGACGCAGTACGTGGTGACGGTGCCGCGCGGGCCGACCTCGACCCGTTCCCCGGTGGCGACACCGCAGGTGGGGCAGGCGCCGCGGGGTGGGACGTACACCTTGTGGCAGGAGGGGCAGCGTTCGCCCACGACGCGGTGTTCGGTGAGGGCGGCGAGGTGGGCGGACTGGGCGCGGCCGGGGCTGTAGGTGTAGTCGAGGCGGGCGGGGGCGACGATGCCGGTGACGGGGTCCGCGAACTGGCCGGTGTGGCCCGTCGGTTGTCCGGGCGGGCCGTCGTACGGCTCGAAGCAGGCGATGTCGGTGATGGCGCCGGTGCGTTCGGCGGCCCAGCGGACGCGGACGCGCAGGCCGGTGCGCACGTGCTCGGGGCCGGGGGCGTCGAGGGCGTGCAGGAGGGCGGTGTCGGCGCCGTCGAGGCGGACCAGGGCCCAGGCGAAGGGGGTTTCGAGGGGCTGGCCGCGGCGGGGGGCGGGGTTCCAGGCCCAGGTGGTGACGGTGCCGGTGGGAGCGACCTCGACGAGGTCGCGGATCTCCTCGGCGGTCTGCGGGTCGTACTCGACGGGTGGGACGAGGGTGCGGCCGTCGCGGGTGCGGACACCGAGGACGACGCGTTCGCGCAGGCCGGTGAGGAAGGCGCTCTGGACGGGGCCGAGGGAGCGGGTGAAGGGGAACTCGACGACGAGGGGGGCCTTGAGGACTTCGGGCATCCGTGCACTCCTTGGCGGTCGGGCACGATCGCGGACGGGCGGTCAGGCGCGCTTGTAGACGGGCGGTCGTTTCTCCGCGAAGGCGCGGGCGCCCTCCTTGGCGTCGGCGGTGTCGAAGACGGGCCAGCCGCGCTTGAGTTCGGCGGCGAGGCCGTCGGTCTCGGTCATGTCCGCGGTCTCGTACACGGACGCCTTGACGGCCTCGACGGCGAGCGGCCCGCAGGCGTTGATCCGTTCGGCGGTCTCCAGGGCGGCGTCGAGCGCGCCGCCGTCGGGCACCACATGCCCGATGAGCCCGATGGCGGCGGCCTCGCGGGCGCTGTAGGGGCGGCCGGTGAGCAGCATCTCGAGGGCGTGGGTGCGCGGGATCTGGTGTTGCAGCCGGACGGTGGAGCCGCCGATCGGGAAGAGTCCGCGCCGGACCTCGAACAGCCCGAAGGTGGCGGACTCGCCCGCGACGCGCAGGTCCGTGCCCTGGAGGATCTCGGTGCCGCCCGCGACGCAGGGGCCCTCGACGGCGGCGATCACGGGCTTGCGGGGGCGGTGGTGGCGGAGCATCGCCTTCCAGTGCAGGTCGGGGTCGGCGCGGAGCCGTTCCCGGTACCGGTCGCCGTCCATGGTCCGCTGCCCGGCGAGGGTCTTGAGGTCCATGCCCGCGCAGAAGGCGCCGCCCGCGCCGGTGAGCACGACGGAGCGGACGGTGTCGTCCGCGTCGGCCGCCAGCCAGCCGTCGTAGAGGCCGACGAGCATCGGGAGTGAGAGCGCGTTCTTGTTCTCGGGCCTGTTGAGGGTGAGCACCATGGTGGCGCCTTCGCGCCGCACGGTGAGGTGTTCGGTCCCACTCATCGCCGTCCTCCGTCTCCGTGCGGCTGCGGAACGAGAACAGGTTGCAGGAGCCGGGGGACCACTTCAAGGGTTTCCTGACAGTCAGTCAGATTTCTGCCGCGCGGACCCTTCCCCCTTGCGCCGCCCTTTGCTCTGATGACCGCGAACCGGTGGTGGCCCCGGCCGTCCGACCTCAGGAGGAGCGGTGGAGTACAACCTTGCCGACCTGTTCGAGTCGGTCGTGGACGTGGTGCCGGACCGGGAGGCCCTCGTGTACGCCGACCACCCGGGCACCGGCGCGGAGCGCCGTCTGACCTACGCCGAACTGGACGCCGCGGCCAACCGGATCGGCCATCACCTACTGGACAGCGGGGTGCGCCCCGGCGAGCACGTGGGCCTGCACCTCTACAACGGCGTCGAGTACGTCCAGACGGCGCTCGGCTGCCTGAAGGCGCGGCTCGTGCCGGTGAACGTCAACTACCGCTACGTCGCCGACGAGTTGGCGTACCTCTATCGGGACGCGGATCTGGCGGCGCTGGTCTTCGACGGGGAGTTCGGGGCGCGGGTGGCGGCGGTACGGGAGCGGGCGGAGGGGCTGCGGCACCTGGTGCGGGTGGGCGAGGCGGCGGTGGCGACAGCCGTGGCCTTCGAGGAGGCGGAGACGGCGGCTTCGGCCGGACGGGGCTTCCCGGACCGCTCCGGGGACGACCAGTTCATCATCTACACCGGCGGTACGACGGGGATGCCGAAGGGGGTGATGTGGCGTCAGGAAGACCTGTTCTTCTCGGGTCTGGGCGGCGGGGCACCCACCGGGGAGCCGGTGCGGCGGCCGGAGGAACTGGCGGAACGGGTGGCGGCGGGCGGATCGGGCCTGACCTTCTTCCCCGCTCCCCCGCTGATGCACGGCACCTCCACCCTGACGGCGTTCATCGGCTTCAACTTCGGCCAACGGGTCGTGCTGCACCGCAGGTTCGTGCCGGAGGAGGTGCTGCGCACGATCGAGCGGGAGCGGGTCTCCAGCGTCTCCCTCGTCGGCGACGCGATGCTGCGCCCGCTGATCGACGCCCTCTCCGGGCCGCTGAAGGGCACCGACTGCTCGTCGCTGTTCAGCGTCTCCTCGTCCGGGGCGGTGATGTCGGAGACGGTACGACGGCAGTTCCTGGAGCTGGTGCCGCACGTCATGCTGCTCAACAACTTCGGTTCCTCCGAGTCCGGCTTCAACGGCACGGCAACGGAGGACTCCGGACCCGGCCGCGGCTTCCGCATCCGCGTCAACTCCCGGACCCGGGTGGTCGACCCGGCCACCCACGAGCCGGTCGCCGTCGGCGAGGTGGGCCGCATCGCACAGTGCGGGCACGTCCCCCTCGGCTACTACAACGACCCGGTGAAAACCGCCGAGACCTTCTTCGAGAAGGACGGCGAGCGCTGGGTGCTGCTCGGCGACATGGCCACCGTCGACGCCGACGGAGTCGTCACCGTCCTCGGACGCGGCTCGCAGTGCATCAACACCGGGGGCGAGAAGGTGTACCCCGAGGAGGTCGAGCAGGCCCTCAAGTCCCACCCCGATGTGTACGACGCGCTGGTGGCCGGGGTGCCGGACGCAAAGTGGGGCAACCATGTGGCGGCGGTCGTACAGGTCCGCGAGGGCGCGCCGGTCCCGTCCCTCCCGGAGATCCAGGACCACTGCCGCGCCCAGCTCGCGGGCTACAAGATCCCGCGCCAGCTGGTGATCACGGACGAGGTACGGCGCTCACCGAGCGGCAAGGCGGACTACCGGTGGGCGCGGGAGGTGGCGAGGGGGGCGGACGGCTAGGGACTGCCTGACCATTTCCGCCTGCTCCGCGACGCCATGCGCGCCCTCTCGCCGCACCGGGCCCTGACCCAAGTACATCCAGCACGCCGAGAGCACGCGCCTGACGCCGCCGAGCCGCCCTTCGGGCGACGACGGGAAGGGTCAGACAGGCCCTAGCCGAGAAACGCGGCGACCCGGCGCACGAACCACTCCGGGTCGTCGACCCACGGATAGTGCCCGGCCCCGGGCTGCACGGCGACCTCGGCGACCCGGAACACTCCGGCGGCGCGGCGCGCGAGGTCCGGCCGGGGACCACCGTCCACCTCACCGGCGTGGACGAGGACGGGCGAGGTCAGCGCGGCCAGGGCGGCGCGGGTGGCGGGTGGGTCGTAGGCGCCCTCGGAACCGAACAGCTCGGCGGCCTCGTCGTTGAACTGCTCGCCCTCACGGTCGGCGTGGGCGGCTGCCGTGGCGTCCCAGCGGCCGTAGAAGAAGGGGATGAACGCCGGATCGAAGTCGCCGCCGCCCTCCAGCCACTCCGCGAACGCCGGGAACGCCCCGGCGAACCACGGCTCGCCCTCCCGCAACCGCGCCGCGGCCAGCCGGTCCTCGGTCGTCGCGGGCATGCCCAGCGCCCACGGCGTGGCGGTGATCAGCGCCAGCCGCGCCACCCGCTCGGGGTACCGGGCGGCGTACAGCATCGCCAGGCTCCCGCCCGCCGAGTGCGCCAGCAGGTCCAGCCGCTCCAGCCCGAGCCGCACCCGCAGCGCCTCCACGTCGTCCACCAGCCGGTCACACCGGTACGTCCCCGGATCCACCGGCACCGCGGAGTCCCCGGTGCCGCGCAGGTCCAGCAGCACGAGCTGCCGGTGCGCGGACAGCCCGCCCAGGTCACCGAGGTAGGCACTGGCCCGCATGGGGCCACCCGGCAGGACGACCACGGGGGCGCCGGTGCCTCGCAGGTGGTAGGCGAGTTCGGTTCCGTCGGGCGCGGTGAAGGTCGGCATGCCCCCATCTTCGGTACCGGTGCGCGGCCACGGCAACGGGATTACTCCCGGGGCCGGTGGGCCGGGCTGTCCTCGAGGGCGGGGAGGGAGGAAGTCCGGTCGCGTGTCTTGCCCCGGTCCGGGGACGGCTGGATTACTGATCCGACAGGGAGGCAACCGAATGATCGGTCGACCAGGACGGGAGTGAGCTGTTGGACGCGGGAGAGCGGCTGAACGGACCGGCGCTGCGGGAGTTGCAGCTGGAGCGGTTGCGCGCAGCGCTGCGGCACGCGTACGCGCGGGTGCCGTTCTATCGGCAGGCCTTCGACAAGGCGGGGATGCGACCGGAGGACTGCCGTTCGCTGGCCGATCTGGCGCGGTTTCCGTTCACGACCAAGGCGGACCTGCGGGAGAACTACCCGTACGGGATGTTCGCCGTGCCACGGGAGCGGATCCGGCGGATCCACGCCTCCAGCGGGACCACCGGGCAACCCACCGTGGTCGGTTACACGGACGGTGACCTGTCGATGTGGGCCGACCTGGTGGCCCGCTCCATCCGGGCGGCGGGCGGGCGGCCCGGGGACATCGTGCATGTGGCGTACGGATACGGGCTGTTCACCGGCGGTCTCGGCGCGCACTACGGGGCGGAGCGGCTCGGCTGTACGGTCGTACCGGCGTCCGGGGGTGTGACGTCCCGTCAGGTGCAGCTCATCCGGGACCTGCGGCCGGACGTCATCATGGTGACGCCCTCCTACATGCTGACGCTCCTCGACGAGTTCGAGCGGCAGGGCGTCGATCCGCGCGGCACGTCCCTGCGGGTGGGGATCTTCGGTGCGGAGCCGTGGACGGAGGAGATGCGGCGGGAGATCGAGGAGCGGTTCGCGATCGACGCGGTGGACATATACGGGCTGTCGGAGGTGATCGGGCCCGGGGTCGCGCAGGAGTGCGTGGAGACCAAGGACGGGCTGCACATCCACGAGGACCACTTCTATCCGGAGGTCGTCGATCCCGTCACCGGCGAGGCGCTGCCCGACGGCGAGCGGGGCGAACTCGTCTTCACCTCGCTCACCAAGGAGGCCATGCCGGTGATCCGGTACCGGACCCGGGACCTGACCCGGCTGCTGCCGGGCACGGCCCGTACCTTCCGCCGCATGGAGAAGGTCACCGGCCGCAGCGACGACATGGTCATCCTGCGGGGTGTGAACCTGTTTCCCACCCAGATCGAGGAGATCGTGCTCCGGACGCCGGGCGTGGCACCGCACTTCCAGCTGCGGCTCAGCCGCGAGGGCCGACTCGACGCCCTCACCGTGCGGGCCGAGGCCCGGCCCGGCGCTCCGGCAGAGGTCCGGGACGCCGCCGCGCGGGCCATCGCCACGGCCGTGAAGGACGGCATCGGTGTGTCGGTCGGCGTGGAGATCGTCGAGCCGGAGTCGCTGGAGCGGTCCGTGGGCAAGATCAGGCGGATCGTGGATCTGCGCCCGGGGTGACCGTGCTGACGTCAGCCGCGTGGGCCGGATCGCAGTGAGGCCAGGACCAGACGGCCGTAGCGGGTGGTGAGCGCGGCGGCCGTGGCCGCGCAGGCGGCGCCGAGGGCGATCAGCAGGTGCCAGGGGTCCTCGTCGCCGAGGACCTGGAGCACGGACAGGGCGGTGCCGAGCGGCAGTCCCAGGATGGTCAGCACGCCCAGCGCACCGGCGATCTGCTGGCCGTCCCGGGTCTGCACGATCCGGCTGAGGTCCGCCGCCTCGGCCAGCACGTCCGCGAACAGTTCCGGCATCCTGTGCTGTTCCTGGAACGCGCGCAGCAGGCCGTTGGCGGGGCCGTGCGCGGTCTGGTGCCGTCGCCAGTACGTACTGCGGAAGAGGGCGATGTTCCGCTCCAGCGCGGACACGCGTCGCGCGAGGCCCGTCGAGTTGGCGAAGACCGTGGACAACTCGTCGGTGAGCGCGTCGAGATGGTCCCGCTGGACCATGCCCAGCAGCAGGGCGTCCAGGTGCACGGTACGCGCCTGGTGCAGCGCGAACTCGTAGAAGTCGCCGTCCCCGCCATCGGGCCGGTGCCCCACGAAGGCCGCGCCGTGGCGGCCGACCAGGGCGCTCCAGTCGGCGGACATCCGGATCGCCTGCTCCGCGACCCGCTCCAGCCGCTCGGGCGGCGACGGGTTGTCGGCCTCCGTCGCCCGCCAGGCGAGGCAGCGCAGCCAGCCGTCCGCCGAGGCGGGCAGACGGCCCTCCACCCGGAGGGCGGCGGTGTGCGTGGCGTCGGGCGTGAAGAAGGCGACGGTGTACGGCCGGGCCAGCGCGAACGGCGCGGTGGGCGGCGCCGCGTCGGCCACCCCGGCGAACAGGACGGCCGGGTCCAGCTCCCCCGTCAGCGGGTCGGGCTGCGCCCGCGGCCGACGCCCGATCGCCCTCAGCACGGCCAGCAACTCCGGCCCCACGACGTCGAAGTGCAGGACACCGAGCGCCTGCCGGGGCTCCTTGGGCGTCGCCACCCGCAGCACCTCCACCCCCACCAGGGTGAGCGCGCCCACGGTCACGTCCACCGCCCGGTGCCACCGGCCGCCGTACAGGGCGCGCGTCACCGCGGGCGCGAAGTAGCCGCCCCGCCGGGCCGCGTCCCACGGCTGACGCTCGTCACCGAACGGCAACGGCCCACGCGGCCAGTCCGGTTCCCCGTCCAGCGACAACGGCAGCACGACGGACACCGCCTGCCGCACCCCGGTCGCGTCCCCAAGTCCCTCACTCAACCGCCGTACCCGCCTTCCTCATCGACCCTCGACGCGCGGACCGCGCCTCATCGGCATCAGTAGTCTGCGTGACACGGCCCCGCGACGCGGAGGGGCGGGAGGCTCCGGCCGACATGCGCCTGGTGCTCGCCGCGACGGCGGTCGGCGCCGGGGTCGTCGTCCCGCCGCATGGCAGGCAGCCTCGTCGAGCCTTTGACGGGGCGGTCGCAGCGCCTCGGCGCGTTCGTCGACGAACACGCAGAGCCGACGAACGAGGCTCAAGCGGGAGGGGGTGGGGTCCGAGTCGCCCTGCACGTGAGGTGCGTCCTGGAGCCACCGCTGCCACAGGCGGTAGGCGGCGAGCAGATCAGCGGCGCGCCGTTCCGGAACTGGCCGGGGCCACGCTGTAGGCCAGACCAGCACAGCAGACCTCGCTGGCCAGCAGGAGTTCCCCGGGGCGCGCACGGAACCCGGTCCGGCGGGAGACAGCTACGAGCGTCACAGCCTGCCGGAGTCGAAGCCGTGTCCCGAGGACGAGAGCGATCCCGACCCCGGGTTGCGCACGTACCGCCACCTCTTCGCCGCCCGCCGACCCTGGCGACGGGGCTGTATCGACGAGTCGCCGCCAAACGGCGCCGCCGTCTTCCTCACCACACCCGACGAGCGGGACCAGATGCGCCGATCGGCACACCGACGGGCTTTCAAGTCATCCCTCGGGGCTCTGACCGCCTCGGACCGCCGCCCCGCGCAGAACGGTCTTCACCCCGAATACCGGGTTGAGAGGCTCCACGAGTTCCCTCGTGGCGACGGCCACGAGGCGAGCAGGCACATCGCCGTCCAGCAGCCCGCTCACGTACTCGATGGCCTCCGCGGGCGAGAGCACAGGCAGCCTCTGGCGCAATGTCCGCACAGCATGCATGCGTCCGCGCGTGGGCGCGATCTCGCGGAGCACGTCGTGGAGATCGTCCACCGCGGTGCGCACGGGAAGCCCACGTATCCGCGATCGGTAGTCGTCCTCCCACGCCCCGGTCACCGCGGAGACGACGCCGACCAGATGCAGTCCCCCGTCGACGCGGTCGACCAGGTACGGCCCGTTGCCCGCGAGCATGAACTCCGGATTCCGAGTGCGCACGAACTCCTCGGACGTCCAGGAGACGATCCACACCAGTTCGTGTTCCTCGACGTCCACCACAGCCATGCGCAGTGCCTCCGCACCCGCGGCCCGCCAGCTTTGGTAGTCGCGTTCCAACTGTTCCTCAACGGCCCGAACGGCGGCTTCTCGCTCGATCACGCCTGCAGCATTCCGCACGGACCCGGGTCCGGCCAGTGATTTCCCGCGGCCTGCAGGGCCGGAGGCGTGCGAGGCCGTGGAGCCAGGCGGAGGTGCGCTCGACCACCCACCGGCAGGCGCCCAGACCGCCGGTGAGGGCGGCGCCGTCCCTGGTGCCGATGGGCGGAGCGCTTGGGCCGGTGTCCATGGTCACCCAGAACGAGATGCCGCACCGCGCGCCGGGCCGTACGGACATCGCCCTCGCGGGTCGGGTGGGCTGGCGACCGTCAACCCCGCGCGCCCGCTGTCAAGTACCAGCAGTCCCTCAGCGTCGGGACGTCCGCCGACCTTCCCGCCGCTCCCCGGCCAGTAGGGTGTGAACAGGGATTGAAACGATTCAATCGACGAGGCGCCGTGACACCGCCTCTTCCCTCGCCCGAAAGGCACTGCCATGACCACGACCCCTTCGTCCGTCACCGCCCTCCTCCAGGAGATGGGCAGGGCCGGTGCCCGGCTCGACACCCTCCGCGCCTGTGAGGCGGGCGCCGGGAACGTCTCCGTCGCCCTGCCGACCCCGGCCGACCTCGCCGTCACGTTCCCGCGCTTTGAGGCGTGCGAACTGCCCGGTGCCGCCCCCGCGCTCGCCGGGTGGACGGTCCTGGTCACCGGTTCGGGCCAGCGGCTCCGCGATGTCGGTGCCGCCCCCACCGCGGCCGTCGCCGCCGTCAGCATCGACGCCGACGGCTCGGCGACCCTGCGGTACGCCGACGACCGGGCCTGGGCCCGGCCGACCAGCGAGTTCAACTCCCACCTCGCGGTGCACGACGACCAGGTGGGCCGCCGCGGCCTGACCGGACCGCACTCCGTGGTGCACGCCCAGCCGCCGTACCTGGTCGCGCTCAGCCACCACGGCCCCGCCGACTCGGCGAAGTTCTCCCGGCAGATCCTGCGCTGGGAGCCGGAGACGGTGGTCCAGCTCCCCGAGGGCGTCGGCTTCCTGGACTTCATGGTCCCCGGCTCCCAGCGACTCCAGGAGGCTTCGGTCGCCGGGCTGCGGGAGGCCCGCATCGTCATCTGGGCCAAGCACGGCCTGCTGGCCCGCTCCGACGACGGCCCCCTCAAGGCCGTCGACCTCATCGAGTACGCCGAGACCGGCGCCATGTACGAGGCCCTCAACACCCGGACCGGCTCGCTGGGCCAGGGCCTGACGGACGACGAGGTGCGCGCCGTGATCGAGGCGTTCGACGTCCGGACGACGCTGTTCTGACCCGCCGGACGTCCCCTCCGGCGGGCACCGGTGGTGCCGGGCTACCGGTTGGGGGAGAACCGGTCGCGCAGTTCCCGCTTCAGGATCTTCCCGCTGGCGTTGCGCGGCAGCTCGGTCACGAACTCCACCCGTTTCGGCGCCTTGAAGGAGGTCAGCCGTTCGCGGGCGTGGGCGATCAGCTCCGCCTCCGTGACCTCGCCGCGCGGGACGACGAACGCGGTCACCACCTCGATCCACTTGTCGTCCGGCAGGCCGACGACGGCGGCCTCGGCGACGGCGCCATGGGTGTAGAGGGCGTCCTCGACCTGGCGGGAGGCGACCAGGACGCCACCGGAGTTGATGACGTCCTTCACCCGGTCGACGATCGTGAGGTAGCCGTCCGCGTCGCGGACCGCGAGGTCGCCGGAGTGGAACCAGCCGTCCCGGAACGCCTCGGCCGTCTCCTCGGGCTTGTCCCAGTAGCCCTCGCACAACTGCGGGGAGCGGTAGACGACTTCACCGGGGGTGCCGTCGGGCACGTCCACGCCCTTGTCGTCCACCACCCGCGCGTCGACGAAGAGGACCGGGCGCCCGCAGGAATCCATGCGGCCCTCGTGCTCGTCGGGGCCGAGGACCGTGGCCAGTGGGCCGATCTCGCTCTGTCCGAAGCAGTTGTAGAAGGCGAGTTCCGGCAGCCGCTCCCGGAGCCGTTCCAGCACCGGTACCGGCATGATCGACGCGCCGTAGTACGCCTTGCGCAGGCCGCTCAGGTCCCGGGTCGCGAAGTCGGGGCGGTGGGACAGACCGATCCAGACCGTCGGCGGCGCGAAGAAGCTGTCCGCGCGGCCCGCTTCGACCAGGTCGAAGAGGCGGTCGCCGTCCGGGGCGTCCAGGATGACGTTGGTGGCCCCGATCGCCAGGTAGGGCAGCAGGAAGACGTGCATCTGCGCGGAGTGGTACAGCGGCAGCGCGTGCACCGGGCGGTCGCCCGCGCTGAAGTCCAGGGCGGTGATCGCGCTCAGGTACTCGTGCACCAGCGCGCGGTGCGTCATCATCGCGCCCTTGGGCAGGGCCGTCGTACCCGAGGTGTAGAGCAGCTGCACCAGGTCCTCGGTGCGCGGTTCGGATCCGTCGTACGGCGGTGACTGCGGGAGCCGGGCGAGCAGGGAGTCGTCCGTGTCCCGCAGGGGCAACGCGCGGGTGCCGCCCGGGAGTCGCGGCGCCAGGTCGGGGTCGGTGAGAACCAGCGCGCTGCCCGACTGGGCGACGAGGTAGGCGAGGTCGTCGCCGGTGAGGTTCTGGTTGACGGGAACGTGGACGAGGCCCGCGCGGGCGCAGGCGAGGAAGGCGATCAGGTAGGCGTCGGAGTTGTGGCCGTAGGCGGCGACCCGGTCGCCGGGGGCGAGGCCCTCGTCCAGGAGCAGGGTCGCCGCGCGGGAGACCGCCTCGTCGAGTTCGTCGTACGTCCAGGTGCGGTCGCGGTACTCGACCGCGGTGCGTGCCGGGGTGCGGCGGGCGCTGCGCCGCAGCACCCCGTCGACCGTGCTGCCGTGTCGGGGCGTCATGGGGTCCGATCCTCGGTTCGCGGCCCCGGGAAGGTCAAGGCCACGCGCCGTCACGGGACATACCCACTGGTACGCTCAACCGCTCCTTCCCCCGATGACGTTGGGAGGCACGATGCGCACCCGCCTGAGACGGTTCGCGGTCACCGCCGTCGCCGCGCTCACCGCCGCGACCACGCTGCCCGCGGCGGCGGCCGAGCGGCAGGGCCGCCAGGAACACCCCTCGCACGGCGGACTGTCCGCCGTCGTCCGCTACACCGAGTACGGCATTCCGCACATCGTCGCGCACGGCTACGCCGACCTCGGCTTCGGCACGGGGTGGGCGCAGGCCGCCGACCAGGTGTGCGTGCTCGCCGACGGGTTCGTGACCGTGCGCGGCGAACGCTCGCGGTACTTCGGGCCCGACGCCGCGCCCGACTTCTCGCTCTCCTCGGCTTCCCGGAACCTCTCCAGCGACCTGTTCTTCCGGGGGGTGAGGGACGCGCGGACCGTGGAGAAGCTGCTCACGCGGCCCGCCCCGGCCGGTCCCAGCCGGGATGCGAAGGAGCTGATGCGGGGCTTCGCCGCCGGGTACAACGCCTGGCTGCGGCAGAACCGGATCACCGACCCCGCCTGCCGGGGCGCCGACTGGGTGCGCCCGGTCACCACCCTCGACGTGGCCGTGCGCGGGTACGCGCTCGCCGTGCTCGGCGGTCAGGGCCGGGCGGTGGACGGCATCACCGCCGCGCAGCCGCCCACCTCGGCGACGACCGGTTCCGTGGACCCTGAGGACACCGCCCGCGCCGCCCGTGAGCTGTTCGCCGCCGAGGACGCCGCGATGGGGTCCAACGCGGTCGCCTTCAGCGGCGCCACCACCGCGAACGGCCGGGGTCTGCTGCTGGGTAACCCGCACTACCCCTGGCAGGGCGGACGCCGGTTCTGGCAGTCGCAGCAGACCATTCCCGGCCGACTGAACGTGGCGGGCGGCTCGCTGCTCGGCTCCGCCACCGTGTCCATCGGCCACAACGCTCACGTGGCCTGGAGCCACACCGTCGCCACGGGCGTCCCCCTCGACGTCCGTCAGCTGACCCTCGATCCGGCCAACCCCACGGCGTATCTCGTCGACGGGAAGCCGGAGCGGATGACCCGGCGCACGGTCAGCGTCCCGGTCGAGGGCGGCGACCGGGTGACCCGCACCCAGTGGTGGACGCGGTACGGGCCGGTGGTCACCTCGCTCGGGCCGTCGCTGCCGCTGCCGTGGACAAGTACGACGGCGTACGCGCTCGGCGACCCCAACGCCACCAACCTGCGCGCCTCCGACACCGCGCTCGGCTTCTCCAGGGCACGTAGTACGGCGGACGTTCTCGGTGCGCTGCGGCGGACGCAGGGGCTGCCGTGGGTGAACACCATCGCCGCCGACTCACGGGGGCACACCCTGTTCACCCAGTCCCAGGTGCTGCCCCGGATCACCGACGAACTGGCCCAGCGCTGTTCCACGCCGCTCGGCCGGGTCACCTATCCGGCGTCCGGGGTGGCGGTCCTGGACGGCTCGCGCGGCGACTGCGCGCTGGGCCGGGACCCGGACGCCGTGGAGGCGGGGATCTTCGGGCCCGCGAAGCTGCCGACGCTGACGGACGCGCCGTACGCGGAGAACTCCAACGACAGTGCCTGGCTGGCCAACGCTGACCGGCCGCTGACCGGGTACGAGCGGGTCTTCGGCACCGTCGGCACGCCGCGCGGCATGCGTACGCGTGGGGCGATCGAGGACGTGGCGGCCCTGGCCGAGCGTGGCCGGTTGACCGTACGGGACCTTCAGGAGCAGCAGTTCGCCAACCGGGTGCCCGCGGGCGATCTGGCCGCCGCGGACGTGGCGCGGGCCTGTGCCGGGCTGCCGGGCGGTACCGCGACGGGCAGTGACGGCACGGCGGTCGACGTGTCGGCGGCCTGTCCGGTGATCGCCGGGTGGGACCGCACCATGGACACCGGCAGCCGGGGCGCGCTGCTGTTCGACCGGTTCTGGCGGAAGCTGACGGCGCGTGTGCCCGGGGACCGGCTGTGGAAGGTGCCGTTCTCGGCGGCGGACCCGGTGTCCACTCCGAACACGCTCGACACGGGCGCCCCGGGGTTCGCCACGGCGCTCGCGGACGCGGTCGCCGAGCTGCGGGCGGCGGGCGTTCCGCTGGACTCCCGGCTCGGGGAGCACCAGTTCGTGGTGCGCGGCGGTGAGCGGATTCCGGTGCCCGGCGGTACGGAGTCGCTGGGCGTGTGGAACAAGATCGAGGCGGTGTGGGACCCGGCGCGCGGCGGCTACGCGGAGGTGACGACCGGCTCCAGCTATCTGCAGGCCGTGGGCTGGGACGGCAGCGGCTGCCCGGTCGCCCGCACCCTGCTGTCGTACTCCCAGTCGTCGAGCCCGGATTCGGCCCACTACCGCGACCAGACGCGGTTGTTCTCCGCGGAGAGGTGGGTGACGTCCAGGTTCTGCGAGAAGGACATCCTGTCCTCGCCCGTGCTGGAGGTCGTCCGGGTGCGCGAGCGCTGACGGCGCGGCGGGCCCGCCCCGGTCACACGGGGCGGGCCTGGTCACACAGGGCGGGCCCGGTCACACGGGCGGGCCTGGTCACACGGGCGGGCCTGGTCACACAGGGCGGGCCTGGTCACACGGGGCGGGCCCGGTCCTTCCAGTACGGGTCCCGCAGCCGCCTCTTGTAGAGCTTGCCGTTGGGGTCGCGGGGCATCTCGGTGACGAAGTCGACGCTCTTGGGCCGTTTGTAGCCCGCGAGGCGCTCGGCGCAGTGGGCGAGGATCGCGGCGGCGAGGGCGTCGCCCGGTTCCCGGCCGGGCGCGGGTTCGACGACCGCCTTGACCTCCTCGCCCCAGTCGTCGTGCGGGATGCCGAAGGCGGCGGCGTCGGCGACGGCCGGGTGGGCGAGGAGGGTGGACTCGATCTCGGCGGGGTAGATGTTCACACCACCCGAGATGATCATGTCTATCTTGCGGTCGCGCAGGAACAGGTAGCCGTCCTCGTCGAGGTGGCCGAGGTCGCCGACGGTGAAGAAGTCGCCGATGCGGTTCCCGCGGGTCTTGTCCTCGTCCTTGTGGTAGGCGAAGCCGCCGGTGTTCATCTTCAGGTAGACGGTGCCCAGTTCGCCGGGCGGGAGGCGGTTGCCGTCGTCGTCGAAGATCGCGAGTTCGCTGATCGGCCAGGCCTTTCCGACGGTGCCGGGCTTCTTCAGCCAGTCCTCGGCGGTGGCGAAGGCGCCGCCGCCCTCGCTGGCCGCGTAGTACTCCTCCACACAGGTGCCCCACCAGTCGATCATGGCTCGTTTCACATGGTCGGGGCAGGGCGCGGCGCCGTGCAGGGCGTGCCGCATCGAGGAGACGTCGTAGGCGTCCCGCACCCGCTGCGGCAGCGCGAGCAGGCGGTGGAACTGGGTCGGGACCATATGGGTGTGGGTGCACCCGCGGGTGTCGATCAGGCGGAGCATCTCCTCGGGCGTCCACTTGTCCATCAGCACCAGCCGGTGGCCGATGTGCAGGGAGGCGCCCGCGAACTGGAGGACGGCCGTGTGGTAGAGCGGTGAGCAGACGAGGTGGACGTTGTCGTCGAACGGCTGGATGCCGAAGATGCCGAGGAAGCCGCCGAGGTACGACTCCTCGGGGAGCCTGCCGGTCAGCGGGCGCCGGATGCCGCGCGGGCGGCCGGTGGTGCCGGAGGTGTAGTTCATCACCCAGCCGAGGGTGCGGTCCTCGGGCGGTGACTCCGGTTGTCCGGCGAGGAGTTCGTCGTACGGGCGGAAGCCCTCGGCCGTGCCGATCGCGTACCGGTGGGTGTGCGGGAGTTCCGCCTCGTCGGCGGCCTGGCGGGCGGGGTCGGCGAACCGTTCGTGGGTGAGCAGGACCTTGGCTCCGGAGTCGGCGACGATCCAGGCGATCTCGGGGCCCATCAGGTGGTGGTTGACGGGCACGAGGTAGAGACCGGCCTGGGTGGCGGCCAGGTAGGCGGTGACGAACTCGGGGCCGTTGGGGAGGACGGCGGCGAAGGCGTCGCCGCGGTCGAGTCCGGCGGCGCGCAGCCCGTGGACGAGCCGGTTGGCGGCGGAGTGCAGGCGCCCGGCGGTCCACTCCTCGCCGTCGGGGGCGATCAGGACGGTGCGGTCGGGGTCGGCGGTGGCCTGCGCCCAGAAGCCGGTGGGGGGCGTGCTCATACCGGTTCCTCCTTTCCGACGATCCGGCCGAGGCGGTCGACGGCGCGTTCGAAGCCGCGGGTGAGGTCGTCGAAGACGTCCCGCACGCTGCGGCTGCTGTTCATCCGGCCGACGATCTGGCCGACGGGGGTGCCGAGCAGCGGTTCGACCTCGTACTTCTGGATGCGGGACAGGGCTTCGGCCACCAGCAGCCCCTGGAGGGGCATGGGCAGGGTGCCCGGGCCGTCCGGGTCGTCCCAGGCGTCGGTCCACTCGGTGCGGAGCTGGCGTGCGGGCTTGCCGGTCAGGGCGCGGGAGCGGACGGTGTCGCCGGAGCCCGCGGCGAGGAGTTTGCGGCGCAGGGCGGGTGAGGTGAGGTCGGCCTCGGTGGTGGTGAGCCAGACCGAGCCGAGCCAGACGCCCTGGGCGCCGAGGGCGAGCGCGGCGGCGGCCTGTTCGCCGCTGCCGATGCCGCCCGCGGCCAGCACGGGCAGCGGGGCGACCGCGTCGACGACCTCGGGGGTGAGGACCATGGTGGCGATGTCGCCGGTGTGGCCGCCCGCCTCGTAGCCCTGGGCCACGACGATGTCGAGGCCCGCCTCCTGGTGCTTGCGGGCGTGCCGGGCGCTGCCCGCGAGCGCGGCGACCAGCACGCCCCGCTCATGGGCGCGGTCGACGACGTCGGCGGGCGGTGAGCCGAGGGCGTTGGCGAGCAGCCGGATCGGGTAGTCGAAGGCGACGTCGAGCTGGGTGCGGGCGACCTGCTCCATCCAGCCGGTGATGCGCCAGCCCGACGCCTCGCCCTCGCCGAGCGCGGGGACGCCGTACCGGGCGAGGGTGTCGGCCACGAACTCGCGGTGCTCGGCCGGGATCATGGCCTCCACGTCGGCCTCGGTGACGCCCTCGACCTTCTTGGCGGGCATGACGACGTCGAGGCCGTAGGGCCTGCCGTCGACATGCGCCTCGATCCAGTCCAGGTCGCGTCTGAGGTCGTCGGGGGCCGTGTAGCGGACCGCGCCGAGCACCCCGAAGCCGCCCGCCCGGCTGATGGCCGCGGCGACGGCAGGGAACGGCGTGAAGCCGAAGACGGCGTGCTCGACTCCGAGTGTCTGGCTCAGCTCCGTCTGCATGAGCGCAGGATGCCGGTTTCCTCCGGCGGAGGGAAGAGGCTTTCTGATGGGCCGTCAGATTACTGATGCCGATCGCCTGGTTGACACGACCCCCGACTGACACGAAAGTTTCACCGCGCAAGGTGATCCCGGAAAGATACCTTCAGGCGCAGCGGGAGGACGATCCTCGATGACCGACACCAGACGTGGCCTGACCCGGCGTCAACTGAGCCGGGGAGCACTGGCCCTGGGCGGAGCCCTCACCCTGGCCCCGCTCCCCGCGGGACCGGCGTCCGCCTCCTCCGGCCGCGCCACCCTGCGCCCCGGTACCCCGGAGCAGGCCGGGCTCCTCCCCGCCCACCTGCGCCAACTCGTCACCGACGCCGAGGCGTTCCTCGGCCCCTCACCCCAACACCCCTGGTACGCGGGCGCCGTACTGCTCGCCGGACGCGGCGGCACCGTCGCCCTGCACCAGCCGATCGGGATGGCGGTGCGCTACCGGGCGTACGACGAGGGAACCGACACCGGCGTGGAGTTCCCCGCCGCCGAGCAGATCCCGATGGCCGAGGACACGGTCTTCGACCTGGCCTCGGTCTCCAAGCTGTTCACCTCGATCCTCGCCGTGCAGCAGATCGAGCGCGGCGCGCTGGAACTGGAGGGCGCGGTCGCCTCGTACCTGCCGGAGTTCGGGGCGGCGGGCAAGCAGGGCATCACCGTCCGACAGTTGCTGACGCACACCTCGGGGCTGCGCTCCTGGATCCCGCTGTACAAGGCGCCCACGTACGACGAGAAGCTGGCCCTCCTGTGGAACGAGGCGCCGCTGAACCCGCCCGGCACCCGCTACCTCTACTCCGACCTGAACCTGATCACCCTGCAGCTCGTCCTGGAGCGGATCACCGGGCGCCCCCTCGACGTCCTGCTGCGCGAGGAGATCACCGCCCCGCTGGGCATGCGCCGCACCCGCTACAACCCGCCCGCCTCCTGGAAGCCGAGGATCGCCGCGACCGAGGACGCCCGCGCGCCCTGGTCGGGCCTTGACCGGGGGCTGGTGTGGGGCGAGGTGCACGACGAGAACGCCTTCAGCTTCGGCGGGGTCGCGGGCCACGCCGGGGTGTTCTCCCACGCGTGGGACCTGGCGGTGCTCGGGCGGACCCTGCTCAACGGCGGGGTGTACGGCCGGGCGCGCATCCTGCGCCCCGAGTCGGTGGAGCTGATGTTCACCGACTTCAACACCGACTTCCCCGGCGACGAGCACGGCCTCGGCTTCGAGCTGTACCAGCACTGGTACATGGGCGCGCTGGCCACCCCGCGCACCGCCGGGCACACCGGCTTCACCGGCACCTCGCTCGTCCTGGACCCGACCACCGACTCCTTCCTCGTCGTGCTCGGCAACTCCGTGCACCCCGTGCGTAGTTGGCGGTCCGGCTCGGCGCCCCGGGTGGCCACGGCCAACCAGCTGGCGCGGGCGGTCCCGGTGCGTCCGGCGTACGGCCGTACGGCCTGGTTCTCCGGAATGGCGAGCGGCACCACCGCGACGCTGGCCCTGCCCGCGCTCGACACCTCCGCGGGATCCGCCCGGCTGCGCTGCGCCCTGTGGTGGGACACCGAGCCCGGCGCCGACCCGCTCACGCTGGAGGCGTCCGCCGACGGCGGCGACTGGCTGCCGGTCCCCTTCACCGCCGCGGGGCGCGAGCACCCCTCGGGGTCGGTCAGCGGCTGGTCGGGGCGTGTGTGGCACCGGCTCACGGCTGACCTGCCGTCCGCCCGCGCGCTCACCCTGCGCTGGCGGTACACCACCGACCGGCTGTACGTCGGCCGCGGCGCCTATGTCGACGGGCTGCGGGTGGCGGCGGGCGACACCGTGCTGTTCGACGAGGCGCGCCCGGCGGACGCGGCCCGCGTCGAGGCGGCGGGCTGGACGGCGTCCCGCGACTGAGGCGGGCTCAGCCGGGCACGTCCAGGCGCTGGGTGCCGACGACCGACAGCAGCCGCAGCGCCTCCTCGGCCGGGCTGCCGGGGACGGCGGTGTAGATGACGACGCGCTGGTCCCGGTCGGCGATGTCCAGGACGTCGCAGTTGACGGGGACCGGGCCGACCAGCGGGTGCCGGAAGGTCTTGCACAGGGTGGGGGTGGCCACCACGTCGTGCGCGGCCCACAGCTCCGCGAACTCGGGGCTGCCCGCGAGGAGTTCGGCCACCAGCTCGGTCACCTCGGGATCGTCGGGGTAGCGGGCCGCGGCGGCGCGCAGGTCGAGCGCCGCCGTCCGGGCGAACTCCTCGGCGTCCGAGACGCCGTACAGCGGCTGCCCCTGCGGGTTGTACGGGTTGAGGAAGGCACGCCGGATCAGGTTGCGGTCGCGGCGGGGGAGCGCGGAGAAGTCCTCCATCAGGGCGGCGGCCAGGTCGTTCCAGGCGAGCACCTCGTGCGTCGCCGAGACCACGATGGCCGCGGCCTGCGGCAGCCGGTGCAGCAGGTCCACGATGCTCTGCCGCACCTCCCGCAAGGGTCCGGGCGGCGGTCCCGGCGGGGCCCCGGCGAGATGGTGCAGGTGGTCGCGCTCGGCGTCCGTGAGGCGCAGGGCGCGGGTCAGGCCGGAGAGCACCTCGCGGGACGGCCGCGGGGCGCGCCCCTGTTCGAGGCGGGTGTAGTACTCGGTGGAGATGAACGCCAGCTGCGCCACCTCCTCGCGGCGCAGCCCCGGGGTGCGGCGGCGCTGCCCCCTGGGCAGGCCCACGTCGCCGGGGGTGATGCGCTCGCGTCGGCTGCGCAGGAAGTCGGCCAGCTCTTGTCGGTCCACGCCCCCAGTGTGCGCGGACGCCGGACGGCTCAGCCAGGTACAGCCTGTGCCTGGTTGCGGGCGCGGGCCGGTCGCAGGCTCGACGGCATGACCAACACCATCGACACCCCACCCACCGGCACGGGACTGCTCGCCGGGAAGGTCGCCTTCGTCACCGGCGCCGGGCGCGGCATCGGCGCCGCCGCGGCCCGCCTGTTCGCCCGGGAGGGCGCCCGCGTGCTGCTCGCGGCCCGTACGGAGTCCCAGCTCAAGGCGGTCACCGAGGAGATCCGCGCGGCGGGCGGCACCGCCGACCACACCGTGTGCGACCTGGCCGACGCGGCGAGCGTCCGCGCGGCCGTCGAGAAGGCCGTCGAGCTGTACGGCCGTCTCGACCTCGCCTTCAACAACGGCGCGACGATCCAGGAACCCGGCCCCATGGACGGCATGCCGGACGCCGAGTTCGACCACGTCTACGCCGTCAACCTGCGGGGTCCCTGGCTGGCCATGAAGGCCGAGATCGACGCGATCCGCCGCACCTCGGGGCGCGGCGCGATCGTGAACAACTCCAGCGTCGGCAGCCTGCTGGCCAATCCCTGGCTGCCCGCGTACGGCGCGGCGAAGCGCGCCGTCAACAGTCTCACCGCGTCCGCCGCCGCGACGTACGGCCCGGAGGGCATCCGCGTCAACGCGATCGCGCCGGGCGCCACGCTGACCGAGATGATGCACGAGTGGGACCGGCGGACCCCGGGCGTCATCGACCGGTTCACCGAGCAGGCCCCGCTGCGCCGCGCGGCCCGGCCGGAGGAGGTCGCCGAGGCAGCGGCATGGCTGCTGAGTGACCGCGCCTCCTTCGTCACCGGGGCGGTGCTGGCGGTCGACGGGGGCATGACCGCCTGAGCGCGTACGGACCGGGCCACCACCGGCGGCCCGGCCCGTACGACGTCCCTCACTCGCTGAAGACCGCCTTCTGCACTTCGTTGGGCCCGTCGAAGCTGTTCCGCTTCAGGTGGTCGAGTTCGCTGACCACCTTGTCGTCGGCGTGGTTGCGGCGGGCGCACTCGACGAGACCCTTCTTGTCCGCCGGGTACTCCATGCCGCTGAGCGCCTTCTGGAGATCGATGGGGCTGAGGTCGGCCATGGGTCCTCCCGTACGAGTTCGGAATGGTTTGCCCTACTTTGCCCTCCCTGCCCCGGTACCCCTGATCGCCCGCCGCATTCCGGGCGATCAGCGCTTGCCGTCCTCCAGGACCGCCATCGCCGCGTTGTGCCCCGGCACCCCGCTCACCCCGCCGCCGCGCACCGCGCCCGCCCCGCACAGCAGGACGCCCGGGTGCCGGGTCTCCACTCCCCAGCGGCCGGTGCCCTCCTGGGCGTGGGGCCAGCTCAGGTCGCGGTGGAAGATGTTGCCGCCGGGCAGCCCGAGGTCGCGGTCCAGGTCCAGCGGCGTCCTGGCCTCGATGCAGGGCCGTCCCTCGGCGTCGGTCGCCAGACAGTCGGCGAGCGGCTCGGCCAGGTGGGCGTCGAGCTGGGCGAGGGTGCGCGTCAGCAGCTCGTCGCGGACGGCGTCGTGGTCGTGGGCGAAGAGGCGGGCGGGGGTGTGCAGCCCGAAGAGGGTGAGGGTCTGGTAGCCCCGCTCGACCAGGTCGGGGCCGAGGATCGAGGGGTCGGTGAGCGAGTGGCAGTAGATCTCCGAGGGCGGCACGGCGGGCGGCTCACCGGCCGTGGCCTGGGCGTGGGCGGCGGCCAGTTGGTCGTAGCCCTCGGCGATGTGGAAGGTGCCCGCGAACGCCTCGCGCGGGTCGACGGACCGGTCCCGTAGCTTCGGCAGCCGCTTGAGCAGCATGTTCACCTTCAGCTGTGCGCCCTCGGCGGGCGGCGGCGGGGTGTCGCCGGTGAGCGCCGCCAGCTCACGCGGGGAGGCGCCGACCAGGACGTGCCGGCCGACGGCGACGCCCTCGCCGTCGGCGGTGCGGTAGGTGACCTCGGCGGTGCGCGCGCCGGTGTCGATACGGACCGCCTCGTGACCGGTGGCCAGGACCGCGCCCGCCGCCCGGGCGGCGTCGGCGAGCGCGCCGGTGAGGGCGCCCATGCCGCCGACGGGGACGTCCCAGTCGCCGGTGCCGCCGCCGATCACGTGGTAGAGGAAGCAGCGGTTCTGCTTCAGGGACGGGTCGTGGGCGTCGGCGAAGGTGCCGATCAGGGCGTCGGTGAGGACCACGCCGCGGACCAGGTCGTCGGAGAAGTGGTCCTCGATCGCGACACCGATCGGCTCCTCGAAAAGCAGCCGCCAGGCGTCCTCGTCGTCGATGCGGCGGCGCAGGTCGTCGCGGGTGGGCAGCGGCTCGGTGAGGGTCGGGAAGACCCGCTCGGCGACCCGCCCGGTCATGCCGTACAGCCGCCGCCAGGCCGTGTACTCGCGGTCCGAGCCGGTCAGCCGGGCGAAGGCCTCCCGGGTGCGTGCCCCGCCGCCGCCGACCAGCAGTCCGGTGGCCCGTCCGGCCCGCTCGACGGGGGTGTACGAGGAGATGGTGCGGGTGCGCAGGGAGAAGTCCAGGCCCAGCTCCCGCACGATCTTCGGCGGGAGCAGGCTGACCAGGTAGGAGTAGCGCGACAGCCGGGCGTCGACGCCCGGGAAGGGGCGGGAGGAGACGGCGGCGCCGCCGGTGTGGCCGAGCCGCTCCAGGAGGAGCACCGAGCGTCCGGCGCGGGCCAGGTAGGCGGCGGCGACCAGACCGTTGTGGCCGCCGCCGACGATGACGGCGTCATAGCTGCCGGAGGGCTGGGGTGCGGGCATGGTCCTTGGTAACACGGGATGATCCACACCGGCCAGACGTGGGCGGGCGGCGGCTCAGCTCCCGCCCGCCGCCTGCCGCTGCCGCAGCACCGCCACCCTGCGGTACAGCTCCACCGCCTCCGCGCCCCGGCCCAGTTGCTCCAGGCAGTGCGCCTCGTCGTTGCGGCTGGCGAGGGTGTCGGGGTGACCGGTGCCCAGGACGCGTTCACGGGCGGCGGCGACCGCGCGGTACTCGGTGAGCGCGTCGCTCCAGCGCCCCAGCCAGCCCAGCGCCACGGCGATCTCCCGTCGGCTGATCAGGGTGTCCGGGTGGTCGGCGCCCAGCACGCGCTCACGGACCGCGCGCAGGTCACGGGACTCGGCCAGGGCCTCCTCCCAGCGGCCGAGCCGCCCGAGGTTGACGCCGAGGCCGTGCCGGGCGCGCAGGGTCTCGGGGTGGGTGGGGCCGTGCACGCGGGAGCGGTCGTCGACCAGTTCGCGGTAGACCTCCAGCGCCTGGGCGCCCCGGCCGAGCCTGCCCAGGCAGATGCCGGTCTCGTGGCGGGCGGCGAGGGTGTCGGGGTGGTCGGCGCCGAGCGCGCGGGCGCGGCCCTCGGCGACCTCCTCGTAGCAGCGCAGGGCCTCCGGCCAGCGGCCCAGCTGGCCGAGCGCGTAGGCGACCTCGTACCGGGTGACCAGGGTGTCGGGGTGGTCGGGGCCGAGCACCCGGGCGCGGTCGGCGGCCACCTCCGACGCCAGGCGGTACGAGTCCTCCAGGCGGCCCAGTCGGCCCAGGTTGAAGGCGAGGTTGTGGCGGCAGCGCAGGGTGTCGGGGTGGTCGGCGCCCATGGTGCGTTCCCGGGCGGCGAGCACGGCCGTGTACTCCTGGTGCGCCTCGAAGGGGCGGCCCAGCTGGCCGAGCGCGTACGCCGTCTCCTGCCGGGCGGCGAGGGTGTCGGGGTGATCGGGCCCGAGCACGCGTGCGCGGACCTGGGCGACGTGGGTGTACTCGTGCAGGGCGTCGGCGGCGCGGCCGGTGCGGCTGAGGGTGAAGGCGATCTCGTAGCGGCTGGCGAGGGTGTCGGGGTGGTCGGCGCCGAGCAGGTGCTCGCGTTCGGCGGCCACCGCGCGGTGCACCTCCCCCGCCTCCGCCCAGCGGCCGAGTCGGCCGAGGCTGAGGCCCGCGTTGTGGCGTCCGGCCAGCGTCGCGAGGGTCTCGCGGGGCGGGGTGGGCGGTGGCTCCTGGGGAGCGGGGGCGGACGTGCGGTCTGGGTCGGCCGGTGCGGTCCACTCCTCGGCGAGTCCGGCGACGCCCTGCGGCGGTGTGCCGCGCGGTCCGGTGCCCGCGGCCTTGTGGCCGGTGGTCATGCCGCGGGTCCAGGACGGCAGCCGGGGTTCGCGGGGCGCCGTGTGGACCACCGAGGGGACCGTGGGCGCGGGCGTGGTCCGGGCGGCGTTGATGCGGGCGGCCAGCTCGCGGGCGTCGCGGGGGCGCTCCTCCGGCAGTTTGGCGAGCAGGTCCAGGATGATCTGCTCCAGGTGGACGGGGAGTTCTGGCCGGTGTTCGCGGGGTGGCCGGGGCGGGGTGTCCCGGTGGCCGATCAGGATCGCCCAGGCGTCGTCGAGGTCGAAGGGCGGGGCGCCGGTGGCGAGTTCGTACAGCACGCAGCCCAGTGAGTACAGGTCGCTGCGCTGGTCGACCTCCTCCCCGCCGATCTGCTCCGGGGACATGTAGTGCGGGGTCCCCATGGCGACGCCGGTGCCGGTCAGCCGGGCGGTGAAGCCGATGTCGTGGCCGAGGCGGGCGATGCCGAAGTCGCAGATCTTCGCCGTGCCGTCGGCGAGGCGGACGATGTTCGCGGGCTTCAGGTCCCGGTGCACGATGCCCTGTTGGTGGGTGTAGGCCAGGGCGTCGGCCACCTGGTCGGCGATGTCGACGATGTCCGCCACGGGCAGCGGATGCTGCTTGTGGTCGTCCAGGAGCTGGCTGAGGTTACGGCCCTGGAGGAGTTCCATGACGAGGAACAGCACCCCGTCCGACTCACCGAAGTCGTGCACCACGGTCACCCCGCGGTGCTGGAGCGCGGCGGCCACCCGCGCCTCCCGGCGGAACCGCTCCCGCAGCACCCGGGTGAAGGACTGGTCGTGGTGCGGGCCCAGCGGTTTGAGGCACTTCACGGCGACCTGCCGCCCGAGCGACTCGTCCCGCGCCCGCCACACCTCCCCCATTCCCCCGCGTCCGATCAGATCGAGCAGCTGGTACCTGCCCTGGATCAGCCTGGAGTCCGCCATCTCCCGCCGTCGCCCCCGTTGCCTATGTGCGCGCTGCCCTCCCCTGGCCCGTCCAGTATGGCGACAGGTGCTCGTACTTTGTACGGCGCGGGGCGTGCGTCGGGTCCGAGTCGTGCCATCGCCCGCAGGACGTGCTTGGGCGGGAGCTGCCAGCGCAGCCGGTCGGGTACCGCGCGCAGCACGGCGCCGGTGCGGCGCAGCCTGCGGGTGACGGTGGCCGGATCGGGCGCGGGCCGCCCGTACAGCTCGTGCGCGTACGGCGGCAGGGTGTCGTACGCCAGCCGCGCCACGTGGCGCCACAGCAGCTCCCGGGCCGGGACGAGCAGCGGGTGCGTCGGCGGGCGGCGCAGGAAGGCGTCGACCTCGCGGGCGTCGTCCCCGGCGGCGAGTTCGGGCGCGACGCGCTCGAAGTAGGCGGCCAGGGCGGCGCGGCTGGCGGGGACGGTGTCCGGGTCGAGGCCCACCAGGCGGGCGCTGACGCGGTGTTCGGCCAGATAGCGGTCGGCGTCCTGGTCACCGAGCGGGTAGCCGGAGCGGCGCTGGACGTGCAGATAGGAGTCGACCTCGGCGCAGTGCACCCACAGCAGCAGCGCGGGCTCGTCCACCGGGTACCGTTCGCCGGTCGCCGGGTCGGTGGCGCCGAGCATCCGGTGGATCTTGCGGACCCGGGCCCCGGCGCGCTCGGCGGCGTCGGTGGTGCCGTAGGTGGTGGTGCCGACGAAGCTGGCGGTGCGCATTAGCCTGCCCCAGGCGTCGCGCCGGAAGTCGGAGTTCTGCATGACGCCGCGGACGGCACGCGGGTGCAGCGCCTGCAGGTAGAGGGCGCGGACGCCCGCGATCCACATCATCGGGTCGGCGTGGACCTGCCAGGTGACGGAGTGCGGGCCGAACAGACCGGGGTCAGCTATACGGGCCTTCATGCCCGGAGGCTAACGCCGGACCCGCGGCATCCCCAGGCCTATCCAGGAAATGATCTCCCGCTGGATCTCGTTGTTGCCGCCGCCGAAGGTGAAGATCACCGCTGAGCGGTAGCCGCGTTCCAGCTCGCCGCGCAGGACCGCGCCCGCCGAGCCCTCCTTGAGGGCGCCCGCCGCCGCGACGACCTCCATGAGCGCGGCGTAGGCGTCGCGGCGGGCCTCGGAGCCGTACACCTTGACGGCGGAGGCGTCCTGCGGGGTGAGGGTGCCCTCCTGGACTGCGCCCACCATCTGCCAGTTCAGCAGGCGCAGGGCGTCCAGGCGGGTGTGGGTGCGGGCGAGCAGTCGGCGTACCCAGGGCAGGTCGACGACGCGGCGGCCGTCGGTGAGCTTGGTCTCCATGGCCCAGCGCTGGACGTCGTGCAGGGCGCGGATCGCCATGGTGCCGTGGGCGGCGAGGGTGACGCGCTCGTGGTTGAGCTGGTTGGTGATCAGCCGCCAGCCCTGGTTCTCGGCGCCGACGCGGTGGGCGACGGGGACGCGGATGTCCTCGTAGCGGCTGGCGGTGGTGTCGTGCCCGGCGAGGGTGCGGATCACGGTGCACGAGTAGCCGGGGTCGTCGGTCGGCACCAGGAGCATGCTGATGCCGCGGTGCGCGGGGGCGTCGGGGTCGGTGCGCACGGCCAGCCACACCCAGTCGGCGGTGTCGCCGTTGGTGGTCCAGATCTTGTGGCCGTTGACGACGTAGGAGTCCCCGTCGCGCACGGCGCGGGTCTTCAGGGCCGCCAGGTCGGTACCCGCGTCGGGTTCGCTGTAGCCGATGGCGAAGTCGATCTCGCCGGAGAGGATGCGGGGCAGGAAGTGGGCCTTCTGCTCGTCGGTGCCGTACCGCATCAGGGTCGGGCCCACGGTGTTCAGCGCCATCAGGGGCAGGGGGACGCCCGCCTGGGCTGCCTCGTCGAAGAAGACGAACTGCTCCCTGGGTGTCAGCCCGCGCCCGCCGTACTCCTCGGGCCAGCCCACGCCGAGCCAGCCGTCGGCGCCGAGGCGGCGGATGGTGTCGCGGTAGAAGCGCTTGTACGCCGCCGGGTCGGTGTGCCGGGTGGTCGCGGTGTCCGGCACCAGCTCGGCGAAGTAGGCGCGCAGCTCGGCGCGCAGCCGCCGCTGTTCGGGGGTGTGGTCGAGATGCACGGCGCCTCCAGGCTCGCGGGGCCGGTCCTGACGGCGCACACCGTAGAACGTGATCCAGGAATTGGGAATGGCCGGGTGCTCCTCGACCGACGGCGCCCCTGGCGTCTCCGTCTCACTGCAGGGTGGCGAGGAAGTCCGTGCACGCCCGAGCGCACGCCCGGCAGGTTTCGGCGGTGTCCTCCGCGCCCGGATGGCGGTCGAAGACGTGCGCGGACTCCAGGCAGACGGTCCGGCACCACTCCACCTGGACGCGGATGCCGTCCTCGTCCAGGAGGTTCTGCTCGGACAGCACCCGGCAGGTGGCGTCGCACACCTCCGCGCACATGATCCCCTTGCGTCGTACGAGTTCCTGTTCCTCGGTTCCGTCCGGGTCCACCAGGCTCGCGCGCAGGGCGCACGCGCGGGCACATTCCGTGCACGCCTGCGCGCAGGCGAAGCGGTCCTCCAGGAACCGGAACAGCTCCTGCTGGGTCGGCGAAGTCACACCGGGCGGGTAGCCGGGGCCCACTGCGCCAAACCCGTCCGTGGCCCGGCCCGGCCCCCGCTTTCCGGGCCCCGCGCCCGGGCACCCGTGGCCAGCCAACCGTTCGCGGACCAGGCAGTCCCGCGAGGGATGATCCGGTTCGCGCCGAGGCAAAGGGGTACTCGCGAGCCATGAGTACCGCAGCGATGCAACTGGCGGAGCCGCACGGCGTGCTCGCCCTGGGACCGCTGCTGATCGGCGTGGTCGTGGTGGCGATGCTGATCGGCGCCTTCCTCTACGGAATCCGGGTCCGGCGCAGCGAACCCCCGCCGCCGCGCCCCGAGGAGCAGCCGCACCTGCCGGACGGCGGGCCGGTGCGCGAGGTACAGGAGATGCGGGAGCCCTCTGACATGCCCAACGGCGGCGGGGTGACCCTGCCGCACGACATGCCCGCCTCGGGCAACAACCCGACCCAGCACAGTGACAAGACGCGTCCGCGCTGGCGTGAGGGCCACAGCGGCTCGTGGGGCAACGGCTGACCGCCGCCCCCGCGCCGTCCCCCTGACCCCGGGCCGTGTCCGCCCGCGGGGACCCGAGCCTCGGGGCCGCCACCGCCCGGAGGGACCCGTGGCCCCGAGTCGTGGCCGCGTGGCGGGACGCGTGGCCCCGAGTCGTGGCCGCACGGAAGGACGCGCGGCCCAGAGCCGTGTCCGCACGGAGGGAAGTGAGACCGATGGCCGACCACGGCCGCAGCACCCTGCCCCTGCCCGACTACGACCATCTGCCCATCGGCGGTCTGGAGAGCCGCGTGCGCTCACTGACCACCGAGCAGGTGGAGGAGGTGCTCGCCTACGAGCGGACGCACGCCGACCGGCGGCCGGTGACCGAGCTGCTGAACTCGCGGCTCGACCAGCTGCGGGCGGGCGCCGAGCCGACGTCCGGCGACCCGGGCGCGCTGCGCCCCGAGACGGGCGCGCGCCGCACCGGCTCGCCGGTCTCCCCGGCGACCTCCCCGCAGCCGATGAGCCCGCCGCCGCACGGCACCCCGGACCAGCGGGGCAAGCCGAAGGGTGACCGTACGTAGGGGTTCATCCGGATTGCCCCGGTTTCCGGTGCGGTGGGTGCGGGAACGCATGCGCCGTGCTGTTGCGGAAGAGACGGGCCCGGGCCGCCGCCCGGGTCCGCCGTGCGTCCGAGCGCACCGCCGACGCGCTCGACGCGCGGCTTCCCGTGTACGAGAGCGGGCGGCTGCTGCGCAAGGCCTTCCCCGACCACTGGTCCTTCCTCCTCGGTGAGCTGGCGCTCTACAGCCTCGTCGTGCTGCCGCTGACGGGCGTGTGGCTGACGTTCTTCTTCCATCCGTCGATGGCCCCGGTGGTCTACGAGGGCTCCTACCGGCCACTGACCGGGGTGGGGGCGCGCAGCATCATGATGGTGCCGTGGATCGTGAACAGCTGGTTGTACTGGTCGGCGCCGACGATCTGCAGCCCCGGGCGGGCGAGTTCGGCCCGCATCAGCAGGGCCAGCGCCCCGCCGAAGAGGAAGAAACCGAAGGACGTCGTGAGATGGAGGTTGCCGATCACCTTGTGATCGGTCGTCGTCGCCCACCGCAGCAGCACCCGCCCCAGCGGGCCAGATGTTCCCGGCCGCGACGGGTCACGACGCGGCCGGGACCCGCGTCAGGTGGCCGCCTGGTCGCTGTCCCGCATGGCTCCCCAGCCGTGCCAGCGCTCGACCTCGACCCAGGCGCTGAACCTGGCGCGGGCCCGGTCCGGGTAGGCGTTGCCGGTGTAGTGCCGGGAGAGCCGGTCGATGTCGGCGAGGGCCTGGTCCTCGTAGATCTCCACGGCCCGGCCGATCAGGGTGACGTGGGTGTACCAGTTGTCCTCGTCGAGGACGGTCAGCGTCACGCGCGGGTCGCGGCGCAGGTGCTTCAGGCGGACCCGGCCCTCGTCCAGGTTGATCAGGGCCCGGCCGTCCTCCCACAGGTACCAGGTGGGGGTGGAGACCGGAGTGCCGTCGGAGCGCAGGGTGGCCATGACGCAGGGGTTGGGGCGGCTCAGCAGGTCGACTGCCTCGGGCGGCAGGGGCGGCTTGGACATGCGGGGTGGCTCCGTTCTCAGGGGTGGGGTGAGGTCGGGTCTCAGGGGTGCGGGGTGTGGTCGGGTCTCAGGGGTGCGGGGTGTGGTCGGGGTCGAAGCTGGCGAAGTACGCGGCGGCCATGTCCTCGTCGGCGTGCCCGCGTTCGGCGGCGCGGGCGAGGCGGGCGGCGCCCGCGGCGGCCACGTCCAGGCGCAGCCCGTGCCGCTCGCCCGCCTCGACGATCAGGCGGGCGTCCTTCGCGGCGGTGCCCACCGCGAACTGGGGCGGGGTGAGCCGGTCCTCCAGGACCAGGGCCGCCTTGGCGTGCAGATAGCCCATGTCGAGCGGGCCGCCCGCGATGACCTCGAAGAAGCCGCCCGGCTCCACACCGAGCGCCCGGGCCAGGGCGAGTGCCTCCCCGGCCGCGTTGGTGGCGGCGATGACCCAGCTGTTGGCGACCAGCTTGAGCCGGGTGGCGCTCGCGGCGGCGCCGTCCTCGCCGGTCCACACGGTCCGCGCGCCCACGGCGTCGAAGACGGGCGTGACCGTGTCCCGGCCGTCGAGCGGACCGGCGGCCAGGACCGTCAGTTGTCCGGCCTCGGCGGGCTGACGGGTGCCCAGGACGGGGGCGTCGTAGAAGCGCAGGGCGTGGTCGGCGGCGAAGGCGGCGAGGTCGGCGGTGGCGTCCAGGCCCGCGGTCGTGGACTGGATCCAGGCGGTGCCCGGGCGCAGGGCGGGCGCGGCCTGCCGCATGGTGTCGAGGGCGGCGGCGCCGTCGTACAGCATGGTCAGGACGGCGTCGGCGCCCTCGACCGCCTCGGCGGGCGTCGCGGTGACCCGCGCGCCGTCGGCGGTGAGGGGCTCGGCCTTGGCGCGGGTGCGGTTCCAGACGCGGACGGTGTGTCCGGCCTGCGCGAGGTTGCGGGCCATCGCGGCGCCCATGATGCCGGTGCCGAGGACGCTCACGGTGAGTTCGGCTGTCATGAAGTCGACCTTCTCATGCGCACGCGGGTGGGGCGCCCGGTGCCGGGCTCAGTCCGGGAGCATCAGGCGGGCCATCTCCCCCGGCTGCAGGCGGACCGTGCGGTCGGGCAGACGCACGTCGATCGGGGCGGCGTCGGAGGACGGCACGGTGATCTCCATGTGCTGGCGGTGCAGGCGCAGGCGTACGCCCCAGTTGCCCTGGTAGCGCAGGGAGAAGCCGTAGGAGGACAGCTCGGGCAGCGGCACCGGGTCGAGCCAGAGGGCGCCCTGCCGGGTCTCCAGGCCGGTCAGTCCGCGCTGCACCAGGTCGAGGGTGCCCGCCATGGCGCCGAGGTGGATGCCCTCGCCGGTGGTGCCGCCCTGGATGTCGGCGATGTCGCCGCGCAGGGCCTCCTGGCAGAACTGCCAGGCCTCGGCGCGCCGGGCGCGGGCCAGGATCCAGCCGTGCACCAGTCCGCTGAGGGTGGAGCCGTGGCTGGTGCGGTGCAGGTAGTAGTCGACGGTGCGGTGCCAGGTGTCGTCGTCCAGGCGCAGGCCCAACCGGTGGAAGAGGGTGCGCAGTTCGGCGGGTGAGAAGAGGTAGCCGAGCATCAGCACGTCGGCCTGCTTGGACGCCTGGTAGCGGTTGACGGTGTCGCCCTCGGCCTCCAGGATGCGGTCCAGGCGGCGGATGTCGCCGTACTTCTTGCGGTAGCCGTGCCAGTCGAGTTCGGCGAGGTCGCCGTAGCCCTCGAACTGGCTGATGACGCCCTCGTGGAAGGGCACGTGCAGGGTGCGGGAGATGTCCTCCCACTGCTCCAGCTCGTCGCCCTCCAGGCCGGTGCGCTCGGTGAGTTCGCGGCGGCGGGGCTCCGGGAGGGCGGCCAGCAGCTCCAGGCTGCGGGAGAGCACCCAGGCGGCGGTGACGTTGGTGTAGGCGTTGTCGTCGAGGCCCGGCCGGTCGGCGTCCGGGTAGGCGTCGTGGTACTCGTCGGGGCCGAGGACGCCCCGGATGCGGTGCCGTCCCAGCCGGTCGTCCCAGGTCGCCGCGTCCGCCCAGAAGCGGGCGATCTGGAGCAGCATCTCGGCGCCCTTGGTCTGCAGGAAATCGGCGTCGCCGCTGGCCTCGCTGTACTGCCACACGTTGTAGGCGATCGCCGAGCCGACGTGGTACTGCAGGTGCGTGTGGTCCGGCAGCCAGCGGCCCGAGCGCGGGTTGAGGTGCAGTTGCTGGGTCTCCTCGCGCCCGTCGCTGCCGCTCTGCCAGGGGTACATCGCGCCGCGGCGGCCCGCGTCCCGGGCGGCGGTGCAGGCCTTCTCCAGCCGCCGGTGCCGGTAGTGCAGCAGGGCGCGGGACACCTCGGGGAAGTGCAGGTTGAGATACGGCAGCACGAACAGCTCGTCCCAGAAGACATGGCCGCGGTAGGCCTCGCCGTGCAGTCCGCGGGCCGGCACGCCCACGTCCAGGTCGGCGCTGTTCGGGGAGAGGGTCTGCAGGACGTGGAAGAGGTGCAGGCGCAGGATGCGGCCCGCCTCGCCGGGCACGTCGATGCTGGCCCGCCGCCACAGCTGGGCCCAGGCGGTGCGGTGCGAGGCGAGCAGCGCGTCGAAGCCGGGGGCGCGGCCGACCCGGTCGACGGCCGCGTGCAGGGGGTCGCTGATCGCGGGGTCGTGGGAGGTGTGCAGGGCGACGGTCTTGTCCACGGTGGCGGTGCGGCCGGGCAGCAGGCCGAGCCGGGTCAGCTGCACGGTGCGCGGCAGGGCGTGCCGGACGGTGACGGGGGTGTCGGTGGTGAGCCGGGACGCCATGCCGATGCGGATGTCGGAGGTGCGGGTGCGGCAGCGCAGCCAGGTGGTGTCCGGGTCGGCGGTGCCGGTGTGGACGTGGGTGAGGTGGCGGCCGTCGAGGTCCCGGTAGCGGGGCACGCCCGCGTTGGTGACACCGCCGTCGAGGGCGGCCTCGACATGGAGTTCGCCGGAGCCGCCCTCGAGGGTGAACTCGGTGCGCAGGGCGGCCAGATGCGGGTCGGCCATGTGTACGATCCGCAGCTGGCGCACCGCCAGGGTGCCCTCGTCACCGAGGCCGTAGCGGGTCAGGCGTTCCAGCACGCCCGAGGAGAGGTGCAGGATCTCCCGGTGTTCGAGGACCGGTGCGGTGTCGGGGGTGAGCCAGGGGTGGCCGTGCATCCGGAACCGCAGCGGCAGCCAGTTCGGCACATTGACCAGGTCCTCGTTCTCGACCTGACGGCCCGACACATGGGAGGTGAGCCGGTTGTAGCAGCCCGCCACATAGGTTCCGGGGTAGTGGATGTCGTCCGCGACGCACTCGGGCAGCGCGCCACGGGTGGCGAAGTAGCCGTTGCCCAGGGTGCACAGCGATTCCCGCAGGCGCGCGTCGGTCGGCTCGTAGCCCTCGTACTCCCACGTCCATCCCGTCACCTCGAACGCTCCTCCCGCACACGGCTGCCCGAGTACCCGTACGGCACGGTCGGCACCGCCCGTCAAGCAGTCTCTCCCCGCACGGGGGCACGACGACGCGGTCCACGCCGGTCACTCGGGTGGATGGGGGGCGCGGTCAGGGGGCGCGGGTCAGAGGATCGCGGCCTGGTCGCGGGACAGGACGGTGACGCGGTGGAAGTTGCAGCCGAGGGGGGCCGCGCTCTCGAGGGCGTCCGGGGCGGGGCCCTGCTGGTGTGCCTTGAGGGCGACGCTGACCAGGCTCATCAGCAGATCGAGGTCGGTGTCGCAGTCGAGGTGGACGGTCACCCACCGGGAGCCGGGCACCAGGCGGATGGCCGTCGATTCCCTAAGGTCGTCGGAGAACCGCCGGATGGCCCGGCTGGTGAGGTGCAGGTCCACGTCGTGGTCCGAGTGGAAGTGGGCGATCTCGCTGCGCGGGGTACTGATCGCCCGCCCCGTGCCGCAACTGGCGGGTCCGGCCGTCAGGTCGGGCCAGGCCTGCAGTTGCTCCAGGGCGCGCTGGGCCAAAGTCATGGCTCCATCGTCACGTCATTACCCCGCCGATACCAGAGGTTGAGGACTTTGTAACCCAGGCGTGAGGTTCCTCACCGACAGTCACATCAGTTGGCCGGCGTGCGGCGAGGGCGTCGAGGTGGGCCCGCACATAGGGGACGGCGGCCTTGTCGAGTTCCCCGTCGACGAACGCGGGCTGCACGTTCACCTCGAAGACGACGCCGCCGTGCTCGGCCGCGAGGTCGACCCCGGCGTAGGGCAGTCCTACCGAGGCGGTCGCGGCGACGGCGAGTTCGGCGAGGCGCGGCGGCAGTTCGTCGGGGGCGAGGAACACCGGGACGGCGCCCTGGCAGGTGTTGCAGGGGGTGTCGGGCGCGGCTTGGAGGTGCTCGCGGGCGTGGATGACCCGGCCGCCCAGGACGAAGACGCGGAACTGGTGGCGGCGTCCGTCGGCGGTGATGTTCCCGGCGTCGCGGGAGAGCAGCCAGTCGGTGCCGTGGCGGGCGTAGTGCTCGGCGGCCCGCCGGAGCGCCTCGGGACCGGTGATGTGGAAGGTGCCGCTGCCGCCGGTGCCGACGACGGGCCGGGCCCAGACGTCCCGGCCGAGCTTGTCGAAGGCGGCCAACGCCTCCTCGGCGCCGGGACGGGACAGTACGACGGTCTCCATCTGGGCGATGCCGTCGCGGTGCAGGCGGGCGACGGTGATGTCCTTCTCCGTCGCCGTCCGCCAGGCGGCGGGACCGGTGCCGAGGGTCACCGCGTCGTGCCGCTCCAGCAGGAGCTGGAACGCGGCGAGCGCGCGGCGCCGGTGCGGGGGTATCTCGTAGAGCACGACGACGTCCGGCACCAGGTCCAGGCCCTGTTCGGGGACGAGCAGCCGTAACCTCCCGCCGTCGGGCACGCCTTGGCCGGTGCCGCCGACCGCGAAGTGCCGGGCGTCGATCCGCACCGGCGGGGCGCCGGTGAGCAGCCGTACGGCCTCGGCGAGGTAGGCGGCGCAGCCTTCCGTCGACGTGGGGTCGGTGATGAGGGCGACCAGGGGTCGGGGCACAGCAGCCTCCAACGGTTCGCGCCACACCCGTGCGCGCTGGGCTGCGCGGCCCGGGCGAGCTGTCGGACGGGGGCTCCGGCCCGGGGCGCGCGGGGCCGGGGCGCCACACTGTAAGCGCCCGCCGGGAAGCCGTACCAGGGCGCACACACCGTGGTCCGGCGGCTCCACCCCGCACCGCTCTCTGCGCCGCCGCTCCCGTCCGTGCGCCCCATGGGAGGTGCGGGCGCCGGGGCGCGGGGAACCGTGCGACCAGCCACGACCTGCCTACGCTGGACGTATGCCCGACCGCCTCGTGACCCTGTTCCTCTGTGGTGACGTGATGCTCGGCCGGGGCGTCGACCAGATCCTCCCCCACCCGGGTGACCCCGCCCTGCGGGAGGCGTACGTCGCAGACGCGCGGACCTACGTCCGGCTGGCGGAGGCGGTGAACGGCCCGGTGCCCGCCCCGGTGGCGCCGTCGTGGCCGTGGGGCGAGGCCCTGGCGGTGCTGGAGGAGGCCGCGCCGGACGTGCGGATCGTGAACCTGGAGACGGCCGTCACCCGCGGTGGCGCGTTCGCGCCCGGCAAGGCGGTCCACTACCGGATGCACCCGGCCAACCTGCCCGCCCTGACGGTGGCCCGCCCCGACGTGTGCGTGCTGGCCAACAACCACGTCCTGGACTTCGGCCGCGCGGGCCTCACGGAGACCCTGGGCGCCCTCACCGGCGCCGGGCTGCGCACGGCGGGCGCGGGCCGGGACGCCGACGAGGCGTACGCGCCCGTGGCGCTGCCCCTCGCGGGCGGTGGACGGCTGCTGGTGTTCGCGCTCGGGGCGTGGTGCAGCGGCATCCCGCCCGGCTGGGCGGCGACCGCGGAGCTGTCCGGGGTCGCCTACCTGCCCCGGTTGTCGCCGGACCGGGCGGCAGCGGCGGTGGCGCGGATCAGGAGCGTGCGGCGCCCCGGCGACCTGGTGGTGGTCTCGGTGCACTGGGGCTCGAACTGGGGCTACCGCGTCCCCCGGGAGCAGATCCGCTTCGCGCACGCCCTGGTCGACGGCGGCGCCGACGTCGTACACGGCCACTCCTCGCACCACCCCCGCCCCGTCGAGGTGTACCGCGACCGGCTGGTCCTGCACGGCTGCGGTGACTTCGTCGACGACTACGAGGGCATCGGCGGTTACGAGGAGTACCGCGACGACCTGCGCCTGGCCTACCTGGTCTCCCTGGAGGCGGCGACGGGACGGCTGGCGGGACTGCGCATGGTGCCGCTGCGGGCGAGGCGGCTGCGGCTCGAGGCCGCGGCGGCCGAGGACCGGGCCTGGCTGGGCGCGACCCTGGACCGGATCAGCGGTGACCTGCGCGTCGTGCCCGAGCAGGGCGGCGTACTGCGCTTGGCGCGACCCGCGGCTGACGGGTCCGTTCCGTCATGATTGCGCCCCCCTGCCGGGGGTACTCCGGGGCGCATGTCCGGCATCGAACTCAGGAGCAGCGCGTTCACCGACCACGCTCCCGTACCGCGCCGCTACGCCCTGGAGGGGGAGAACGTCTCCCCTCCCCTGGCCTGGTCCGGCGTACCGGAGGACACCTCCGAACTGGTCCTGCTGTGCGAGGACCCCGACGCCCCCTCGGGGACCTTCGTGCACTGGGTCGTGGTCGGCGTCGACCCGCACAGCGGGGGCACGGAGGCGGGGCACCCCCCGCCCGGCGGCACGGAACTCACCAACGGCTACGGCAGGCCCGGCTGGGGCGGCCCGCATCCGCCGCCCGGGGACGAGGCGCACCACTACTACTTCCATCTCTACGCCCTGGGGGAACCGTGCGTCCTGCCCGACAACCCCAGCGCCGATCAGGTGCACCAGGCCGTGGAGAAGGCGCGGATCGCTGACGGAACCCTCGTGGGCCTGTATCACCGCTGAGAGGAGTGTTTTCACCGGGACGGTCCCGGCAACCCGGGCTGGACGACTGCCACGCCCATCAGACAGCGACGTGACGGGAGCCCCCCAGGATGACCAGCACGACATCGCACCCGGTGCCCGGACCGTCCCGGCCCCGCATCGGGGTGCTCGGCTCGTACGGCGGTTTCAACATCGGCGACGAGGCGATCCTGACCTGTGTGCTCAACTGCCTGCGCGCGCACCGCCCGGAGGCCCACCTGGTGGTCTTCAGCCGGAACGCCGCCCACACCCGCGAGCACCAGCCGCAGGCCGACGCGGTCGTGGACTGGGAGGGCGTGCCGCAGAAGGGCCTGCTGGACGCGCTGTCCGGCCTCGATCTGCTGGTCCTGGGCGGCGGCGGCATCCTCTACGACGGTGAGGCGCGCCGCTATCTGCGGCTGGTGCGGGCCGCGCAGGAGCGGTCCGTGCCCACCTTCGCCTACGCCGTCGGCGCCGGTCCGCTGCGCGAGCCGGACGACCGGGAGGCCGTGCGCACCGTGCTGGCCCGGATGGAGGACGTGGTCGTACGCGACGAGGAGTCCCGGCTGGTCCTGGAGGAGGTCGGTCTGGAGCGCGAGGTCACCGTCACCGCCGACCCGGCGCTGCTGCTGGAGCCGGAGCCGTTCACCGACCGGATGATGCAGAACGAGGGCGTGCCCACCGGCACCCGCCTGGTGGGGATGTCGGTGCGGGAGCCGGGCCGGGCGGCGGAGAAGCTCGACGAGGGCGACTACCACGCCCTGCTCGCCGATGTGGCCGACTTCCTGGTGGGCCGCCTGGACGCGCATGTGGTGTTCATGCCGATGGAGCGGGCCGACGTACGGCACGCGCACGCGGTGCTGTCCCACATGACCGCGCCGGACCGGGGGCGGATCCTCAACGAGGCCTACAGTCCCGGGCAGGTGCTCGGCTTCATGCGCCATCTGGACCTGGCGGTCGGGATGCGGCTGCACTTCCTGATCTTCGCCGCGGTCTCCGGACTGCCGGTGCTGCCGCTGCCGTACGCCGGGAAGGTCTTCGACTTCGCCCGCCGCACCGGCGCCCCGGCGCTGGTCGGGGTGGCGCGGGAGCAGGCCGGGCTGCTGCTGGCGGAGGTGGACCGGCTGTGGGACGAGTATCCGCAGCGGCGCGCGGAACTCCAGCCGCGCGTGGAGCGGCTGCGCTCGCTGGCCCAGGTGACCTGTGTGCGCGTGGCCGCCCTGCTGGACGAGATCATCCCGGACTCCCCGGGGCTGGCGCGTGAGCCCGCCCGCTCCGATCTGGGCCTCGCGGCCGGGGCGGACCCGCTCGGGTTCGACCCGCAGGGGCGGCCCGCCGGGGCCTGACCGGCGCCGGACCACCAACAACAGAACGCGGACGCCCGCGGAAGGGAAGCCGATGCCCGTCCTGCAGAAACCGCCGGAGCCCCGCACCGTCACCCTGCCGCCGCGCAGCGCCCTGCACGGCGGCCGGACCGAGGTTCTGGTGGTCGGCGGCGGTCCGGCGGGCTGCGCGGCGGCGCTGGCCGCGGCGGACGCGGGCGCCGACGTGGTCCTCGTGGAGCGGTACGGGTTCTTCGGGGGCAACGCGACGGTGGCGCTGGTGATGCCGCTGATGTCGTTCCACAACGAGCACAAGCAGGCCGCGTTCACCTCGGACGGCGACAACACCCGGCTGCTGCCCACCGACCACGGCGAGGGCGAGCCGATGGTCGCCGGGGTGCTGTGGCGGCTCCTGGACCGGCTCACCGAGCGGGGCGGCTGCATTCCGCCGTCCCTGGAGACCGGCTACACCGTGCCGTTCGACCCGGAGCTGTTCAAGCTGACCCTGCTCGATCTGCTGGACGAGGCGGGGGTGCGCATCCTGCTGCACTCCTTCGCCTCGGCCGCGCTGCCCCTGGACGACGGCTGGCGGGTGGTGTTCGAGGGCAAGTCGGGTCCCGTCGTGCTGGACGCGGACGTCGTCGTCGACGGCACCGGGGACGGCGACATCGCGGCCTCGTGCGGGGCGCCGTACGAGGTGGGGCGGCCGGAGGACGGGCTGGTGCAGCCCATGACGCTGATGTTCCGGGTGGTGGACTTCCTGCGCCCGCGCTTCTCCGAGTACGTCCGCGCCCACCCGGACCAGTGGCGGGGCGTGCACGGGCTGTGGGACCTGGTGGAGGAGGCGACCCGGGTGGGCGAGCTGCGGCTGCCGCGCGAGGACATCCTCTTCTTCGGCACCCCCCACCCCCGGGAACTGGCCGTCAACAGCACCCGCGTCACCCGCGCGCTGGGCACCGACGTGTGGGACCTGACCCGCGCCGAGTGGACCGCACGGCGCCAGCTCGAACAGATCGACCGCTTCCTGCGCACCCGGGTGCCGGGCTTCGAGGAGTCGTACGTGGCGCAGAGCGGCACCCAGATCGGGGTGCGCGAGACCCGGCGCATCCTCGGCGACTACCAGCTGACCGGCCATGACATCCTCGCCGCCCGGCACTTCACGGACGTGGTCGCGCACGGGGCCTACCCGGTCGACATCCACAACCCGAAGGGGTCCGGCACGGTCCTGAAGCGGGTACCGACGGGGCACTGGTACGACATCCCGCTGCGCTGTCTGCTGCCGCGGGACACCAACCGGCTGCTGGTGGCGGGGCGTTGCATCTCCGGGACGCATGTGGCTCACTCGTCGTACCGCGTGATGCCGATCGCGATGGCGACCGGGCAGGCGGCGGGTGTCTGCGCCGCGCTGGCGGTCCGGGCCGGGACCACCCCGCGCGAGCTGGCGCCCGCCCTCGTCCAGGACGAACTCCGCCGTCAGGGCGCCCACCTGCGCATCGACGCCACCGAGGCCGACACGGTCAGGCAGCACTGAGGTTCGCACACACCGGCAGTCGTTCGTATCCGCCCGGGGGGGGCAGTGATGATCCAGGTGAGTGTGGTGGTGCCCGTCTACAACGCGGGCCCCTATCTGGACCGCTGTGCCCCCTCCCTGCTGCGGCAGACGCTGGGACAGCGGTCGTACGAGGTCATCTACGTCGACGACGGCTCGACCGACGACTCCGGGCGGCGTCTCGACGAGCTGGCCGCGCGCCATCCGCACGTCCGCGTCGTCCACCAGGAGAACTCCGGCTGGCCGGGCAAGCCCCGCAACGTCGGGGTGCGGGCGGCGCGCGGCGAGTACGTGCAGTTCGTGGACCAGGACGACGAACTCACCCCGGACGCCCTCGAACGCCTCCTCGCGCTCGCCTCACGGCGCGGCTCCGACATCGTCCTGGGCAAGGTGACCGGCACCATGCAGGGCCCGCACCCGCTGTTCAAGCGCACCGTCGAGCACTGCACGGCCGAGACGGCGGCGCTGTTCGAGAGCCTCACCCCGCACAAGATGTTCCGCCGGGCCTTCCTGCTGGAGCACGGCATCGAGTTCCCGGAGGGGCCGGTACGGCTGGAGGACCAGCTGTTCATGGCCCGGGCGTACGTCCGCGCCCGCAGCGTCGCCATCCTCGGCGACCGCCCCTGCTATGTGTGGAACCGCCGCGAGGACGGCGGCAACACCAGCTCCCGCCCCACCCCGCCGGAGGTGTACTACGGCCATCTGCGCGCCGTCGTCGACGCCATCAGGGAGGGTACGGAACCCGGGCCGCTGCAGGACCGGCTGCTGCGCCGCTCCTACCGCGTCGAACTGCTCCGCCCGGTGAGCGAACCGCGCGTCCTGCAGCGCACCGGCCGCTCGCTGGAGCGGTACCACGGCGTCGTACGCGCGATGGCCCTGGAGTGCTATCCGCCCGGGGTCCGCGACGGCCTCCCGGCGGTCTCCCGGCTGCGGGCGAGCCTGCTGGAGGCGGGCCGTCTGGACTCCCTCGTCGAACTCGCGCGCCGGGTGCGGGAGATCCGGCCCCAGGTCACGGTGGACGACGTCGGCTGGCACGACGGCGGGCTCCTCGTCGCCACCACGGTCGGCCTGCGGCGCCCCGACGGCGAGCCCCTGGTCCTGGTGGAACGCGAGGGGCGGTTGCTGCTGGACCCCGAGCTGCTGGCCGGAATCCCCGGCGCCGAGGGCTGGGCGGTCCCGGACCCGCTCGGGCACGCCGACGGCGAGCTGATCGTCCACGACCTGCGCCGCAAGCTGTGGTGGTTCCCGGACGCCGAACTGGCCCCGCGCGTCGAGCCGCTCGGCGGCGGCCGGTACCGCGTGGTCGTCTCGGGCAAGACGCTGGTCGACCCGGCGGCCCTGGCCGGGGGCGGTCCCCTGGAGCCGGGCCCGCACCAGCTATGGGTCCGCGCCCAACTGCTCGGCGTGGGCCGCCGCACCCCGCTCGCCGACGTCAGCCACCGCCCGCGGCTGCCCGCCGCCACGGTGGCCGAGCCGCCCCGTCTGATCGTCCCGGGCTGGTCAGGGCCGCACAGCGCCCTGCGCCTGGCGGTCGCCCGCCCCCATGCCACCGGCCCGCTGCACCGACTGCTGCTACGCGTCACCGCCGCCCCACGCCTGCGCCGCACCGCCCTCGCCCTGATCCGCCGCCTCCCCTCCGGGGCACGCCACCACGTACGCCGCCTCGCCCGCCGCGCCGACCCGTGGACGGTGTCCGCTCACCGCTCCGGCGACCGCAGCCGCTCGTCGCACCAGTGACGGACGGTGTCCGCGACCTGCTCCAGAGCCCCGGGCTCCTCGAACAGATGCGTGGCACCCGGTACGACGCTGATGCCGTGCGGGCCGGGAAGGCGCCCGGCGGCCTCCTCGTTGAGCCGCAGCACCTCGCGGTCCTGACCGCCGACGATCAGCAGCACCGGCGCCCGTACGGCGTCCAGCGCGTCGCCCGCCAGATCGGGACGGCCACCCCGGGACACCACGGCCAGCACCGCGTCCGGCCGCCGCGCGGCGCACACCAGGGCCGCCGCGGCGCCGGTGCTGGCGCCGAACACCACGACGGGCAGCTTCCGGGTCTCCGGCTGGGTGCCGAGCCAGTCGACGGCCGCGACCAGGCGGCGGCCCAGCAGCCCGATGTCGAAGCGGTGCTGCCCGGTCACCACGTCCTGGCGCTCCTCCGGCTCGCTGAGCAGGTCCATCAGCAGTGTCCCGAACCCGCCGGAGCGCAGGTGGGCGGCGACCATCCGGTTGCGCGGGCTGTGCCGTGAGCTGCCGCTGCCGTGCGCGAACAGCACCACCGCCCGCGGGGTGTCCGGCAGCACCAGGTCGCCGGGCAGGGTCACGTCGTCGGTGGGTACGGGGATCCGTACCATCTCGGAGATCATCGCCAGCCTCCTGCCTGGGTCCCGGCGCGTCAGGGGTCGTTGTCGCTCCAGCGGACGCCGTCGGGCGGGGTGTCGAAACGGGTCGCCGCCTCGGCGTTGCCGTCGAAGTCGTTGGCGGAGACCCGGCCGCCGCGCCACCTGCCGTCCGGGGTGATCCACATGCCGTAGGTCTGGGTGCGGTCCCGCTGGTCGTCCCAGATCCGGTTGCCGTGCACCTGCGCCTGGGTCACCTCGGCGGCCGTGGTGAGCCCGGCGCACGGGCCGGACGGGTCCGGCAGCCGGTAGGCGGTGCCCGGCGCGGGCACGTCGGCGGGCCAGGCGGTGCCCGCGCCGGGGCGCCAGGGTGCGAGGGCGAGTCGGGTCTCGGTGTTGAAGGTGACCATGGCCGTGCGGCCGTCGCCCAGGGTGAGGCGCTTTCCGCGGTGTCCGTCGGGGCGCCAGTGGGCGGTGTCGTCGGTCAGGGTCAGGCTGCCGTAGCGCACTCCGTCGCCGCCGCCCGCGGTCGCCGGGGCGCAGCCGCGGCCGTTGTTGCGGATGCGGTTGTCCAGGATCGCCGCGTGCCGCAGCCCGGCGTCGACGCGGATGCCGTCGAGGGCGTTGTCCCGGATGTCGTTGGAGTCGAGGACGATGTCGGTGGCGGGTTCCTGGTCGCCGCCCTTGAGGTGGTGCTCCCAGTAGCCGTACCGGCCGTTGTTGCTGACGCGGTTGCCCCGCAGCGCGTAAGGGCCGGGCGTGTTGCCGAGTCCCACGCCGTCGCGGACGTTGCCGTCGATGACGCACCCGGTGACGATGCCGCCGCGCCCGCCGACGCCCGCGGTGCCCTGGGAGGACACGTCGAACCCGGCCTCGTGGTTGGACAGCATGGTCGAGGAGGTGACCAGCAGCCCGTCGGCGCCCCAGTCGGAGATGCCGAAGCGGTTGTCCTCGGCGTGGCAGGCGGTGACGCGGATGCCGCGCGGGGGCGGCCACTCCTCCTGCTGGAGTTCGACGAAGATGCCGTTGGTGCCGTTGCCGATCGCCGTGCACGAGGTGATCGTCAGCCGCTCGACCGTGCCCCAGCCGCCGATGCCGATCCCGATCCCGGCGCCGCCCATCTCCTCGCCGGAGTCCTGCCGTCCGCAGCGGGCGGCGAGCACGCCCTCGACGACGGTGTCCTGGAGGAAGTCGCAGCCGAACCCGGTCGCGGCGGTGTCGTGGATGTGCAGGTCGGTGAAGCGGCCCCGCAGCACGTACTGGAGCCCGAGACCCTTCGCCAGCGGGTCGTACTCCTCGGTCCACACGCCCGAGCCGTCGATCTCGAAGTGGGCGAAGGTGATGTCCTCGAGGTGGTTGTCGCGGCTCGCCCCGTGGTGCTGGCTGGTGAACCAGGCCAGCGGCACCGGCTGCGTGGGGTTGTCCGGGTTGCCGAGGACGAAGCAGGTGACGCCGCGTCCCGCGCCGATCAGTGAGACGCCGCTGCGCCAGACCGTGGCCTCGTCCTCGATGACGTACCGGCCGGGTGGGACGTGGATGACCCGCGGTCGTCCGTCGGCGGCGCGGGCCTCGCCCGCCGCGTCGACCAGTTTGGCGAGCGCGGGCTGGTCGTTGGTGGTGCCGTCCCCGGTCAGCCCGTACTCACGGGCGTCGGCCGTCAACGGGAAGGACATCGGGCCGCTCCTCTCCGCACACCGTCGTGGGCACCGGGTGCCCCGCGGGGTGACCGGTGAACCACGCGCGGGTCCCTGTGCAGGGCCCTTCGGGGCACAGTCGCGGGGATCGCACCCGGGACCAGGGTCCCGACCGATGGGGCCGTTGGTCCCGACCTCGCCGTCAAGGCCGAAAACGGGGTGTTCCCGCTTGCTATACAGAGGTGGCCGCCGCTGTCCCTGGCGGCGCTTCCCTCCCTCCCACCTGCACCACACAGGAGGCTTCATGCTGTCCGCAGAGTCCGCCGACGTCGTCCGGGCCACCCTGCCCGCCGTGGGCGGAGCCCTCGACGAGATCACCGCGCGCTTCTACGGCGCGATGTTCCGCGACCGCCCGGAGCTGCTGGACGGCATGTTCAACCGTGGCAACCAGGCCAGCGGCGCCCAGCGCCGGGCCCTGGCCGGTTCGATCGCGGGCTTCGCGACCGCGCTGCTCAACGACCCGGACACGCGCCCGGACGCGCTGCTCGCGCGGATCGCCCACAAGCACATCGCGGTCGGCGTCACCGACGACCAGTACACGATCGTGCACAAGTACCTGTTCGGCGCGATCGCCGAGGTGCTGGGCGACGCGGTCACCCCGGAGGTGGCCGCGGCCTGGGACGAGGTGTACTGGCTGATGGCCGGTGCGCTGATCGCGCAGGAGGCCCGGCTCTACCAGGAGGCCGGGATCGACGCGGGCGACATATGGCAGCGCTGGACCGTGGTCGAGCGCCGCGAGGAGACCGCCGACGTGGCCTCCTTCGTGCTGCGCCCCGCGGACGGGCGGCCCGCCCCGGCCGCGCGCGCCGGACAGTACGTCAGCGTCCGGGTGCGGATGGCCGACGGCGTGCACCAGCTGCGCCAGTACAGCCTGTCCTCCGACCCCGGCGGTGAGCTGCGCCGGATCACCGTCAAGCGGGTCGCGGGCACCGACGGCGCCCCGGACGGCGAGGTGTCCGACCTGCTGCACCGCACGGTGCGCCCCGGGGACGTGCTGGACCTGTCCACGCCGTGCGGCGACATCGTCCTCGACGACGCCGACACCCCGCTGGTCCTCGCCTCCGCGGGCATCGGCTGCACGCCCATGGTCGGGATGCTCGCTCAGCTCGCCGCCACCGGCTCCACCCGCCCGGTGCTGGTCCTGCACGCGGACTCCTCCCCCGCCGAGCACGCGCTGCGCGCCGAGACCCGGGAACTCATCGAGCGCCTGCCCGACGCCACCGCCGAGTTCTGGTACGAGCGCCCCGACGCCGAGCCCGGCGCCCACACCGGCCTGATGGACCTGGCCGGGGTGTCCGTGCCCACCGACGCCACCGTCTACCTGTGCGGCCCGCTGCCCTTCATGCGCGGCGTCCGCTCCGCCCTGCTGGACCGCGGCGTCCCCGCCCGGTCGATCCAGTACGAGGTGTTCGGGCCGGACCTGTGGCTGCCTGACGCGTCCTGACGCGCCCGGACCAACCGGCGAGGGGCCCTCGGGGATCGAGGGCCCCTCGCGGCGTACGCGGCCACGGTCAGCGCGACGGCAGACGCTCGTCGATCCGGGGCGTGTGCCGTGGGGTGCTGTGCGCGGCTCAGGCGGTCCGGTGGTCGACGGCCGGGGCGGTCGCCTCGGTGATCCGGGCGATCAGCCCGTCCAGCACCTTCTCCGCCTCCTCGGGGTCGAAGTCCTCGCCCAGCCGCTTGCGCACGCCGTCGTCGCTGAGCAGGTGGTGGACCGTGGGGGTCACGCCGTGCCGGGCGAGGCAGTTGCGGGCGCACTGGAGCACGCAGCCGTCGATGGCGACGACGGGACGGTCACCGCGCGCCTTGCGGACCAGGCTCGGCACATCCCCACCGACCCCCGCTATGCACGACATCTCGGCGATGCCGCGCCGGTCGAGCTGGACGGCGATCCAGTTGGTCATCTGGGCCGCACTCGAACACCCCGAGCAGGAGTACACGAGCGGCAGGTCGCGGCGGCGTCTCACGTAAGGCCTCGCTACAGCGGTCGGGAGCGGCCCGCGCCGTCGTCCACGGGCGGGCCGAACAGTGCGTGGTACGACGGTGATGCTAGGCCGGTACGGCCACCGAGGCCTGGGCCCGACGGGTGCCCGAGCAGGGCCTTTCGGCCCTGTTCGCGGGTGGCCCCGTACCCCTCACCGCACCCGGACGACACCGTGCGCACCGCGTTCGGCGTCGGTCATGGCGTGGGTGACGAAGGGGTAGTCACCCGCCTCCGGGAAGGTGAGTTCGACGAATCCGCCCGAAGCGGGGGCCAGGTCGAGGACCTGTGCGCCACCGCGCGCTGAGCCACCGGACCGCAGGTCGTAGGCGCCCTCGCGGAAGACGGTGTCGAACTGGCCGCCGACGACATGGAAGGCGCTGGGCAGGTTCGGCCCGGCCGCCAGCACCCAGATCCGTACCCGGTCGCCGGGCCATGCCGTCAGCGGGTCGTGGTCGTACTGGCTGGCGTAGCCGTTGAAGGCGACGATGTCGGGCTCCTTGGCCCGCACCTTGTCGGCGTCGGCCGTGCCGTTCCGCGGGCCCAGGTAGAACTCCGACTGGACGAGCACGTACTCGCGGTCGACCCGGGGCAGGTCGGGCGGGTCGATGATCACCGCGCCGAACATGCCGTTGGCGATGTGCAGGGACATCGGCATGGTCGAGCAGTGGTACATCCACACGCCGCTGCGGGTGGCCGTGAACCGGTACGTCAGCGACTGGCCGGGCTGGATGGTGCGCATCGGCCCGTCCGGCGCCAGTGCCCCGGCGTGGAAGTCGATCGAGTGGCCGATCGTTCCGTCGTTGACGAGGGTGATCTCGAAGGTGTCGCCGACGCGACCGCGCAGCACGGGTCCGGGGGCCGTCCCGTCGAACGTCCACAGCGTCTGCCGTACGCCGGGGGCGACCTCCCGCTCGGCCTCCTTGACCGTGAGGGTCCTGCGGTGCACCCGGGAGCCGTCGGCGGCGGGTGGCAGCGCGGCGTCGCGTGCGGTGAAGTCCTCGGCGGGGGTGGCCATCGGGTCGTAGGCCGCGGCGGCGGACTCGCCGGTGTGGTCGTGGGCGCTCCCGCCGGGCCGCGCGTCCGTGTCGGCGTCCGTGCCGCCGTCGCCCGTGACGCGGACCTGGAAGGTCATGCCCATCTGCCGGTGTCCCGCTACCGAGCACCAGCCCGACAGGTCCCGGCCAACGACACCGGCGTCCAGCGTCGCGCGGTCGCCCGGTGCGAGCCGGTCGGTGCGGGCGCCGGTCTCCAGTACGAGGTCATGGGTGTCGGTGCCGGTGTTGCGGACGTCGATCACCAGCCGGTCCCCCGCGGGCACGTCGACGGTGGACGGGGAGAAGCGCATGCCGCGTACCGACACCCGCACCGTGGTGGTGTGGCCGGTCGGTCGCACCTCGCCCTCGCCGTCCGCCCGGGTGGCGGCCGACCGTTCCGTCATGGGCAGCGACCGGACGTCCACCGCACCGCCGCCCGCCACGGCCAGCACCACGACCGCGAGGCCGAGGGCGGCGCCGCCGAGCACGCGGTGGCGGTGGACCGGGGGCTCGGCGGGTGCCGTCCCGTGGCGGTGGCGCATACCCCGGACCACCACGCGTACGAGCAGGAAGAGGAAGGTCACCAGGACCGACAGCAGCAACAGGGAGCACGCCACGCGCACCATGGACGGCACCGGGAGCACGCACAGCAGCAGCGCGGCGTTGGTGATGGCCAGCCGTGCGGGCCAGCCGCGTTCCAGTCCCGCGGTGGCGGCGCGTACGGCGCTCGGGCCGCCGCCCAGGACCACGGGGACGAGGAAGCTGAGCGCGCCCAGCAGCACCTGGGCTATCCATCCGGCGGCGAGCGGCGCGGTCAGCGCCGCCGTGCGCTCGGTCACCGTCGTCCAGGAGGCCGTGGACAGGAGGATGCCCGTCAGGGCGGTCAGGGACGCGCCGAGCCAGAGGCAGCCCGCGGCCACCGACCAGGCGGCGAAGGACCGGGGCGCCTTCCCGCGGGCCTCGCGCCACCAGGGCCGTGCGGCGATCCCCAGGCCGACGGCGTAGGCGGCCACGCCGGGGGCGGCCAGCCGCGGCGGGGCGAGCAGGGCGGCGGCCACGGTGGCGGTGAGCCCGCCGAGCAGGACGGGGAGGGCGGTGCGCGCGGCCCGTTCCGCGCCGTCCGCCACCCGGGTGCGCAGCATCGTCGGCCACAGGGTGATCAGCGTTCCGGCGACGGTGAGACCGACCCAGCCGAGCAGGTTGATCACCTCATGGGCGATCAGCAGCCGGTCGGAGAGGTCACCGGCGAGGTTCCCGCGGGCCATGACGACGCCGAGCGCGGCGCCCACGGGGAGCAGGGCGGACGCGGCCACGTAGTAGCGGACGGTCATGGCGAACCGGCTGGGCAGGGCGCGGCGCAGCAGCCGTACGAGCCATCCTGCGTGGTCGATGACCGCGGCCCCGACCAGGCAGCCGCCGAGCAGGACGACGGCCCACCGGCCGGTGACCAGGCCGCCGATCACGGCGATCGCGCCCGCGTTGAGGGCGGCCAGGCGCAGTACCGCGGGGACACCCCGGTTGGCCTCCGGCAACCGGAGCACGGACGCGGCGAAGTGCCCCGACCAGATGACGACGGCGTTGGTGACCGCTCCGAGCAGGAGCGTGTGGACGAGCAGCCAGTAGGCGTGCGGCACGAAGTGGTGGGCCGCCGCGATCGCCGCGAACAACGCGAGCCAGGCGGCCACGATCGCGTTCGCGCCGAGGTGCCAGAGGGTGCGGGCGGAGCGGCGGCGGGGCGTCGGGGCGGGGGCGCTCGCGGGAGGCGGGGACAGGTGGGTGGTCACCGGGGGTTCCTGAGGTGGTCGGGGGTTCCTGGGCTGTCGGGGGTTCCTGGGCTGTCGGGGGTTCCTGGGCTGTCGGGGGCGGGTGCGCGCCGGGCGGCGCGACGGCGGGCGGTCACCGAGGAGGCCGCCGCCGACAGGACGAACAGCAGGACGGCGGCGATGTTGAGCGCTCCCCCGAGCCGCCACGCCCAGGTGACGTCCCGTAGGTCACCGACCAGCACCCGCAGGGCGAGGGAGAGGTGCAGCAGCCAGGCGGCGACCGCCATGGCGGGGTGGTACGGCAGCGGGCGGCGCAGCACGGCCGGGAGGATCACCGGCGCGTGCGCCATGATCATCGACATCACGAAGCCCAGGAAGACGGCGTGGACCACGGCGTCGTAGCGGGTGCCGTCGGCGACCGGGCCGAACAGCAGCCACAGGAGCCCGGCGAGCCCCAGCCACCCGTATCCGACGATCAGGCAGGCGGCGGTGAAGCGGGGCAGACCGGTGGAGCGCAGCAGACGGCGGGCGACGTCGTGGACGACCAGCCAGGCGACCAGGGCAAGCAGCGCGGCACCGAGGAGGAGGCTGCCCGTCGAGGGCCACAGCAAGGTGGTGACGACGCCAGCCATGACGGCGCCCACGACTCCCAGGAAGGTCTGTTCGGCCGTGGGCGCGAGGGCGCCCACCCGGGCGAGTTCCAGCCGCTCTCCCGCGATGGTCAGCACCAGGAACGCGGCGAGCCAGGGAAGCAGCCGGGGAACGTCCAGGCCGCCCAGCCACAACAGCGCCGCCCCGAGCGCCGACACGGCCCCCGCGCCCTGGGCGACGAGGGCGGCGCTGGGCTGCCGCTGCCAGAAGCGCGTGTACAGGGCGACGAGGACGGCGCATCCGGCGACCAGCGCCAGCCGTGCGGCGGTCAGGTCCACGGGGGTGAGCAGGGCCAGGCCCCCGGCGCCGAGGCACGCGGGGGCCAGATACGGCCAACGGCCGCCGAGGGCGACCGCGCGTTCCAGTGCGACCAGCGTCCCGACGAAGCCCAGGACCAGCAGCACGCCGTGGACCGTGGGGAGCCGGTCGCTGGTGACCGGGGCGGGGAGTTCGAGCAGCACGAGGGCGGCGTCGAGACCGGCGAGCAGACAGAGTCCGGCGGCCAGCAGCAGGGGTGCCCGTCGTGCGCCCACGCGCCGGGCGGTGGTGGTCACCGGTCCCCCTCGGTCCGGTCGTCGTGCCGCGTGTCGATGTGCAGCAGGCAGGCGTCCGGCTCGGCGAACGGCAGCAGCTCGACCTCCTGCTCCGCTTCGCCGAGGGCGGCGAGACCGGCCCGGGCCAGCCCTTCGTGGACGCCGCAGATGACGCCGGGGTACTCGCGCGCCGTCTCCACGAACGGGCAGCGCCGGAGTCTCACCCGGTGCGCCCCGGCGTCGGCCTCCGGCGCGAACCCGATGTCCGCGAGCAGCCCCACGAGCCGCGTACGGGCCTCCTCCGCGTCCCCCGTGCGCTCCACCCCGGCTGCCAGGACCCGCCCCCACCGCGCACCGGCGGCCAGCGCGTCCCCGCGCGGATCGGCGCTGGAACCGGCGATCTGGGCGGCCAGTACCGCCGCGAGGCCCGCGTACTCCCGTGCGGGCGACTCCTGCGGCAGCCGGGCCCGGTAACGCCAGGCGGGTCGGCCGCGCCCCGAGGCGGCGGACCGCTCGCGGACGGCGAGACCGTCGTCCACCAAGGCGTCCAGGTGCTCGCGGACGGTGTTGACGTGCAGCGCGCACACCTTGGCCAGCGCACCGGCCGTCACGGGAGCGGCCTGACCCCGCAGGTGTTGCAGGACGCCGCGGCGCTGTCGGGACAGCGGCACCCGTGTCGATCCGCTGCCGGGAAGAGGCCCGTTATTTTCCACGGTCATGTCCGTACTATATTCCAGGTATCGGCCCCGACCGACCGGAACGGGCCGTCGACCGCCGGAAGGACATCGTCATGAGCACGCTCACCCTCGCCTCGGATCCCCAGGACGCCGCAGCCGCCGAAGCCGTCGAGGCGCATCACACCCAGCTGGCGGGTGAACTGGCCGGGCGGGTCGCCATGCTGGTCGCCGCGGTCGAGCGCGACCCGGCCTCGGCCGACGAACTCCGGGCGGGGCTGGTCGGGTTCTGCGACCGGGACCTCGTTCCGCACGCCGCCGCCGAGGAGGACACCCTCTACCCCGCCGCCCGCGCCCTCCCCGAGGCGCGCCTCCTCGTCGAGGGCATGCTCGCCGAGCACCGCAGGCTCGTCGCCCTCGTGGACGCGCTGCGCGCCGACGGCTCCGCGGTGCGCGCGGCGGCCGACGGGCGGGCGCTCCAAGTGCTGTTCGAGGAGCACCTGGAGAAGGAGAACACCCTGATCCTCCCGCTGCTCGCGGGCGCCCCTGACATCTCCCTCGCCGGTCTCCTGGCGGGCATGCACGACATCCTGGGGCACGACCACGACGCCGCCCCGGACGAGGCGGCCGGGTCCGGCGGCGGGTGCGGCGGGAGCTGCGGCTGCGGTGGCTCGGACGACACGGACGTACCCGAACTCGACGTGCGGGGCGTCCCCCACTCGCTGCGCCACGCCACGGTGTTCGGCGCGGTCGCCGCGGTGCCGTCCGGCCAGGCCATGGTGCTCGTGGCGCCGCACGATCCGCTGCCCCTGCTGGCCCAGATCGAGGACCGGCACCCGGGCGCGTTCGCGGTGGAGTACCTGGAGCGCGGCCCCGAGGCGTGGCGGCTGCTGCTGAGCCACCGCTGAGTTCGCCGACTCGTCCGCCATGCCCCTGACGCAGCGGCGTGCCCCGTCCGCCAGCCGGTAACGGGACGCCGACGCCGGGACATGGCGGACGGACGACCATCCGGCACAACGTGTGGGACAACCGGATGGTGACCGGGCCGGGGCACGCCGCGCCCGCCGTGGCTCGTGGACCCACGAAGGCGAGTCCGAGTGGCAGGACGCGACGGTCCGTGGCGCCCCCGACCGGTCGTGGAACAGCATCGCCGCGCGCCCGCGTCGGTCGCCTGGGCCGAACGGCCCACCGGGCAGTGCCTCCCGGCCCTCACTCAGCGGGCTGAACGGGGCCGAAGGGCCTTGCGGGACAACGGCCTTGCGAGAAGGGCGCCCGGGGGTGCCGGTCAGTCCTGCTTGTTCGAGACCCCGGCGGAGTCGAAGGTGGCCATGTCGCGCAGCGCGCGCACCGCCGCCTGTACGAGCGGCAGGGCCAGCAGCGCGCCGGTGCCCTCACCGAGCCGCAGCCCCAGGTCGACCATGGGGTGCAGTCCAAGATGCCGCAGGGCGATGGTGTGCCCCGGCTCGACCGAGCGGTGTCCGGCCACGCAGGCTGCCACGGCGTCCGGCGCCAGCGCGGCGGCGACCAGCGCCGACGACGACGCGATCACCCCGTCCAGGATCACCGGCACCCGGCGGGCGGCGGCGCCCAGGACGAACCCGGCGATCGCGGCGTGCTCCAGGCCGCCGACCGCCGCCACCGCCGCGACCGGGTCGTGCGGGTCCGGCCGGTGCCGTTCCAGGGCCGTGCGGACGACGCCCGCCTTGTGGCGCCGGGTCTCGTCGTCGATGCCCGCTCCGTGCCCGGTGACGTGGTCCGGGTCCGCGCCGGTGAACGCGGCGATCAGCGCCGCCGACGCGGTGGTGTTGGCGATGCCCATGTCCCCGGTGAGCAGACAGCGGCAGCCGCCGTCGACGAGTTCCATGGCGACGTCGATGCCGACCTCGATGGCCTGGACGGCCTCCTGACGGGTCATCGCCGGTACGCGGGTCATGTCCGCGGTGCCCGCCCGGACCCGGCGCCGCAGCAGGCCGTGCGCGGTGTGGTCCGAGTCGGGTACGGGGTTGGCGACCCCCACGTCCACCACGACCACGCTGGCCCCGGCCTGGGCGGCCAGGGCGTTCACGGCGGCGCCGGAGGCCAGGAAGTTGGCGACCATCTGCGTGGTCACCTCCTGCGGCCAGACGCTGACGCCCTGGGCGTGGACACCGTGGTCGGCGGCGAAGACGGCGACGGCGGCCGGTTCCGGCATCGGCGGCGGGCAGGTGCCCGCCAGTCCCGTGAGCCGGACCGACACCTCTTCCAGCAGGCCCAGCGAGCCGGGCGGCTTGGTGAGCTGGTTCTGGCGGTCACGGGCCGCGTCGAGCGCGGCGGCGTCGGCGGGTGCGACGGCGGCCAGGGTGCGCTCCAGCCGCACACCGACGGCGGGGGTGGGATCGGAGCCGTGCGAGGGCACCATGAAGGGAGTCCTTCCGCTGTCGGCGGTTCTCCACGCCGCCGTGAACGAGCCGTGCCCGGGCGGATGTCGCCGGGCCGCGGGACGGGCGGAATATCCTGGCTCCCGGCTCTCGGTGCCCGGCTGCTGCATGTCCAGCGCGGCCACCGGCGTCGGCTCCCGGCCTTCCCAGCGGCCGGTTCACACCGGCTGCCAGTGGCCGTCAGCGGGAGACGACTCCCCGGTCACAGTGGCGGGCCCGCCCCGGACTTGGGCCACCAGGCCCGCACCGGAGTTCCTCCGCATCCGTCACCGGCATCCTGCCACACCGGCACGGACGTGCGTCACGCCCCGGCACCGCTCACCAGAGCCCCGTACCGCGCCGCCCGCCATGCGACGGCGACGGCGAGCCGACGCTCCGTACCTCCCGAAGGGCCGGATGGCGGCGCCGCAGTTGGTGTTCCAGGCGCCGGTGCAGGGTGACCCAGGCGGCGGGGCAGCCGTGGCAGGCGCCGCCCAGGCGGACGGTGACGATGTCGTCGGACACGTCGACCAGGTCGATGGAGCCGCCGTGGGAGCGCGCGAGGTCGCCCACCGGCCCGGCGAGGACCTCCCTGGCCACGGCGTACAGCACCGCGTCGTCGTGGCCGGGGCCGGTGTCGTCCGCGGGGACCCACCCGGTGGGGTCGTCCAGGGCGGCGTGCAGCGCGGTACGGACCCGGGGGCCCTCCCGGGTCCAACGGCGGTCCGGGCCGAGGACGGTGACGACCGCCGTCGGTTCCACCGTGATCCGGGTCAGCGTGCCGTCGGCCAGCAGCGCGGCCAGCGGCGCGGGTGCCTCGGCGAGCGGGCCGGTCCCGGGGAGGACGCCCGCCGGAACGATCCAGCGCAGCCGGTCGGTGCGACCGGGCACGGGCTGGGCGTGCAGGGGGACCACCGGCGCTCACCCGCCCAGCAGGACGGTGACCGAGCGGGCCAGCCAGGCCATCAGCCAGGCCAGGCCCGTGAGGTAGGCGAAGGCGGTCACCGGCCAGCGCCAGGTGCCGGTCTCCCGGCGCAGGACCGCCACGGTGGCCATGCACTGCAACGCGTAGACGAAGTAGACCAGCAGCGCGGCGATGGTGGGCGCGGTGAACACCGGCTCTCCGGCGTGCGGCCCGTCGGGGTAGGTCATCGACCGCAGCGCCTCCGCCGGGTCCTCGGGGTCCTCGGCGGCGGCGACCTGCCCCAGCGTGGCGACGAAGGTCTCCCGCGCGGCCTGCGCCGACAGCACCCCCACGTTGATGCGCCAGTCGAAGCCCAGCGGCTCGAAGACGGGCGCGACCATCCGGCCCAGGTCGGCGGCGTAGCTGTGGTCGGCGGTGTAGGCGGACACGGCCACGGAGTCGGTGGCATCGACACCCTCCGCGCGCAGGTGGGCGGCCGAGTGCAGCGGCAGGTTCAGCAGCAGCCACAGGACGAGGGTGGTGGTGACGATGACCGTGGTGCACTTGCGCAGGAAGGCCCCGGCGGCGGACCACACCGCCGTCAGCACCGCGCGCGGCGTGGGCAGGCGGTAGGGCGGCATCTCCATGAAGAACGGCACCGCGTGGCCGCGCCGGTCGCCGAGCCTCTTGAACACCCAGGCGGCCAGCATCGCCGACACCGCGCCGAGCAGGTACAGGCCGAACATCACCAGCCCCTGCGCGCCGAACGGCCCCACCGTCGCGGAGGGGTCCACCAGCAGGCCGATGAGCAGCACGTACACCGGCAGCCGCGCGGAGCAGGTCATCAGCGGGGCGGCCATCATCGTCGCGATGCGGTCCCTGGCGGAGGGCAGCGTGCGGGTGGCCATGATGCCGGGGATCGCGCAGGCGAACGCGGACAGCAGCGCCACGAACGCCCGGCCCTCCAGCCCGAAGCGCGCCATCACCCGGTCCATCAGGAACGCCGCCCGCGCCATGTAGCCCACGCCCTCCAGGAGGGCCAGCAGCAGGAACAGCAGCACGATCTGCGGGACGAAGACCAGCACGCCCCCGACGCCGCCGATGAGGGCGTCACCCAGCAGCCCGGCGACCCACGAGTTGTCCACGTGCGCGGCGACGAGCCCCGACAGCCATCCGAACAGCGACTCGACATACCCCTGGAGCGGGGCGGCGAAGGTGAAGACGGTCTGGAAGAACAGCATCATCACCGCGAAGAACACCACCGTGCCCGCCAACGGATGCAGCAGCACCGCGTCGACGCGCTGGGTGGCCCGGTGCCGCTCCGGGATCCGGTACCCGGCGAAGGCCAGCACCGACTCCGCCCAGGCGTCCCGCTCGCCGGGCTCGGTGGGCGGGGCCACGGCGGGAGTCGGCCAGGTCCTCCAGTCGGCGAGCCGGTCGCGCACCTGGTCGATGCCGTACCCGCGGTGGCCCACCACCGCCAGCACCGGCACCCCGAGCGCCTGTCCCAACGCGTCGACGTCCACCCTCCCCTGACGGCGCGCCAGCTCGTCGGTGAACGTCACCAGCACACACGTCGGCAGCCCGCGCGCCAGGACCTGCGCGACGAGGCCCATGGACCTCAACAGCGTAGTGGCGTCCACCACGACGAGCAGCGCGTCCGGCCGCTCCGCCCCCTCCAGCCGTCCGTCCAGCACATCGACCGCGATGCGCTCGTCCGGGCTGACCGGCTCCAGTCCGTAGGTGCCGGGCAGATCCTCGACGACATACGTGTGCCCGTCCGCCCGGCAGGTCCCGACGTACCGGGACACGGTCACCCCGGGGTAGTTGCCGGTCTTGGCCCGCAGTCCGGTCAGGGCGTTGAAGACACTGGTCTTGCCCGCGTTGGGGCTGCCGATCAGGGCGACCCGCGCCGTCCCGGCCGCCTCCGCCTCCGTGCCGGACGTGTCATGGCAGCTCGCGCTCACCGCTCCGCCTCGACGACGACCCGTACGGAGGCGGCCTGCGCACGCCGCAGACACACCTCGTAGCCCTTGACCCGGTAGACGACGGGGTCGCGCAGCGGCGCACGCCGTACGACCTCCACCACCGCCCCCACGGTGAACCCCAGATCGCCCAACCGGCGGGCCACCGAAGGCGGTCCACCGACGACCTCGGTCACCGTGGCCCGCGCGCCGGGCGCCAACTGGGCCAGCACGCGCCGCTCACCACCGATGACGGCGACCGCCCGGTCTCCCACCGCCTCGCTCTCCGGGTCAAGCTCTGTCATCCGTGCCTCCGCCGCAGCATGCCAACCACCGTCATCAGGGCCCTTGTTGAGGCGAGGCTAACCTTACTCATTCCGGTGGTATCAGGGCTTTCCGGACCTCACGCACGGGCCCAACGGCCCCAACGGCAGGGCCGTACGACCCCTTGCGGCCGTACGCTCCTTCGCGCCGGTCAGCCGATCACCCGCTGTTCGGTGATCCAGCGGGCGGCGAGCAGACCGGACGCGCCCGTGAGGACGGCGGCGGCGATGACGGTGGCGTTGAGGCCGAGGGCGTCGGCGAGCACACCGGCGACGAGGGCCCCGACGGCGTAGCCGATGTCACGCCAGAACCGGTACACGCCAAGGGCGTTGACCCGCCCGGCGGGATGGGCGTGATCGGAGACGGAGGCGATCAGGGCCGGGTAGACCATGGCCGTGCCGAGGCCGAGGAACACCGCGGAGAGGACCCCGGCGAGCAGCGGACGGTCGAGCAGCGCGAGGGCGAGGACGAAACCGACGGCCTGGACGAGCATGCCGTAGACGATCAGCGGCTTGCGTCCGACGCGGTCGGCGAGGTGGCCGGTGGGGATCTGGCCGAGCCCCCAGAGAATCGGATAGAGGCCCTTGATCAGACCGACGGCGGCCAGCCCCAGGCCGTGGTCAGTGAAGAGGAGCGGGAAGACGCCCCAGGTCAGGCCGTCGTTGAGGTTGTTGACGAGCCCGGCTTGGCTGGCGCCGCGCAGGGAGCGGTCGTGCCAGGACGTACGGGCGAAGGCGGCTGCCAGACCTGGACGGTCACCTGCCATCTCCCCCATGGACTCGCCGTGCTGGGCGAGTTCGAGGGCGACGTGCGCGGCGGTGTCGCGGACGACGAGGGAGAGGGCGAGTCCGGCGGCGACGAAGACGACGCCGATGAGTTCGGGGACGGGGCGCAGGCCGTGGGTGGTGGCGAGGTAGCCGGTGAGCAGGGCGGTGACGCCGACGGCGGTGTAGCCCGCGGCCTCGTTCAGGCCGGTGGCCAGGCCGCGGCGCGCGGGACCCACGAGGTCGATCTTCATGTTGACGGTCATCGACCAGGTCAGCCCCTGGTTCACCCCGAGCAGCACGTTCGCCGCGACGATCCAGCCCCACGAGGGCGCCCAGGCGAGGGCGAAGGGGACGGGGGTCCCGATCAGCCAGCCGGTGACGAGGAGTCGCTTGCGGCGGAAGCGAGCGGTCAGGGCGCCCGCCGCGAGGTTGGTCAGCGCCTTGGTGACACCGAAGGCGATGATGAAGGAGAAGACGGCCAGGTCACTGGTCAGCCCGAAGACCTCGGTGCCGATCAGCGGGACGGTGGTGCGCTCCAGACCGACCAGAGCGCCGACGCAGGCGTTGACCACGACGAGCAGGGTGAACTGGGGCCAGTTCTCCCGTAGACCGAGCCGGACGGGCCGGTTCCCGGTCTCGGTGGGAACGCTCACCGCGTACCGCCCTCGACGATCCGGCGGCCGTGCGCGGCGGCGTAGTCGGCCGGTCCGCCGTCGAGGACGGCGATGTCGGTGTGCCCCGCGCGTTCGAGGACGCTGGCGGCGGTCATAGCCCGCTCGCCGTGACCGCAGGCCACGACCGGCCCGGCGGGCGCGTCGGCGGCATGGTCGGCGAGGCCGCCGAGTTCGATGTGCACGGCGCCGGGCACGTGCCCGGAGGTGAACTCCGCCGTCTGCCGTACGTCGAGATAGGGCCGGTTCCCCGCGTGGTCGGCGGTGACGAACGCGGTGCTGGCCCGCTGGTTGCCGTCGTCCACCCAGGCGGCCATGCCGCCCGTCAGCCGCCCGGCGAGACGCTCGTAGCCGATCTTGTACGACTGCCAGACCACCTCGCTCAGGTCCTGGTCGTCGGCGGCGACGAAGGCGAGCGTGGCGGTGTCGGGCAGGAGCCAGCCCAGCCAGGTGGCGAACTGTCCGCGCAGCGGGATGGACAGCGACCCGGGGATGTGGCCCGCGGCGTAGTCGGCCACCGGACGTACGTCGATGACGTAACCGCCGTCGGCGAGCAGGGACTTGACCTGCGCGCTGTCGAGGGAGGGCAGGCTCGGGGCGGCGTCGAGGACGGACGGGCCGCGCCGGTTGGCCTCGGCCAGCCGGTCGAAGTAGTCCGGATAGGAACCGAGGCCGCTCAGCAGCCGCCGTACGAAGGTGCGCTCGTCCGGGGTGGCCAGCAAGGGGTTGCTGCGCTTCTGCGCGCCGATGGTGGAGGTCCGCTCGGCGCCGGTCGGGGCGGAGCAGAAGGAGCCCGCGCCGTGGGTGGGCCAGACCGCGACCTCGTCGGGCAGCTCGGCCAGCCGCCGCAGCGATCCGTACTGGGCGCGGGCCAGTTCCTCGGCCCGCTCGGCTCCGAGGAGGTCGGTGCGGGCGGCGGAGTCGACGATCAGCGAGCCGCCGGTGAAGACGCCGAGTTCCCGGTCGCCGTCCAGGAGCAGGAAGGACAGGTGCTCGTCCGTGTGGCCGGGGGTGGCCAGCGCCCGCAGGGTGAGGCCGCCCAGGTCGACCTCGTCGCCGTCGGCCAGCGGCCGGTGCGGGAAGGCGCGCCGTCCGGCGGCGGAGGCGAGCACGGTGGCGCCGTGGTCGTGGCCGAGCTGGACCGCGCCGGACAGGAAGTCGGCGTGCAGATGCGTGTCCGCCGCGTACGCCACCGTCAGGCCGCGCCGCTCGACGGCCGCCCCCAGCGCGCGCAGGTCCCGGCTCGCGTCGACCGCCAGGGCACGGCCGTCGCCGAGGTCGACGAGGTAGGCGCTGTTGCCCAGTCCTTCGTCGACCAGGGGTGTCAGGTGGTCGTCGACAAAGCCCATCGGGTCCTCCGGAGTCCAGCCGGGGGGGAGATGCCTGGCCACCACCCCCTCCCTCACCTACACTATTCCATGGATATATGGAGTATGCGAGTACGTGCGGACGGGAACCCATGACCAGCACGAAGACACGGCTGTACGACGCGTTCGCGACCAGCGGCAAGGCGCTCGCGAGCGGGAAGCGCCTGGAACTGCTCGATCTGCTCGCCCAGGGCGAGCGCACGGTCGACGCGCTGGCCAAGGCGGCGGGCCTGAACCTGACGACGGCCTCGGCGCACCTCCAGACCCTCAAGCGGGCCGGTTTCGTCGCCACCCGGCGCGACGGCGTGCGCATCCACTACCGGCTGGCCGGGGACGACGTGGCGCGACTGTTCGCACTCCTGCGCAAGGTCGCCGAGAGCCACCAGGCCGCCGTACCCGCCGCGCGGGACGCCTACCTCGGCGGGGACGACGCGAGGGAGGTCGGCCGCGAGGAGTTGCGCGCCCGTGCGGCGGCGGGAGACGTGGTGGTGCTGGACGTACGACCAGTCGAGGAGTACCTCGCCGGGCACATCCCCGGCGCGCGCTCCATCCCCGTCGACGAACTCCCCCACCGCATCGGCGAGTTGCCCGAGGACACGGAGGTCGTCGTGTACTGCCGCGGCGAGTACTGCGTGCTCGCCCACGACGCCGCCCGCCTCCTGACCGACCACGGACGGCGCGCGATCCGCCTCAGCGACGGGATGCTGGAATGGCGCCTGGCCGAGCTGCCGGTGGCCACCGGGGCTCGACGTGACCGACACCCACCGGCGGCCTAGACGACGGGCTTGACCGCGCGGACGACGGCGGAGTGCATGCCATCGGCGACCGCGTGGGTCGGGGTGATCTCCACGTCGGTGAAACCGGCCGCCTCCAGGCCCGCGCGGTACTCGGCGAAGGACAGTGCCCCGGCGACGCAGTCGACGTAGTCGCCGCGCTCGGCGCGCTGGGCGGGCGTGAGCGAGTCCTCGGCGACGACGTCGGAGACGCCGATCCGGCCGCCCGGCTTCAGGACGCGGAAGGTCTCGGCGAACACGGCCGACTTGTCCACGGACAGGTTGATCACGCAGTTGGAGATCACCACGTCGACGGTGGCCGCGGGCAGCGGGATCGTCTCGATGGCCCCCTTGAGGAACTCGACGTTCGCCACCCCGGACCTGGCCGCGTTGGCCACGGCCAGGGCCAGCATCTCGTCGGTCATGTCCAGCCCGTACGCCTTGCCGGTCGGCCCGACCCGGCGAGCGGAGAGCAGGACGTCGATGCCGCCGCCGGAGCCGAGGTCGAGGACGCGCTCCCCCTCCCGGAGTTCGGCCACGGCGGTGGGGTTGCCACAGCCGAGGGAGGCGGCGACGGCCTCCGCGGGCAGCCCCTCACGTTCGTCCGCCGTGTACAGCGTCGACCCGAAGCTCTCGTCGGCCTCGACCGGCGCGGGCCCACAACAGCCGCCGCCCCGCTCGGTGACCCGCACGGCCGCCGCCGCGTACCGCTGCCGCACGGACTCGCGTAGCTCAGTGGACTGCTCGCTCATGACTCACTCCCAGATGTCGGGCATCACAGGGCCTGAACGGCCTGCATTGACGTTCTTCAATTCCACACTGCACCTTGAATCGAAGAACGTCAACATAGACAGCCATCGAAGCCGAGTACTGGGCGTGAACCTCGCTAGCGGTAGCGGATATGGAGGTGGTTGTCGTGGTTCGGGTAGCTCGTGGTCAGGCCCTCCGCGATCAGCTGGGGGTCGTTGAAGAAGATCAGGTCGATGTGGCCGGGGGCCTTGGCGCAGATCTCCTGGACCAGGCGGCGGGTGGCCGCGCGGTCGTAGGTGGACGACTGCCAGGTGATGCGTCCGGCGGTGCACTGGGCCGAGTCGGTGCGGAGGGGCCATACGTCGATGTCCTGGCCGACTTCGTGGCTGGCGTGGCCGGGGATGTCCCCGCCGTGTTCGAAACTGGCGTCACCGACGGGAAGCCTGCCGTTGCCGGTGGTGGCGAAGGTCGCGGCGGCGGCTTCGAGTTGGGCGGTGGCGGCGGCCGTCGCCCAGTGGGCGCCCGCGTTGCCGTCGGGGCTCTGGGCGCACATCGTGCCGGGGGCGAAGTCGATGTTCTCGAAGTGCCAGAGCAGGTTCTTCCAGGTGGTGGGGCCGACGACACCGTCCACGCCGATTCCGGCGTGGGACTGGAAGGTGCGGACCGCGGTGTGGGTGGCCGGTCCGAAGGCTCCGTCCGTGGAGAGACCCGCTGAGCGTTTGGCGTTGAGCAGTGACTGGACGGCCTTCACCGCGGGGCCGTTGTCGCCCTGCCGTACGGTGATGGCCAGTGCGCTCCAGGTGGCGGGGCCGACGACGCCGTCCGCGGTCAGGCCCTTGGACTGCTGGAAGCCGACGGTGGCGGTGCGGGTGCCGGTGCCGAAGACGCCGTCGGCGGTGACCGGGTGGCCGTGTGCGGTCAGCAGGTGCTGCAGGGCGACGACGTCGGTGCCCCGGTTGCCGTTGCTGGTCAGGGGGAACGCGGCCTGGGGGAAGGCCTGGGCGGGCAGGCCCGCGGTGAGGAGCAGGGCGGTCACCGCGACGAGCAGGGTGAGGGTGCGGCGGAGTTGTCCCATGGTGTCTTGGTCACCTTCCTGCCTGGAGGGCGGTCCAGGTGGCGGAGCCGACGATGCCGTCGCTGGTCAGGCCGCGGGCGGCCTGGTAGTCGCGTACGGCCTGGGTGGTACCGGAGCCGAAGACGCCGTCGGTGGTCACGGTCCTGCCGAGTGCGGCGGTCAGGGCGCGCTGTACGCGGGTGACCGCCTCGCCCGTTGAGCCGTTCTGGAGGGTGGGGGTGGTGCCACGGGACAGCAGCGCCGTCCAGGTTCTGGGGCCGATCACGCCGTCCGCGGTGAGTTGCTTGCTGGACTGGAAGTTCTTGGTGGCGGTGGTGGTGGCGGTGCCGAAGACGCCGTCCGGTGCGCCCGGGTCGTGACCGGCGGCCTTCAGCAGGCACTGGGCCGCCGTGACCAGGGGGCCGGTCGAGCCGCTCTGGATGGTGCCGTAGGCGGTGAAGTTGAGGTTCGTCGTGGTGCAACCGGGCTGGGGCGGGGTGCCGGTGGCCACGTCGAGGTAGTCGCGGTCGATGTTGATCGAGTAGCCGCCGTAGGACTCGGTGACCTCGCCGACGTACTGGTGGATGCGCTGGTGACCGGACCAGTGGGTGGCGGGGACGTAGGTGCCGGTGTTGGTGTCGGCGGCGCCGTTCCACCAGGCGTAGAAGATGTGGTCGACGCGGGTGTAGGCGCTGTTGTCGTACTCCGCCGCGGCGTCCCTGATGCCGGAGGCGGCACTGGAGTAGAAGCCGGAGAGGTAGCCGCCGCTGTGCAGGCGCTCGGTCCACCCGGAGAGGTAGGACAGCACGGCGGCCTTGCAGGTAGCCGTGGAGCTGTACGCCTCGATGTCGCTGTAGAGGGCGCTGCCCGGGGGGATGCCGAGGTTGGCGGCGGCCGTGATGGCGGCGGCGGCAGCGGTGACGCCCTGGGACCTGGCTGTCGCCGGGTCGGTGGACATCTTCAGCGAGTAGCTGGTGCAGGGTGCCTGGCGGCCGACGTCGATGGGGATCAGGTGCCATCCGTTGTCGGTCTGGTTCGTCACCCAGCTCGCGGTGAGGTTCGGCTGGGCGCAGCCACGGAAGGAACCGCTGATGTAGACGCCGACCGCGCTGTAGGGCGAGCTGGTCTGCCAGGCGTTCATGGCGGCCTGCGAGGGGGCGGTGCAGGCGTCGAAGCCCTTGCCCAGGTAGGTCCCTGGCTGCGGTCCGGCGGCGGCCTGGGCGGCGCGGTCGCGGGTGGGGGGCAGTTCGGTGCGCTGGGCGCCGGGGGTGAGTTCGGCTGAGGCGAGGACGCGGCGTACGAGGTTCTCGGTGTGCGGGGTGTGGGCGGCGGTGACGAGGACTCCGGCGTCCTCGACCGCGAGCTGGATGGTCCCGTCGCTGGACGCGGCGGTCGGGGTGGTGGCCTTGCCGTGGGGTGTCCGGGCGGTGGCGGGTGTCGTCCGGGCGGCGGAGCGGGGGGTGAGGGGCTCGATGATGACGGCCGCCGTACGGCCGATGACGTGGGCGGGGCAGTCGTTCTCGTCGGAGGGCTCGCCCAGGTAGACGGTGGGGATGTCCAGGCGCGGGCAGGCGCGTGGGTTCTCCGTGAGGTCGACGACCCGCCAGTCGGCGGGGGCTTGGATGCGGTAGCCGTGGTAGCTGATGGTCCGCTGGTTGTCGGAGGGGGTGTCGGCTGCGGCGGGGCCAGGAGCGGCGAGTGCGCCGGTTCCTGCGAGCAGCGCCAGTAAGGCCGTGTGGACGCGCACGCGCCAGCGGGTGCGGGGCGGCATCGGGGGACTCCTCTTCGGTGGGGGGAGGGCGGGGCTGGTGTCACGGGTTGCGGGTCGGACACGGTGGACGCCATGGGCACGACAACCGAGGTCGGAGCCGAGTGTGGCGCCGCCGTCGTGACCTTGTCCACACCGTCACCATCTGCCACAGGACCAGACCTCCGGCACAACAGGCGGGCGTTCTGTCGCCGGAGACCTACTGAGCGCTCGCTCGAATGCTGGAGCGATGCCATGGATTGGTGAACTTCCTTTGTCATACTTGCTTTTGGGGAATCGGCACCGGGAGACTGACGAGGGATCAGCCGCCTGATGCCCGTTTTCCTGATCGGTCGCTCAGTGGGTTCACCCCGCCGATCCCGGCCCGACGAGAGGACACCCCGCATGGACGTGCTCGAGGCCCGCGCCCGGTTCAGGGAACTCCGGGGAAGCGACGGCCCGGTCGACCCCGTCGAACTCGACGAGATCTGGGCGGCGCTGGCCACCGTCCGCCCCGAGGACGTCCTCGGTGAGTGGAAGGGCGGCGAGTTCCGCACCGGTCATCCCCTCAACGGCGCCCTGGCCAAGGCCGACTGGTACGGCAAGACGTTCACCGCCGTGGACGACGCCAAGCCGCTGATCTGCCGGGACGCGACGGGCGGCCTGTACTCCAACCGTGCGCTCGGCAAAGGCGAGGCCAGTCTGTGGACGGTTGAGTTCCGCGGTGAGTCGACGGCCACCATGGTCTATGACGGGCAGCCGGTCTTCGACCACTTCAAGCGGGTGGACGACAGCACACTCATGGGGATCATGAACGGCAAGGGTGTCCCGGCCGAAGGTCCCTTCTTCTACTTCTTCCTCGAGCGCGTCGAGTCATGAGGCGTGTGCGTGCCGCCGTCGTCGAGGCGCCGGGCGCCCCGTTCACCGTCCGGGACGCGGACCTCGATGACCCACGGCCCGGTGAGGTGCTGGTGCGGATGACCGCGGTCGGCATCTGTCACACCGACCTGGGGATGCGGGACTCCTGGCCCCGGCGGCTCACCCCGATGGTCTTCGGCCACGAGGGCGTCGGCCGTGTCGAGGCGGTCGGCGCCCAGGTCACCGGCGTCGCGCCGGGGGACCATGTCTGCCTCACCTTCGCCAGTTGCGGCGCCTGCGAGCAGTGCGCGGCGGGCCACCCGGCCTACTGTCACACCTCCCGGAGCCTGAACCTCTCCGGCGGACGCGCCGACGGCACCACACCGCTCTCCGTCGACGGCACCCCGCTGCACGCCGGGTTCTTCGGCCAGTCCAGCTTCGCCACGCACGCCGTCGTCCACGAACGCGGCGTCGTCAAGGTGCCGGACGACCTGCCTGAGGTGGTCGCCGCGCCGCTGGGGTGCAGCGGACAGACGGGCGCGGGCACCGTACTCAACCGGCTGCGTCCCCGCTCGGGCTCGTCGCTGGTCGTGCTGGGCGCGGGCGGGGTCGGTCTGAGCGCGTTGATGGCCGCGGTGGCCGTGGGCTGCGATCCGGTGGTGGCCGTCGACCCGGTCGCCTCCCGCCGTGCCCTGGCCACCGAACTCGGCGCCACGGCGGCCGTGGCCCCCGGGGACACCCTGGTGGCGACGCTGCGTGACCTCACCGGGGGCGGCGCGCGGCACGTCGTCGAGACCACCGGCCGTGCGGAGATGGCCCGCCAGGCCGTCGGCGCGCTGCGCCCGCGCGGTGAACTGGCGCTGCTCGGTCTCGGGGACGAGGTGACCTTCGATGTGAGAGGGCTGCTCGCGAAGGGTGTGCGCGTGCACGGGGTGGTGGAGGGGGACTCCGATCCGGGCCGTTTCCTCCCCGAGTTGGTCGGGCTGTACCGGCGGGGCCGCTTCCCGGTCGACCGGCTGGTGCGCACGTTCTCGTTCGACGACATCGGCGCGGCTGTGGCCGCCATGGGGGACGGGAAGGTGGTCAAGCCGGTCCTGACCTTTGACTGACGGTCGTCGGGGCGGGCGCACGCCGTCAGCGGGAGCCCCGACCCGCCGCTGACGGCGTGTGATTGACTAATCCGCATGGCTCCCGCCTCCCGATCCGCCCGTTCGGCAGCGACCGCCAGTCCGGCCCCGGCCACTCGGCCCCGCAACCGCAAGCAGCTCATCGTCGACGCGGCCGGGCGGGCCTTCAGCGAGCGCGGCTACCACAAGGCGTCCATGGAGGAGGTCGCCGCCAGCGTGGGCATCACCGCGGCGGCCCTGTACCGGCACTTCCCCAACAAGTACGCGCTGTTCGCCGAGTGCGCCCACGTCATGGTGGACGGACTGGTCGCCGCGCTCGACGAGGTGCCGCCCCAGGCGGGTCTGACGGAGGTGCTGGCCGCCGTCACCCGGGTCACCGTCGCCCATCGCGCGTCGGGCGGCGTGTACCGGTGGGAGGCCCGGTATCTCGACCGTGCGGACCGCCGACGTCTCGCGGTGAAGTTCGGGCGCCTCGTCGAGCGGGTCGATGAGGCGGTTCAGCGCGAGCACCCCCTGTCCGACGGGCGGCTGCGGGCCATGGCGGCCCTCGGTGCGATCGGGTCCATCACCATGCACCACACCTCCATCGCCGGGCGCCGGGCGGAGGAACTGCTGCTGGCGTCCGCGCTGCGCGTGGCGGCGACCGATCCGGCCGCGGGTCGGCAGGGCGTGCGCCCCGTCGCGCTGCCCGCCCGGCCGGTGCCGCGTACGCGCCGCGCGGAGATCCTCGCGGCCGCCATTCCGCTGTTCGCCCGGGACGGGTTCGCCAATGTCACGAACGGTCAGATCGCCCAGGCGGTGGGGCTGACCCCGTCCGCGCTCTACCGCCACTACCCCGGCAAGATCGACATCCTGGCGGCGGCGTGCCTCCAGGCGGCGGGGCTGCTGGCGCAGGGGGTGGAGCAGAGTCTGCAGGAGGTGGCCGACCCGCATGACGCGCTCGTCGCGCTGGCGGCGACGTATGCGGCCTACAGCTTCGAGTACACCGAGCTGAACAGCGTCGCCGAGGCCGAGTTCGCGGGCCTGCCGGAGGATCTGCGGCGGCCTCTGGTCGTCGCGCAGCGCAACCATATCGCCGTATGGGAGCAGCAGTTGCGGCTGGTGCGTCCGGAGCTGGATCCGCGGCAGGCGCGGGTGCTGGCGCACGCGGCGTTCGGTGTGGTGGTCGAGGCGGGGCGCAGGCTGCGGTGGCGGGACAGTGCCGGGCATCGTGGGGCCGTGACCGCGCTGGTCGTGGGCGCGCTGGGACTGTGAACGGCCGGTGCCCGCCCCGCGGCGGGCCGGGGGCGGGCGTCGGGTCCTCGGGTCAGGTCGGCCTGTTGCCGGTGGGGATCGTGATGGGGGTGGTGGTGCCGGAGGAGCCCTTGTTGAGGAACAGCATGGCCAGGGCGCGTATGAACTGGTCGAACATGTAGAAGGTGCCGGGCATGACGGGCGAGAGGCCCTCGCGGAACAGGACGAACGCGGGCCACGCGGTGCGGACCAGGGCCGCCGCCGCGTAGTCGCGCCGCAGGCCCAGCCAGTCGCCGACCTGGTCGCTGAGGACGTAGCGCACGAACTCGTTGAGGAACCCGCGGGTGACGCCGAGGTCGATCTGCGCGGTCAGGCCGAGCAGGTCCTCGGCTAGCTCGATGCCCTCGGTGGAGGGCGTGAGGATCGGGGTGAGCACCCGCGCCGACTGTGCCTCGGCCTCCGCCCAGGTCTTGGGGATGTGCTCGTACGGCACACCGAGCAGGTGGACGGCGACCTGCCAGGAGTGCAGGAACGCCTCCTGGTCCGCGGCCGGGTACGGAATCCGCCAGTCGAGCAGCTTGCGGTGCACATAGGTGCCCAGACTGTGGAAGGTGACCAGGATGTCGGCGGCGCTGATCGGGATGGTCTCGTCGGCGACCGCCCGCCAGTGCGGTGACTGCGGCAGCAGCTGGCGTACCGCCGCGTGCACCACGCGCGTCTTGTTGGCGGTGACGACGAACTGTCCGGTCGGTGTGAAGGCGCCCAGCTCGGACAGGTCGTAGCCGAACGTGAACGTCTTGGCCGCGCGGTCCTGCATGTCGGCGCCGCCCGCGGACCAGTAGACGCTCTTGGCCTCGCGCGGGATCACGGTGCTCATGATGCCGCTGCCGAGGCCGTACAGCATGAACAGATACGTGTCCCTGCGCCGGTTGAAGTCGGCGGCGCGGGTGAGCTTGGCGGGGTCCGCCCAGGAGGGCAGCCGGTTGACCTGACGTAGGTAGGCGGCGAACTCGGGCGGCAGGCCGCTGGGCAGCGGGTCGTTGTTGTCGACCCAGGACGCCCATGCGGTGTTGATCGCCGGTACGTGGCCCTTCTGGAGCATCGAGGCCATCAGAGGGTCCGCCGCGTCGTCCCAGATCCACTCGGGTCCGGTCCCCGCGGCGGCCTTGGCCGCGGAGCCCGGCGACCCCCACGCCTGGGGGGTCGCCACGCCCACGAGGCCGAGGGCCACACCGAGCGACAGAGCCTTTCGCCTGCTGAGGTTCTCCATTCACTTACCTGCTTCCCTGATGGGCCAGATGGTTTCAGGTGCCTTGGCAGACTTGCTGATCGTGCGACGGGTGCCATGGCACGCCTTGTCGCACAGATGTGATTTTCGATTAACATAGCGAGGTGCGTCGCCGTCGGCAACGGTGGTGACCGAGAGGCTCCGCGCGGTCTTCGACCGGCCGGTCGTGTCCACCCCTACGCGTCGCGCACGCCGCCCATCCGCCTGCCGACGCGCGCGGCCGTCTCGCGCAGCCAGATGTGCGCCGCGTCATGGGTGTGGACGGGGTGCCACCACAGGGCCTCCCGCAGGGGAACGGCCTCGTACGGGGGCTCCACCACACGCACCGGGGCGAGCGGTGCGAGGAGTCCGGCGAGGCGGGCCTGGACCAGGGCGAGGCGTCGGGTACCGGCCACCAGCAGGGGCAGGAGCTGGAAGCTGTCCACGGACACCTCGACGCGGGGCTCGATGCCGAGCATGCCGAGCTGACGCACGGCGGGGGCGTCGTAGGTGCGCTGGTAGGTGACCCAGGGCAGGCGGGCCAGGTCCTGCCGGGAGAGGCGGTCGCCGACGCTCGGATGGTCCTTCGCGACGAGGAAGACCCAGCGGTCGTCGTAGAGGTCGGTGGCGGGGAAGTCGCTGATCACGCCGTGCGGCATGAGCAGTCCGTCGGTCGTGCTCAGCAGGGTGTCCGTGGAGTCCACCACCGTGGTCGGGGTCTGCGCGAACCGCAGACGGATGCCCGGCGCCTCCTCGTGCACGACACGGGCGAACTCGGTGCCGAACACGGCCACGGCGTAGTCGGAGGCGATCAGCTTGAACTCACGGCTCTCCTCGGCGGGGTCGAAGTCGGCCTGGCTGGCGAAGAGGCGTTCCAGTACGGCATGGGCGGTGGCGACCCGGTCGAGCAGGACCTGCCCCAGAGCGGTCAGTTCGTAGTGGCCGCCGACGCGGGCGAGCAGGTCGTCGTCGAAGTGGCGGCGGAGCCGGGACAGGGCGGCGCTCATGGCGGGCTGGCTGAGCCCGACGCGCTGCCCGGCGCGGGTGACGTTGCGCTCCTCCAGCAGCGCGCGCAGAGCGACGACGAGGTTGAGGTCCAGGCGGCTCAGGTTCACGGGCTTTCCCTAGCTGTACGGCAGCTGTACGGCGCCGACCAGGAGTAATCCGCACGATGGATGCCGATCATCCACAGAATCGATTTCCCTGATCACGGGTGGCGAGTCCAGATTAGTCACACCGCAATCAGGAGGACATGTCCGTGAAACCGGTGAACCCCCAAGCCGTGTCCGCGCTCTTCGCAGGACCCTTCGCCCTCGCCTCCCTCTCGCTCCCCGACGGGCCGGTCTTCCCCGCCCTGGTCACTCCCGACGGCCGGGCGCTCGACCTCCGGGTCCCGTTCGGGCGAGAGGAGTTGACCGTCCGGGGCCTGCTGGACGCCTGGGAGACCGCCGCCCCACGACTCGCGGCGCTCGCCGCCGACCGCGACACGACGACGAGGCCGCTGGCCGACTTCCGGGTGCACGCGCCCGTCGAGCCGCGCCAGGTCTTCCAGTCCGGGGCGAACTACCGGCAGCACGTCATCGACCTGCACGTGGCGCACCGCGCGCCCGGTGACGACCGGCCCAAGGAGGAGCGGCGCGCGGAGGCCGCGGAGATCATGGACCGGCGGGCGGCCGAGGACCTGCCGTACGTCTTCACCGGTCTGCCGAGCGCGATCACCGGCCCCTACGACGACGTCGTGCTCCCCGACTGGGCCGCCCAGCCCGACTGGGAGCTGGAGCTGGCCGCCGTGATCGGCCGCACTGCCCACCGGGTCCCCGTCGAGCAGGCCCTCGGCCATGTCGCCGGGTACACCATCGCCAACGACCTGACCGACCGCGCCACCGTCTTCCGCCGGGACATGCCGCAGATCGGCACCGACTGGCTGCGCAGCAAGAACGCCCCCGGCTTCACCCCGCTCGGCCCCTGGATCGTGCCCGCCGCGTCGATCGCGAACCCGGAGGACCTGCGTCTCACGCTGAAGTTGAACGGCGAGACCATGCAGGACGAGTCCACCAAGGACATGATCTTCACCGTGGCGCGGCTGGTGGCGTACGCCTCGCGGACCGCCCGGCTGCTCCCCGGCGACCTCGTGCTCACCGGCTCCCCGGCCGGAAACGGCATGCACTGGGGACGGCTGCTGCGTGACGGCGATGTCATGGAGGGCTCGGTCACCGGGCTCGGGGTGCAGCGCACGCGCTGTGTCGCCGAGGCGGCGTCGTGAACCGGCATGATCCCGAGGGGGCGATCAACCGGCACGATCCCGAGGGCGCGATCAACCGGCACGATCCCGAGGGCGCGATCAACCGGCACGACCCCAAGGACGCCATCAACCGGCACGACCCCGAGGGCGCGATCGCCGAGGCCGCCACGGCGTACTCCAACTGGGGGCGTTGGGGCGCGGACGACCGGCTCGGCACCCTCAACTTCCTGGACGAGGGCAAGCGCCGTGCGGGCGCGGCCCTGGTGCGGCGCGGTGTCAGCTTCTCGCTGGCGCAGTCCTTCGACATGAACGGGCCGCAGAAGGGCTGGCGGCGCCGCACCAACCCGGTGCACACCATGCTGGACACCGGCACCGACGCCGCGCTCGGCAACCAGGGCTTCCCGCACGGCATCGGCGGTGCCGACGACGTGATCTCCATGCCGCTGCAGTGCTCGACGCAGTGGGACGGGCTCGGCCACATCTTCGACCACGGCAGGGCGTGGAACGGCCGGGCCGCCGAGAAGGTCGTCACCTCCGACGGCGACCTCGTCACCGGCATCGAGCACATGGCGCCGTACGTCGCCGGTCGGGGCGTGCTGCTCGACGTCGGCCGGGTGATCGGCACCGACGGGGAGCTGCCCGACGGGTTCGCGATCACCGAGGAGCATCTGCGCGCGACCGCCGAGGCCCACGGGGTGGCCGTCGGCCGGGGTGACATCGTCCTGGTGCGCACCGGACAGCTCTCGCGTGCCCGCCGCGACGGCTGGGGCGACTACGCGGGCGGCCCGGCGCCCGGCCTGTCCTTCACCACGGCAGGCTGGCTGCACGCGACCGAGATCGCCGCGCTCGCCACCGACACCTGGGGCTTCGAGGTCCGCCCCAACGAGTTCGAGCACGCCTTCCAGCCGCTGCACCAGGTCGCCATCCCCCACCTCGGCCTGCTCATCGGCGAGATGTGGGACCTGGACGCCCTCGCCGAGGACTGCGCCGCCGACGGCCGGTACGCCTTCTGGCTCACCGCCGCGCCCCTGCCCATCACCGGCGCGGTCGGCTCCCCCGTCAACCCGGTCGCCGTCAAATGACGTACGGAACAAGGGAGTTTCCTATGAGCACACCCCGCACGGTGCTGGTGATCGGCGGTGGCGCGGCAGGCAACGCCACGACGGTCCTGCTGCGCCGGGCCGGACTGGCCGTGGACCTGGTCGAGGCCAAGGACGACTGGAACGCCACCGCGGGCTCCGGCATCACCCTCCAGGGCAACGCCCTGCGCGTCCTGCGCGAACTCGGCGTCTGGGAGCAGGTGCAGGCGTCCGGCTTCGCCTTCGGCTCCGTCGGCATCACCACCCCCGACGGCACCGTCCTGCACACCCAGGACGACCCGGGCACCGGGGGCGACGACCTGCCCGCCACGGTCGGCATGCAGCGTCCGAGGCTCCAGCGGATCCTCATCGAGGCCGTACGGGCCAGCGGCGCCACCGTGCGCCTCGGCACCACCGCCGACCTCCTGGGCCAGGACGCCGACGGTGTCTCCGTCCGCCTCAGCGACGGCACCGAGCGCCGCTACGACCTCGTCGTAGCCGCCGACGGCCTCGGTTCCGCCACCCGCGCCGCGATCGGCATCACCGACAGGCCCGAGCCGACCGGCATGGCCATCTGGCGCGTCGCCGCCCCGCGCCCGGCGGGCGTGGTCCGCACCGACCTGGCCTACGGCGGCCCCGCCTACATCGCCGGGTACTGCCCCACCAGCGAGACCACCCTGTACGCGTACGTCGTCGAGGCCAACCGCGACCGCGCCGCCCTGCCGCCCGAGTCGTACGCCGACGAGATGCGGCGCCTGGCCTCCGCCTACGGCGGCTTCTGGCCGGAGATCACCGGGCACATCACCGACCCGGCGAAGGTCAACTACACCTGGTTCGACCGCATGCTGGTCGAGGGCTCCTGGCACCGCGGCCGGGTCGTCCTCGTCGGCGACGCCGCGCACTGCTGCCCGCCCACCCTCGCCCAGGGCGCCGCGATGTCCCTGGAGGACGCGTCCGTGCTCGCCGAGTTGCTGACCGCGTCCGACGCCTGGGACGACGCACTCTTCCAGGCGTACTACGAGCGGCGGATCGCCCGCGTCCGGCCGGTCGTCGAAGCGTCCGTGCGGCTCGGGCAGTGGCAGCTCGACGGCGTCCGTGACGCGGACGTACCCGGGCTCATGGCCCGCACCGTGACCATGCTGCGGGAGCTGCCGTGACCACGCCCACCGTCGATGTCCACGCGCACGTCCTGCTGCCCGAGGTGGAGGCCCTGGTGGACGGGGTGTCCGGTCTCGCGGAGGCGAGGGCGCTGGACGCCCTGCGCAACGGTCCGGAAGCCCTCGCCGTCAGCGGACCCATGGTGCGCGAGCGGATACCGCGGCTGACGGACGCCGCGGTGCGGCTGGCCGCGATGACCGCGCAGGGCGTGGACGTACAGCTGGTCAGCCCCTCCCCCTCGCACTACCACTACTGGGCCGACGAGGACACGGCGGAGAAGCTGTACCGGCTCGCCAACGAGGCGACGGCGGCGCACTGTTCGGCCGCACCCGACCGGTTGCGCGGGCTCGGTCTCGTGCCGCTCCAGCACCCCGGCCTCGCGGTCCGCGCCCTCGACCACGCCCTGGCGTGCGGCCTGGCCGGGGTGGAGGTCTCCAGCCACGCCCCCGGCCGGGACCTGTCCGACCCGGCCTACGCGCCCTTCTGGAGCCGGGCCGAGCGAACGGGCGCTCTGGTCTTCCTGCACCCCTTCGGCTGCACGCTCGACGAACGGCTGGACCGCTGGTACCTGTCCAACACCGTGGGCCAGCCGACGGAGAACGCCGTCGCCCTCTCCCACCTGATCTTCTCCGGTGTGCTCGACCGGCACCCGGGACTGCGGCTGATCGCCGCGCACGGCGGGGGTTATCTGCCCACCCACCTCGGCCGCTCCGACCACGCCTGGCGGGCCCGGCCCGACGCACGGGGCTGCGCGCACCCGCCCAGCGGCTACCTGAAGCGCCTGTACTTCGACTCCCTCGTCCACGACCCGCACGTGCTGCGGGAGCTGGTGCGCGTCGCGGGCGCCGACCGGGTGCTGCTCGGCTCGGACTTCCCGTTCGACATGGGCACCGAGGACCCCGTCGGCGCGCTGCGCGCCGCCCGGCTGCCCGACGCCGACTTCCACGCCGTACGCGGCGGCAACGCCGCCGCCCTCCTCTCCCTGGAGTGATCTCATGCGTCTGCTCACCCATCTGCGGCACGTCGACCTCGCCGTGCCCGACTACGACAAGCAGTTCGACTTCTACGCCGGTGTGTGGGGCCTGACCAAGGTCGCCGAGGACTCCGGCATCTCCTTCCTGGCCGCCGAGGGCTCCCCGGAGCAGTACGTCGTCCGGCTGCGCAGGGCCGACGAGAAGCGCCTCGACCTGGTCTCCTACGGGACCGCCTCCCGCGCGGACGTCGACACCCTCGCCGAGGAACTCCTGGCGGGGGGAGTCCAGTTGATATCCCGGCCGGGCACGGTCGACACCCCCGGCGGCGGCTACGGCTTCCGCTTCTTCGACGTCGACGGCCGCACCCTCGAGGTCTCCGCAGACGTCGAGGTCAGGCAGCACCGCAAGATCGAGGAGAAGGAGTCGATCCCGGTCAAGCTGAGCCACGTCGTCCTCAACTCCCCCGACCTGGACCGCACGCGTCAGTGGTACGAGCGCCACCTCGGCTTCGCGCTCTCCGACACCCTCAGCTCCCCGCACCTGGGCGAGGTCATGCACTTCATGCGGATCAGCAACCAGCACCACTCCATGGCGCTGGCGAAGGGCCCGCACACCTCCCTGCACCACGTCTCCTTCGAGATGCGCGGCCTGGACGAGTACATGCGCGGTTCCGGACGTGTCATGCGGGCGGGCTTCCGCAAGATCTGGGGCCCCGGGCGGCACATGGCCGGGGACAACACCTTCACCTACTTCCTCGACCCGCACGGCAACACCGTCGAGTACACCACCGAGCTGGAGTGCCTCGACGAGGACACCTGGCACCCGCACGTCTACGACTTCTCGCGGCCCGAGGTCACCGACCAGTGGGGCACCGCCAACCCCATGAACGAACTGGTCGCCAAGGAGTCCTTCAACGACCCCGACCGCGGCGTCTTCGTCGCCCCGCCGGTCTGAGCCGCGCCATGAGATTCGCCACCTACGCACACCGGCACCGCCGCCACGTCGCCGTGGTGGACGGGGACGGCACCCTCCTCCCCCTGCCCGGCGTCACGTCACTCACCGACCTGCTGCGGGAGACCGGCGGCCTGCCCGGCCTGCTCACCGCCGGGGCGGCGGCCCGGGACGTCTCCCCCGGCCCACATGTCTCGCAGGTACGGCTCCTGCCCCCGCTCCGGCCCGCCTCGGTGCGGGACTTCGTGACCTTCGAGGAACATGTCGAAGGGATGCGCCGCGCGGTGGACGGTGCCGACGGTGTCCCCGAGCAGTGGTACGCGGCCCCGACCTTCTACTTCACCAACCCGCACGCGATCTACGGCCCGTACGACGACATACCCGTGCCACCCGGCTCGACCGTCCTCGACTTCGAACTCGAAGTAGGCGCCGTCATCGGCCGCGAGGGCCGCGACCTCACCCCCGAGCAGGCCCGCGACCACATCGTCGGGTACACCGTCCTCAACGACTGGTCCGCCCGCGACCTCCAGTCCGCGGAGATGCGCGTCGGTCTCGGCCCCTGCAAGGGCAAGGACACCGCCACCACCCTCGGCCCGTACCTCGTCACCGCCGACGAACTGGAGCCCTACCGCGACGCCGACGGCTTCCCGCGCCTCGCCCTGACCGCCGAGATCAACGGCGAGACCGTGGGCGAGGACCTGCTGTCCCACATGAGCTGGACCTTCGAGGAGATGACCGCCTACGCCTCCCGAGGCACCCGCGTCGTCCCCGGCGACGTCCTCGGCTCGGGCACCTGCGGCAACGGCGGCTGCCTCGCCGAACTGTGGGGCCGCCGCGGCGACCGGTCCCCACCGCCGCTGAGGCCCGGCGACACCGTCACCCTCACCGTCGAGGGCATCGGCACCCTCACCAACACCGTCGTCCCCGGCGCGGACCCCGTCCCCCTCCCAGCCGCCCGCCGCCGCGTCCGGGAGCGGCCGTGAGCGAGGCTCTGGCGGAGCGCGAGGGGGGTTCAGCGCAACGCCTGCGCTCCGATGACGGACAGCAACCGCAACTTCTCGTAGCTCTCGCTGCCGGGTACGGCGGTGTAGACGAGCAGGAAGTGCGACTGGTCGGGATCGAGGAGCGTCTGACACGTCAGCTCCAGGGCTCCGACCTCGGGATGGACGAAGTGCTTCACCTCACGGGGCCGGATACCGACCTCGTGGGCGTCCCACACCCGCCGGAACTCCTCACTCCGCGCCAGCAGCAGATCGGCGTAGTGAGCCGCCCGCGACCCGGGTCCCCGCAGCGTGGCCACCCCGCGCAGACCCGAGACGAACATGCGCGTGAGGAACTCATGCTCCTCGGGGGCGTAGAGCCGCCGGGCCGCGGGGTCGGTGAACCACCGGTAGCCGAGGCTGCGGGCCGGGCCGCTGTAGCCGGTCAGGTCACCGGTGAGCGCGACGCCGAGCGGGGTCTGCCGCAGCGTCTCACCCAGCTCGGTGACGATCTCCGCGGGAGTGTCGTACAAGCGGTCGAGGATCCGCAGCAGGCCGGGGCCGATGTAGTCACTGTCGGCGCCCCTCGGGGGCGGGGTGTGTCCGGCGAGCCGGAACAGGTGGTCGCGCTCGTCGAGGGAGAGGTGGAGCCCCTGCGCGATGGAGGCGATCATCTGCTCGGACGGCTGGGGCCCGCGCTCCCGCTCCAGCCGGGCGTAGTAGTCGGTGGACATGTGACACAGCACGGCCACTTCCTCCCGCCGCAGCCCGCTGGTCCTGCGGCGCCGCCCCCGCGGAAGGCCGACGTCCTCGGGCTGCATCGCCTCCCGACGGCGCCGCAGGAACTCCGCCAGCCCTGTCCGATCGATCACCGTGCGCACCTCCTCCGACACCCCTTTCTACCGTCGCCGCATCCCGGCAGCCACGGATCGTCAGTCCCCCCTTCACGCGTTGCGCCCGCACCCCGCGCCGCCCGAGGCTGGATGACGTACCCAGGGCGGGGCGATCCACCACCCATCGGCCAGGCGCGCGCCCGCACCACCCACCGCCGCGGAGCCTGCTTCCAGTACGGCGGAGACGACGACACAACCCAGGAGTGGGCCCCATGCCACGCACCCCCATCGACATCAGCGTCCCCGACCTGTCCGGCAAGCGTGCCGTCGTCACCGGCGCGAGCGACGGCATCGGGCTGGGCCTCGCCACACGGCTGGCGGCGGCCGGGGCGGAAGTACTCCTGCCGGTACGCAACCCACGCAAGGGCGAGGCCGCGCTCACCGCGATCCGCCGGACCGCCCCGCACGCGGACGTGTCGCTCCGCGACCTCGACCTCTCCTCCCTCGCCTCCGTCGAGGCCCTCGGCAAGACCCTGCGCGAGGAGGGTCGGCCGATCCACATCCTCATCAACAACGCGGGCGTCATGACCCCACCCGACCGGCAGACGACGGCCGACGGCTTCGAACTCCAGTGGGGCACCAACCACCTGGGCCACTTCGCCCTGCTGGCCCACCTCCTGCCGCTCCTGCGCGCCGGACACGCCCGCGTCACCTCCCAGATCAGCGTCGCCGCCAGGCAGGGCGCCATCAACTGGGACGACCTCAACTGGGAACGCTCCTACGACGGCATGAAGGCCTACAGCCAGTCGAAGATCGCCTTCGGACTCCTCGCCCTCGAACTCGACCGGCGCAGCCGGGCCGACGGCTGGGACATCACCAGCAACCTCTCCCACCCCGGCGTCGCCCCGACCAGCCTCCTCGCCGCCCGCCCCGAGGTCGGCCGCGCCAAGGACACGCTGGGGGTACGCCTGATCCGGGCCCTGTCCGCCCGCGGCATCGTCGTCGGCACGGTCGAGACCGCGAAACTGCCCGCCCTGTACGCCGCCACGTCCGCGGACGCCGAGCGGGGCCGCTTCTACGGCCCGCGCGGTCTGGGGCACTTGGGCGGACCCCCTGGGGAACAGCAGCTCTACTCGCGCCTGCGCGGCACCGAGGAGGCCCAGCGCGTCTGGCAGGTCTCGGAACAGCTCACGAGGGTCTCCTTCCCCAGCAGTTGAGAAGGGCAAGGCGTCCTGAAGCGACCCGGGACGTCGAGAGCGGCCCCGGCATCGCACCGGGTGCCGGAGGGCGTCACGCGCGCAGCGCGTCGACCGCCGTGTCGATCGCGGCCAGGGCCGCCGTCCTGTCGAGGCCCGCCCGGGAGACGAGTGAGAGGCCCTGGACGATGTAGAGCAGGAGCTGGGCCTGGGCCTCGGGGGTTGCGGTGTCGGTGACTTCGCCGGTGGCCTGGGCACGGCGCAGGGCGTCGGTGACGATGTCGGTGAAGCGGCGGTAGGAGCTGGCGACGATCTCCGTCGCCTCGCTGTCGTGGGGAACGAGTTCCGCGGTGGTGTTGCCGACCAGGCAGCCCTGCGGGGTGCCCAGGTCGGAGATCAGCTCGTCCAGACGGGCCGGGTGGGTCAGGATCTCGCGCAGGCCGGGCAGGAGGGGAGAGGTGTCGAGGGTGGCGGTCAGGTGCCGCTCGTACACCTCCCAGTAGAGCTTGACGGCATCGAGGTAGAAGCGGCGCTTGTCCCCGAACGTGCCGTAGAGGCTGCCGCGCTCCACGGACAGCGCGTCGACCAGGTTCTGGATCGAGGTCGCGCCGTACCCCCGGGACCAGAACAGCTCCAGCGCGCGTACCAGCGTCTGGTCCTTGTCGAACTCTCGGGGGCGTCCTGTTCTTGCCACGTGTCCGAGACTACTACTTCTTGACAGGGCGTTCAAGAAGTCATAGCTTCCGGCACATCACTTCTTGAACGGCTGCACAGAAGTCGGTCGCTCATGTGTCGCACGAAGGGCGAGGCAATGGAACTGGCAGGAAAGACGGCGCTCATCACCGGGTCCGGGGCAGTCGGCGGACTCGGGCACGCGACGGCCCGCGCGCTGTCCGCGGAGGGGGCCGACGTGGTCCTCACCGGCGTCGATCCGGCGCGGGGTGCCCAGGTCGTGGACGACCTGCGTGCGGGCGGCGGCGTGGTGCGCTTCGTCGCGGCGGACCTGTCCGACCCGGCGGCCGTACAGCGGCTGGCCGAGGACGCCGGGGCCGTGGACATACTGATCAACAACGCGAGCGTCATGATGTTCGGCCCGACCACCGAGCAGGACATCGCGAGCCATGACGCCGCCTTCGCCGTCAATGTGCGCGCCCCGTTCCTGCTCACCGCGCTGCTCGCGCCGAAGATGGCCGCGGGCGGTGGCGGCAGCATCGTCAACGTCAGCTCCACCGCGGCCGGTCTCGGCCTGCCGGGCATGGCCCTCTACGGCGCCACCAAGGCAGCCCTCGAATCGCTGACCCGCACCTGGGCGGCCGAGTTCGCCGAGTCGAACGTACGCGTGAACGCCGTCGCCCCGGGTCCGATGCGCACCTCGAAGGTGGTCGCGGCGATGGGCCCGGACCTGGGCGGCATGGGTCTGACCACCGCCCTCAAGCGCACCTCCGACCCGGCCGAGGTGGCCCAGGTGATCGCCTTCCTCGCCAGTGACCGGGCCAGCTACGTGACCGGGGCGGTCGTGGCCGCCGACGGTGGCCGGACCGCGGTCTGAACGCGGGCCGGGACCGAACGAGCAGGAGGAAGACCATGGGTCGTCTCGAAGGCAAGCACGCACTGATCACCGGAGGGACGAGCGGCATCGGGCTGGAGACCGCCCGCGAGTTCCTCGCCGAGGGAGCGTCCGTCGCGATCACCGGCCGCTCGCGGGAGAGGCTGGCGGCAGCCGCCCGGGAGCTGGAGGCACCGCTGCTGACCCTCGTCAGCGACGCGGGCGACGTACCCGGCCAGGCGTCGCTCGCGGCGCGACTGCAAGCGGAGTGGCCCAAGCTCGACATCCTGATGAGCAACGCCGCCGACGTCACGCATCTCCCGGTCGAGGCATGGACGGAGGAGGCGTTCGACAGGATCCTCGCGACCAATCTCAAAGCGCCGTTCTTCTTGGTCAAGTCACTGTTGCCCCTCTTCTCGAAGCAGTCCTCGATCATCCTCGTCGGCTCGGTGTCCGCCTACGTCGGGCACGAGAACGCGACGGTCTACGGCGCGTCCAAGGCGGGCCTGCTGTCCTACGCCCGCGGCCTGACGTACGAGCTGAAGGATCACGGGATCCGTGTCAACGGACTGAGCCCGGGGCCGACGGTCACCAACGCGCTCAGCCCCCTCGGCCCCGAGCGTCAGGCGGCCGTCTACGAGGAACTCCGGCGGACCGTGCCCCTGCACCGCCTCGGAAGCGCCACCGAGCTGGCGAAGGCGGCCGTCTACCTCGCCTCGGACGAGTCCGCCTACACCGCCGGAACCGTGCTGCGCGTCGACGGCGGCATCGGGGAACTGGCGTACTGAGTCCCGTCCAACGGGCCAGCGGAGCGGCCCTGTCCGGCTCCTGAAGCGTGGCGCCACGGGGTGCCACGGGGTCCGGTCCCGGACCAGCCCGTACGGGTTGGTCCGGGACCCCATGGCCAGATGACCCTGCACCTACTACTCAGCCAACTCCTGTGCCGGGCAGTATCGTTGTATGTCCAGTCTCAGCAAGATGGCAGGGAAGGACGCCACGGCGGCGAGTCCGGTGGTGGCGGTGGACACCGACGACATTCCGGTGCCGGACCGCTTCGGCTGGTGGAACGACATGGTCGGCCACGAGGTCATGCCCGTGTCGACCCGGAGTCCGCACGCGAACCGTTTCCGGGGCTGGGTAGAGGCAGTGGGGCTCCCGCACAGCCAGGTCGCGGCCTTCGACTTCTCTCCCATGACCGCACAGCGTTCCCCTGCCCACATCCGCCGTGCAGACCCCGAGGCCTACTTCCTGTTCCTGGTCCGGGAGAGCACGGTCCGTCTGGAACAGGCCCGCGGCGTCGTGTGCCTCGGTCCCGGAGACATGACCCTGTTCTCCAGCTCAAGGCCGCTGACCTGCGATTTCAAGGACAACGGGGGCCCCGTCCGGCTGACCCTCCTGCGCCTCCCCCGCGCTCTCCTCCCCCTGGCCGACGGCCGCGCCGACCGCCTGCTGGCCGAGCCGCTGCCCGGCAAGTCCGGCTCCGGTGCCCTGCTGGGCTCGTATCTGACCTCCCTGCCGGAGGCCGCCCGCACCACGGGCCCCGCCGAGCTCGCCCGGCTCGGCGCCATCGGGGTGGACCTGGCCGCGTCCCTTCTCGCGGCGCGGATCGGCGACCAGCACTCGCTCCCCGCCGAAACGCGCAGGACGGCACTCCTCGCCCGGATCAGCGCCTTTATCGATCACCACCTCACCGACCCGTCGCTGGACCCGGCGGCCATCGCCGCCCACCACCACATCTCCGTACGCACCCTCCACCACCTCTTCCAGAGCGAGCCGGAGTCCGTCGCCGCAGCCATCCGGCGCCGCCGCCTGGAGCGTTGCCACGCCGATCTCACCGAGCCCCGCCTGCACCACCGCACGATCGGCGAGACCGCCCTGCGCTGGGGCTTCCGCCACCCCGCGGACTTCAGCCGGGCCTTCCGCAGGACGTACGGGGTCTCGCCGAGCGAGGTCCGGGCCACCGTGCGCTGAATGCACAGGACGTCTGCGCGCTCGGCCAAAGACCAGGCCGCCCGGCGCAGGTGACATTAGGCGTGCCACGCCGAATGTCGCGTGCATGGCCATGACGAAATCCGTACTCGGGGCCTCGACGGCGCCGCGCATCGGAACCGGGGGAGCGCATGGAGACATCTGAACTGGCCGCCATGGCCGTCGCGATGATGACCGCGACGGCGACCGGAGCAGCGGGCGGAGTCGGCCAGAGCGCCGGAACCGCGGTCGCTGAGGCCCTACGCACCCGGCTGGTCTCAACGGAGCGGGGACGGGCGGCCCTGGACACGTTGCACCAGGCCCCGGAGGACCCTGCTGCACAGGAGACGGCACGGTCCGTGGTCCAGGAGGAGATCGAGGCGGATCCGGAACTGCGGCATCAGTTGCGGTTGCGGCTGACCGCACCGAGCACCCACACCACGGGCAGCCTGCTGATCACCAGCAGCCAGGTGTCGCGCAGCCACATCGCCCTCGGCCCGCTGACCGTCAACAACACCCGGGGCGGGCGGGCCGTCATCGCCTTGGGGGCCGTTCTGCTCCTGGCCCTGGTCGTGCTGGCCGTGTACGGGGGCACCAGCCTGATCGTGGTCGACGACTCCCCCGAGTCGGCGCAGGACGACAGCGCCCGCCATGCCGTGCGAGCCCTGAACGTCAGCGAGGTCAAGCGGGTGGTTCCGGACCTGACGAGCATGCCCTCCGGCTGGGAGAGATCCGGCTCCCTCAGGACCGGCGAGGACGAGGACAACGGGTGCTCAGGGGCCCAGGCGAGATTCGCCACCGCCTACGGACGCGACAGTACGGGGACGGTGGTTCACGCACTGTTCACGGTGTGGTCCTGCCCTCGCGTGGAGGTGAGCGCGAGCGGCTTCGAGGTAACCCGGTCGGGCATCGCCAACAACAACAGGGCGACGGAGATCCCCCTCCCGGAACTCGGCGACCAGCGCGCCGCGCTCACCCACTACAACGCCGACCTCGACGAGACGACAGCCCATGCCGTGCTCCGCGTCGGCACGGTCCTCGTCAAGCTGGAATACGATCCGGTGCTGCCCGATGACCCAGAATGGAGCACGGAGTTCGAGCAACTGGCCTCGATGATCGCCACCCGCGCCCAGCAGGTCCAAAACGCCTGACCCGCCGAAGCCTGCGCGGAAACCCGCCGAAGCCTGCGCGGAAACCCGCCGAAGCCTGCGCGGAAACCCGCCGGGTACTGCGGTGCCCGACCACGGCCCGTGTCCGCCCGGGAGATCTCCCGGGCGGACACTGCGCTCAGCCGTTGTCACTCTGGCCCTGGGCCCAGTGCCGTGTCGCTCACGCGCGGGTCCACTTCTGGTTGGCCTGGCCGTTGCAGGTCCACAGCACCAGCGGGGTCCCGTTGGCGGTGGCGGCCCCGCTGGCGTCGAGGCACAGTCCGGAGTGGACGTTGCGGAGCGAGCCGTCGGAGCCGACGGTCCACTTCTGGTTGTTCTGGCCGTTGCAGGGCCAGGTGATGACACGGGTGCCGTTGGTGGTGCCCTGGTTGTAGGCGTCCAGGCACTTGTCGCCGTAGACGCGGATCTCGCCGCCCGCCCAGGTGGTCCACAGCTGGTTGGCGGCCGTGTGGCAGTCCCACAGCAGAGTCGCGGCGCCAGCGGCGGTGGAGGCGTTGTCCACGTCCACGCAGCGGCCGGAGGCGTTGCCCCGCAGGCGTGAGGTGGTGGCGGCCAGCGGGCTGCCGCCGCTCACCCGGTACACGGCGACACCGTGCGCGGGGACGCTCGCCGAGATCTGCCCGGACGTGCTCGACGTGCCGCCGGTCCACAGGTCGGTGAGGGTGAACGACCCTCCGCCCAGGCCGATCTGGGCGGCCGTCGTGGTGACCGTCGCCGCGTTCCCGCCCCGGTTGAACAGCCCCACCGCCACCGAACCGTCCGCCAGGGGCTTGGCGAACACCTCGGTGTTGCCGTCGTCGCGCACCCGGCGTCCGCCCGCGCCCAGGGAGTCCTGGTTCACCGCCAGCAGGCGCGGGTTGCGCAGGATCGCGCTGACGTCGGCGGACATCGTGCGGATGTCGTTGCCCGCCATCAGCGGGGCACTCATCAGCGCCCACAGGGCGAAGTGGGAGCGGGACTCGGTCAGCGACAGGCCGGGGCGGCCGACGACCAGCATGTCGGGGTCGTTCCAGTGCCCCGGGCCGGACTGTGCGGCCAGCGGCGCGTTGACGTCCACGACGTTGCCGACGCCCATCGGGTAGCTGTTGGTGTTGCCGTTCTGCCAGATGTCGAGCAGGTCCTCGGTCGTCCGCCACAGGTCGGCGACCTCGCCCCAGTCGTACGTGGACCCCGTGATGGCGTGGAAGCTGTTGGGGTTGATGCTGTAGACGATCGGCCGACCGGTGGCGCGCAGGGCATCGCGCATCAGCGAGAACCGCGCGACCTGCTCGTCACGCGTACCGCTCGAGGAACACCAGTCGTACTTGAGGTAGTCGACCCCCCATGAGGCGAACGTGTTGGCGTCCTGGACCTCGTGGCCCCTGCTGCCCGTGGAACCCGGGTAGGTGCCCACGGTCTGTGCGCAGGTGCGCTCGCCCGGCACCTGGTAGATGCCGAACTTCAGGCCCTTGCTGTGGATGTAGTCCCCGAGGGCCTTCATCCCGCTCGGGAACTTCGTCGGGTTGGCCCGCAGGTTGCCCTGCGCGTCACGCTGCGGGTCGAACCAGCAGTCGTCGACCACCACGTACTGGTAGCCGGCGTCCCGCATGCCCGAGGACACCATCGCGTCGGCGGCCTGGCGGACCTGGGCCTCGGTGATTCCGCACCCGAAGCTGTTCCAGCTGTTCCACCCCAGCGGTGGGGTGAGCGCCGGACTGCCCGGCGCGGCCGTGGCGGTGGACTGCGCTGAGGCCGTCACGGACGCGGCCACCGTCAGCGCGGCGGCCGTGAGGAGGCGGAACAGTCGTCCGCCTGATCGTCTGGGCACCGGGACTCCTTCTGCAGGAGAGAGAGGAGAAGACAGGGAAGTTCGAAATTTCGATCGACGTTCGGAAACTTCAGACGCCCCACGGATACTAGGGAGGCGCCCGGTGATGTCAACACCTCCCCCAGGAACAGGATCTGTCGCGCGATCAGGAGGGTGGAGCAAGGCCGAGCCATCCCCGAACCCACACCCGGCCCCTCGAACATTTCGAAGCGGCACACGACTTACGCGAGAGAGGTTGACGGGCCACACCAGCCTCCTATCATCCGTGATGCTCGACACGTCGCACCATGTTCGCCATTTCGAACACGACAGAGCCCCTCCCACCGATGAACTCGAGGCGAATACCTCCATGGATCTGTCATGGTCACACCAACCTCTCACTCGTCGCCGCACACTCGCGGCCGCCACCGGCCTGGCCGCCGGCGCCCTCCTTCCTGCCGCGCCCGCCCTCGCGACCGCGGCGCAGTACACGAACCCGGTGATCTGGCAGGACTTCGCGGACATCGACATCATTCGCGTCGGCGACACCTACTACGCCTCGGCCTCGACGATGCACTACTCGCCGGGCGCGCCCGTGCTGCGGTCGTACGACCTGGTGAACTGGGAGATCGCCGGCCACTCGGTACCCGTCCTCGACTTCGGCGCCAAGTACGACCTGAACGGCGCCCGCGGCTACGTCAGGGGAATCTGGGCCTCGTCACTGGCCTACCGGCCCAGCAACCGGACCTTCTACTGGCTCGGCCAGATCGACTTCGCCCGGACGTACCTCTACACCGCCACCGCGGTGGAGGGGCCGTGGAGCAGACTGACGACGATCAGCACCCCCTACTACGACGCCGGGCTGCTCGTCGACACCGACGACACCCTCTACGTGGCATACGGCAACACCACCATCAGCGTGGCCCAGCTCTCGCCCGACGGCCGCAACCAGGTCCGTACGCAGGAGGTGTTCAGGACACCGTCCAGCGTCGGCACCCTGGAGGGCGCCCGGTTCTACAAGATCAACGGGCAGTACTACATCTTCCTGACCCGCCCCGCGAACGGCCAGTACATCCTCAAGTCCTCGAGTCCCTTCGGCCCGTACACCATGCGGCAGGTCCTGCTCGACCTGCGCGGACCGATCCCCGGCGGCGGCGTCCCCCACCAGGGCGGGCTGGTGCGGACGCAGAGCGGCGCCTGGTACTACATGGCCTTCGTCGACGCCTACCCCGGCGGCCGTATGCCCGCCCTGGCACCGATCACCTGGACCGCGGACGGCTGGCCCGTCGTACAGCTCGTCAACGGCGCGTGGGGCACCACCTATCCCAGTCCGGCCGTACCCACTCCGCCCCGCCAGGTCACCCCGATGACCGGCGTCGACACCTTCGACGGTACGACCCTCAAACCGAGATGGGAGTGGAACCACAACCCCGACAACACCAAGTGGTCGGTCGGCGGCGGCCTGACGCTGCGGACCGCGACCGTCACCCACGACCTCTACTGGGCCCGCAACACCCTCACGCACCGCATCCAGGGCCCCACCTCCACCGCCACGGCCCATCTCGACCACTCCGCGATGCGGGACGGCGACCGGGCCGGGCTCGCGCTGCTGCGTGACTCCTCCGCCTGGATCGGCCTCAAACGCGACGGCGGTGCGACACGGGTGGTGATGGTGACCGGGCTGACCATGGACAGCAACTGGAACACCACCGGCACCGGCACCGAGATCGCGAGCGCGCCCGTCTCCGGCGGCCAGGTCTGGCTGCGCGCGAACGCGGACATCCGCCCTGGCGCACCGCGCCCCGGGACCTTCTCCTACAGCACCGACGGCATCACGTTCACCCGTCTCGGACCCGCCTTCTCCATGGGCAACGACTGGCGGTTCTTCATGGGCTACCGGTTCGCCCTCTTCAACCACGCCACCCAGGCCCTCGGCGGCGCGGTCCGCGTCACACGGTTCGAGGTGTCCACACCCTGAACCCAGCCATCGACCGCACCGCCCGGCCGCGCCCCGCACCGGCCCGCCCCCATCGGGAGAACCACGAGCCCGCTGCGTCAGCCCGGTCTTCGCCGGGCGTCCGTCGTGAGCGTGCGGTCAGGCGCTGGCCCGGACGGCCAGGCGGGTGGGGAGGATGAGCGGGGTGGGGTCCTGCCCGTTGACGAGCGCGACGAGCATGCGCGCCATCTCCCGTCCGAGAGCTTCTATGGGCTGATGGACGGTGGTGAGCGGCGGATCGGCGATCTGGGCGGCCGTCAGGTCGTCGAAGCCGACCACGGCGATGTCGGCGGGGACCCGTCGGCCAGCCTCCCGCACGGTGCGCAGCGCTCCCGCCGCCATGTTGTCGTTGGCGGCGAACACTCCGTCCACGTCGGGGTGTTCCGCCAGCAGCGCGGCCATGGCGGCGGCTCCGCTGCGCTCCGTGAAGTCCCCCTCCAGCGGCGGGAACGGATCGAGACCGACGCCCAGCATGGCGTCCCGGTAGCCGCGGTACCGGGCGCGCCCGGCCTCGGTGTCCAGACGCCCGCAGATCACGGCCACGCGCCTGCGGCCGAGTGAGACCAGATGCTCGGTCGCCTCGCGCGCTCCGCCGACGTTGTCCACGTCCACGTACCACCGGGGAGCCGAACCGACCGGGCGCCCGCCGAACACGACGGGCATCTGCGCCTCGTCGGCCATCCGGGTCAGCGGATCGTCCTCGCGCAGCGCCATCAGCATCACACCGTCCGCGCCCCTGGACCGCAAAAGCTCCTCGACCCGCTTGCGGCCCCGGTCGGAAGCGGCCAGGCACAGCATCAGATGCAGGTCCGCCTCGTCCAGGGCGGCCGACGCCCCCACGATCACCCGGGCGAAGAACGGATCGGCGAAGATCGACGGGTCCTCTCCCGAGATGACCAGGGCAGCCGCTCCCGTCTGACGGGTGGCCAGCGCGCGGGCGGTCGGATTGGGTACGTAGCCGAGTTGCCGCACGGCCCGTTCGACGGCCTCGCGCTTGGCGCGGCTGACGTGCGGGGCGTTGTTGAGGGCGCGGGAGGCCACGGAACGGGAAACACCGGCGCGTTCGGCCACCTCGTCGAGCGTCGGATGCCGACGCGGCGCTGCTTCTGCCATGGCCCGTGAGTCTTTCACAGGCGGGGAGCACTCAGGGACGCACGATATGGGACCGCTTCCAGTCCAGCAGGTCTACAGGACCTCCGTTCCTCTGTGAAATTCGCATGCCGCGCCGACCATTGACAGCTCAACCACCCACCCAGACGATTGGGACCGCTTCCAGTGGGAGCGCTCCCAATGCACACCTCCTATGAAACCGAGGTACTGCCTTGAGCCGCAGACTCCGCACTCTGATGGCAGCACTCTGTGCTCTGCCGCTGGCGTTCGCCGCCGCCCCCTCCGCCCACGCGGCCGACCCCACCACCATGACCAGCGGGTTCTACGTGGACCCCGACTCGAGCGCGAAGCGGTGGGCGACCGCCAACCCCGGCGACGGCCGGGCCGCCGCGATCAACGCCTCCATCGCCAACACACCGATGGCCCGCTGGTTCGGCTCCTGGAGCGGCACCATCGGCACCGCGACAGGCGCCTACGCCGGAGCGGCGGACTACCGCGACAAGCTGCCCATCCTCGTCGCCTACAACATCTACCACCGCGACTACTGCGGCGGGCACTCCGCCGGGGGAGCCGCCTCGCCGTCCGCCTACGCCAGTTGGATCGCTCAGTTCGCCGGAGGCATCGCGGCCCGTCCGGCCGTCGTCATCCTCGAACCGGACTCCCTCGGCGACTACGGCTGCATGAACCAGGCCCAGATCGACGAACGTGAGGCCATGCTCACCGGTGCCCTCGCCGAGTTCAGCCGCCAAGCCCCCAACACCTGGGTCTACATGGACGCCGGGAACCCGCGCTGGGCCGACGCGGCGACCATGGCCCGGCGCCTCCACGAAGCCGGTCTCCGCCAGGCCCACGGCTTCTCGCTCAACGTCTCCAACTACATCACCACCGCCGAGAACACCGCCTACGGCAACGCCGTCAACAACGAACTGGCCGCCCGCTACGGCTACACCAAGCCGTTCGTCGTGGACACCAGCCGCAACGGCAACGGCTCCAACGGCCAGTGGTGCAACCCCTCCGGCCGCCGCATCGGCACGCCCACCCAGACGGGCGGGGGCGCCGAGATGCTCCTGTGGATCAAGACCCCGGGCGAGTCCGACGGCAACTGCGGTGTCGGCACCGGCTCCACGGCTGGCCAGTTCCTCCCCGAGGTCGCCTACAAGATGATCTACGGCTACTGATCCAGGACGCCCGCCGCCCGCACCGGCGACCGGCAGTCCGCCGGGGCGGCGGGCGCTCCCCCGACCCTCTCACCGGAGAGGGGCCAGCGTGATCCCCCCTGCCCAGCACCGGCGAGGAATGGGACGCCGTCTGCAACGTCGACGCAGAGGTGCAGTAGGCAGCGGACGGCTCCCGGTGGAGCACGAGACGCTCGGCCTGTTGTCTCGTAGGTCTGGTCACAGGAAACCGTCAGTCGCGGCCGTGGACCGTGTCGGACGAACTGTGGTCGCTGATCGCGCCGTTGCTGCCGATCGCACGTGCGCGCCGCCCGACGGGGCCCAGAAGCGGTCCCAGCCCAGCCGACCGAGCGCGTCCGGGCAGCAAGCATCCCCTCATCGTCAACAGCCTGGGCATCCCGCTCGCGGTGTCGCTGACTGGCGGAAACCGCAACGACATCACCCAGATTGAGCCGCCGCTCGACAAGATTCCCGCCGTCGCGGGGCAGGTCGGCAGACCCCGCCGACGCCCCGACGCGCTGCTGGCCGACCGCGACTACGACCACGACAAGTACCGCCGCCTCTCCGGCGACGAGGGATCCGCCCGGTGATCGCGAAGAGAGGCGAGCCACACGGCACTGGCCTGGGCCTCTTCCGCTGCGTCGTCGAGTGCACGATCGCCTGGCTCCACGGCTTCCGCCGCCCGCGCCTCCGCTGGGAACGACGCGCGGACATCCACGAAGCCTTCCTCGGCCTCGCCGTCTGCCTGATCACCCCCCGCCCTGGAGGCACTACGGGGACGCGACTGAGCGTCGGCGACTGCTCCAGCCGGGGATCACTCCGCGGATCAGCCGGGGCGCCGCGCACGGCTCCAGTCCGGGCCAGAGCAACCGTCAGCCCGGCGACAGGCACGGCAGCCGCCACCCGTGCGCGGCGGCGCCTCGCAGAGGCAGCGTCCTGGTCTCCGTTCCCCCCGCCGTCGCCCCTAGAGCACCGACGGCGTGACCTTCGCTGCCGCAAGACCGATACTGCCATGGGCAGGCACCACATGGCCCGACACATGTTCACCCGCGGGACCTGACGGGCCGTCGCTGAAGTCGGCGTCAGAGCGGCGTCAGGACCGCCAGGCCCCGCGTCGGAGCGTCATAACCGCCGAGATCGAAATCCGACCCTACATACTTTGACCTCGTGCAACGCAGGTCGAGAGCCCGCTTGCCAGTCTCTACAGGAGGTACCCATGAAGATGCTCATCAACGTCCCCGAAACCGTGGTCGCGGACGCCCTGCGGGGCATGGCGGCGGCCCATCCCGAGTTGACCGTCGACGTGGAGAACCGGGTGATCGTACGGCGGGACGCGCCCGTCGCGGGGAAGGTCGGGCTGGTGTCCGGCGGTGGGTCGGGGCATGAGCCGTTGCACGGGGGGTTCGTGGGGCCGGGGATGCTGTCGGCGGCGTGTCCTGGTGAGGTGTTCACCTCGCCGGTGCCGGACCAGATGGTGCGGGCGGCCGCGGCGGTGGACAGTGGGGCCGGGGTGCTGTTCATCGTGAAGAACTACACCGGGGACGTGCTCAACTTCGACATGGCCGCTGAACTCGCCGAGGACGAGGGCGTCCAGATCGCCAAGGTCCTCATCAATGACGACGTGGCGGTCACCGACAGCCTCTACACCGCCGGGCGGCGCGGCACCGGCGCGACGCTGTTCGTGGAGAAGATCGCGGGCGCGGCGGCCGAGGAGGGGCAGCCGCTGGAGCGGGTGGAGGCGATCGCCCGGCAGGTGAACGACAGTTCCCGCAGCTTCGGGGTGGCGCTCAGTGCCTGTACGACGCCCGCCAAGGGTTCTCCCACCTTCGATCTGCCCGCCGGTGAGCTGGAGTTGGGCATCGGTATCCACGGGGAGCCGGGGCGGGAGCGGCGGCCGATGATGACCTCGGGTGAGATCGCCGACTTCGCGGTCAACGCGGTGCTGGAGGATCTCAACCCGCGCAATCCCGTCCTGGTGCTCGTCAACGGCATGGGCGCCACCCCGCTGCTGGAACTGTACGGCTTCAACGCCGAGGTGCAGCGGGTGCTCGCCGAGCGCGGCGTCGCCGTCGCCCGCACCCTCGTCGGCAACTACGTCACCTCGCTCGACATGGCGGGCGCCTCCGTCACCCTCTGCCAGATCGACGAGGACCTGCTGCGCCTGTGGGACGCGCCGGTGCGCACGCCGGGTCTGCGCTGGGGCATGTGACGCGGCGGCCGGAGCGGGCAACGTACCTACCACGCAAGGAGATCCAGTGCTCGACGCCCAGTTCTTCCGCCGTTGGATGACGGCGACCGCCGCCTCCGTCGACCGCGAGGCGGAACGGCTCACCGCCCTTGACTCCCCCATCGGCGACGCCGACCACGGCAGCAATCTCCAGCGCGGGTTCACCGCCGTCGCGGCCACGCTGGAGAAGGAGGCCCCGGACACACCGGGCGCCGTCCTCATCCTCGCCGGGCGGCAGTTGATCTCCACCGTCGGCGGGGCGTCCGGGCCGCTCTACGGCACCCTGCTGCGCCGCACCGGCAAGGCGCTCGGCGACGCCGCCGAGGTCGACGCGGCCCAGCTCACCGAGGCGTTGCGCACGGGGGTGGATGCCGTGATGCAGCTCGGCGGGGCCGCGCCCGGCGACAAGACGATGATCGACGCGCTCGTCCCGGCGGTGGACGCCCTCGGTGACTCGTTCGCCGCCGCCCGGTCCGCCGCCGAGCAGGGCGCCGAGGCCACGACCCCGTTGCAGGCCCGCAAGGGCCGGGCCAGTTACCTCGGTGAGCGGAGCATCGGGCACCAGGACCCGGGCGCCACCTCGTCGGCCCTGCTGATCGCCGCGCTGGCGGAGACCGCGGACGGCGTCGATGAGTGACGACAAGCTGGTCGGGATCGTGCTCGTCTCGCACAGCGCCGAAGTCGCGTCGTCCGTGGCCGAGTTGGCGCGCGGGCTCGCGGGGGGCGGTACCGCGGTGCCGGTGGCCCCCGCGGGCGGCACCGAGGGCGGCGGGCTCGGCACCAGCGCCGAACTGATCGCCGCAGCCGCCGCCTCCGTGGACCGCGGCGCGGGAGTCGCCGTCCTGACCGACCTGGGCAGTGCCGTCCTCACCGTGAAGGCCCTGCTAGCCGAGGGTGACGAACTCCCCGACGGCACCCGGCTGATCGACGCCCCGTTCGTCGAGGGCGCGGTCGCCGCTGTCGTCACGGCGGCCACCGGCGCCGACCTGGACGCCGTGGCCGGGGCCGCGGCGGATGCGTACACCTATCGGAAGGTCTGACCCCGCGAGACGGAGGACCAGCCGGTCCAGCCGCCGCCCGCCGAGGCCGAGCACGTCGTCGCCGACAGCTCGGCCTCGGCGGGCGGTGTCCGTCCCGCACACCGGCCACACCGCTCAGTCGTCCTGCCCGCCATCCTCCACGAACTCCCGCGCCAGCCTCTCCCCCTCCTTCACCGCCAGCGCGGGGTCCTCGATGGGCGACACCCGCGAGCCCTTGAACACGATGTAGGTGACGCCGGAGTCCGTGCCGCCGCCCCACGGGTCGGCCCGGATGCCGAGGGCCCGGGCGGTGGCGTACGACGCCTCGCCGATGATGTCCCGCGGCCCGGTGTCGCCGACGACGGCGTACCGCACCCGGTCGCGGTACACGACGGCCACCACCGAGCCGCCGCGCACGCCGTGGGCGCGGTAGTCCCAGGTGGGGCTCGGCACGGGCACGACGACGTACGGCAGGCGTTCGGCGTCCAGGTAGCGGCCGTCGGACTGGGGGAAGGCGGTGGTGGCGGAGAAGTACGGGTCGGTACGGCTGTTGCAGCGGGCGCCGGGGCGGCCGTCGCAGTCGATGTCCATGTCCGCCTCCCAGTGGACGGTGGCCGGGGTGCCGCAGACGGGGACCGTCGCGGGTGTCCCGACGTCGGTGCGGTAGCGGCCCCGGGAGATCTGGTCGCACTCGGCGACCCGGGCCAGCAGATCGGCGGCGCGCACCTCGCCCGGCGGGGCGGGGTCGGCGGCGATGGGCAGCGCCGCCGGGGCGAGGAGGGCGGCGCTCGCCGCGGCCAGCATCAGCGACAGGAACCGCACGATGAGGGACCCTTCCGTCGGGGACAGTGACGGTCACTCGGCCAAATCTGTCGTTGATTCGATCGGGCAGCCACCGATGGACGGACGGTCGGCGCGCGGTTCGGGTGCGTCCGGGAACTCGGGGCAGGGGCCGGGCGCCTGAGCCCTGGTCAGGGTTCGGCCGCCCGGCCGCCCACGTCGGCGCGGGATCAGCGACGACAGCGGTCCGCGCCTTCGGGCGTGAACTCCCCGGTCCTCGGGGTCAGTTCGCGCCGCGAGAGGTCTCAGCATACGTAACGCCCCGGGATGCTCGGTAACGCCGCCCCCTTGATGTGATCGCGTCATTAGCGCACGCTATTGGTCCGGACCATTGCCGTCAGCGCGCCCCGGGAGGCAGAGTCGTGCGACACGCTGGAGTTCCTCCGTTCGTGGTCTGCGGCACCCTGCTGCTGGTCGCCTCCTGCGCGTGGGGCGGGGGTTCCGGCGACGCGGGCGAACGGCCGCCGGGCGCGCCCACCGGCGTGACGGCCGAGGCGGGCAGCGCGACCAGCGTCCATGTCATGTGGAACGCCGTCGCCGCGGAGCCGGGCATCTCCGCGTACGAGGTGTACCGCGGCGGCACGAAGGTCCAGGACGTGCCCGCCTCCGAGCACATGGCCGACGTCACCCGGCTGACCCCCGGCACCGCCTACGTCTTCACCGTGCGGGCCCGCGACACCGAGGGGCGGCTCGGGCCGCGCAGCCGGGAGGTCAGGGCGACCACGCCCGCGGCGGTCGCGGCGGACGGCTCCGCGCCCTCCCGGCCGGGCTCGGCACACGGCCGGGCGGCGGGCAGCCGGGCCGCCCAGCTGTCCTGGACGGCGTCGAAGGACGACCGGGGAGTGGTCTCGTACGACGTCTTCCAGGGGGACACCAAGATCCACAGTGTGGGCGGGAGCCAGACCGCGACGGTGGTGACGGGGCTGCGGCCCGGCACGCGGTACGCCTTCACCGTCCGGGCCCGGGACGCGGCGGACAACGTCTCGCCCGCCAGTGCCGTCGTCCGGCTCACCACCGCGCCCGGCTCCGACGACGGCCGCGGCACCGCGCCCACCGCCTTCCGGGCGACGACCCGGCAGGCGGACGGCGCCTGGCACATCGACCTGTCCTGGGTGCCACCCCGGGCGGACGGGGTGATCACCGAGTACGAGGTCCAGCTCGACGGGCGCGCGGCCACCTCGCTCGTCTTCGGCGGGACCGCGCCGCGCGACCGGGCCACGTACAGCTTCTACGCCGGGCAGGAGGCCGGGGTGAGCCATCGGGTGCGGATCCGGGCCAAGCTGCCGGACGGCACCTGGGGCGGCTACTCCGCGGAGCGCACGGTGACCACCGGCCGCCCCTGACGCGGGCCGGGGGCGACCACCGTCCGGCCGGTTCTGCAACCGCCGTGCGCCGGACGAAGGAATCCGTCACCTGCCCGGTGGCCGTCCGGATGCGGGACGGGTCGCGGGCGCTTTGGCTGCCACTGAGGCAGCACGGGCGTTCCCCGACCCAGGCGGCGCAAGGGATGTACCGCCAACCGTGCCGCCGGAGGGACACTCCCATGCGAACCATCAAGGCACTCACCCGCTCCGGCCTGACCGTGGCAGCCGCCGCCGCGCTGCCGCTCGCCCTGGCCGCCGGGCCGACCGCGGCCGTCTCGGGCATCTCGGTCAGCACCAGCGGCTCCACGGTGTCGGTGACGACCAGCGCCTGCACCCAGGTCAACGGCAACTGGGGTACCGCCTCCCTGCTCAACAGCAGCCAGGCGAACTTCTCCCAGGGCCGCCAGGTGCCCCTGTCGGGCACCAGCGCGCTCCAGTCGGCCGCCTGGTCGAACGTCAGCCCGGGCACGTACACGGTCATCGTGATGTGCTCCGACAACACCACCGCGGGCACCCAGTCCGTGATCGTCTCCTCGCCACCGACCACTCCGACCCCGACCGCGACCGCCTCGCCGTCGCGCGGTGTGATGGGCGGGTTCGGCAGCACCACCAAGGACTACGGCACCATCACCCTGGTGGCGGGCGGCGTCCTGGTCGCCACCGGAGGCGTCGCGGCGGCCTGGTTCCTGCGCCGCCGCGCCTCCAAGCCGTACCGCCTCTGACGCCCGGCGGCCCTCAGCGGCCCGGCGGCACCTCGGCGAACTCGTCGAGGGCGTGGGTGAGCCAGCTCGTCCAGAAGGTCTCCAGGTCGATGCCCGCGCGCAGCACCAGGTGCCGCAGCCGGTCCTCGGGGCTGTCCCGGCCGGGCGGGAAGTCGCGGCGCTCGATCTCCTCGTACTCGGCCAACTGCTGCTGGTGCAGGTCGAGATGGCGGCGCAGATCGGCCTCGATGCCCGCCGTGCCGACGACGGCCGCCGCCCGCAGCCGCAGCAGCAGGGCGTCGCGCTGCGGCTTGGGGTCCTGGGAGGCGGCGGTCCAGCGGGCCAGTTCGGCGCGGCCCGCGGGCAGGACCTCGTAGTTCTTCTTCTGGCCACGGGCGGGCTGTTCGGCGGGCAGGGCCCGGATCAGCCCGTCGGTCTCCAGCTTTCCCAGCTCGCGATAGATCTGCTGGTGCGTCGCCGACCAGAAGTAGCCGATCGACCGGTCGAAGCGGCGGGTCAGCTCCAGCCCCGACGACGGCTTCTCGAGCAGGGCGGTGAGGATCGCGTGCGGGAGTGACATGGGCTCATCCTAGGGACGCCCCGGTACGCCCCTCACAGCGCCGCCGCCAGCTCCGTGCCCTGCTTGACGGCCCGCTTGGCGTCCAGTTCGGCGGCCACGTCGGCGCCGCCGATGAGGTGCGCGGAGCGTCCGGCGGCGAGCAGTTCCTCGTACAGGTCGCGGCGCGGTTCCTGTCCGGTGCACAGCACGACGGTGTCGACCTCGAGGACCGTGCTCTCCTCGCCGACGGTAATGTGCAGCCCGGCGTCGTCGATACGGTCGTAGCGCACGCCCGGGACCATGGTGACGCCGCGGTGCTTGAGTTCGGCGCGGTGGATCCAGCCGGTGGTCTTGCCGAGGCCCGCGCCGACCTTGCTGGTCTTGCGCTGCAGGAGGTGGACGGTGCGCGGCGGGGCGGGGCGCTCGGGGGCGGCGAGGCCGCCGGGTGCCGTGTAGTCCATGTCGACGCCCCAGTGCCGGAAGTACGTCGCCGGGTCCTCGTGCGCCTTGTCGCCGCCGTCGGTGAGGTACTCGGCGACGTCGAAGCCGATGCCGCCCGCGCCGAGGACGGCGACGCGTTCGCCCACGGGGGCGCCGTCGCGCAGGACGTCGAGGTAGCCGAGGACGCTGGGGTGGTCGACGCCGGGGATGTCGGGGGTGCGCGGGGTGACGCCGGTGGCGACCACCACCTCGTCGTAGCCGGTGAGGTCGGCGGTGGTGACCCAGGTGTTCAGGCGTACGGCCACACCCTCCTCGGCGAGGCGGTGGCGGAAGTAGCGCAGCGTCTCGTCGAACTCCTGCTTGCCGGGGACCTTGCGGGCGACGTTGAGCTGGCCGCCGATCTCGGGCGCGGCGTCGAAGAGGGTCACCTCGTGGCCGCGTTCGGCGGCGCTCACGGCGCACGCCAGCCCGGCCGGGCCCGCGCCGACGACGGCGACCGTCCTGCGGCGCCGGGTCGGGGCGAGCACCAGCTCGGTCTCGTGGCAGGCGCGCGGGTTGACCAGGCAGGAGGTGATCTGCCCGCTGAAGGTGTGGTCGAGGCAGGCCTGGTTGCAGCCGATGCAGGTGTTGATGGCCTCGGGGCGCCCGGCGGCGGCCTTGGCGACGAAGTCGGGGTCGGCGAGCATCGGGCGGGCCATCGAGACCATGTCCGCGCAGCCGTCCGCCAGCAACTCCTCGGCGAGTTCGGGGGTGTTGATGCGGTTGGTGGTCACCAGCGGCACCGACACCTCGCCCATCAGCCGCTTGGTGACCCAGGTGTAGGCGCCGCGCGGCACGGAGGTGGCGATGGTGGGGATACGGGCCTCGTGCCAGCCGATGCCGGTGTTGATGATCGTCGCCCCGGCCGCCTCGACGGCCTTGGCGAGGGTGATCACCTCGTCGAGCGTCGAGCCGCCCGGGACCAGGTCCAGCATCGACAGGCGGTAGACGACGATGAAGTCCTCGCCGACCGCCTCGCGCACCCGGCGGACGATCTCGACGGGGAAGCGCGTCCGGTTCTCGTACGAGCCGCCCCAGCGGTCGGTGCGGTGGTTGGTCCGCGCGGCGGTGAACTCGTTGATGAGGTAGCCCTCGGAGCCCATGATCTCCACACCGTCGTACCCGGCCCGGCGGGCCAGCCGGGCGGCGCGGACGTAGTCGTCGATGGTCCGCTCGATGTCGGCGTCCGTGAGTTCGCGGGGCGCGAAGGGGCTGATCGGTGCCTGGAGGGGACTCGGGGCGACCAGGTCGCGGTGGTAGGCGTACCGCCCGAAGTGCAGGATCTGCAGGGCTATCCGGCCGCCCGCGGCGTGCACGGCGTCGGTGACGGTGCGGTGCTGGTCGGCCTCCGCCTCGGTGGTGAGCTTGGCGCCGCCCTCGTAGGGGCGCCCCTCGTCGTTGGGCGCGATGCCGCCGGTGACGATCAGGCCCACTCCGCCGCGCGCCCGGGCGGCGTAGAACTCCGCCATCCGCTCAAAGCCGCGCTCGGCCTCCTCCAGGCCCACGTGCATGGAGCCCATGAGCACGCGGTTGGGAAGGGTGGTGAAGCCCAGGTCGAGCGGGCTCAGCAGATGCGGGTAACGGCTCATGGGGCCCCTCCGTGCGCGGTGTCGTACCTCCGTAGTTGTAGAGGACCGCGCACGGTTTATGCAACTAGTTGCATAACATGAGCCCCGTCACGCCGGGGATCAGCGGCTCTCCAGCCGCACGTGCAGTTCGCGCTCCTGGTCTCCCGAGGCCGTGCTGAGGTCGTGCACCCGGAACAGGTCGTCGAGGGTGGTGCGGAAGCGGTCGATGGCCCAGTAGCCACCGTGCGCGTCGGCCTCCACGGAGGCCTGCAGCCGGGCGGGGCGGGCGCCCTCGTGCGGGTCGGAGACGTCGAACGTGCCCAGCCACACGGTGGGCCGGGTCTCGGACCACTCACGGGGGACGTCGTCGCCGCACCGGTCCGAGGAGAAGCAGGCGCACAGGGTGTCGAACACGATCCGGGCGTCTTCCTTGCTGCATCCGCTGATCTCGACCGAGACGGACTCGGGGTGCCGTGGTCGCCCGCCGCCTGTGTCACGCGTACCCATCATGTCCATCGTGAACGCTCCTCTCGTGCCGTGCCGCGGTACCGCGCGGGTTCCCGGCGGCACCGTGCGCACTCCCCGCCGTGCCGCATGCGTCGTGTGCCGCACTCTTAGAAAACCACCACATACCGGGATGTACAGCTCCGCGTGTCAGCCGCGCGAGAACCGGTACGTCTTGCTGTCGGTCAGCAGACAGAAGCCCGGCGACAGGACGATCACCCGCAGGGTGCCGGTACGGCGGTCGTAGTCGACGCCCTCCGTCTCGAAGCCGCCGGAGCAGCCGCTGCGCAGCGGGAGCTGCCGCAGGGCGGTGACGCGTCCGGTGACGTCGGTGGTGCCGGGCGCGGCGGACAGGTCGATCTGGAGCAGCGGCTTGGTGATGCCGAAGAGGTCGCCCGCCGGGTCGTCGGAGGAGCACAGCAGGGTGGTGGGGCCGGAGAAGTCGCAGCCCTGGACGTCGCGCACGGGACGGTCGAGGCGGACGGAGGAGACCTGCGGCAGGTCGGCGGCGGGTGAGGTGGCGGGGTTGACGCCGGGGGTGGGGAAGACCTGGAGCCGGTTCATGGTGCCCCACTCCCCCGCCAGCATCCACTGACCCGCGGGCGCGATGGCGACCCAGGAGTTGTTCAGGGCCTCGCCGGAGCCGAGCGTGTGCACGTACTCCGACCAGCCGCCGCCGGGCGCCTGCACCCGGAACATCTTGGTGGTGCCGGAGTCGCGCTGGTAGGGCTCGACATAGTGGCCGTCGTAGGAGGCGTCGGGGTCGCCCACGTGGTTCCAGCCCCGGGTGAGCACGCCGAACGGGATGGTGCCGACGGCGGTGTAGCGGTTGGGGCTCCCGGCCGGGACCTCGACGGAGGTCAGGCCCTGGCTCTCGGTGAGCGGATCGGCGCGGTCGGAGCCGACCTCGGTCCAGGTGTCGGCGGCCGAGGCGGGCGGGGCGGTGGCCAGGACGGCGACGACGGCGGCGGCCAGGGCGACGAGGCCGGTCAGTTTCCGGGCGCGCAGGGGCATGGCGGGTCGGCTCCTCGGTGGGGGGTGGGGAGGCGGTCGGCGGACAGTCTGGCCCGACTCGATAGTCATGTACAGACCAATCGGCGAACGCGAGCGGTCCGTACGGTGACGCCCCGGCACCCCCGACGCCGCGCACCGGCCACATCTCCCGGCGGACACGGCCGTGTTGAGGGATGGTGGAAGTGGGCGGAAGTGACTAAGAGAGTTCGTTGAGCGCGATACAACTGGCAGAAAACGACACGGCGGACGGCGTACCGTGGCGAACGGACGAGGGCGGTGCATGGCATGGGTTCAGCCGGTCCACCAGTGACCGAGGGCGACGGGACGGTCCGTGGTCCCGCGCGGCCCAGCGGGCTGCTCGACGTGCTCGGAATGGCTTCGGTGGTACTGGACGCCAAGGGCCGCATCGTGCTGTGGAGCCCGCAGGCCGAGGAACTCTTCGGCTACACCGCGCCGGAGGCGCTCGGCCGCTACGCCGCCCGGCTGATGGTCCACGAACAGCACCTGGATCTGGTCGCCAAGCTGTTCGCCGACGTGATGTCCACCGGCCAGGGCTGGGCCGGGGCCTTCCCGATCCGGCACAAGGACGGCTCCACCCGGCTGGTGGAGTTCCGCAACATGCGGCTGCTGGACGACCGGGGCGAGGTCTACGCCCTGGGCCTCGCCGCCGACCAGGAGACCGTGCAGCGGCTGGAGCGGGACGTGGCGCTGTCCACCCGGATGGTGTCGCAGTCGCCGATCGGGCTGGCCGTGCTCGACACCAAGCTGCGGTACGTGTCGGTCAACCCGGCGCTGGAGCGCATCAACGGCATCCCCGCCGAGCGGCACATCGGGCGCCGCGTCCACGAAGTGCTGCCGATGCTGGACGTGGGCCCGCTGGAGGAGGCGGTCCGCGAGGTGCTGGACACCGGCCGCCCCCTCGTCGACCAGCCGGTCGCCGGACGCACCCCGGCCGACCCCGACCGGGACCACGCCTGGACGGTCTCGCTGTACCGGCTGGAGGACGCCTACGGCACCGTGCTGGGCGTGGCGGCGTCGGTGGAGGACGTCACCGAGCAGTACCGGGCGGGCATCGAGGCGGAGGCGGCGCGGCGGCGGCTCGCCCTCATCGCCGACGCCTCGGCCCGTATCGGCACCGCCCTGGACCTGGACCGCACCGCGGACGAGCTGGCCGACGTCGCCGTGCCGGAGCTGGCGGACGTGGCCGCCGTGGATCTGCTGGAGGCGGTGGTGGCGGGCCGCCGCAGCAGCCTCGGCCCGGCCCAACCGGCGGTGATCCGCGCCCTGGCGGTCCGCGCCGACCAGGCCCCCGACGCGCTGCGGGCGGCCGACCCGCCCGGGCAGGTCGCCCGGTACGGCCCCGACCGGCTGGTCACCGAGTGCGTGCGCACCGGGCAGCCGGTGCTGGTGACGCAGGTGAAGGACGAGGACCTGCCGCGCATCGCCCGCTCACCGGAGGCCGCGGTGCTGCTCGGCCGGGCGGGCGTGCACTCGTATCTGGCCGTCCCGCTGATCGCGCGCGGCGAGGTGCTCGGCGCCCTCGACCTCAAGCGCACCCGCAATCCGCTGCCGTTCAGCCGCGACGATCTGCTGCTCGCCCGGGAGCTGGCGGCGCGCGCGGCCGTGCAGATCGACAACGCCCGCTGGTACCAGAACGCCCGCGACACCGCCCTCACCCTCCAGCGCAGCCTGCTGCCCAGCCATCCGCCGGTCACCGGCGGCCTGGAGGTCGCCTCGCGCTACCAGCCCGCCGGGGCCACCACCGAGGTCGGCGGCGACTGGTTCGACGTCATTCCGCTGGACGGCGGCAAGACCGCGCTGGTCGTCGGCGATGTGATGGGCAGCGGCATCAGCGCCGCCGCGACGATGGGGCGGCTGCGCACCGCCACCAACACCCTCGCCTCCCTCGACCTCGACCCGGCCCGGCTCCTGGAGCACCTCGACCGGATCACCGCCGGGCTCGACCACTCCATCGCCACCTGCCTGTACGCCGTCCACGACCCGGCGCTGGGCCAGTGCCGGATCGCCAACGCCGGGCATCTGCCGCCCGCCCTGACCCGCCCCGGACACGACCCCGAACTCCTCGACCTGCCCACCGGCGCACCCCTCGGCGTCGGCGGCGTCGCCTTCTCCACCACGGTGTTCGACTTCGCCCCCGGCGACCAGCTCGCCCTCTACACGGACGGCCTGGTGGAGACCCGCCGCCACTCCCTCGACGAGCGCCTGGCCACCCTCCTCGGCCTCCTCACCGACCCCACCCAGGCGCTGGAGGACATCTGCGACCTCCTCCTGGACACACTGCACCACCCTGACAACCACGACGACGTGGCGGTCCTCATCGCCCGAGCACGGCCCTACGGGCAAGCCCTGCGGGAGGCCCACGGCTGACCACCACGCCCGTCCAGCGTGCCGATCACCACATGCGCGCTCCACTCCTCGGAGACCGCCACCTGGGCCTTCAGCCCCGCCCCACCGAAGATCCCGACGGCCTCCGGGGCCTGGCGCCCGCTCGTCTCGACCAGGACGCAGCCGCCGGGCGCGAGCCACCGCACCGCGCCCGAGGCGACCCGGCGCAGTACGTCGAGACCGTCCGCGCCGCCGTCCAGGGCCGTCAGCGGCTCGTGGTCGCGGGCCTCGGCGGGCAGTCGGGCGACCTCGCCGGTGGGGACGTAGGGCACGTTCGCCGCGAGCAGGTCGACACGGCCACGCAGCTCGCCCGGGAGGGCGTCGAACAGGTCGCCCTGGTGGACCTGGCCGCCGTACCCGGCGATGTTGGTCCGGGCGCAGCGCACGGCGGCCGGGTCGATGTCGGCGGCGTGCAGTTCCACCCGGCCGAGGGCGTCGGCGAGCGCGGCGCCCAGCGCGCCGGAGCCGCAGCACAGGTCGACGACGACGGACGCGCCCGGGGCTCGCGCGAGGGCCTGCTCGATCAGGAACTCGGTGCGCCGCCGGGGCACGAACACGCCGGGCTCGACGGTCACGCGCAGACCGCGGAACTCCGCCCAGCCCAGGACGTGTTCGAGCGGCAGGCCACGGGCGCGGCGGTCCACCAGGACCGCCAGTTCGTCCGGGGTGCGGGCGGCGGCGAGGAGCAGTTCCGCCTCGTCCTCGGCGAAGACACAGCCCGCGGCACGCAGCGCGGCGGCGACGGAGGAACGGCAGGGAGCAGAAGGCATGAGAGCCGGAGACCTTTCGGAAGCCGAAGGGCGCTCTCGGATCCGGCTACCGCCGGGGAAGAGGTGAGAGGGCCCGAGCCGATGCAGCGTTGATGGGTCTCACCTCCAAGGGCCGTGGCCGGGTCCGTCCTCGGCCGGGCGTCACTGTACCCCACCGGTTTCGCGGGACGGCCCGCTGGCCACGTACGGTTGAAGCCGCACGTACCGACGACTTCGAAGGCACCACCACCCGCATGAACGTCACCCGAGGCTTCACCGGGCGCCCGCGCGTCCCCAACCCCGGACTCCCGCCCGGACAGTACGACGCGGGCGACGACTGGCCCGTCCTGTCCGCCGAGGTCACCCCCGAGCTGACGCCCGAGGAGTGGACCTTCCGGATCGACGGACTGGCCGGGGCACCCCGCACCTGGGACTGGGCGCAGGCCCACGCGCTGCCCGGGTCGGTGTACGAGGGTGACATCCACTGCGTGACGAGCTGGTCCAAGTTCGGCGTGCGCTTCGGGGGTGTGTCGCTGGACGCCTTCCTGGCCGAGGCGCGCCCGCTGCCGTCCGCCACCCACGCGGTCGCCTGGTCGCACACCGGCTACACCACCAACCTCCCGCTCGCCGACCTGACGGGCGGGCGCGCGTGGATCGTCTGGGAGTACGACGGTCGGCCGCTGGCGCCGGAGCACGGCGGCCCGGCGCGGCTGCTGGTGCCGCACCTGTACTTCTGGAAGAGCGCCAAGTGGATCGCGGGGCTGCGCCTGCTCGACCACGACGAGCCGGGTTTCTGGGAGCGCAACGGCTACCACGACCGCGGCAACCCCTGGGAGGAGCAGCGCTATGCGGGCGACTGAGGCCGCCTTCACCCCGCCCGCCCGGTTCGCGGTGCCCGGCCGTATCGAGGTGACCGCCCCCGCCGCGGCCCGCTGGCAGACGGCGACGCTCACCGAGATCCGCCGTGAGACGGCCCGGGTCGCCACCTTCCGGTTCGCGGTACCCGAGTGGCCGGGGCATGTGCCCGGCCAGCACCTGATGCTGCGGCTGACCGCCGAGGACGGCTACACCGCCCAGCGGCACTATTCGATCGCCTCCGCCGACGACGGCTCCGGGCACATCGAGCTGACCCTGGACCATGTCGAGGGCGGTGAGGTCTCCGGCTGGTTCCACACGGAGGCCCGGCCCGGGGACCGGGTCCAGGTGCGCGGCCCGGTGAGCGGCTTCTTCGCCTGGCCCGGCGACCGGCCCGCGCTGCTCCTCGGCGGCGGGTCCGGCGTCGTACCGCTGATGTCGATGGTGCGGCACCACCGCGCGCGCGGGCTGTCGGTGCCGCTGCGGCTGCTGGTGTCGGCGCGCGGCCCCGAGGAGCTGATCTACGCGGCCGAGTACGGCGCGGAGACGACGCCCGTGTTCACCCGCAGCGCCCCGGCGGGCGTGCCCGTGGGCCGCCTTTCCGCCGCCCATCTGGCACCGCCGCTGGCCGAGCGGCCGGAGGGCGGCTGGGAGGCGTACGTCTGTGGCTCCGACGGGTTCGCCGAGCACGCCTCGCGGCTGCTCGTCGCGGCGGGGCAGCCGGTGCACCGGATCAGGATCGAGCGCTTCGGCTGACTCCGCCCCCCTTCCCGGGCCGCCGCCGTGAACGATGTCCGCCACATGGGGTACGCGGCCTCGGTGAGGAGATCCACGCGTACACACCGCGCGGAGGCGGACATGCGCACCCGGGTGCGCGGCTGGCGCTGGCGGCGCAATCCGCTGCGCCGCCGGTCGGACGTCGTCGAGGCGTGGACCGTGCTGGTGATCGCCGTACTGCTGCTGGTGGGCGCGCCGCTGGCCGGGGTGACGGCGGCCCGGTGGGCGCATGACGAGGCGCGGTCCGCGGCGGCGGCGCTGCGCGCCGAGCGGCGGCAGGTGCAGGCCGAGGTGGTCGGCCGGGCCAGCAGCACGCTGCCGACCTCGCAGGGCGGCCAGGAGAGCACCTTCCGGGCGACCGTGCGCTGGGCTGAGCGGCCCGGCGCCGAGCCGCACACCACCACGGCACGGGTTTCTGGCGGCACGCGCGCGGGTGACACGGTTCCCGTCTGGATCGACTCCCGCGGCCGTACCGTGCCCCCGCCGCCGGACGGCACCGCGGTGCGGGAGCACGCTCTCGCCGTGGGGGTGTGCGCCGCCGGGGGCGCCGCCGCCTTCGTCCTGCTCGGGCGTGCGGCGGTGCGCCGGGTGACCACGCGGCGGCGGCTGGCGGAGTGGGAGCGGGAGTGGGCGCGCACGGAACCGGAGTGGACCCGCCGCTGGGCGTGAGCGGTTGGCGGTGCGGTGGCCACAACCCGTTGGAAGGTGTCGTCAATGCCACTGGGGCGTGCGGGGCGTCCGGCCTAGCGTGGTGATCACTTCCGGCGCGCGCGGCCGACTTCCGTCACCTCCAGGAAAAAACACTTCCATGCAGTACTCCATGCCGGTCGTCGTCGGCGTCGTCTACGTCCTGTTGATGTCCCTCGTCCGCGAGCCGCACCGGCGGCCCCTCAACGCCCTCCTGATCGGCGGCGCGGGCGGCACCTACCTGAGCGCCGACGGTCTCGGCGCCTGGGAGCTGGTCTTCAGCGCGCTCATGGTCTACGTCGCCTACCGGGGGCTGCGGTCCTGGGCGTGGATCCGCACCCGCACCCGCACCCGCACCGGCACCGGCACCGGCACCGGCACCGGGCATAATGACAGCGCTTTCTACCCCTGACCCTGGCGGTCGGTGAGTGCGGCCACGTACGGTGTGATCACCTACCGGCACCAGCACAAAGGTGGTCATACATGGCCCTGTTCGACCTGCCGATCGACGAACTCCGCGACTACCGGAGCGACTCCACCGAGCCCGACGATTTCGACGCCTTCTGGGCCAAATCCCTGGCTGAGGCGCGCGAGTTCGAGCTGGACGCCCGGTTCGAGCCGGTCGACACGGGGCTGTCCACCGTCCAGGTGTACGACGTGACGTTCGCCGGGTTCGGCGGCCACCCGGTGAAGGGCTGGCTGACCCTGCCCGCCGGTGCCGGGGAACCGCTTCCCCTGCTGGTGGAGTACGTCGGCTACGGCGGCGGGCGCGGGCTGCCGCACGAGCATCTGCTGTGGGCGTCCTCGGGCCGGGCGCACTTCGTGATGGACACCCGCGGCCAGGGCAGCGCCTGGGGCGCGGGCGGCGACACCCCCGACCCGGTGGGCGGCGGGCCCGCCTACCCCGGGTTCATGACCCGGGGGATCGACGCGCCGGAGAACTACTACTACCGGCGGGTGTTCACGGACGCCGTGCGCGCGGTGGAGGCGGCCCGCTCCCATCCGCTGACGGACGCGTCCCGGACCGCGGTGATGGGCGCCAGCCAGGGCGGCGGCATCACCATCGCGGTCGCCGGTCTGGTCCCGGACCTGGTCGCCGCCGCCCCGGACGTGCCGTTCCTGTGCGACTTCCCGCGCGCGACGACACTCACCGACCGCAACCCGTACCGCGAGATCGCCCTCTACCTCAAGACGCACCGGGGCCGCGCCGACGAGGTCCGGCGCACCCTGTCCTACTTCGACGGCGTGCACTTCGCCGCCCGCGCCCGCGTCCCCGCCCTCTTCTCGGCGGCCCTGGAGGACCAGACCTGCCCGCCCTCCACCGTGTACGCGGCGTTCAACGCCTGGGCGCACGAGGACCGGTCGGTCGAGGTGTACGAGTTCAACGACCACGAGGGCGGCGGCCCGTTCCACGACGCGGCGAAGCTGCGCTGGCTGGGCTCGCACCTCTGAGCGGACGTCCCCCGCGACCACCCCTTCCCTCCAGTCCGACCAGTCGGTACGTTCATGGCGCCCGGGCCGGGGTGCCGCGGCCCGGGCTTCCGCCGACCCTGGAGGGGCCCATGCCCGAGTCCGCGCCCGAAGCCGCCCACAAGTCCGCGCACACGGCCGTGCACGGCCACTGCGACCCCCGCTTCGCGGCCGTGCGCACGGCGTTCGAGGAGAACTTCCGGGACCGGGGCGAGCTGGGCGCCGCCGTCGCCGTCACGGTCGGCGGGGAGACCGTGGTGGACCTGTGGGGCGGCTGGGCGGACGCGGCGGGCACCCGGCCGTGGGCGCGGGACACGCTGGTCAACGTGTGGTCGACGACCAAGGGCCCGGTGGCGCTGTGCGCGCACGTCCTCGCCGACCGGGGCCTGCTGGACTTCGACGCCCCGGTGGCCGCGTATTGGCCGGAGTTCGCCGCGGCGGGCAAGGAGAAGGTGCTCGTCCGGCATCTGCTGTCGCACCGGGCGGGCCTCGCGGGGCTGCGGGAGCCGCACTCCCTCGCCCAGTTGTGCGACTGGGAGACGACGACCGCCCGGCTCGCGGCGTCGGAGCCCTGGTGGGAGCCGGGCACCCGGTCCGGCTATCACGCGCTGACCTACGGCCATCTCGTCGGGGAGGTCGTCCGCCGGGTCTCCGGGCTGCTGCCCGGCGCCTTCCTGGAGCGGGAGGTGACCGGCCCCCTCAGCATCGACTTCACCGTGGGGCTGCCCGAGCGCGAGTGGGCTCGCGCGGCCGAGCTGGTGCACGCGGCGCCCGGCCAACGGGCGGTGGCTCCGGCGCAGTTGCCGCCGGTCGTGCTGGCCGCGATCGCCAATCCGCCGGTGGGCGCGGCCGAGGCCGTCACCCCCGGGTGGCGGTCCGCCGAGATACCGGCGGCGAACGGACACGGCACCGCGCGGGCCGTGGCGGCGCTGTACGGCGTCTTCGCCGGGCGGGGGTCGTACCGCGGCCACCGGATCCTGTCCCCGGAGGCGGCCGAGCGGGTGCGCGAGGGACAGGGCGCCTGCCGCGACCTGGTGCTGGGAGCGGGACTCGACGCCGAGACGGAGATCGGTCTCGGCCTGTGGCTGAGCGGGCCGCGCGGCAGCTACGGACCCAACCCGCGGGCGTTCGGCCATGACGGCTTCGGTGGTTCCTGCGGCCTCGCGGACCCCGAGGCGGGGCTGTCGCTGGGCTACGCGATGAACCGCATGGGCCCGCACATCGCCGACGACCCGCGGAAGATGGCGCTGGTGGAGGCCGTGTACAGCGCCCTGTGACGGCCCGGGGCCGTATACGACGCCGTGCCGCGCCGTCCGTTTCCGGCCGAACCACCGGAAAACCCTTCCCTGGTGGTTTAGACCAATGCTAGATGTGGTGGCGCAATGAGCCCGCACGGCTACGGCACGTCACCAACAGGAGGCGCGGCATGGCCCGCACCACCCCGCACGACCACCCTCTCGACGAGGAACCTCCCCTGGACCGGCCCCTGTACCGCAGGGTCGCGTCACGGCTGCTCGGCGAGCTGCGCGACGGCGGTGTCCCGCCCGGCGAGCGGCTGCCGGGCGAGCGCCGACTGGCCGAGCACTTCGGCGTCAGCCGGGAGACCGTACGACAGGCGCTGGAGCTGCTGCGCCGGGACGGCCTGGTCGCCACCGACCGGCGCGGCAGCCACACCACGCTGCCCGGACCGCCCGCCCGGCACCTGTCCCCGCTCACCTTCCCGGTGGGCGCCCGCACCGCCGACCCGGCCGCCGTCGACCGGGCGACCGTCACCTGGGAGGCACCCCCGGCCCAGCACGCCGCCGCGCTGGGGCTCGCCCCGCACCGGCCGACGCTGATGCACCGCTACGAGTCCTTCGGGGCCGACGGCACGGGGCTGCGCACCGCCGTGACGTCCTTCTCGGCGGTGGCGCTGGCCGAGGTCGACGAGCTGGGCCGCTACCGCGACCGCGCCGACGGCACCGCGGCGGCGCAGCTGGGACGCGCCTACGACTGGATGCGCCGGGCGGGCCTGACCCTGCACCACCGCGACACCATCACCCGGTGCGCGGACCGGCCCTCGGTCTCGGTGACCCGGCTGGTGCACGACCAGTACGCCCGTCCCCTGGAGATCACCGAACTGGTCGTGGACGCCGGGCGCGACACGCTGGTCTACGAGTTCACGCAGCCCGCGGCGGGCTGATCCCGGGGAGCCTGCGGGCGGCGACCAGCCGGACCCGTGGGCTCCCGTCGCGGCGCCGCCCGAACTCGCGCAGCTCGTGCAGCCCGGTGCGGAAACCGGCGGCCTCAAGCTCCCGCAGCATGTCCCCGAAGCGGACGGCCCGGTAGTACATGACGAACGGTGGCCGCCACACGGCGTTGCGCACCCGCATCGCCGCGTCGAAGCCCAGCAGCATCCAGTTCACGGGCGACCAGAAGGGGGGCGGTGAGACCACCGGGAAGGCGAAGGTGCCGCCCGGCCGCAGCACGGAGTGGACCTGGGCGAACAGCCTGGGCAGCTCGCGTGGCAGGAAGTGCCCGAACGCGCCGAAGCTGACCACCAGGTCGAAGGCGGGCCCGAACGGCAGCGTCCGCGCGTCCGCGCGCACCCAGGAGACCGCCGGACCGGCGGTGGACGGCGCGTGCCGCCGGGCCACGTCGAGCATGCCCGCGCTGAAGTCGACGCCGACGACCCGCTCCCGGCACACCGGCGTGAGCACCCGCAGCCCGGCGCCCGTCCCACAGCACAGGTCGAGCCCGGTACCGAAGGGACCAAGCCGCCCGAGGGCCGCCGTGGTGGCCTCCAGCACGGAGTCCGGCGTCCGGAAGGGGGTGTGGTCGAACTTCGGCGCGAGCAGGTCGTAGCCGCGCTCGACGGACGACAGCGCCTGGACGGCGAGTTCGCGAAGACGGGGACCCTCGGGGCTGAACATCGCCGTCACCCTACGTCATGCCGACCCGGTTTACGGGGCAAGGTCGGCGGGGCGCACGCGGTAGACCTGAAGGCGCAGGTCGTAGTACTTGGCGGTCTCGCCGACCCACTGCATGCCGAGCCGTTTCGCGGTGGCGATGGCGCGCTGGTTGGCGGGCCGGGCGACGGCGAACAGTTCGTCGGTGTCCTGGGTGAACGCCCACTCGGTCAGCGCGCGGGCGCCCTCGACGGCGTAGCCCTGGCCCCAGGCGCTCGGGGCGAGCTGCCAGCTCAGTTCGAGGTCGTCCTCGAAGGGCGGCAGCAGCCGGATGCCGAGCCCGCCGACCACCGCGCCGTCCGCCCGCCGCTCGATCGCCCAGCGGCCCCGGGGCGGCGTCAGGTTCGGCTGGCACTCCCCCCAGGCCTGGAGCACCGCGCGCATGGCGGCGGCGTCCTGGACCCGTTCCATCGCCGGGGTGAGCCAGTGCGCCACGTCCGGGGAGCCGTAGATCTCCAGGGCGGCCTCGGCGTCGTCGACGCTCCAGTCGCGGATCAGGAGCCGGTCGGTGGTCAAGGGCATGTCCATGCCGCGTCTCTCCTGCGTGGGGCGAGGGGTTCCTACGGTGTCGTACCGTGCCCCGCCCCGGTACGACGGCCGATGAGGTCGAGGGGACCGGGCTGCGTGCAGTCGGTGTCCGGTTGGTGCAACACCGGCCGGATCCGATCTCTTCCGGGCGGGGCCGGGCGCGGGTGCGCTTGGATGTGCCCATGAGCAGCGACCCGACCGGCGACGAGACCGACCGGCTGATGCGGGCCAACCAGGCGAACTGGGACGCCCGCACCCCCGTCCACCTGGCCAGCCGCTTCTACGGGCTCGACGACGGCCCGGATCCGTCCCGGTGGTTCGCTCCCTGGGAGTGGGAGGACATGGGCGATCCGGCCGGGCGTGACGTGCTCCACCTGCAGTGCCATCTGGGCACGGAGACCATCGCCTTCGCCCAGCGCGGCGCGCGCGCCGTCGGCCTGGACTTCTCGGCGGCCTCCGTGTCCGCCGCCGCGGACATCGCCGAGCGGGCGGGCGTCGCGGTCGACTACATACGGGCCAATGTCTACGACGCCGTGGAGGCGCTCGGCGGACGGCGCTTCGACGTCGTCTACACCGGCAAGGGCGCCCTGTGCTACCTGCCCGACCTGGACCGCTGGGCCGACGTGGTCGCCCGGCTGCTGCGGCCCGGGGGCCTGCTGTACCTCGTCGAGTTCCATCCGCTGCTGAACTCGCTGGGCCCCAAGCCCGCCCCCGGCGAGGGTCCCGAGCTGCTGCTGCGCCACGACTACCTCGGCGGCGCAGGACCGGTGCACCGGGACGGGACCCACACCTACACCGACGGCCCGGGCGTCCGGGGCGCCACCGACAGCTACGAGTGGATGCACGGAATAGGAGAGGTCCTCGGCGCGTTGACGGGGGCGGGACTGACCGTGCGCCGACTGCGGGAGAGCGACGAGCTGCCGTGGCCGCGCTGGCCGCGGATGGTGCCTACGACGTCCGGCTGGTGGCGGCTTCCGGAGCCGCGGATTCCGCTGCTGTACGGGCTCCTTGCCGAACGCTGAGCGGGATTTCATCCGACTCGCTCCGGCCCTGCGTGGTACCGTTCCCTCAGCACTTGTCTGGCGCCCCGTTTCGGCGCCGGTGCCGTTCCACCTCTTCCGTTCAGCCACAGCGCCGCCGTCCGGTCGGCCAGGCGCACCGGCTTCCCCCGCACCACCTCGCTCCACGGGCATTTGTGCCCTCGGCGTGCATGACGCCGTACCCGAGGTGCTGTTCCCGCCGCCCGGAGGCGCGCCCGCAGGGCCCTCCGTTCGATCGCGGCTTCCCCTTCCCTTCCGCACACCTCCTGTCTTCCGTCCGTGAAAGGACCGGCCACCATGACCACCACAGTCCAACCCCCTGTCGGGCACCAGCAGTCCACCCGGATCGTCACCGGCGTCCTCGACGTCGACGCGGGCGGGAAGGGCGGCCGACTGCGGCCCGAGGACCTGCACCCTTCGGCCAACGACCCGCAGGTCCCCCCCACGCTGATCCGCCGTCACGCGCTGCGCAAGGGCGACCTCGTCGAGGCCGTCCGCGGCGACCGCGGCGAGCTGACCGGCATCGCCCGCGTGAACGGCCGCACCCCGGACACGCCGGGCGGCAGGCGCCACTTCCACGACCTCACCCCGCTGCACCCGCGCGACCGGCTGCGTCTGGAGCACCCGGCCTCCGGGCTCGCCGGGCGCGTCACCGACCTGATCGCCCCCGTCGGCAAGGGCCAGCGCGGGCTGATCGTCGCACCGCCCAAGACCGGCAAGACCGTGCTGCTCCAGCAGCTCGCGGCGGCCGTCAGCGGCAACCATCCCGACGCCCGTCTGATGGTGGTGCTGCTCGACGAACGCCCCGAGGAAGTCACCGAGATGCGGCGCTCGGTGCGCGGCGAGCTGTACGCCTCGACCTTCGACCGGACGCCGAAGCAGCACATCGCGCTCGCCGACCTGGTCATCGAGCGGGCCAAGCGGCTCGTCGAGGCCGGTGAGGACGTGGTGATCCTGCTCGACTCCCTCACCCGGCTGTGCCGCGCCCACAACAACGCCGCCTCCTCCGGGGGCCGCACCCTCAGCGGTGGTGTCGACGCCGCCGCGCTCCAGGGGCCCAAGCGGTGGTTCGGTGCCGCCCGGCTGGCCGAGGAGGGCGGTTCGCTGACCATCCTCGCCACCGCCCTGGTCGAAACCGGCTCCCGCGCCGACGAGTTCTTCTTCGAGGAGCTGAAGGGCACCGGCAACATGGAGCTGCGCCTGAGCCGTGAACTCGCCACCCGCCGGGTGTTCCCGGCCGTCGACATCGCCGCCTCGGGCACCCGCCGCGAGGAACTCCTGCTCTCCCCCGCCGAGTCCACCGCCGTACGCGGTCTGCGCCGCGCCCTGGCGCCCCGGGACGGGGAGGGCCACCTGGAGACCCTGCTGAAGCGCATGCGCGAGACGCCGGACAACGCCACGTTCCTGCGGCGCGTCCAGCCGACGCTGCCCACGGGCTGAACCACCGGCCCACGCCGGACAGGGCGGCCATCCGGGTGCTCACGGCGGGTGTCCGGCGCGGGCAGCGCGGCGCGGGACGGGGCGCATTCCTACGTTGCTCGTATGATGATCACATTCCCTTCCCGGGCGGTCGCGGCGGCCTGCGCCCTCTGCGCGGCGGGCGTGCTGGGGCTCGCGCCGAACACGGCGGGCACCCAGGACGGCGCCGCTTCCGGTACGCCGGGAGGTCCCGGTGCGGTGACACCGCCGCCGGATCCGCTGTCCCGGTCCGGCACCCAGGTCCTGGCCCCGGCCGGAGTGCGTGCCGTGCCCTCGGTCTCGGCGCTGTCCTGGGTGGTGGCCGACGCCGGGAGCGGCGCGGTGCTCGCGGGGCACGACGCCCACCGGAAGCTGCCGCCCGCCAGCACCCTGAAGACCCTGTTCGCGCTCACCGTGCTGCCGGTGCTGCCCGGCGGCATCCGGCACACGGTGCGCCCTAGGGACCTGAAGGGCATCGGGGCGGGCAGCAGTCTGGTCGGGGTCGCGGCGGGGCGCACCTACCGGGTCGCCGACCTGTGGCGCGGGGTCTTCCTCAGCTCCGGCAACGACGCCGTGCACGTGCTGGCCGAGATGACCGGCGGCTGGCGGGGCACGGCCGCGCGGATGCAGGCCAGGGCCCGGGTGCTGGGGGCGCGCGACACGCGCGTGCTGTCGCCCGACGGGTATGACGCGCCGGGCCAGGTGTCATCGGCGTACGACCTGGCGGTGTTCGGGCTGGCGGGGCTGCGCAACGCCGACTTCGCGCGGTACTGCGCCACCGTGACGGCCGACTTCCCGGGCCGCGACGGACGGCCGTACGGCATCCGGAACACCAACCGGCTGCTGACCGGGGCCGACGGTGTGGCCCGCTACCCGGGGCTGATCGGCGTCAAGAACGGCTACACCAGCAAGGCGGGCCACACCCTGGTCGCCGCGGCGCGGCGCGGTGGCCGCACGCTGGTCGTCACCGTGATGAACCCGCAGTCGGGCGGCCCGCACGCCGTCTACGAGGAGGCCCGCGCGCTGCTCGACTGGGGGTTCGACGCCGCCGGGCGGGTGGCGCCGGTGGGCTCGCTGACGGTGGCGCCCCGGGCCACCGCGCTGCCCGGCCCGGAAGCGGTGCCCGCGGCCGTGGCGGCTGTCGACCCGCCCGACCCGGATGCCGGGCCCGGTTGGCGGGAGACGGCCGCGATCGTGGGCGCGGCGACGGCGGGCGGCCTGGCCATGGCACTGGCACTGCGGCTCAAGGAGCGGCGGTCCGGGTACGCCTGACGCACCGGCAGCGACAGCAGCAGGCCCAGGGTGATCCAGGTGTACGCGTTGGCGCCGAGGAACCCGTCGATGCCGGAGGCGTCGTCGAACCACAGCCACACCACGCTCGTGCACAGCACGGCGTACAGCGCGCCCGCCACGCGCGCGTGCCCGGTGCGCAGCAGCACCGCGAACGACGGCAGCAGCCACACGAGATGGTGCACCCAGGTGATCGGGCTGACGAGACAGGCCGTCAGCCCGGTCAGCGCGAACGCCGCCTGCCAGTCACCGGCCGCCACCGCCCGGCGGGCCCGCCACACCCACACGCACAGCACCCCGAGGACGGCCAGCGCCCACAGCGCGCGGCTCGGCTCGCCCTGCGCGAGCCTGGCGAGAACGCCCTGCACCGACTGGTTCGAGACATAGTCCAGGCGGCCGATCCGGGAGGTGTCCCACAGGGCGTGTGTCCAGTAGAAGCGCGACGCCCCGGGCGCGACCACCACCGCCAGCGCGGTCGCCGCGACGGCGACTCCCGTCGCGGTCGCCGCCGCCCGCCACCTGCGGCCGAGCAGCAGCAGGGCGACAAAGATCACGGGCGTGAGCTTGATGGCCGCCGCGAGGCCGATCCCGACGCCCGCCCAGCGGGTCCGTCCGGTGGCCAGCAGCCGGGCATCGGTCAGGACGAGGGCCAGGAGCAGCAGGTTGACCTGGCCGAAGCTGAAGGTGTCGCGCAGCGGTTCGTACAGCGCGAGCAGACCGGCGCCCAGGGCACAGCCGTACCAGCCGTAGCGCCGCCACGCGCCGTCGGTGAGCACGTGCAGCGCCACGGCGAGGGCGGCCAGGTTGAGCAGCAGGGTGAGCGCGATGGCGGTGTGCAGGCCGACGAAGACCATGGGCGACATGGCGACGGCGGCGAACGGCGGGTAGGTGAAGCCGTACGCCGTGCCCGGCACCTGGTAGTCGTAGAGGTGTCCGCCCCGGTGCAGCCAGTGGTCGACGCTGCCGTGGTAGACGCGCAGGTCGAACCAGTCCCGCAGCAGCGGCACGGTCGCGGTGAACGCGGTCACCGCGACGGCGAGGGCGAGGACGAGGAGCAGTCGGCCGCGGTCGGTGCGCGGCGGTCTGATGGCGGCGGTCATGCCGTACCGCCCAGCGCCGAGGTCGGCCGGGCCGCCTGATGGGCCTGCCAGAGGACCACCACCGCGAGCACTCCGCCGGAGACCGCGAGGACGAGCTGACCGAGGTCGGCCGGGCCACCGCTGGGCAGCGAGGCCAGCGCGAGGACGCCCGGGACGGCCGCCAGCCGGTGGCGCAGCGAGGAACTGGGCGCGGCGGCGGCGATGAGGAACAGGCCCCATATCGCGTACCAGGGACGGATCGCCGGGCCGAAGGCGGCCACCGCGGCCAGGCTCAGGCCGAGCGCGTAGACCGGGCGGGGCCGCAGCCGCCACCAGATGGCGACGATCAGCGCGGCGGTCAGGGCGAGGCCGAGGGCGTGCCAGGCCGGGACGGCGAGCGGTGCCAGGTCGCTGCCGAGACGTTCCAGCAGGGCGCGGGTGGCGCGGCCGAGGAGGCTGGTGAGGGCCCAGTTGTGCGGGGAGACGGGGGTGTCGAGGGCGGCGATCCAGCCGTAGCCGGTGCCCGCGGCGGCCGTCGCGGCGACCGTGGTGACGGCGGCGGCGCCCCCGGTCGACAGCACCGCCCGCGCCGGACGGCGGCCCGCGCGCAGTTGCAGCACGACCACCGCCGCCAGCCCCAGCGCGGCGGGCGCCTTCACCAGCGCGGCGAGCGTGACCAGTACGGCGCCCAGGACCGGCCACCGGCCCAGCGCCGCCACCAGCCCCACCCCGAGCAGGCCCAGCATCAGCGCGTCGTTGTGCGCACCGGCGACCAGGTGCAGCAGCACCAGCGGGTTCAGGGCGCCCAGCCAGAGCGCGGCGGCCGGGTCGGCGCCGCTGTGCCGGGCGAGGCGGGGCAGCGCGGCGGCCATCAGCGCCACGCCGAGCAGCGCGAGCAGCCGCATGCCCAGCAGCCCGGCGGGGAGTTCGCCCTGGGTCAGCGCGGACAGCGCGGCGGCGACGGCGAGGAAGACCGGGCCGTACGGGGCCGCCGTGTGCTGCCACAGCGGGGCGACCTCGTCGGCGAGGGGGCCGCCGAGGTGGGAGGGGCCGTAGGTGTAGACGTCGAGCCGGGCGTCCACCATGGCGCCCTGCGCGAGATAGCTGTAGACGTCCCGGCTGAACAGCGGTGGCGCGAGCAGCAGCGGGGCCGCCCACAGGGCGAGGACCAGCAGCAGGGCGCGCGGGGAGGGCGGGTGGGGGCCGCGCAGCAGACGGCCGAGGAGCACCCAGGCCGCGATCAGCAGGACGACGCCGAAGTACGAGCCGACCAGGCCCAGGGCGGCACCGGCGGAGGACGGTGCCAGCAGTTGCCGTACGGGCAGGGCTCCGGCGGTCTCACCGCCCGCCGCGAGAAAGGCGGTACCGGCCAGGCCGAGGACCTGGCAGCGGCGGAGATCGACGGGGAAAGCCATGGCCAACACTCCGTCAGCGTGGCGACGACGGGTGGCCGGAAAGCGACGGCGGGGTCTCCGGGCGGGAGCGGGCTCGTGTCGGGTGTGTGATCGCCGGGATGGCCGGGGGAGGTCAGAAGACCGACAGCCCCGTCAGCGTGGTGAAACGGTCCAGCGCGGCCACCCCCGCCACCGAGTTGCCGCGCTCGTCCAGGCCGGGGCTCCACACGCACAGGGTGCAGCGGCCCGGCACCACGGCGATGATGCCGCCGCCGACGCCGCTCTTGCCGGGCAGTCCGACGCGATAGGCGAAGTCCCCGGCCGCGTCGTAGGTGCCGCAGGTCAGCATGACGGCGTTGACCTGCTTGGCCTGGCTGCGGGTGAGCAGCCGGGAGCCGTCGGCGCGGATGCCGTGCCGGGCGAGGAAGGCGGTGGCCAGGGCGAGGTCGGCGCAGGACGCCCTGAGGGAGCACTGGCGGAAGTACTGGTCGAGGAGGAGCGGGACCGGGTTGTCGATGTTGCCGTAGGACGCCATGAAGTGGGCGAGGGCGGCGTTCCGGTCGCCGTGCGCGGTCTCCGAGGCGGCGATCTCGTGGTCGAAGTCCAGGTCGGGGTTGCCGCTCTCGGTCCGCAGGAAGTCCCGCAGGGTGCCCGCCGCGTCGCCGGTACGGGTGTGCAGCCGGTCGGTGACGACGAGGGCGCCCGCGTTGATGAACGGGTTGCGCGGGATGCCGTTCTCGTACTCCAGCTGCACCAGGGAGTTGAAGGGGTTGCCGGAGGGCTCGCGGCCCACGTGCTCCCAGAGTTCGTCGCCCTCCCGCGCGAGGTCGAGGGCGAGCGTGAACACCTTGGTGACCGACTGCGCCGAGAACGGCTCCCGCCAGTCCCCGACGCCGTACACCGTGCCGTCCAGCTCGGCGACGGCCATCCCGAAGCGCCGGGGGTCACAGGCCGCCAGCGCCGGGATGTAGTCGGCGGGACGGCCGCGGCCGGGGGTGTGCTCGATCTCCTCGGCGATGCGGGTGAGGACGGGTTCGAAGGTCTGGGAGGTACGGGGCACGGCCATGATCGCCATTGTCACCCGGGTGCGTGCGGGCACGCGCGCGTGGGCCGACCGTCAGGCCGACGCCGCGAGCCGCGCCGCGTCGAGAGCCGGTACCGCGCGGACGTGGCCCACCGGCTCACCGCCGCCGAGTACCGCGCCGCCCGTGAAGGGGGTGAGGAGGGCGGGGTCGACCCCGGCGAGGGTGAGGGCCGCGGCGGTGACCGGGACGCGGGCCCGGGTGGCGCCGTCGGCGATCTTGACGGCGACGGCGCGGCCGTCGGGCAGGGCGGCGACCTGGACGCCCTCGTAGCCGTCCTTGGCGAGCAGCCCCGGCACGGCCCGCATCAGCGCGGCCACGTCGCGGCCGGAGCCGGAGGCCATCTCGGCGTGCTCGCGCATCGCGTCGGCGACCCGTGCCTGAGGGGTGCCCGGCGCGGCGGTGGTGATCCGGGCGGCGGCGCGGGCGAGTCCGGCCAGGGAGACGGCGAACAGCGGGGCGCCGCAGCCGTCGACGGTGACATGGGCGATGCGCTGCCCGGTCAGGTCCTCGACGGTCTCCGCGATGGCCCGCTGGAGGGGGTGGCCGGGGTCGAGGTAGTCGTCGAGGGACCAGCCGTTGAGCCGGGCGGTGCAGAGCATGGCGGTGTGCTTGCCGGAGCAGTTCTGCGCGAGCCGGGACGGGGTGCGGCCCGCGCGGATCCAGCTGTCGCGGACCACCGGGTCCAGCGGCAGGTCGGGCACGTTGCGCAGGTCGTCCTCGGTGACCCCGGCGAGTTCGAGGATGCGGCGGGCGCCCGCGAGATGGCGGTCCTCGCCGGAGTGGCTGGCCGCGGCGAGCGAGAGCAGGGCGCCGTCCAGCGGCAGTCCGGCGCGGACCATGGCGACGGCCTGCACCGGCTTGAGCGCCGAGCGCGGGTAGCAGGCGGCCTCGATGTCGCCGAGCTGGAACTCCACCCGGCCGTCGGCGCCGAGGACGACGACGGAGCCGTGGTGGACGCCCTCGACGACGCCGCCGCGTATCAGGTGGGCGACGGGGGCGTGGCGGGGTGCGCGGACGGGGGGTGCCGCGGCGAGGGAGCTGCTGTGCGTCACTGTCTCTTCGGTCCTGACTGCTCGTTCAGTCCTTGCGCGTGGCGCGCACGATGTCGGTGAGGGTGTTCTCGACGCGGTCGATGTGGTGGGCCATGGCCTCGCGCGCGTCCTGTTCGCTGCCGTCGACCAGCGCCTCCACGATGGCCCGGTGCTCGCGGTTGGACTGCTCGCGACGGCCGCCGAGTTCGTTGAGGAACGCCGACTGGCGGGCCAGCGCGTCCCGGATCTCCTCGATGACCCGGCGGAAGACGGGGTTCTGGGCCGCCTCGGCCACGGCGAGGTGGAAGAGGGTGTCCATCGCGACCCAGGCGGTGGTGTCCGTCTCCCGCTCCATGCGGTCCAGCAGGTGGGTCAGATGGTCCAGGTTCTCCGGCGTACGGCGCCTCGCGGCGTACCCCGCGACGGGGATCTCCACATGGCGGCGCACCTCCAGCAGGTCGCTGGCCGCGTAGTCCCCGAAGGTGGGGTCCTCGACCGCGCTGGCCACCACGAAGGTGCCCTTGCCGGTCCTGGACACGGTCAGCCCCATGGTCTGCAGCGCGCGCAGGGCCTCGCGCAGCACCGGCCGGGAGACCTCCAGGGTGCGGCACAGCTCCGCCTCGGAGGGCAGCTTGTCCCCGATCGCGTACTCGCCGCGCTCGATGGCGTCGCGCAGGTGCGTGAGCACCGCCTCCATGGCGCTGACGCGGCGCGGCGGTACCGGACCAGCTGTCTGGCTGTCTGACAGGTTCACGGAGTGATGGTGCGGTCGAGGTCGGCCCGGTGTCAAGGCCGGGCCCTGGCGTCCCGCTGGCCCCGACGGCTACCCCCACACCGCCCGCGCCACCGCCACCCCCGCGAACGCCGCCCCCAGCCCCACCGCCACGCTCACCACCGCGTTGGCCACGGCGTACCGGCGCGCCCCCGACTCCGCGAGCCGCAGGGTCTCGTAGGAGAAGGTCGAGTACGTCGTCAGCGCCCCGCACAGCCCGGTGCCGAGGAACAGCAGCAGGGGGGAGTCGGCGGCTCCGGCGACGGCCGCGCCGGTGAGGAGGCCGAGCAGCAGGCTGCCGGTGACGTTGACCGTGAAGGTGCCCCAGGGGAAGACCGAGTCGTGCCGGGACTGCACCGCGCGGTCGGTCAGATAGCGCAGCGGGGCGCCGATCATGCCGCCCGCGATGACCAGGAACCAGTTCATTCGGCGCCTTCACGTCCCACGGTGGGGGTCCCCCCGGTCGAGCGAGGCCGGGACTGGGGGAGGATGACCTCGCAGTCGTCGAGGATCACCAGGCCCGCGGTGACGAGTTCGTCGAGCTGCGGCAGGAAGTCCCGGACCCGCTCCTCGGTGTCGACGATCACCACGGCCACCGGCAGGTCCTCGCTCAGGGAGAGCAGCCGGGAGGTGTGGATCAGGGAGGACGCGCCGAAGCCCTCGATGCCGCGGAAGACGCTGGCGCCCGCGAGCCCGGCCCGCTGGGCCCGGTGGACGATCTCCGAGTAGAGGGGCCTGCGGTGCCAGGTGTCGTTCTCCCCGACGAGGACGGTGACGCGCAGCGCGCGCCCGGTCAGTCCGGTCATCGCTGCCTCCCGAGCAGAACGCGGCGGGCCGCCGTCGTCGCGAGCCACACCGCCGTGAGCGCCGCGAGCAGGGTGGCGGCGAGATAGGCCAGCGCGGTGCCGGGGTGGCCCGCGTCGATCAGGTCGTGGATGTCGACGGCGTACGTCGAGAAGGTGGTGAAGCCGCCGAGGACGCCGGTGCCGAAGAACGGGCGGACCAGCGGGTGCGCGGTCCTGGCCTCGGTGACGGCCACCAGGAACACGCCGATCACCGCGCAGCCGATGACGTTGGCCCCGAAGACGGCCCAGGGGAAGCCGCCCGCCCCGGTGGGCCACCACAGGGCCACCGCGTACCGGGCCGCCGCGCCCGCGCCGCCGCCGAGGGCGACCACCGCGACCACGGGGAGCTGCGCGCGCCACGCCGACCGCCGTGCGGGGCGGGTGTCCAGGGGGAGGCTGTCGGTCTCGGGAATCGTCATCGCCGTACGTCTCCTACTCGCCAGGCCCGGGCAGGACGCCTGTCGTCGCGAGGAGGGACCGTTGGCGGCACCGGTGCCGCGGTTCGGGTACGGCGGGCCCCACCGCCGCGCCGCGCGGGTGATCGCGGCCGGTCAACAGGGTAACCCGGGGGCCGTGCCCGGTCACTTCGGGGGCGGCGCCGCGCAGACCGCGACACCGTGCTCCCACAGGCTGCCGAGGACCAGGTGCCCGTCGGTCTCGCAGACGCTGGTGACCATGCGGAAGCGGGAGTGGCGCCGGGTGAGGTGGTGGAGGACCGTGCCGGTGTCGTCGAGGGCGAGGAGGCCGACCATGCCGGTGGGGCGGAAGGGGACGCGCCGGGCGGCCCGGGCGGCGCCACGGCGTACGGCGGCGGGTGCGGCGTGGTGCAGGAGGTCCAGGGCGGGGACGCGGGGACCGGCCAGCGCGGCCCAGACGGGGCCGCCCGAGCCGCGGCGCCACAGGTTGTCGGGAAGGCCGGGCAGGTCGGCGGCGAAGGGCTCGGCGCGACCCGCGCCGGGTCCGGTGAGCCGGTAGCGGGTGAGGCGGTGGGCCCCGGTCTCGGCCACGACGAGGAAGGAGCCGTCGGCGCTCGCGGCGAGGCCGTTGGCGAACTGGAGCCCCTCCAGGAGCACTTCGGGTTCCCGGGCGCCGGGCGCGAGGCGCAGCAGGCGGCCGGTGCCGGTGTGTTCGACCAGGTCGCCGATCCAGTGCTCCAGGGGGTGGCGACGGCTGGAGACGGTGAAGTGGACGCTGCCGTCGGGGAGGGCGACGGCATTGCTGGCGAACCGCAGCCGCTCCCCGGCCACCGAGTCGGCGAGCACCCGCACCCGGCCGTCGGTGAGGTCCACGTTCAGCAGCCCGCGTACGGCGTCGCACACCAGCAGCGTGCCGTCCGGGAGCGGTTCCAGGCCGAGCGGGCGACCGCCGGTGTCGGCGAGCAGCTCGACGCGGGGGCCGCGGGGGCCGGGGTCGGTGAGGCCGTCGAGGCGCAGGATGCGGCCGTCCTCGACGCCGGTCAGGACCCGGCCGCGGGCGTCGGTGACGACGTCCTCCGGGCCCCGGCCGCCGATGTCGACGTAGCGCACCGGGACCAAGGGCTCGGGAGGGGGCGTCACCAGGGCCTTCGGCGCGTGAACGGTGCTCACAGGCATCCTCCTCGTGGCCTCGGTCACCAGCCCTTTTCAAACATCCGGGCGACTTCGGCGATCCGGAACTCGTCGCGGCGGTAGTGGACGCGGCGCCGGATCCGCTTCGTGCGCAGCAGGCCGATCGCCGTGAGGAGGACGAGATGGCGCTCGGCCACCGGGCGGCGGACGCCCAGGCGGGTGGCGACGGCGTCGGCGGTGACGCCGTCCGCGACGGGATCCGTGTGCCGCTCGGGCGGGAAGTGGGCGGCCGGGTCCTTCAGCCACTCCAGAATCTCCAGGCGCACACCGGTGACGGGAGTCCTCAGCATCTGGTCGTCCCTCTCGCTCTGCCCCGACAAGACGATTCCCCACTGTGACGCCCGGCGCACCTCCGCGTCCCGGACTCGGCGGTCCTTGTCCGGGACCGTACGGCGTCTTGACAGGGGTCCGGCCGTCCCCGGCCGGACCCCTCGGGCGGTGCTCAGCGGTGGCGGAACCACGCCATCGCCGGAAGCGCCCGGTCGTCGTACCCGAACAGGGCCTGGTTCTCCCAGCCGTTGCCGGAGGCGGGGTCGGTCGGGTCCCAGCCGTTGCCGTCCACCGCGGTCCAGGTGGCCTCCCAGTAGAAGACGCCGAGGCCACGGCCGTTGGGGACGGCCTCCACGATGCTGGCGATGTCGTTCATCCACCGGGTCTGCCCGGTCGTGCTGGCGGGGTAGCCGGGGACCAGTTCACCGCTGACGTCGATGATGTTCTCGTGCGCGTCCTTGCTGTCCAGCCGGAACGGGTAGGCCGTCTCGGCGACGTAGACGGGCTTGCCGTAGCGGGTGGCCGCGTCGTCCAGGGTGGTCTGGAAGTCGTACAGGGTGCCGTGCCAGTAGCCGTAGTACGACAGCCCGATGACGTCGAACTTCACGCCCTTCGCCACCGCGTTGTCGAACCACCAGCGGGTTCCCTCGAGGTCGCCGCCCTCGGCGAGGTGCAGGGCCACGGTGGTGGAGGAGCTGACCGCCTTGACGGCGTCATAGCCGGAGTTGAGCAGACCGGCGAGCTGGGTCCAGTTGTCGGTGGAACCCTCGCTCCACAGCATGCCGCCGTTGATCTCGTTGCCCACCTGGACCATGTCGGCGGTGGTGCCCTGCGCCTTCAGCGCGTTCAGCACGTCGTACGTGTGGTGGTAGACGTCCGTCCTGAGCTGACCGTACGAATGGCCCGCCCAGGCGGCTGGCTTGGTCTGGTGGCCCGGGTCGGCCCAGGTGTCCGAGTAGTGGAAGTCGACCAGGAGCTTCATGCCCTGGGCCTTGACGCGCTTGGCCGTCGCCAGCACGCGCGCCTTGTTGTTGTAGCCGTCGGCCGGGTTCACCCAGACCTTCAGGCGCGCGTAGTTCATCCCGGCGGACTTCAGGACGGAGAGGGCGTCGCCCGTGGTGCCGGAGGCGGTGCGGTAGACGCCGCCCTTGGCCTCGCTCTTGGCGAGGGAGGAGATGTCGGCACCCTTGATCGCTGTACTGGATGTCCCGGACGTCAATGTCAGGTCGTCAACATTGATCCAGTTGCCCGCGTTCGCGTCACTGTTGATGCTGATGGTGCACTGGTTGCCGGTCACATTGACCGGCACGACGATACGGATCCACCCTGACGCGGAGACCGGCAGATCCGTGCGCTGTTCCGTGCCGCCGCAGTTCCTCACGGCTATGTAGGCGGAGTTCTGGCCGCCTCCGGAGCGGACCCAGGCGGTGAGCTTGTAGCTGCCGTTCGCCAGCCCGGACAGGTACTGGTAGGTCTCCACCTTGTAGGCGGACGACGACCAGTGGCTCAGCCGGTAACCGCCGCTGCGGCCCCCGGCCTCGGAGTAGGACGCCGCGGCCGTGCCGTACTCGGACCAGCCGCTGGGTACGGCGGCGCCCGCCCCGTCGGCCTCGAAGCCTCCGTTGGTGAGGGTGCTCGCGGCCTGGGCGGTCTGGGCGGGCAGGGCGGTGAGGGCGAGCCCGGCCGTGAGCGGCAGGAGCAGGGCCTTGAGTGTGCGTCTGGGATGGAACATCGACGTTCGTCGTCCCTTCGACGTGGTGGGGAGGTCGACCTCCGCTCCGGTGGCGGAGGCGGCCCCTCCGCCCGCGGCTCACATCGGCTCGCGCGGGCGGAGGGGAGTCGGCTCAGCCGTCGAGTCGGACGACCCGCACGGCTCCCGCCGGGACCGCGAGGCGGCCCGCGGCGCGGTCTCCGGTCAGCAGCTCGGTGCCGGATCCGTCCAGCGGCACCTTGGCGTCGGTGGCGGTGTGGTTGAGGGCGAAGAGGTAGGTACCGGACTCACCGGTGCGGCGGACCACCTCCACGTCCCGCGGCAGGTCCGCGCGCGGCGCGATGCGCGCGTCCTCGGCCGCCGGGGCCAGCACGGCGTCGAGGGCCTCGGCGCCCAGCCGGGTGGAGATGTACCAGGCGGTGCCCTCGCCGAGGCGGTGGCGGGTGACGGCGGGACGACCCGCGGTCAGTCCGTCGGCGTACGTCCACACGGTCTCGGCGCCGCGCGGCACCACGAACTCCGTCCACACGTCGGCGTCGAGTTCGGAGCCCTCCGGCCCGGTCAGCCGCACCCGCTCGCCCGCGAGCAGCGGCGAGAACTCCTCGACGCTGAGCCCGAGGACGTCCCGCAGCGCACCCGGGTAGCCGCCCTCGTGCACGGCGTCGTGCTCGTCGACGATGCCGGAGAAGTACGAGACCACGAGGGTGCCGCCGCCTTCGACGTACGCCTTCAGGTTGGCCCCGGCCGCCTCCGTCATCAGGTACAGGGCGGGTACGACGACAAGGGGATAGGCCGACAAGTCGGCTTCCGGGTGGGCGAAGTCGACGGTGAGGTGGCGGTCGTAGAGGGCCTCGTAGAAGGTGTCGGCGCGTTCGCGGGCGTCGTGGTCCTCGCTGGGGCGCCAGTCGAGGTTCTGCGCCCACCAGGAGTGCCAGTCCCACAGGACGGCGGCGTCGGCGACGGTGCGGGTGGAGCGGATCTCGTGCAACGACTCCAGGGCGGCGCCCAGTTGGACGACCTCGCGCCACACGCGCGTGTCGGTGCCGCCGTGCGGGACCATCGCCGAGTGGAACTTCTCGGCGCCGCGCCGGGACTGCCGCCACTGGAAGAACATGGCGCCCTCGGAGCCGCGCGCCACATGGGCGAGGGAGTTGCGGGCCATCTGGCCGGGGGCCTTGGCCGGGTTGCGGGGCTGCCAGTTCACACCGGACGTGGAGTGCTCCAGGAGCAGCCAGGGGGCGCCGCCCGCGACGGAGCGGGTGAGGTCGGCGGCCATGGCGAGGTTGACGTGGGTGCGGCGGCCGTCGGTGATCAGGTAGTGGTCGTTGGTGACGAGGTCGACCTCGCGGCCCCAGGCCCAGTAGTCGAGGGAGTCGCACTGGCTGAGGGCGGTCATGAAGTTGGTGGTGACCGGGATGCCCGGGGACAGCCGGTGCAGGATGTCCCGCTCGGTGCGGAAGTTCTCACGAATGGTGGCGTCGGCGAAGCGCCGGTAGTCCAGCGCCTGGGCGGGGTTGCCGACGGTCGGGGCCAGCCGCGGCGGGTTGATCTGGTCAACAGTTGAGTAGCGCTGTCCCCAGAAGGCGGTTCCCCATGCGTCGTTGACCGCGTCAACGGTGCCGTAGGTGGTGGTCAGCCACCGGCGGAAGTGGGCGGCGCAGGAGTCGCAGTAGCAGGCCGAGACGGGGACGCCGTACTCGTTGTGGACGTGCCACATCGCCAGCGCCGGGTGGTCGCCGTAGCGCTCGGCGAGCCGGGTGGTGATGTTCGCGGCGGCGGCGCGGTAGTCGGCGTTGCTGTGGCAGATGGCGCCGCGGGAGCCGAACTCGTAGCGGGTGCCGTCAGCGGTGACGGGCAGGGCGTCGGGGTGGGCGCGGTAGAACCACGCGGGCGGTACGACGGTGGGGGTGCCGAGGTCGACGCGGATGCCGTTCTCGTGCAACAGGTCCAGGACCCGGTCCAGCCAGCCGAAGTCGTAACGGCCGGGGTCGGGCTCCAGGAGCGCCCAGGAGAAGATCCCGACGCTCACCAGGGAGACCCCGGCCTCCCGCATCAGCCGGACGTCCTCCTGCCAGACGCTTTCCGGCCATTGCTCGGGGTTGTAGTCCCCACCGAAGGCGAGCCTCGTGAGGCCCTGGGGCGTGGTCTCCGGCATGGATCTCTCCCGGTTAATCGATCATTTGGGAACGTGCACAGACATTATTGGCGGTGCGATGCCAACATAACCGCACAGCAACAACCATTGACAAGTGTCCGGGATGTTTCTCTACTGTGAACGCTCACAGACAGCATGGCAGGCCCCCGCAGCAGGCGAGGGCCCCAGGCCAGGGGAGAAATCCATGCCCAACACCAAGCGTCGTCGGCTCTTTGTGAGAAGTGCGGCCACGTCCCTCGCGGTCACCCTCGGCGCCACCGCGCTCGCCGCCTGCGGCTCGTCCGACGACGACGGCGACGCCCAGTCCGGCCCGGTCTCGCTGACGTACTGGACCTGGACCCCCGGGATGGACAAGGTCGTCGACCTGTGGAACAAGGGGCCGGGCAAGGAGCAGCAGATCACCGTCACGGTGAAGAAGCAGGCCTCCGGCGACACCCTCGTCACCAAGATCCTCACCGCGCACAAGGCGGGCAAGGCGCCCGACCTGGTCCAGGCCGAGTACCAGGCGCTGCCGACCCTGGTCAGCAATGACGCCCTCGCCGACATAGGCGACAAGGTCGGCGACGCCCAGGGCAAGTTCGCCGAGGGGGTCTGGCAGCAGACGACGCTGGGCACGGACGCGGTCTACGCGGTGCCGCAGGACATCGGGCCGATGATGTTCTACTACCGCGAGGACCTGTTCAAGGAGTACGGCCTGAAGGTCCCGCACACCTGGGACGAGTTCGCCGAGACCGCCCGCGCGCTGAAGAAGAAGGCCCCCGACAAGGACCTGACCACGTTCTCCGCCAATGACTCCGGCCTCTTCGCGGGCCTCGCCCAGCAGGCGGGCGCCAAGTGGTGGACCACCGAGGGCGAGCGGTGGAAGGTCGGCATCAACGACGCGGCGACGAAGAAGGTCGCCGAGTTCTGGGGCGGCCTGGTGCAGGAGGGCGCCATCGACAACCAGCCGATGTACACCCCGGCCTGGAACAAGGCGCTCAACACCGGTCAGCAGATCGCCTGGGTGAGCGCCGTGTGGGCGCCGGGCACGCTGACCACCGCCGCGCCGGACACCAAGGGCAAGTGGGCCATGGCCCCGCTCCCCCAGTGGTCCGACAGCGAGAACGTCACCGGCAGCTGGGGCGGCTCCTCCACCGCCGTGACCACCGACTCGAAGAACCAGGACGCCGCGGCCAGGTTCGCCGCCTGGCTGAACACCGACGGGGACGCCCTCAACGCGCTGGCCAAGGAGAGCGGCATCTACCCGGCCTCCACCGCCGCCCAGCTCAGCGGCGCCTTCACCACGCCGCCGGACTACTTCTCCCACCAGGCCGACTTCTACACCGAGGCCGCCGAGATCGCCAAGAGCACCGCGCCCTCGGCCTGGGGCCCGAACGTGAACGTCGCCTACACCACCTTCAAGGACGCGTTCGGCGCCGCCGCCAAGAACAAGTCGGACTTCACCGCCGCCCTGGACGCCATGCAGGAGGACACGGTCGCCGACATGAAGAAGCAGGGCTTCGAGGTCGCCGAGTGACCAGCACGGCACGCGGGAGGTCGTACGGGGTCAAGGGGGCCCCGTATGCCTTCCTGCTCCCCGCGACGCTCCTCTTCCTCCTCTTCTTCGCGCTCCCCATCGGCTACGCGGTCTGGCTCAGCTTCCGCAAGGTGAAGGTGTCCGGCCTGGGCCTTGGCTCCGGGGCGCGGCGCGAAGTGTGGGCGGGGTTCCAGAACTACACCGACGCCTTCGGCGACAGCGAACTCCTCGACGGGGCGCTGCGCGTGGTCGGCTACGGCTGCATCGTCGTCCCCGTCATGCTCGGTCTGGCGCTGCTGTTCGCGCTGATGCTGGACTCCGACCGGGTCCGCCTCACCCCCTTCACCCGGCTCGCGATCTTCCTGCCGTACGCCATCCCCGGGGTGGTGGCGGCGCTGCTGTGGGGCTTCCTCTATCTGCCGGACGTCAGCCCCTTCTACTTCGTGCTCGACAGGCTGGGGCTGCCGCAGCCGGATCTGCTGGACGGCGGTCCGCTGTATCTCGCCCTGTCGAACATCGCGGTGTGGGGCGGCACCGGCTTCAACATGATCGTCATCTACACCTCGCTCCAGTCGATCCCGGCCGAGGTGTACGAGGCGGCCAAGCTGGACGGGGCCACGCCCACGCAGATCGCGCTGCGGATCAAGATCCCGATGGTGGCGCCCTCGCTGGTGCTGACCTTCTTCTTCTCGATCATCGCGACGCTCCAGGTGTTCAGCGAGCCGACCACCCTCAAACCGCTCACCAACTCCGTGTCCACCACCTGGAGTCCGCTGATGAAGGTGTACCAGGACGCCTTCGGCAAGGGCGACATCCACGCGGCCGCCGCCCAGGCGACGCTGATCGCGCTGGTGACCCTGGTGCTGTCGTTCGGCTTCCTGCGGGCCGCGAACCGCCGCAACAGGCGGGACATCAGTCAAGGAGCCGCACGATGAGTTCCGTTGCCGTCCGCAAGGCCGCCCCGGCGGCCGGGACCACCCCGGGCACCGCGCAGGGACCGCCGCTGCGCCGCCGTGTCGCGCTCATCCCGACGCTCACCCTGCTGCTGGGCGCGCTGTACTGTCTGCTGCCCGTGGCCTGGGTGGTGATCGCGTCCACCAAGTCGGGCAGCGAGCTGTTCTCCACGTTCACCTTCCTGCCGGGCAGCGGCTTCACGGAGAACCTCTCCGACCTGAACGCCTACCGCGACGGCGTGTACTGGCAGTGGATGGGCAACTCCGCCCTCTACGCCGTCCTCGGCGCGCTGCTGTCGACGGTCGTCTCCTCCTTCAGCGGCTACGCGCTGGCGACCTACCGCTTCCGCGGCCGGGAGACGATGTTCAACGTGCTGCTGGCGGGCGTGCTGATGCCGCCGGTGATCCTCGCCATCCCGCAGTACCTGCTGCTGGCGAAGGCGGACCTCACGGACTCCTACCTGTCCGTGCTGCTGCCGCAGATCCTCTCCCCGTACGGCGTCTACCTCTCGCGGATCTACGCCGCCGCCGCCGTGCCCGCCGATGTGGTGGAGGCCGGGCGGATGGACGGGGCGGGCGAGTGGCGGATCTTCACCCGGATCGCGCTGCCGATGATGGTCCCGGGTCTGGTGACGGTGTTCCTGTTCCAGTTCGTGGCCATCTGGAACAACTTCCTGCTGCCGTACATCATGCTCAGCGACGACGAGAAGTTCCCCATCACACTCGGTCTGCACACCTTGCTCGAACAGGGTTCCAACACTCCGGCGCTGTACACCCTGGTGATCACCGGCGCGTTCCTCGCGGTGCTGCCGCTGGTCGCGCTGTTCCTGGTCATCCAACGGTTCTGGAGCCTGGATCTGCTGTCCGGGGCCGTAAAGTCATGACCATGAGCAACACCACGGGGGGCAGGCGCAGACCGCCGACGATCCATGACGTGGCGCGCGAGGCGGGCGTCTCGCGCGGCACCGTCTCACGGGTCCTCAACGGCGGTCACTACGTCAGCCCGGCCGCGCAGGAAGCCGTCAACGCGGCCATCCGCAAGACGGGTTACGTCGTCAACCGGCACGCCCGGTCGCTGATCACCGGGCGCTCCGACTCGGTCGGCTTCCTGCTCACCGAGCCGCAGGAGCGGTTCTTCGAGGACCCCAACTTCAATGTGCTGCTGCGCGGTTGCACCCAGGCGCTGGCGGCGCACGACGTCGCGCTGCTGCTGATGCTGGCGGGCACGGAGGACGAGCGGCGGCGCATCACCCGGTACATCACCGCCGGGCATGTCGACGGGGTGCTGCTGGTCTCCAGCCACTCCGGCGATCCGGTGGCGCAGGAGCTGCGCGAGGCGGGGGTGCCGCTGGTGGCCTGCGGCAAGCCGATCGGGCTCGGTTCCAAGGTCAGCTATGTGGCCGCCGACGACCGGGACGGCGCCCGGGACATGGTGCGGCATCTGCTGTCGCTGGGGCGGCGGCGGATCGGCGTGGTCACCGGTCCGCTGGACACGCCCGGGGGTGTGGAGCGCCTCGCCGGTTACAAGGAGGTGCTCACCGAAGCGGGCATCGCGGTCGACGAGCGGCTCGTCGTCTCCGGCGACTACAGCCGGGCCAGCGGTGAGGCGGGCGCCGAGCGCCTCCTTGAGCGGGCGCCGGACATGGACGCGGTGTTCGTCGCCTCCGACCTGATGGCGCAGGGCGTGCTCGCCGCGCTCCAGCGGGCGGGGCGCCGGGTGCCGCGGGACATCGCGGTCGGCGGCTTCGACGACTCCCCCGCCGCGGTCTCCGTCAGCCCCGAGCTGACGACCATACGGCAGCCCTGGGACCGGATCAGCGCCGAGATGGTCCGGGTGCTGCTCGCCCAGATGGGCGGGGAGGCGCAGGCGGCGGTCATCCTGCCGACGGAGCTGGTGGTGCGGGAGTCGACCTGACGGGTCGGCGCGGGGTCCGGGCAACCGGTCAGGATTCGAGAAGCGGCCCGCCGCTCGCCCGGCCTAGCGTGAGATCACCGGCGCGAACGGGCGCCGGGCAGCTCTCACCTCGTACCAAGGAGTACGTCATGACCGAGGCAGCGGACACGATCATCTACCCCGTCAAGGACCTGGACCGGGCGAAGGCGCTGTTCAGCGCGTTGCTGGGGGTCGAGCCGTACGCGGACGAGTCCTACTACGTCGGGTTCCGGGTCGGCGGGCAGGACGTCGGGCTCGACCCCAACGGGCACGCCAAGGGCATGACCGGTCCGGTCCCCTACTGGCCCGTGGCCGACATCCGGGAGAGCCTCGCGGCGCTGGTGGCCGCCGGGGCGGAGCCCGTGCTCGACGTACAGGACGTGGGCGGCGGCAAGCTGATCGCCTTCGTGAAGGACGCCGACGGAAACCTCGTGGGGCTGACCCAGAACCCGCCCGCCTAGGCCGACGGCTGCCCCGCACACTAGTTGCACACTCAACGACCGGTGGAATCGGTGTTACCGTGCGGGTATGGCAGCGAAAACGGCCGACGCGGGCCTTGCGCAACGGTGGCGGGAGATCCTCGGCGTGCACGCGCGCACCGTGGCCGAGATCGACCGGGCCCTGCATCCGCACGGCATCGGCGCCAGCGACTTCGAGGTGCTCGACGTGCTCACCACGGAGGCCCTCGACGAGGACGCCCAGTGCCGGGTGCAGAACCTGGTCGGACGGGTGCACCTGAGCCAGAGCGCCCTGTCCCGGCTCATCGGCCGCCTGGAGAAGGACGGTCTGGTCGAGCGTTCCATGTGCACCGACGACCGGCGCGGGGTGTGGGTGCGCCCGACCGACAAGGGCCGGGCGCTGCACGCCGAGGTGCTGCCGGTGCAGCGGGCGGTGCTGGCGCGGATGCTGGGCGACTAGTCACCCGGGCAGCCGTCGCCTACGGCCTCGCCAGCAGATTGCGCACCCCCTCCGAGGTGAGGGTCAGGCCGTGGTCGGAGCTGGCGTCGATGGTCAGGGACAGGTCGTCCGAGGGCCACTGCGAGGCGAGCGCGCCCAGCGGGATCATGCGGTAGCGGGAGACGAACGGCAGCAGCTCGGCCATCTCCGGCTCCGAGGTGAACACCGGCACCACGGGTTCGCCGCCCGGCTGCTCGAGGACGGGCAGCGCTACGGCGGCGGGGTTGGTGGCGTCCTCGTCGCCTACGTCGTCGGGCACCGGCACCAGCACGTCGCTGCTCGCGAGCGTGTCCAGCGCCGCCTGGTCCTCGGTGTTGACGACCAGTGCGTCCAGCGCCTGCCGGGCCGGAGTGGCGTGCGGGTCGTTCGCGGGTGTGTCCATGGTGGATTCCCTGGTCGTGGCGGTCGTGCGGCCCCGCCCGGGCCAAGATCGCCGCCCGGTGCGGTGACCGACGCGTACCCGATCGGGCGCGGTGCAATCCTGTCCTGCCGCGGTGAGTGGCGGGGCGCTCGTGGTTACCCGCCAGGCAGTGACCCGAGCGGCAGCAGGTGGCACTCATGAACCGCACGACGAGTCCCGGGACGTGGTGAGGGCCGTCAAGGACGTCGACTTCCCCGCGGGCGAGGACGACCTGATCGACGCGGCCAAGCGGTCCGGGGCCCCTCGGAGGTCGTCGCGGCGCCGCGCGGCAGTCCGCGGGAGTCGTACGCCCACCGGGACGAGGTCCCCCGGTCGGGCGCCGGGTCCGTCGACAGGACCCACGACCGACCCATTGGAATGCCGATGTCTGACATTGGCTTTCGCATTGGATACCGATGGGTCCTCGGCCTACCGTCGAGGGCGTCACCGCGTCGGCGGTCCGGCTTCCGGAGCGTCGGCGACCGCAGCCCCGGCCCACCGGCCGGGCACGCTCCCGGAGTAGCCCGATGTCCAAGATCCTTTTCGTGATGACCGGCGCCGACCACTGGACCCTCGCCGACGGCACCGCGCACCCCACCGGCTTCTGGGCCGAGGAGGCCGTCGCCCCGTACGAGGCGTTCCGGGCCGCCGGTCATGAGGTCGTCGTCGCCACGCCGGGCGGCGTCGTCCCCACCGTCGACCGGGGCAGCCTGGCCGCCGACGTCAACGGCGGGCAGGAGGGCGCCGACCGGATCGTGGCCGCCCTCGCGGCGATGACGGAGCTGGAGCACCCGGTCAAGCTGGAGGAGGTCGACCTCGGCGACTACGCCGCCGTGTTCTACCCCGGCGGCCACGGCCCGATGGAGGACCTCGCCGTGGACCCGGTGTCGGGCCGTCTGCTGACCGACGCGCTGGACGCGGGCACGCCGCTGGGCGTGGTCTGCCACGGTCCGGCCGCGCTGCTGGCCGCCGAGCGCGCGGACGGCACCAACGCCTTCGCGGGGTACCGGGTGGCCGCCTTCACCAACGCCGAGGAGACCCTGGGCGGCCTCGCCGACCGGGCGAAGTGGCTGCTGGAGACCCGGCTGCGGGAGGCGGGCGTCGAGGTCGCGGCCGGTGAGCCGTGGGTGCCGAACGTGGTCGTCGACCGCGATCTGGTCACCGGCCAGAACCCGGCGTCCTCCGCGCCGCTCGCCGCGGAGCTGCTGAAGAAGCTGGGCTGAGCCCGGTCCCCTTGGGCTCCTCGCCCCCTTCGCGGGGTGCGGTCGGCTCGGAGGTCGGGCGCGGGTCGGGGGCCTTCGGGTCGCCGCCGGACGTGACGGACGCGCCCAGGCCGAGGGCCGCGCTGAGCAGGGCGGCACCGGCCAGACCCGCGACGCCCTTCAGCGGCCGGGCGGGACGGTCCGCCGCCACCGGCAGGACGGCGGTCGGGGCGAGGGGCCGCCCCCGGGGCAGGACGACCGTCTCCTCCGCCGGGTCGGCATGCCGCGCGGCGGCCAGCCACAGCGCCGCGTGCTCGGCCGTCGGGCGCCGCTCGGGGTCCTTGGCCAGCAGGCGCAGCACGTAGTCGGCCAGCGCGGGGCCGATCGCGGGGCGCAGTTCGCCGGGCGGCGCGGGCACGGCGTCGACGTGCTGCTGGACCACGGTGAGGGACGTACCGACGAACGGCGGGCGGCCGGTGAGCAGTTCGTACAGCACACAGCCGAGCGCGTACACGTCGGAGGCGGGCCTGCCCGGACGGCCGACAGCGCGCTCGGGGGCCAGATAGGCGGCGGAGCCGATGACCTTGCCGGTGGCGGTCAGGGTGCGGGCGGCGGTGTCGGTGAAGCGGGCGATCCCGAAGTCCGTGATCTTCACGGTGCGGTCGGCCGTGAGCATCACGTTGCCGGGCTTGATGTCACGGTGCACGACCTGACGGCGGTGGGCGGCGGCCAGGCCCGCGGCCATCTGCGCGGCGATGTCCGTGGCCTCCTCGGGGCCGAGCACGGTGCGCCGGTCGCGTTCCTCGGCGAGGCTGTGGCCGTCGACGAGTTCCATGACCAGATACGGCCGCCCGTCCTGGGAGCCGAAGTCGTAGACGCGCACCAGGTTGGGGTGGCTGACGCGGGCGGCGGTCTGTGCCTCCAGCCGGAAGCGTTCGGCGTCCTCGGCGCCGTCCGGGCCGGTGCCCTCGGGGGGCAGCAGCTTCACGGCGACGGGGCGGCCGAGGATCTCGTCGGTGGCGCGCCAGACCTCGCCCATCGCGCCGCGTCCCATCGGTTCGTCCAACCGGTACCGCTCCGCCACGAGCACGCCCACACCCACCTCGTTTCTGAAGCCACCGCGCCAAGGCGCCCTGGGTGCGGGACGGGCAGGCGGACGGGGGGAGTGTGTCGCCTGCCCGCCCCGTGCGCGAGGACCCGCCGGGAGGGAGGTCGCGGGTCCCGCGGGGCCGCGGTCACGGGCCCAACCGGTACAGCGCACCCGCTCCTACGGGTGTCACACCCGGCGCCCCGCAAACCCGGCCGTGGCCCGGAAGCCTTCGGACCTGACGGCCCCGGACCACGGCGGCTTCGGAAACGACGGTCCGGCTACGGCAATTGCACGAACGGCGCCAGGAACGCGCGGGCGCCGGGGGTGTCCAGCCGGTACGTCACATTCGTGGCGTAGCACGGGGAGTCGCCGGTGATCGTGGTGGCGGCCAGGACGGCGCGGCCGTCGATGACCGCGAAGTTGGGGCCGCCCGAATCGCCGTAGCAGGCACCGCCGTTGCCCTGCGGGGCGGTCATCGCCAGGCGTGCCCAGGCGTTGTTGAGGGCGTCGAAGGTGACGGGCGCCTTCATGCGGACGCCGCCGCCGGGGTGGGTATGGCCACCGGGGCCACGGGCGGCCTCCTGGGTGCCGTAGCCCGCCACGAACCAGTCGGTGGAGTTGAGGCCGCGCGCCCCGAGCATGCCCAGTTGGTTCGCGGTCGGCAGGGTCGCCGGGGTGAAGCTCCAGCGGTCCCTGACCTTGGCGGCGGACAGTTCGACGACCGAGATGTCCCGGGTGTCGGAGGCGGGACCGGGGTAGCCGGGGTGGTTGTGGGCGGTGCCCTCCACGGCGACGGCCCGGGCCTGGGCGGCCGGGTCGCCCGGGTACCGCTGGGCGGCGGCGTCGAGTCCGGACTGCACGTCCTGGTCGAGGGACACGTGGAACTTCACGTTGTCCGGCCAGTCGGTGGTGCAGTGGGCGGCGGTGAGGAAGGTGTCGGCGTCGATCATGGTGCCGGAGCAGACCCAGTCGACCCGGTCCGGGGTGGTGGGGTCGGCGTCGTTGTCCCAGGTGGCGACGAGCGCGCCGACCTCGGTGCGTTCGGGGGCGGGCGTCGCGTTGTAGGAGTTGATGGCCGAGGACGGCAGTGCCGCGGTGAGCACGGCCGCACAGGCCGCCGCGGTGACGGCGGTGGCGCGTATGGCTGACAAAAGAACTGACCCTTCTGCTGGTGGAGCGGGGTTGTTCTCCTGTGGGAGGTGGGCCAAGTGAAGCGCCTGAGTCGATCTACGGCAAGAGGGAACCGCCGGTCTTGAGTTCAGGGGGCCCGGCGGCCGACGACTCACCCGCTGGAGGCCGACGCGGTCTTCGTGGTCTATGCGGTCTACGCGGCCTACGCGGCCTACGCGGTCTTCGCGGTCTTCGCGGTCTTCGCGGTCATGAAGACCACCGAGACCAGCGCGAGCCCGGCCGCCGCCCCCACCAGCTGCATGCCGATGAACCCCGGCACGGATCCCGGCGCGATCCCCGCGAAGGTGTCGGTGAAGGCGCGCCCGACGGTCACCGCCGGATTGGCGAAGGAGGTGGAGGAGGTGAACCAGTACGCGGCGCCGATGTACGAGGCGACCGCGGCCGGGGCGAAGCGCAGCCGGTCGGTGCGGGCCAGCCCGAAGATCAGCAGGATCAGGCCCGCCGTGGCGACCACCTCGCCCAGCAGCAGCTGCCCCGCCGAGCGGTCGTGTGCGGACCAGGCGACCAGCGGCTCACCGAACATCGCGTTCGCCAGCACCGCGCCCGCGATCGCGCCCACGGTCTGCGCCGGGACGTAGACGGCCACCTCCCGCGCACCGACCCCGGGGCCGCCGCGGCGGGCGGTCCACCACTCGGCCAGGGTGACGGCGGGGTTGAAGTGCGCCCCGGAGACCGGGCCGAGCAGGGTGATCAGCACGCCGAGCCCGAAGACCGTGGCCAGGGAGTTGGCCAGCAGTTGCACACCCACGTCCCGGGTCAGCTCGGTGGCCTGGATGCCGGAGCCGACCACCACCGCCACCAGCGCGGCCGTACCCACCAGCTCGGCGGCGGCCCGGGCGAGCAGGGGCGCGCTCGGCGGGGTGGCGCCGGGGGCGGGCCGGGGCTCGGCGGCAGGGGCCGCGGGCTGCCCGGCGGTCTCCTCGGTGACGCTCAACGATGACTCCTCGGTCGTGGTCGCCGTACGCGGCGGATCAGGGACAGGACCGCTTGTTGTCCGCGGCCGTACGGGCGGACTCGGCCAGCTCGGCGAACTCGCCCGCGAGCTGGGCGATGACGTCCGGGCGCAGCTTGTAGTACGTGAACCGGCCGCAGGGCTCCGTCTCGACGACTCCCGCCTCGCGCAGGACTCTCAGATGGTTGGAGAGGTTGGTCTGCTTGGCGCCGGTCTCCTCCACGAGGTGGCTGGTGCACAGCGTCTCCTGGGCGAGCAGGGTCACGATCCGGAGCCTGAGCGGGTCCGCCAGAACCCGGATCAGGTCAGTGTCGACTGACGTCATCATGCACTGATACTGTCACATCAGTGGTAGCTGACACCACTGAGTGCTGATGCCATCTACCCCGCTTCCCTCCGAGACAGGTGAGACCCCGATGTCCGACAAGCCCTCCGTGCTGTTCGTCTGCGTGCACAACGCGGGCCGTTCCCAGATGGCCGCCGCCTGGCTCACCCATCTCGCCGGAGACCGCGTCGAGGTCCGCTCCGCGGGCTCCCACCCGGGCGCCGAGGTCAACCCCGCGGCCGTCGAGGCGATGCGCGAGGTCGGCATCGACATCTCGGCGGAGGTCCCCAAGACGCTCACGGTGGACGCCGTCAAGGAGTCCGACGTCTGCATCACCATGGGCTGCGGCGACACCTGCCCCGTCTTCCCCGGCAAGCGCTACCTGGACTGGCAGCTCGACGACCCGGCCGGACAGGGCGTCGAAGCCGTACGACCCATCCGCGACGAGATCAGGAAGCTCGTCGAAGGCCTGATCGAGGAGATCGCCCCCAAGAGCTGATCACCCCGGCCCCGGGCGCGTCTGCCCGCCCGTCCCACCGCGCGGCGGCACCATGGGCGCATGAGCGGATGGCAGCCGGTGACGGCCCTCCTCGGCGTGGTGGTCGGGGGCGTGGCGGTCCTCTACGCCTGGGGCGCCTGGCTCTCGACGGCGGAGCAGCCCATGCGGAGCGGACCGTTCAGCGGCGGCCCGGCACCGCGCGAGCACGCGTTCTCCCGTTTCCATGTGCGCTGGTACCCGGTCACCATGATCTTCCTGGCCTTCGACATGGAGATGCTGTTCATGTACCCCTGGGTCAGGGTGGTGTCCGAGGTCGGCAGCAGTGCCGTCGTGGAGATGTTCCTGTTCCTCGGGATCCTGTTCGCGGGTGTGCTCTACGCCTGGCGCGAGGGTGCGTTCCGATGGACGTGAGAGCCGCCCTGCGGCGTACGGCCCTGGCCCGCCCGGCCGTCCTGCTGGTGCCGCTCCCCGGGGCGACCGCCGTCCGCCTGGCGGCCGAGGCGGAACTGCGGCGGCGCGGCTGGCCCCGGGCGCTGTCCCCCGCCGCCGCCAACCTGCTGGTCGTCGCGGGCGGTACCGACGACGCCCTGCTCGACGCCGTGTGGCGGCAGGTGCCCGCGCCCCGGCAGCGGGTCGCCCTGCCCGGCACGGCGGACCTCGCCGACCGGCTGGACACGGCCGCCGCCCGCCTCGCCTCCCATCCGGCGCCGGAACCCTCCGTGCCACCGCACGCCGACCCGCCCATGGCCGACCGCGCCGACGACCGCGACGGACTGCGCCTCGACCGGCTCCACGTACCGCTCGGCCCGGCCCTCGCCGACTGGCCGTGCGGTCTGATCGTGCGTACGGCCCTCCAGGGCGATGTCATCCAGGAGGCGGAGGTCGGCCACCTCCCGGTGCCCGCCGGGTCCACGTCGTACTGGAACGGCCCCTGGCTGCGGGCGGCCCGCGGCGCGCACGTGACCCGCGGGGAGGCCGCCCGGCGCCGGTGCGCGGCGCATCTGGACAGCCTCGGCCGGTTCCTCGGCGTCGCCGGGTGGCGCGAGGCCGCCGCCCGCGCGGGGCGGCTGCGGGACACGGTCCTGGCCGGTAGGACGTCCGACGCGGACCGCGCCGAAGTGCTGCGGCTGGTACGCCGGGTGGCGCGCTCGCGCACCCTGCGCTGGCTCACCGCGGGGCTCGGCCCCGAGGGTCTGACGGGCGACGTGCACGACCGGGTACGGGTGTGGCTCGGCGAAGTGGCGCGGGCCGTGGGCGAGTTCGAGGACCCGGTGCCGCTCACGCCCGGCGACACCGAGGGGCCGCGGGGCCTGGTCGACGGGGACCGGCCGCCGTCCGCCGCTCTCCTGGACGTGCTGCCGGGGCTGCTGCGGGGCGCGGAGTTCGCGGCGGCGCGGCTGATCGTCGCCAGTCTCGATCCCGACGTGGACGAGCTGGGCGACGTACCCGCGCGGGAGGCGTCGTATGGCTGACAGCGCACCCGCGTGGGCGGTGCTCGTGCTGCCGCCGCTGCTGGTGGGCGGGGCCCTGCTGGCCGCCGGACTCGACGCCGTGCTGTACGCGTCGGCGCGGGACGGACGGACCGTCCTGGCGCAGGCCGCGGCGCCGCCGCGGGAGGCCCTGCGGCTGCTGGTGCAGCAGCCCCGCCGTACGACCGCCGCGGACACCGTGCTCGGCCGGACCGGTGTGGTCCTGGTGCCCGTCGCCGCCGTGCTCGCGGCCGTGGTGCTGCCGCTCGGCTTCACCCCGGTGAGCGACCTGGGCGTGGGCGTCGTGTGGTTCAACGCGATGGAGGCGCTGGCCTGGGCGGCGGTGTGGCTGGCGGGCTGGGGGCCGAACTCCGTGCTGTCACTGATCGGCGGGTACCGGTTCCTCGCCCAAGGGCTGGCCTACGAGCTGCCGCACATGCTCGCCATCACCACGGCCGCGCTCGGCGCCGGGTCGCTGCGGGTGGGTGAGGTGGTGGACGCCCAGCGGGGGCTGTGGTTCGGAGTGTGGATGCCGGTGGCCCTCGTGGTCTATCTGGTGAGCGCGCTGGCCATGTCGTTCTGGGGTCCCTTCGACGCGCCGACCGGGCGGGACCTGGCGGGCGGGGCGGCGGCCGAACTGTCCGGGGTGGACCGGCTGGTGCTGCTGGGTGGCCGGTGGGTGCTGCTGGTGGTGACCGCCGCGTTCAGCGTGCCGCTGTTCCTCGGTGGCGGGCACGGTCCGCTGCTGCCCGGCTGGCTGTGGACGCTGCTGAAGACGGCGGCGGTGGTGGGGCTGCTGGTCGCGGGCAGGCGTCTGGTGCCCACGCTGCGGATGGACCGCTATCTGGAGCTGGCGTGGCTGGTGCTCGTCCCGGCGGTGCTGGTGCAGGCGCTCGTGGTCGCCGTCGTCGTACTCGAACAGAGGCCCTGAGAGACCGGAGGTCGCCTCGCATGCTCACGGACGTGGTCTTCTGGGTCCTCGCCGTGGTCGCCGTCGCCGCCGGGGTGCTGGTGTTCCGCGTCGACTCCATGGCGCGGGCGACGTACGCGCTGCTCACCGCCCTGCTCTGCGGGGGCGGTGAAGTGCTGCTGCTGGGCCTGGACTACCTCGGTGTGGTGATCGTGCTGATGATGACGATCGAGATGGCCCTCATGGCCGTGTTCATGGTGATGTTCATGATGAACCCGGCCGGTCTGATGCCGATGTCCATGGTGCACAACACCCGGGGCGCGGCCGTGATCTGCGGGCTGGTCTTCGCCGCGCTGGCCACCGGCATCCTGGTCACCGACTGGCCGGACCGCCGTGGCGCGCCGCCCGCGGATCCCACCAAGGCGCTCGGCATGTCGCTGATGGGTCCGCAGATGCTCACCATGATGACCTTGGGCATGGCCCTGTTCGCCACCATCGTCGGCACCGTGGTGCTGGCGACCCGCCGTGGCCGGTACGACGTCGACCGGCCGGGGGTCAGCCGGTGACGCTGCAACTGCTCCTGCTGCTGGCGGCAGCGCTGTTCAGCGTCGGGCTGTTCGGCGCCCTCACCCAGCAGTCGGTCGTGATGCTGATGATGGGCCTCGAGCTGATGCTGGGCGGACTGATCGTCGCCGCCGCGGCCGTCTGGCACTTCGTCTCCCCCACGGCGGCCGACGGACAGGTGCTGGTCGTCGTCGCCGTCACCGTCATGGCGGTCGAGATGGCCGTCGGCTTCGCCGTCGTCACGGCGCTCTTTCGCACCCGCGAGGTCGACATGACCGACATGGCGGCGGAGTTGAGGGAGTGAGCGGGACGCTGTGGGCGCTGGTCGTCCTGCCGGTGGTGGTCGGTGCGGTGCTGCTGGTCGCGGGGCGGGTCGTCGACCGGGCGGCTCCCGTCGTCGCCGTGGCCACCGCCGTCGCCGGTCTCGGCCTGGCCATCCCGGTGGCCTTCGGTCATCCGGCCGTCCGGGCGCCGCTGCTCGCGGGGCTGCCGTACCGGTTGCGGGTCGACGGGCTGTCGGGGCTGCTCGTGGTCACCGTCGCCGCCGTCACCCTCGCCGTGCTGGTGTTCGGCGTCTGGGACATCGGACCCGGGGAGGCCCGCGCCCGCTTCTTCGGGCTGATGCTGCTGTTCGCCGGGGCGATGCTCGCGACGGTCACCGCGGCCGATCTGCTGGTGCTGCTGATGGCCTGGGAGGTCATGGGCGCCACGTCCTGGGCGTTGATCGGCTACTGGTGGCGGGACCGGGAGCGGGTGCGCGCCGCGGACACCGCGTTCCTGACGACCCGGGCGGCGGATCTCGGCCTGTACCTGGCCGCCGGTGCCGCGCTGGCGGGCGGACGGCCCGGGTCGCTCGCGCTGGACCGGCTGGACGAGGCCACCGGCCCCTGGCTGTCCCTGCTCACGGCGGGGGTGGTCGTGTCGGCGCTCGGCAAGTCGGCGCAGTTGCCCTTCGCCTTCTGGCTCTCCCGCGCCATGTGGGGCCCGGCACCCGTCTCGGCGCTGCTGCACTCAGCGACCATGGTGGTGGCGGGGGCGTATCTGCTGCTGCGGCTCGGGCCGCTGCTCGACGCCTCCGGCTGGGGCGCACCGGCCGTCGCGTGGACCGGGGCGGCGACCTCGGTGCTGCTCGGGCTGGTCGCCGTGGCGCAGCGCGACCTCAAGCAGTTGCTGGCGGCGTCCAGTTGTGCGCAGATCGGGTTCATGGTGCTGGCCGCCGGGGTCCACGGGACCGCCGGGGGCACCCTGCAGCTGATGGCGCACGCCGCCGCCAAGAGCCTGGCCTTCCTCGCCGCCGGTGCCTGGCTGACCCTGCTCGGCACCAAGGCGCTGCCCGCGCTGCGGGGCGCGGCGCGGCGGCACCGCGTGGCCGGGGCCGCCTTCACCGTCGCCGCGCTGACGCTGGCCGGGGTGCCGCCGCTGTCGCTGTGGGCGGCCAAGGACGTCCTGCTGGCCGCCGCGCTGGAGCGGAGCCCGTGGCTGTACGCGGCGGGGCTGGCGGCGGCGGTGGTGTCGGCGGCGTACAGCGTGAAGGCGCTGTGGTTCGTGTGGCGGCCCGACGACGGGCGGGGCGCCCCCGGCACCGGCCGTCGGATGCCCCTTGCCGGAGGGCTGCCGCTGCTCGTGCTCGCCGTCGCCTGCGCGGCGCTGACGGCGCCCGCCTTCCCGCCCGTGTGGGACGCCGTGGTCCGGGTGCTCGGCCCTCAGGCCGCCCCGCACACCGGGGAGTTCGTGCTCTCCGGCGCGCTGGCCGTGGCGGCGTCCGGCGCCGCGTGGGTGTGGGGCGCGCGGGATGTACCCGTGCCGCACGCGCGCGTGCGGGGCTGGTTCGTCGACTGGCTGGGCCTGGAGGCGCTGGCCCGCGCCGTCGTCGTACGGCCGGTCCTCGGGCTGGGCCGTGCGCTGGCCGTGTTCGACGACCGGGTGCTGGACCGGGGGGTGGAGGGCGCCGCGCGGGGCGTCGTCCGGCTGGCGGGGCGGACCGACCGGCGTGCCGAGCGGGGGCTCGTCGACGGGGCCGTGGAGGGGGTGGCGTCGGGCGCCGGGGCGCTGGGGCGCTGGGCGCGGCGCCCGCAGACCGGGCAACTGCACCAGTACCTCGCCCAGGCCGTCGCGGCCTTCACCGTCCTCGCCGTCGTCCTCGCGCTGGTGAGGTGACCGCCGTGCACACCGTCCTCGTCGTCCGCGTCCTCGTGAGGTGACCGCCGTGCACACCATCCTCGTCCTCCGCGTCCTCGTGAGGTGACCGCCCTGCACACCGTCCTCGTCCTCCGCGTCCTCGTGAGGTGACCGCCGTGCTCACCGTCCTGGTTTTGCTGCCGACCGTCGTGGCGGCGCTGCTGCTGTGCGTGCCGCGCGCGGCGCCGCGCGGGCTGTTCCGCTGGGCGTGGACGGCGACCGCGGCCGTCGAACTGGCCCTCGCCGTCACGGTGTGGGCGGGCTACCGGGCCGACGGCGGGACGCAGTACGAGACCCGGGCGCGCTGGATCCCCGGCGCGGGCGTGAGCTACCACGTCGGCGTCGACGGGCTGTCGCTGCCGCTGGTGGCGCTGACCTGCGTGCTGTTCCTGGCCTGCGCGCTGTACGCACTGCGCGGCACCCCCAAGGTCAGGGAGTTCGCAGCGCTGTTCCTCTTCCTCCAGACGACCTGCCTCGGGCTGTTCGTGGCGCTGGACCTGATCCTGTTCTTCCTCTTCTTCGACCTGTCGATCGTGGCCATGTACTTCGTGATCGCCGGTTGGGGGCACCGGGGCGCGGCCCGGGCGGCGCTGAAGTTCTTCCTGTACACGTTCATCGGGTCGCTGGCGCTGCTGCTCGGCTTCATCGGGCTGTACCTCGCGGCCGAGCCGCACACCTTCGACATCGTCGACCTCACCCGGGAGAACCCCTTGGCGGGCCGCTCCGGGTACGGCGCGCTGGTGCTGCTCGCGGTCGGTGTCGGCCTCGCGGTGAAGACGCCGACCGTGCCGTTCCACACCTGGCTGCCGCCCGCCCACACCGAGGCGCCCGCCGCCGGGTCGGCGATCCTGGCCGGGGTGCTGCTGAAGATGGGCACCTACGGGTTCCTGCGGATCGCGATGCCGGTGCTGCCGGAGGCATGGCGTACGTACGCCCCGGTCCTCGTCGTGGTGGGCGTGGTGTCGGTGCTGTACGGGGCGCTGGTCGCGCTCGCGCAGACCGACTTCAAGCGGATGATCGCCTACACCTCGGTCAACCACATGGGGTACATCGTGCTGGCCGTCGGTGCCGCCGGTTCCGTGGGCGGCGGGCGGGAGGAGGCGCGGCAGCTCGCGGTGACCGGGTCGGTGGTGCAGATGGTCAGTCATGGTCTGCTCACCGGCGCGCTGTTCCTGCTCGCGGGCGTCCTGTACGAACGGGGCCGGACCTACGACATGGCCGCCTACTCCGGTGTCGCCGGGCGCGCTCCGGTGCTCGCCGCGTGCACGGGCGTCGCGGCGTTCGCGTCGCTGGGGCTGCCGGGGTTCTCGGGCTTCATCGCGGAGTTCCAGATCCTCGCGGGGAGCCTGGGTCCCCGGCCGGTGGCGACCGCGCTGGCGGTCCTCGGCATTCTGCTCACCGCCGCACTCTTCCTGCGCGCCTTCCAGCAGGTCTTCCTCGGGCCGCTACGACTTCCGGTGGCGGCGCCGGGCGCGGACCGGCCGTTCCCCGACGTCCGGGGCCACGAGGGCGCCGCCGTCGTGCCGCTGCTGGCCCTGGGCGTGGTGATCGGGCTCGCGCCGCGGTTCCTGCTGGACGTCGTCGAGCCCGCGTCCCGACGGCTGCTGGAGCTGTTGGCGCGATGACCTCGCTGACCGCCGCCGCCATGGACGAGAACCCGCTGGAGCTGCTGCCGGAGGTCCTCCTCACCGCCTCCGCAGTGCTGGGGCTGCTGCTCGGCTCCTGGCTGCCGCGCACCCGGCAGTGGCTGGTCGGGGCGCTGGCCGCGGTGGCGTGCGCCGCAGGGATCGTGGCGGCGGCGCTGGCACCGGCGACCACCGCGTTCGACGGGGCGTTCAGCGTCGACCCGGTCACCAACACCGCCCGGATCACCGTTCTCGGCGGCACCCTGCTGGTGCTGGTCCTGAGCGCCGTACCGCTGCGGGCCGATCCGCGCGAGAGCGAGTTCCACGTCCTGCTCCAGCTCGCCGCGCTGGGCGCGCTGATGCTCGCCGGTGCGGCCGATCTGCTGTTGCTGGCGGCGGCGTATCTGCTGGCGAGTGTCCCGTCGTACGTCCTCGCCGGTTTCCGCAAGGACGCGTACGGGACGGAGGCCGCGCTGAAGTTCTACGTCGTCGGGGCGTTCCTCGGTGTGGTGATGCTGGCCGGGGTGACCATCCTGTACGCCGCCGGGCGCGGGACGGCGTACCCGGTGCTGCGGGCCGAACTCCCCATGGCACCGGGCGGGTTGGCGGCGGCCGGTGTCGTGGCGCTGCTCGCCGGGCTGCTGTTCAAGGCCGGGGGTGTGCCGGGGCACTTCTGGGTGCCGGACGCGGTGCAGGGCAGCGCGGCTCCGGTGGCGGCGTTCCTGAGCACGCTGCCGAAGATCGGGGCGCTGGCGGCGCTGTACCGGCTGGGTACGGAGGCCCTGCCGGGCGCGGACGTGTCCTGGGCGGCACTGGTCGCCGTACTGTCCGCGGCGTCGATGACGCTCGGCAATCTGGCGGCCTTCTTCCAGCGGGACGTGCGGCGGCTGCTGGCCTACTCGACGATCAGTCAGGTCGGCTATCTGCTGATGCCGGTCGCCGTGGCGGGCCGTACGGACCTCGCCCAGCAGGCGCTGCTGTTCTATCTGGCCGCCTACGCCCTGACGAACCTCGGCGCCTTCGCCGTGGTCTGCGCCCTGCCCGCGCACCGGGAGACCGAGGACTACCGGGGCCTGGGCCGGGACCGGCCGGGCCTCGCCGCAGCCCTGGCCGTCTGTCTGCTGGGCCTGGTGGGGACGCCGCCGACGGCGGTCTTCCTCGGCAAGCTGGAGGCGTTCAGCGCCGCGTTCGACGGCGGCTACGGCTGGCTCGCGGTGGTGGCCGCCGTCAACACCGTGGCCTCCCTCTTCTACTACCTGCGCTGGCTCGCCCCGGCGGTGTTCCCCGGCCGGGGCGGAGCGCCGTACGACGTGGTCCGCGCCGCGTCCGTCACCGCGTACGGGGCGGCGGGCCTGTCCGTGGTCCTCGGTCTGGCCGGTGGGCCGGTGCTGGCGCTGCTGGGGACCGGCCGGTAGTCCCGTGGCTTCAGGGGAGCGCCCGTCCCATGCGGGCGAGCGGGGACAGAGCCATCACCACCGGCGACAGCAACATGCCCGCGGCCGTCACCAGGAGGCTGGCCCGCAGGCCCCACTCCTGTGCGAGCAGTCCGCCGAGCAGTGAGCCGAGCGGGGTCAGCCCCATGCCGACGAACGTGATCGTCGCGGCCACACGGCCCTGCATGGCGTCCGGAGTGACGGCCTGCCGTACGGCCATGACCATGACGTTCACCAGTTGGCCACCGGTCCCGAAGACGAAGCCGACCGCGAGGAGCGCGGCGACCGTCAGCGCGGAGGAGCCGTGCAGCGCGGGCACGCACAGGAACGCGCCGTCCCCGAGCGCCGCCGCGGACACGAGGACCGTGCCGTAACCGAACCGGTTCGGCAGACGGGCGGCCAGCAGCGAGCCCAGGAGCGCGCCCGGTCCCGCCGCGCCGAGCACCAGCCCGACGGCGGTGCCCGACAGGTGCAGTTCCCTCGGGAGAAAGAGCAGGTAGACCGTCATCAGCGCCGCGAAGGAGAACTGGAAGGCGGCCGAGGCCAGGCACACGCTCCGCAGCACGGTGTCACGGGCGACGAAGCGCAGGCCCTCGTGGATCCGCCGCCAGACCCGGGGAGGGCGCTCCGAGCGCTCCGGGACGGACTCGGTCCGGCGGATGCGCCGTATCGACAGGAACGACAGCGCGAAGAACAGCCCGCTGGAGGCGACGGCAACCGGCGCCGACAGCAGGGACACCAGCGCACCGCCGAGAGCGGGACCGCCGATCTGCGCCGCGGACCGGCTGCCCTCGAGCGCGCTGTTGCCGCGTACCAGTTGGTCGCGTGCCACCAGCCGTACCAGGGAGGCCTGGTAGGCCACGTCGAAGAACACGGACAGGGCCCCGACGACGAAGGCCAGCGCGAGCAGCGCGGGCAGACCGAACCAGCCGAGGAGCGCGGCCACGGCGGCGGCGCCCAGGGCCAGGGCCCGACCGGCGTCCGTGAGCACCATCGTCGTACGGGTCCGCCACCGGTCCACCCACGCGCCGACGAACAGCGACAGCAACAGGATCGGCGCCTGGCCCACCGCGCGCAGGACACCCAGTTGGCCCGCGCTGGCGTGCAGGGTCAGGACGGCGAACAGTGGCAGGACCACCACGGACGCGTGTTCGCCCAGCTGGGAGGCCGTCTGGCCCGTCCACAGCCTGCGGAAGTCGGCGCTTCGCCACAGGCCGGACGGAGCAGGTCGGCCGGGTTCGGGTACACCGGAATCGGACATGGCGGAGGAAGCGAACGGCACGGGAGTCCCTTGTGTTGCCGACAACGAGGCCCGCCACCGAGCGCTCGGGAGGCGCACCGGCGGTTCAGGCGGGGGAAGGCTCGCTGTGCCGCGACATCAAGGGCGGCACGCGATGACAGGCGGTCACGCCTACGACGTCAACGCGCGCCGGGAAGACCGACCATGTCACCGCTCCTCTTGGGTCACTGGACGCACCAGGACCCTAGCCCTCGGCCGCCTGCCGCGAAACAGGGTTTCCGCCGAGACCGGCCCCCGGGTGCCTGTCAGGCACCCGGCCGTTGGTTCCTTCCGGGAATCCGGCCGGTGGCTCCTTCCAGGAATCCGGCCGGTGGCTCCTTCCAGGAATCCGGCCATTGGTTCCTGTCAGGAATCCGGCCGCTGCCCCGTTCAACCCACGGGGGAGCAAGCGAACCACAGGAGCACCACATGAAGCACCACATCGTCGTCCTCGGCGCCGGGTACTCCGGGGCCTACGTGGCGGGGAACTTGGCCCGTCGGCTGTCCCCGGCCGACACCGAGATCACCGTGGTCAACGCCGAGCCGGAGTTCATCCAGCGGCTGCGGATGCACCAGCTCGCGGCCGGTCAGCGGATCGAGACCCGCAAACTCACCGACGTCTTCGCGGGAACAGGCATTCGACTGCACGTGGCACGTGTCACCGCCGTCGACCCCGAGCGCCAGGTCATCGCCGTGTCCGACACCGACGGCGGCAGCGCCGAGCTGGGCTACGACACGCTGTTCTACGCGCTGGGCAGCCACGCCGCCGACCACGGCGTCCCGGGCGTGCTCGAACACGCCTTCAACGTCACCGGCCGACCCGCGGCGCTGCGTCTGCGCGAGCGTCTGGACAGCCTGGACAGGCGGGGCGAGGGCGGGCGCGTGCTGGTCGTCGGCGACGGGCTGACCGGCATCGAGACCGCGACCGAGCTGGCCGAGTCCCGGCCCGGTCTGTCGGTGACGCTGGTGGCCCGCGGTGAGCTGGGCGCCCGGCTCTCCGCCGGAGCCCGCGGCCATCTGCGCCGGGCCTGCGACCGGCTGGGCATCACCGTCGTGGAGCACACCCGCGTCGACGCCGTCGAAGCGACGCGGGTGCTGTGCGCCGACGGCACCGCCCTGGCCTCCGACGCCACCGTGTGGGCGGCCGGGTTCGCGGTCGGCCCCATCGCCGCGGCCAGCGGGCTGAAGGTCGCCGGGAACGGCCGGATCGTCGTCGACCGCACCATGCGGTCCGTCTCGCACCCGAATGTCTACGCCGTCGGCGACAGCGCCCACGCCATCGGCGACAACGGCCTGCCGCTGCCGATGTCCTGCGCTTCGGCGGGCTACACCGGCCGCCAGGCGATCGACGCGTTCATCGGACGCCTGACCGGCGGCAAGGTCCCGCACACCCGTCTGGCCTACCTGGGCAACCACATCAGCCTCGGGCGCCGGGACGGGATCCTGCAGCTGGTCGACGCCCAGGCGCGCGCGAAGCCGTCGTACATGGGCGGCAGGAAGGCCGCGCGGATCAAGTCGAGCATCATCCGGATGTCGCTGTGGGGCACCTCGCACCCGACCTTCTGCCTGCCCACGCGCAGGCGCCGCCTGGCCGCCACGCCGGAGTTGTCCGCCGAGAGGGCGGCCGTGTAGCCGCCTAGGGTGATCCACGTGAACAGCACCACCACCGACCGTTTCGACACCAGTCGGTTCGAGGCCAGCCGGAACCGGCTGGCCTCGCTGGCCTACCGCCTGCTGGGCTCCGCCGCCGACGCGGAGGACGCCGTGCAGGACGCGTTCCTGCTCTGGCAGGGCGCTGACCGGCGGCGGATCAGAGTGCCGGAGGCCTGGCTGACCAAGGTCGTCACCAACCTGTGCCTGGACCGGCTCCGCTCGGCGTACGCCCGCCGCGAGCGCACCGTCGGCGCCTGGCTGCCCGAGCCGCTCCTGGACGGCGATCCGATGCTCGGCCCGGCCGACACCTTCGAGCAGCGCGAGTCGGTCTCCCTGGCGGTGCTCACCCTCATGGAGCGCCTGTCACCCTTCGAACGGGCGGTCTACGTGCTGCGCGAAGCGTTCTCCTACAGCCATGCCGAGATCGCCGAGATCCTCGACATCACCGAGTCCGCGAGCCAGCAGCACCTGCACCGGGCCCGGCAGCGCGTCACCTCCGCGCGCCACCGCGGCGGCGGCGACGAGGTCGACCCGGCGTCCGCCCGCAGGATCGTGGCGGAGTTCCTCGCCGCCGCGACCTCGGGCCGCACCGAACGGCTGGTGGCGCTGCTCACCGACGACGCGACCGCGATCTCCGACGGCGCCGGGCGGACCGACACGCTGCTGCGGTACGACACTCCGCAGCGCGTCGCCACCGTCGCGCGGGCGGGCTTCAAACCCGCCCCGGCCAAGCGGCGCCGTGTCGGTGGCACGCCCGCCATCCACTACGCACTGGTCAACGGCACCCCCGCCGCCCTCGTCGTGGTCGGCGACCAGATCGTCGGCTCCGTGATGTTCGACCTCGCCGACGACAGGATCGCCACCATCCACGGCATCGCCGCCCCCGCCCGCCTCGCCCGCCTCACCGAGGCCTGGCGCCAGCGCGAGCCGGACGCCCCGCTGATCGCCGAGTGGTGACCGCGGACGCGGTGCCGTCCGCCGCAACCAGACCCGTGGCTGGTGCGTCCTGTCTGGTGTTCATGATCTATGGAGGTGCCGTGGAGTCCGACGACGGTTCGTGGTGGGTGATCTTCGTCATCTCGGCCGGGGTGACGGTGGTCCTCGGCGCGATCATCCTCTCCGTCGTCGCCGCGGTCGCCTTCGGCGCCGGTTGGGTCAGACACCGGCGAGGACGCTAGGGCCTGTCCGACGACTTCGGGCGACGACGGGAACTGCCAGACAGGCCCTAGGGGACGAGGACCAGCCGCCCCCGCACCCCGCCCTCCGCGAGCCGCGCGTGCGCCTTGACGGCGTCGTCCAGGGCGTACGTCTCGGCGACCCGCAGGGTCAGCGCCCCCTCGTCCACCAGCCGGACCAGCTCGCCGAGGCGCGCCCCGTCCGCACTGACCTCCACCGCGCCGGTGCGCACTCCGCGCACGGGGGCCGGGTGGGCCTGGGGGATGACACCGACGTACGTGCCGCCGTCCCGCACCCGCTCCAGGGCGGGCGCGCCCAGGACGGCCGCGTCGAGCACGGCGTCGAAGCCGCCCTCGCCCTCGCCGCCGGTGGTGAAGTGGGCGGCGCCCAGCGACCGCACCAGCTCCTCATCGCCCTCCCTGGCCTGCGCGGTCACCGCGATCCCCCGGTGTGCGGCGAGCTGGACGGCGTACCCGCCGACCGCCCCCGCCGCGCCGGTCACCAGCAGCGACCGTCCCGGCGCCAGCTCCAGCAGGTCCAGGGCCTGTACGGCGGTCAGCGCGTTCAACGGCAGCGTCGCCGCGTGTACGGCGTCCACCGAGGTCGGCGCCGTCGCCACGGCGTCGGTGTCCACGACGACGTACTCGGCGTGCGTGCCGAGCGGCTTCACCATGCCGTAGTCCAACGCCACGACCTCGTCCCCGACGCTCCAGGCACTGGCGACGCCCACCGCGTCCACGGTCCCTGCCACGTCCCAGCCGAGCCCGATCTGCTTGCCCGCCCCGCCGAAGACCCCGGACCGCACCCCCGCGTCCACGGGGTTCAGCGTGGCCGCCGCGACCTTGATCCGCACCTGGCGCGCGGCCGGTTCGGGCAGGTCGACGTCCGCGATCCGCACGTTCTCGGGGCCGCCGAACTCGGTCACCACTACTGCACGCATGACAACTCTCCTCGGATAAGGGGTACTTGCGGGGCCTTTGCCGTCTTCCGCCCCGCTGGCCACAACCCTAGGAAGAGTTACTATCCAGGAGGAAGTAGTTACCTGAAGGTGCCTACCTCACCGGGAGGAGAGCCATGCCGACCATGACCGCGGCCCAGCGGCGCGCCCAGGCGCGCGCCGAGTACGACGCCTTCATCCGCGGCTGCCCCACCAACCAGCTCCTCGGCCGCCTCAGCGACAAATGGGTGAGCCTGGTCGTCGCGGCCCTCTCCACCGCCCCCATGCGCTACAGCGACCTCAGCCGCAAGCTCGCGGGCGTGAGCCCCAAGATGCTCACCCAGACCCTGCGCGCACTCGAACGCGACGGCATCCTCACCCGCACGGTCACCCCGTCCGTGCCCGTCCGCGTCGACTACGAACTCACCCCGCTCGGCACCAGCCTCGCCCACCTCCTGACCGCCGTGAAGGACTGGGCGGAGACCCACTTCGACGAGGTCCACGCGGCACGGGAGCGCTACGACGCCGAGAGCGCCGTTTCCTGAAAGCCGAGAGCGCCGTCTCCTGAAAGAAGTTCGCGGCCGGTGACATAGATGCGCGCCTGACCCGACGTCTGAAGGGTGACCAAGTCGATCGGTGGGCCGTGACCGGCTCACCGCCGTTCTCCAGGAGTCACCCCATGAGTGAACACCGCAGCCTGCCCCGTCCCCTCACCCGTCGCCGGGTCGCCCTCGCGTCCGGCGCGGCGGTGGCGCTGCTGCTGACCGCGGTGGGCAGCGCGACCGCCGGGCAGGCCGAGCACGCGTCGAAGCCCTCGGCCGCGTCCGCGCCGCGGTCCGGTGCCGTGGTGCTCGGCGGGCTGGAGGTCAAGGTCGTGGCCCCGTACGAGCCCGTGGACATCAACGCGGACCTCCAGATGGGCCTGCTGCCGACGGGCAGGCAGAACTACGTGATCAGCTCTCCCGACACCTTCGCGGAGGCCGTCGAGGCCGCCAAGGGCTACGTCGGGGACGACATCCGCCCGGACAGCATCAGCCTCGGCGTCGACACCGAGCAGGGCGAGGTCACGCTGATCAGCGGTGCCTGGCGGCTGGCCGGGACGCCGCGCGACATCACCGTGTCGTTCGGGAAGGACATCGACTACGCGGCACAGCTGGTGCGGCTCCCGGGCCGCCCCGGCTGGGGCACCTTCTACCTCGACACCCGCGGCCAGGACCTGCCGGACACCTTCACGGTGACCGCGCGCGACCAGGCCGGGAAGGTCTTCGCCACGCTGAAGCACGAGCCCTGGCCCGCGGGCTGACCCGGCTGACCTCCCATCGACCGCCGCGCCGGGTGAGGGGGCCCCGGCGCGGCCCGGAGACCGACAACCAGGACGCTAGTGAACAAGAGCGCGGAGGACGACTTCCGTTCGTTCGTCGACAGCCGCTGGCCCCGTCTGCTGCGCACGGCCTATCTGCTGACCGGACACCACCAGGACGCGGAGGATCTGGTGCAGGCGGCGCTGGTACGGGCGTACACCCGCTGGGAGCGGGTGCGGAGCGCCCACAACCCGGAGGCGTACGTCTGGCGGATCCTGATCAACACCAACGCCGACCGGCTGCGCCGTCGCAGGTTCGGGGAGTGGCTCACCCACTGGCTCCCGGAGCGTTCCGCGCCCGACTGCACAGACCAGCTCGTCGAGCGCGGCGTCCTGCTGGAGGCGCTGCGCGCCCTGCCCGCCCGGCAGCGCGCCACCGTCGTCCTGCGCTATCTGGAGGACCGCAGCGAGAGCGAGGTGGCCGAGCTGCTGGGGACCAGTGTGGGTACCGTCCGCAGTCAGACCGCCCGCGCGCTGGCCAGGTTGCGCGCCGAAGTACCCCGACTCACAGCGAGCGAACGCGCATGAACAACGACGAGCGAGAGTGTCCGCGGGCCCAGTTGAGCGAGGCGCTGCGGCGGGAGGTCGCGGGGCTGCCGACCAGTCCCGCGCCGGTGGACGCCGTGGTGCGGGCGGGGCGGGCCCGCCGACGGCGCAACCGGGCGGTCGCGGGCGGCGCGGCGGCCCTGGTCGTCCTGGCCGCCGTGGTGGGGCTGCCGTCGCTGTGGGGAGCGTCGTCCCCGGACCGGGTGGAGCCCGCCGTGACCGCGCCCGCGTCGCCGCGCCCGGTCGGCTCAGGCGTGCGGACGGTGCGGCCGTACGAGCCGGTCGCCCTGGCCCCTGGGCTGCGGCTCGGCCTGCTGCCCGAAGGGCGGCAGAACTACGTCGTCACGGAGCCGGAGCGGTTCCCGCAGGCCCTGCGGCAGGCCCGTTCGGGCCAGTTGGGTGACAACCTCGGCCCCAGGAGCGTCAGCGTCGGGTACGGCACCACCGGCCGGGCGGGGGTCGAGCACATCGACGGCGCCTGGCGGCTGCCGGAGCCGCCGCGGCGCATCGTGGTGACCGCGGCGGGCGAGGAGCACCGGGCCGAGCTGTTCACGCTGCCGGGCAGTCCGGGGTGGGGGGCGTACTACCTGGACACCACCGGGCTGCCCCCGTTCACGTCCTTCACGGTCACCGCCTACGACGAGGACGGCCGGGCCTTCGACACCGTGGAGGTCGACGTCTCGCTCCCGGGCTCCGGGGGCGTCGGCTCGTGACCGTCCCGGGGAGCGGGCGCGGCGGGGAGGCGCAGCGTGAAGACGCTGCCGGTGCCGGGGGTGCTGGTGACGTCCACGGTGCCGCCGTGCGCGGCGAGCAGATGGCGCACGATGGGCAGGCCGAGTCCGCTGCCGCCGGTCCGTCGGCTGCGGGACTTCTCCGCGCGCCAGAAGCGGTCGAAGAGGTACGGCAGGTCCTCGGCCGCGATGCCGCTGCCGGTGTCGGCGACCTCCAGCACCACCGCGTCGCCGTCGGGCCGCGCGGACAGGGTGACGGTGCCGCCGGGGGGCGTGTGCCGCAGGGCGTTGGTGACCAGGTTGCCGACGGCCTGCCGCATGCGCACCGGGTCCGCGTCCAGCCAGCGGGCGCCGGGCGCGGTACGGGTGCGCAGGGCGACCCCGGCCGCCTCGGCGGCGACGCGGTGCGCGGCGGCGGTCTGGTCCAGGAGGTCGGCGGCGCGGACCGGTTCGCGGTGCAGCCGTAGCGTTCCGGCGTCGGCGTCGGCGAGATCGCGCAGGTCGTCGATGACGCGCTGGAGGACCAGTGCCTCGTCGTGCAGGGCGGCGAGCAGGTGCGGGTCGGGGTCCACGACGCCGTCGCGGGTGACCTCCAGCCAGCCGCGGATGTTGGTGAGCGGGCTGCGCAGTTCATGGGCGATGTCGCTGACCATCGCCTTGCGTTGGGCTTCCAGCCGGGCCCGGCGGTCGGTGAGGTCGTTGAAGGCCTCGGCGAGGATGCCGGTCTCGTCGCGGGTGCTGACGGGGACCCGTACCTGCCGGTCCGGTGACTGCCGTACCGCTTCCGTCAGCGCGCGCAGCGGCCGGACCAGGCGGGTGGCGACCGCCGCGGTCACGGCGACGGTGACCGCGAGCACCAGCCCGGCCACCCCCACCACCTTGGCCTTGTTGGCGCGGGACATGTCGAAGCGCACCTCGGTGGTGGCCCCGCCGCCGAGGTGGAGCTGCGCCACCGGGGCCACGTACGGGTCGAGTTGGGCGCGGCGCGCGCTGTCGAAGCAGCGCTGTCCCTGCCGGACGAGCTGTTCGCCGCCCGGACCGGTCAGCTCGTCTCCCCTGAGGAAGCTGCTGAACTTCGCCCGGACGCCGTAGCCGTCGGTCAGCAGGACGTCGGCGGCCAGGACGTCCGCGGCGTACAGGTCGACGAGGGTGGCGGCCCGCGGGTCGGCGTCCAGTCCGTGCCGTTCCAGACAGTCGTGGGCGCGGCGGCGCAGGTCCGCGACCGCCTTGTCCTCGGTGGCCGTCAGGGTGTTCAGCTTGCCGTCGGCGCACTCGTCGGGCACCGCGGGGGCGGCTGCCCCGCTGTCGTCGGTGAGGACGGGACGGCCGCTGGGCGCGCGGACGACGGTCGCCCGCACCCCGTTGCGGGCCATGCACCGCTGGCGTTCCCGGGCCAGTTCGTCGAGCCGGGCGCGTTCGTGGGCGGGCAGCAGGTAGGGGCCCACCACGCGCGGGTCGACGCCGCTGCGCTGCGCCCCGGCCTCGGTGTGGGTGTCGGTGCGCAGCGGGTCGACGGTGGCGGCGGCGCGTGGCGCGAGCGGGGTGCCGGGCGGCGCGGAGTCGGCGATGAGGACCCGGTCCGCGGTGGTCAGGGCGATCCGGCGGCCGGTCCGCTCGGACAGGGCCCGCACGACGGGGCCGACCTCGCTCCAGTCGGCGTGCGTGGCGGCGTACCCGCTGAGCCGGGCGAGGATGTCCATGTCGTCGGCGAGCGCCTGGCCCTGCTCCTCCCGCAGGGCCCGGGTGGTGGTCTCCACGACGAGCCAGGCGGTGGCCGCCACCGAGCAGGCGGCGATCAGGACGGAGGCGATCAGCAGCCGTACCAGCAGGCGCTTGCGCAGCGGTACGCCGGTCATCCGCGCCGCGCGCTCAGCTTGTAGCCGACGCCGAACACGGTCAGCAGCCGGGCGGGGCGGCGCGGGTCGTCCTCGATCTTCCGCCGCAGGTTCATGATGTGCACGTCCACGGCCCGTTCCGTGGACGCCCGGTCGATGCCCCGGGTGCTCGCCAGCAACTGCCGCCGGGAGAAGACCCGTTCCGGTTCGGCCGCCATCGCCAGCAGGATCGCGAACTCGGCCGGGGTGCACTCCACCGGCGCCCCGTCGCAGCGCACCTCGTGGCGGACCAGGTCGACCGCGATCGCCCCGGCGCGCACCCAGGGGTCGTCTTCCCGTCCCGCCCGGCCGCCGCGCCGCAGGACGGTGCGGACACGGGCCATCAGCTCGCGCGGGCTGTACGGCTTGGTCATGTAGTCGTCGGCGCCGAGGTCCAGGCCGCGCAGCAGGTCGTCCTCGGTGGCGCGGGCGGTCAGCATCAGTACGGGGATGTCGTCGTCGCGGCGCAGCGCGCGGCACACCTCGAAGCCGTCCAGCACCGGGAGCATCAGGTCCAGCACGACGAGGTCGGGCCGCAGTCGCCGGGCCGCGTCCAGGGCGGCCCGGCCGTCGTGGACCACGGTGACGGTGTGGCCCTCCGACGTCAGGGACCGGCGTATGAGTTCGGCCTGCATCTCGTCGTCCTCGGCGACCAGCACATGTGCGCGCACCTGGCGGATCCTAAGGGGTGTGGTCACGGGTCAGCGGGCGAGGGAGTCGGCGTCCCCCATCACGACGACGGGGTGCAGGTCGGGGTCGAGGGTGACGAGCAGTTCCCTCATGTGCCCCTTCGCGAGGCTGACGCAGCCTTTGGTGGGGCCGTCGTGGTCGACGTGCAGCCATATGCCGCCGCCGCGTTGGGCGCCGAGGGGGCGTGTCCAGTCCTGGGGGGAGGTGCCGGGCTCGCGGTTGTAGTCGATCGCCACCACGTAGTCGAAGGAGCCCGCGAGCGGCTCGCCCTCGAAGCCCGTACCGCTCAGCGAGAAGCCGTCCGACCGGTGGTACGGCAGCCGGGAGCCGGGATCGGGGAGCCGCCCTCCGGCGTCGCTGAGGGTGTACACGCCGATGGGTGAGCGCAGGTCACCGAGGACGTGGTGGTCCGTCCAGCCCTTGAGCGCGTTGTGCGCGGGCCAGGTCGTACCGGCCTGCCAGCCGTCGGCGGTGCGCTCGTACAGGACGACGGTGGAGCGCGCGGAGTCCTTGTCCTCTCCGGTGACGACGAGCGCCTGCCGGGTCGCGTCGGGGACTTGGGCCAGGGTCTTGGGGCCGAGCCCGGGCAGGACGTTCGGGTCGGCGGAGGGCTCGGTGGTGGTCTCCTGGGTGACCTCTGTGGCGGGTGAGGTGGCGGCGCGGACCTGGGCCGGTGCCGTCGGGGTGTGGTCCGCGCAGCCGGTCAGCAGCAGCGCCAGCGTGGCGGCGGGCACACCGGCCCTGCGAAGGTGCGTGATCATGCCGTCGACCCTGACGCAGAGTTGTGAGGAACCTGTCAGCGGCAGCGGGCCTTGTTCAGAGCAGGTCTTGGGTGCCCTGGACGTTCCACCCGATCCCTTCGACGGACACGTAGGTGCCACCCCCGGCCAGGTACGACTTCCGTAGGGTCACCTGGATGCGACGGCGCCGACCCAGCCAGCCCTGCCTGCGCTGCATGACGATGGGTATCTCCCCGGGCCCGGAGACGCTCCGCCAGCCGTACGGCCGCAGTTCCCGCGCCTGCTTGACGGCCTCTCTGACCAGATTGGGGAAGGGAAGCCAGTCGTCGTCCGGCAGTTGCACCTGGTCGAGCCAGTCAGGATCCACCGGTCAAGCAAGCCACAGCCGCACCACGCGGTCAACCGGTCGGGCAGCTCACGCGCCGCCCGCTCGTACGGGTTGGCGCAGGACGGTCCGGCGTCTCGCGGGCTCGGTCCGGCGGTGGTCGCCGAGGTAGATCTCGTGGTGGTGGCCCGACATGCGCAGGCCGTGGGCCGCGAGGAACTCGTCGTGCAGCCTGGCGAGGGCGGGGCCCTCCTCGTCGTAGGTTCCGATGTGCAGGAGCTGGGCGCAGGTGCCCTCGTGCAGCCTCTCGTGGCGCACGTCGGTGATCCTGGCGAGTCCCTTCTTCTTCGCCTGGGCGGCCTGCCTGGCCTCGTCGATGAGGTCCTCGGTGATCCACGCGGGCTGACTGATGAGCATGCGCCACTGCCAGGCGTCCTTGGCGCGGGTGCGGAACAGCTCGGGGTCGTCGGCCCACCACAGCCCTTCGAGCGGGCCGACGACGAAGTCCCGGTCCAGGACCCGCCTGGCGGTGAACTTGATCGTGTACGCGACGGTGTACAGCGCCTCGACGGCGTGCGCGTAGTCGGCGCTGGTGTTGGGGTCGCCGTGACCGTCGACGGCGATGAACTGCTGCGCGGGCACGTCGACCAGCGCCCAGTCGGTGTTCTTCGGCGCGTAGCACTGCCTGAGGTCCCGTTTGACGTCGTAACGGGTGGTCGTCATGGGCGTCTGCTTCCTGGCGGGGGCGGCTGGGTGCCGGGCTCGGGCCATTGTGGCCGGTCGGCGGTCGGCACGGCGCTGCGCAGGCGTCGACGTCCGTGGGCGAGAGCCCGGCGGAAGCGCACGCGACCGCCGGGCCCCGCCGTGTGCCGTGCGGGACGCCGGAGGGTCAGGTCTCGCCGTTGAGCAGGGCGGCGGTCAGGACGGTGCCCGCGACGCCCCATCCTCCGTCGGTGACCTCGTCGACGAGTACGACGGTGGTCGCGCGGGCTCGCTCACCGTAGATCTCCACGTACAGATCCGTGGTGCGCTCGATGATCTTCTTCTTGTCCTCGGCACTGATGGTGCCCGCGGGGACCTTGAAGTTGGCGAAGGGCATGGTGCTTGTCTCTCCTCGGACGGGACTTCGTCAGGTCCCCTACGATGCGCCGCGCTGACCAGCGCAACCAGGGGATGACATCCCCTGGGTACCGCACCCGCCCCAGCGCAGAATGGGGGCATGGCTTCCGTGAAGTACGTCGAGCTGGGCGCGTTCCTGCGGTCGCGGCGTGAACGTATCCGTCCGTCCGACGTCGGACTGCCGACCGGGCCCCGGCGACGGGTGCCCGGGCTGCGCCGCGACGAGGTCGCCCAGCTCGCCGGGGCGTCCGTGGACTACTACAACGAACTCGAGCGCGGTGCGGGGTCCCAGCCCTCCGAGCAGATGATCGCCGCGCTCGCGAGGGCCCTGCGGCTGACCGCCGACGAGCGCGACTACCTCTACCACCTCGCCGCCCGCCCGGTGCCCGTGCACCACGGAGCCACCGCGCACGTGCACCCCGGCATGCTCGACCTGCTCCACCGCCTGACCTCGACCCCGGCCCAGGTCGTGACCGACCTGCACGTCACCCTCGTGCAGAACCGGCTCGCGCTGGCGCTGCTCGGAGACCACTCCGGCCTGCGGGGCGCCCGGGCCAGCTTCGTCTACCGGTGGTTCACCGAACCGGACTCCCGGCGGCTGTACCCGGAAGCCGACCACGAGGGCCAGTCCCGCTCCTTCGTCGCCGATCTCCGCGCGGCCGCCGCCCGGCGTGACGCCAGGGACACCGAAGCCAGCTCGATGGTCAGCGCACTGCTCGACACCTCCGCCGAGTTCGCCGCCCTGTGGGCCGAACACGATGTGGCGTTCCGACGGGACGACCGCAAGCGCCTCGTCCACCCCACGCTCGGTGTCATCGAGGTCAACTGCCTCCACCTGTTCAGCGAGGACGGCCGACAGCGGCTGCTCTGGTTCACCCCGGCACTCGGCACGGACAGCGCGGACCTGCTGAGCCTGCTCGCGGTCATCGGCACGCAGGAGATCACCGGGGGCGGGACCGCCACGCCGTGACCCGTACGGCACTACATGGCACCAGATGGCGCCATGTGGTGCCACTCCGGGCACCGCGCCACCTGATGGCGCCACGATGAACCAAGTCGACACCTTCGCGTTTCAGCAGGTCAGAGCGGCGACTACTACGTCCACTCGCTGCGAGACGCCCATCAGGCTTGCCCTTGGCGCCATAGTGGTGCCATGATGACGTCATGGACCTCACGCCGTATGTCGACACCCTCCGCCGCGAACTCGCGGTGGCCGCCGAAGCAGGCGGGGACGAAGCCCGCGCGCTGGCCGAGCGGCTCACCGCCCCGCTCGAGTCGGCGGCCCGGCTGACCATGCTCCATGTGCTCTCCGCCGCGATGAACGAGATCACCCGCGAGCTGGCTCCGGGCTCGGTCGACGTACGACTGCGCGGACTCGACCCCGATTTCGTGGTGGCGCTGCCCCCCGCCGACGGCGGCCCCGTGGAAGCGGCACCCGCGCACCCCCTCAAGGCGCCCGCGGAGGGCGACGACAGCGGCACCGCCCGGGTCAACCTGCGTCTACCGGCCCACCTCAAGGCACGCGCCGAGGAGGCCGCGAGCCGGGAAGGCCTGTCGGTCAACGCGTGGCTGGTGCGGGCCGTGTCGGCGGCGGTGGACAGCGGTGGCGGCACGCCGCGGACGCCGCAGAAGACCCACTCCATCGGACAGAGCATCACGGGCTGGGTGCGCTAGCCGCACCCCGCTCCCCCACTCCCTCATCTCACGTCCCACCTGCGGGGACGCCCCGACGACCCAAGAGGACGGTACAGCCATGCCTTCTTTCGACACTCCCGCGCCCATCTCCGCCACCGCCCATGTGGAGGCCGGTTCCATCCGGTTCACCGCGGGCGACCGCACCGACACCGTCGTCGAGGTGCGCCCCCGTGACCCGAAGCGCGACCTGGACGCACGGGCCGCCGAGCAGACCGAGGTCACCTACGCCAACGGCGTGCTGACCGTCAGGACGCCCAAGCAGCGCTACCTCGTCGGACGCACCGGCACCGTGGACGTCACCGTCGAACTCCCCACCGGCTCGCGCGTCGACATGACCGGCGCCTGGGCGCAGGTGCTCGGCGAGGGCCGCCTCGGCGAGGTCCGGGTGAAGACCTCCTCCGGCGACGTCCGCCTGGACACGACCGGCCCGCTCCACCTGACCGCCTCCCACGGCTCGATCACCGTCGACCGCGTCGAGGGCACCGCCCAGATCACCACCAGCTCCGGCAGCATGCGGGTCGGCCTCCTCGACGGCTCGGCCGTCCTGAAGAACTCCCACGGCACCACGACCGTCGACGCCGCGACCGGCGACCTGCGGGTGAACGGCGCCAACGGTGACATCGAGATCCGGCGCGCCGAGGCCTCGGTCACGGCCACCACCGCCCACGGCACCCTGCGCGTGGGGGAAGTGGCCCGCGGCAGCGTCCAGTTGGAGACCTCCTACGGCGCCATCGAGGTCGGCATCCGCGAGGGCACCGCCGCCTGGCTCGACGTCAGCTCCGGCTCCGGTCAGGTGCGCAACACGCTGACCGCGTCCGACACCCCGGAGAAGACCGAGGACACCGTCGAGGTCCGCGCCCGCACCCGCTACGGCAACATCGACGTCCTGCGCGCCCGGGTCTGAGCGCCCACCCGTCCCACTCCCCCGTCACCTCAGCCTTCTCCCAGGAGGGCCCCATGCCTTCATCTGTCATGCCCACGTCCAATAACGCTCCCGCCGTCTCCGCCACCGACCTGCGCAAGTCCTACGGCGACAAGGTCGTCCTCGACGGCATCGACCTGCGCATCCCCACCGGCACCGTCTTCGCGCTGCTCGGCCCGAACGGCGCGGGCAAGACCACCGCCGTGAAGATCCTGTCCACGCTCATCACCGCGGACGGCGGGCGGGCCCAGGTCGCGGGCCACGACCTCGCCACCGACCCGCAGGGCGCCCGCGCCGCGATCGGCGTCACCGGACAGTTCTCGGCGGTGGACGGGCTGATCACCGGCGAGGAGAACATGCTGCTCATGGCCGACCTGCACCACCTGCCCAAGCGGGAGGGCCGCAGGGTAGCCGCCGAACTGCTGGAGCGCTTCGACCTCACCGACGCCGCGAAGAAGCCCGCCTCCACCTACTCCGGCGGCATGAAGCGCCGCCTGGACATCGCCATGACGCTGGTCGGCAGCCCGCGGATCATCTTCCTCGACGAGCCGACGACCGGTCTCGACCCGCGCTCCCGGCACAGCATGTGGGGCATCATCCGCGAGCTGGTCAGCGACGGTGTCACCGTCTTCCTCACCACCCAGTACCTGGAGGAGGCCGACCAACTCGCCGACCGCATCGCCGTGCTGAACGACGGCGGGATCGCCGCCGAGGGCACCGCCGAGGAGCTGAAGCGGCTGATCCCGGGCGGACACGTCCGCCTCCGCTTCACCGACCCGGCCGCGTACCGGACCGCCGCGACCACCCTGCGCGAGGTCACCCGCGACGACGAGTCGCTCGCGGTGCAGATCCCCAGCGACGGCAGCCAGCGCGAGCTGCGCGCCATCCTCGACTGGCTCGACGCGGCCGGTGTCGAGGCGGACGAGCTGTCCGTGCACACCCCCGACCTCGACGACGTGTTCTTCGCCCTGACCGGCGGCACCGACGTCCCCCACCAGTCCCAGGAGACCGTCCGATGAGCTTCCTGTCCCTCGCCGTGCGCGACTCCTCCACGATGCTGCGGCGCAACCTGCTGCACGCCCGGCGCTACCCGTCCCTCACCCTGAACCTGCTGCTCACGCCGGTCATGCTGCTGTTGCTGTTCGTCTACGTCTTCGGGGACGTGATGAGCGCGGGCATCGGCGGCGGCAGCGCGGACCGGTCCGCGTACATCGCGTATCTCGTCCCGGGCATCCTGCTGATGACTATCGGCGGCACCGTCGTCGGCACGGCGGTGTCCGTCTCCAACGACATGACCGAGGGCATCATCGCCCGCTTCCGCACCATGGCCATCCACCGCGGGTCCGTGCTCGTCGGGCACGTCGTCGGCAGCGTGCTCCAGTCGGTGCTGAGCGTCGTCCTCGTCGGCGCCGTCGCCGTGGCCATCGGCTTCCGCTCCACCGACGCCACCGTCCTGGAGTGGCTGGCGGCGCTCGGACTGCTCGTCCTCTTCGCCACGGCGCTCACCTGGATCGCCGTCGGCATGGGCCTGATCAGCCCGAACGCCGAGGCCGCCAGCAACAACGCGCTGCCGATGATCCTGCTGCCGCTGCTGTCCAGCGCGTTCGTGCCGCTCGACGCCATGCCCGGCTGGTTCCAGCCGTTCGCCGAGTACCAGCCGTTCACCCCCGCCATCGAGACCCTCCGGGGCCTGCTGCTCGGCAGCGGGATCGGCCACAACGCCTGGCTCGCCGTCGCCTGGTGCCTGGGCCTCGCGGTCCTCGGCTACTTCTGGTCGACCGCCAGGTTCAACCGCGACCCGCGCTAGCCGCGCGGACCGCCCGGGGCGGCGTACGTCGACACCGCGTCGGCGTACGCCGCCCTGTGGTTTCCTAGCGGGCCAGCGCCGCCGCTCCGGCGCGGGCGAACTTCTCGTCCAGGTCGCCGGAGGGCGCACCCGCCACGCCGATACCGGCGACCGGCGCGTTGCGGGCCTCGACCGGGACGCCGCCCGCGAGGAACAGGGTGCCCGGGATGTCCTTCAGGTTCGGGGCCTGCTGCAGGCGCCCGGCCAGCTCGGAGGTGGGCGCGTTCCAGGAGACCGCCGTGAACGCCTTGCGCTCCGCCGACTCGTACGACTGCGGGCCCGCGCGGTCGCCGCGCAGGGTGACCACGGTGTTGCCGTTGCGGTCCACGACGGCGACCGTGACCCGCTGGCCCTCCCGCTCGGCGGCGTCGAGCGCGGCCTGCGCGGCGCGGGTGGCGGCGTCGGTCGTCAGATGGGTGGTGGTCGTGGTCGAGCCCGGGGCGGCGGCGGCCGTGGCGGCCACGACGGGCGCGGAGGCGTTCGCGGAGACCGCGCCGAAGGCCGTGGCGGCGACGGCGGCCAGGACGGCACCGGTGGTGGCGATACGGGCGCGACGGGAGAGCTTCATGCGGTCGGTTCCTTGTCGGTCGTAGTCGGTCTAGGTCGTCGAACTCGGTCGAGGTCGTCGAACTCGGTTCGTTCGTACGGCCTCCAGCCTCGGCCCGGATCCGCCCCCGCGCGGTCGGTGATCCGGCTGGCCCCGGGGAGCGGAACGGGGGACGGCCGGGTCATCCGATCGGTTGACCCCCGTACCCCGGCGCGCCGGTGACAATGGTGGTGTTTGCCCAGTTCGACGCCGTGCGCGAGAGGAAGGGAGGTGGTGCGGGCATGCCGAGGCCGACTGTGCCGTACGGTGCCGACGCCGACAGCCGATGGCTGGGCGTGGTGATGCACGCCGCCTTCTTCCTGCTGCTCGGCGGCGCCCTGGCCCGCTTCCTGCTGCGCCACCCCGGCGAGCCCCGCACCCCGTGGATCGTCGCCCTGTCCGTGACGCTCGCCGTGCTGCATCTCCTCGGTCCCGGGCGGGGTGGCGCGGCCCGGCGTCCGGCCTGGCTGGCGGCGGTCGTCGTGGTGTGGATGGTGCTGGTGGTCCTGGCACCGAGCTTCTCCTGGTGCGCGGTCCCGCTGTTCTACGCCGGTCTGCGCACGCTGCCCGCGCGGGCCGCGCTCGCCCTGGTCACCGTCCTGACGGTCTTCGTCGTCGCCGCGCAGCTCGAACTGGCCGGGCGGTTCGACCCCAACCTGCTGCTCGCCCCGCCCGCCGTCGCCGCGCTGGCGACGGCCGTGTTCCTGCAGATGGAACGGCACACCACCCGCCAGCGCGCCCTGATCGACGATCTGATGCGCACCCGGCGCGAACTCGCCGCGTCCGAGCGCCGCGCGGGCACCCTCGCCGAACGCCAGCGGCTGTCCATGGAGATCCACGACACCCTCGCCCAGGGCCTGTCCAGCCAGCGCATGCTGCTCCAGGCCGCCGACCGGGTGTGGGAGTCGGACCCGGGCAGGGCGCGCGCGCATGTGCGCACCGCCGCGTCCGTCGCCGAGCACAACCTCGCCGAGGCCCGCCGTTTCGTGCACGACCTCGCCCCGGCCGACCTCGCCCGGGGCGGCGGTCTCGACGAGGCGCTGCGGGCCCTCGCCGCGCGGGAGTCCGGCGAGCGCCTCACCGTCCGCGTGACCGTCGACGAGGGCGGCCGGACCCGGCTGCCGCCCCTGCCCGGCCGCGTCGAGTCCGCGCTGCTGCGCGTCGCCCAGGGTGCCCTGGCCAATGTGCGCGAACACGCGGACGCCCGCGGTGCCGCGCTCACCCTGACGGTCCTGGACGACCAGGTCGTCCTGGATGTCACCGACGACGGCCACGGCTTCGACGTGGCCGCGCTGGCCGCCGCCCCGGCCGCCGGGCGCGGGCACGGGCTGCCCGCGATGCGCGCCCGGGTACGGCAGCTCGGCGGCACCCTGACCCTCGAATCGGCGCCCGGCCAGGGCACGGTCCTGTCCGCCGTCGTCCCCCTGGAGGCCCCCGGATGACCGAGCCCAGCGAACCAGCCCACGCGGGCCCCGTGCGCATCCTCGTCTGCGACGACCACGCCGTGGTCCGGGCCGGGCTGCTCGCGCTGCTCGACAGCGCCCCGGACATCGAGGTCGTCGGCGAGGCGGGGACCGGGGAGGAGGCGCTCGCGCTCGCCGCGAGACTGGCGCCGGACGTGGTGCTGATGGACCTGCAACTGGGCGCGGGCCTCGACGGCGTCGCGACCACGCGCCGCCTCACCACCGCGCCCGGCGCCCGCCCGCATGTGCTGGTGCTGACGACGTACGACACCGACGCCGACATCACCCGCGCCATCGAGGCGGGCGCGACCGGCTATCTGCTCAAGGCGGAGCGCCCGGAGGAGCTGTTCGCCGCGATCCACGCCGCCGCGCAGGGCCGTACGGCGCTCTCGCCGCCGGTCGCGAGCCGGGTCATGGCCAGCCTGCGCAGCCCCCACCCCACGCTGACCGCCCGGGAGAGCGACATCCTCGGTCAGCTGGCGCGGGGTCTGGGCAACCGGGACATCGCCCGTGCCCTGTTCATCAGCGAGGCCACGGTCAAGACGCACCTGAGGCGCATCTACGACAAGCTCGGCGTCGACACCCGGGCGGGCGCGGTGGCGGTGGCGAAGGAACGGCGGCTGGTGCCCTGAGCGGGGCCTACCGGCGGGCGTCTACGTGAAGTCGTACACGGCCCAGTCGGTGATCCGGACGTAACCGAGGCGCTGGTAGAGGGCGTTGCTGGTGGGGTTGCCCGGGTCGGTGTACAGCACGACCTCCTTGGCGCCCGCCGCCAGCGCGGCGCGGCTCACCGCGACGGTCACGGCGGCGGCGTAGCCGTGGCCCCGCAGCTGGGCCGGGGTGTAGACGGGGTCCACCCGGACCTGGCCGCCGACCAAGGGGTTGGCGCCCGCCATGGAGACGGGGGTGCCGTCGGGGGTCTCCCAGAAGGTGTAGCGCTTCTCGGCGAAACGCGTCCCCGCCCAGGTGTCGGCGTTGATGACGACCTCCTCCCCGACGTCCGCGGCGAACCCACGGCACCAGCGCATCACGTGCTCGTGTTCGTGCTCGCCGACGAGGCGGCCCCGCCCCGCCGGGAACGGCTCGGGCGGGGTGAGGGTGCCGAGGCGGTAGAGGTGGAGCCGGACGCGGAGCTTGGGTGTCGCGCCGGTGTGCCGCTGCCAGGCCTCGGCGAAGGCGATGGCGGTGGGCTCGTCGGCGGTGACGTAGGGGAGGGAGTGCCCGAGGGCGGACAGGTGGGCCGCGAGGCCGTCGGCCCGTTCGGGGGTGAGGGCGGTGACGCTCAGGCCGCGGGACGGCAGGCGGTAGAAGGCGGCGTGGACGTCGCCCGCCCGCTCCAACCGGCCGTAGAGGACGGGTGCTTGACCGCCGCCGTAGGCCGCCGCGCCCTGGGTGCGTATCTTCTCGGTGACCGTCAGCGGCGTGGTGTGCAGGGCGGGGCGGGAGCGCAGGAAGTCCCCCGCCCCGGCGAGGAAGTCGTCGATGTCTTCGGTGAGGTGCCAGTCGTCCGGACGCATGCTCCATGGTCTCTGACGGGTGGGGCTCACGGGGTGCTGACGCGGGTGACGGCCTCACGGGTCAGGTCGCGGGTGTGCGGGGCGGGGTCGAGGGCGCGGTGCAGGGTCAGGCCCTCGATCAGCGCGTCCAGTTGGCGGGCGGTGTCCGGGTCGAAGTGCCGCTCCAGCAGATGGCGGCTGCGGTGCATCCACTCCTGGCTGAGCAGCCGGTATTCCGGGTGCCGGGCCGCGAGCGTGTACAGCTCCTGGGCGAGGACGAGGTCGCGGCGCGGTCCTTCGGAGAGCGTGTGGATCAGGTCGGTGACGGCTTCGCGGGCCTGCTCGGGCCCGGCCGCCGGGCCGAGGTGCTGTTCGAAGACGGCCACGATGTGGTCGGCGAAGCGGGTGAAGGCCTGGCGCAGCAGGTCGTCGATGCCGGTGAAGTGGTAGGTCATCGAGCCGAGGGGGACGTCGGCACGGGTGGCGATCTTGCGGTGGGAGACGCCCGTGACGCCCTCGTCGGCGATCAGGTCGAGGGTGGCGGTGAGGATCCGGTCGCGGCGCTGGGGGTCGGTGTGTCCGGTGGCCATGGGATGTGCCGTCAGATGGTCCGGACGGCGCGGGCGGGGTTGCCGACGGCGACGACGTTGGCGGGCACGTCCTTGGTGACCACGGCACCCGCGCCGATGACGGAGTTGTCGCCGATGGTCACTCCGGGGCACACGATGGCCCCGCCGCCGAGCCAGACGTTGTCCCCGATGGTGATGGGCCGCGCGGCTTCGAGCTTGTCGCGCCGGGGCCGCGGCTCCACCGGGTGGGTGGGGGTGAGGAGTTGGACGTTCGGTCCGATCTGGCAGTCCTCGCCGATGGTGATGGGGGCGACGTCCAGGGCGGTGAGGTGGTAGTTGACGAAGGTGCGGGCGCCGATGGTGATGTTGCTGCCGTAGTCGACGTACAGCGGTGGCCGCACCTCGACGCCCTCCCCGACCGTGCCGAGCAGCTCGGCCAGGACCGCCCCGGCCGTCTCGCCGTCCTCGAGGTACGTGGCCTGGTACCGGGCGGCCAGCCGCATCGCCCGCCGCTGCCGCCGGGCGATCTCCGGGTCGTCGGCGATGTAGAGGTCGCCCGCGAGCATGCGCTCCAGGTGGGTACGGGGGTCGTCGGTGAAGTAGTCGGTCGACATGCGTACGATCGTACACCCGAGAGTGTACGACCGTACGCTCCAGCTCATTCGATGGTCTGACCGTCGTGGACGCCGCCCTGGCACCGCTTGGTGAACGAGTTCGTACCGTCCGCGTTCGACGAGATGATGATCATGCCGCCTCCCCGGACGCACTCCCCCGCGGAGATGTCGGCCGCGGTCGTGGGGGCGCTTCGGACGGTGGGGGCGGGGGCCGACAGCGCGGCGGCCGGTACGGAACCGGCGGACAGCAGGGAGACGGTCAGTGCCACGGCCAGGGCCGGGGGCGATGTCTTCATGGAGATCACTCCTTCTCGTCTCCTGGGCACTGGTGCACCTACAGCGTCGCCCGTGCGGAGGAGCGCCGCTACCAGGGAGGTGACCGTCGCCGCCGCACCACTTCCCGGGGTCCGGCCCGCTGATCGAAAATCCCGGTTACGTGATCGAACATCTCGACTACGGTTGCCGCCCATGACGGCCCACGCGACGGACATCACCGCGGAACTGGTCCGGGACCTGCTGCGCGAGCAGCACCCCGACCTGGCGGACCGCCCCCTGAGGCTCGGCGCGCTCGGCTGGGACAACCAGGTGTGGCGGCTCGGCGACGACCTCGCGGTCCGGTTGCCCTGGGCCACGGCATCCGCCGACGCGCTGCTGCGCAAGGAACACGCCTGGCTGCCCGGCCTCGCCCCGCGCCTTCCGCTCCCGGTCCCCGTCCCGCAGCGCCTCGGTGAACCCTCCGAACGGTTTCCACGGCCCTGGATCGTCACCACCTGGGTACGGGGCGAGCCCGCCGACCGCGCCCCCGCCACCCGCGCCGCGGACGCGGCCGTCACCCTGGCGGCCTTCCTGACCGCCCTGCACCGCCCGGCCCCCGACGGGGCGCCCGAAGGCCGGGACCGGGGCGGCCCGCTGGCCGACACCGCCGAACACTTCGACCGAGGGCTCTCCTCGGCCACCGAACTGGGGTTGACCGGCGACCCGGACGCCGTCCGCGCGGTCTGGGAGGACGCCGCCGCCGCGCCCGAGTGGGCGGGCCCGCGGCTCTGGCTCCACGGCGATCTGCACCCGGCCAACGTCCTGACCGCGCACGGCTCCTTCTGCGGCGTGATCGACTTCGGCGACCTGTTCGCGGGTGACCCGGCCTACGACCTCGCCGCCGGCTGGGTCCTGCTGCCGGACGGCGCCACCGGCCTCTTCCACAAGGCCTACCAGCCCGCCCCGGACGCCGCGACCCTGCGCCGCGCCCGCGGCTGGGCGGTGCTGCGCGCCCTCGCCGGTGTCCACATCGGCCACGCCGGAGTGCAGGGCCGCCCAGGAGGCAAGCCCACCTGGGGCCCGCCCGCCCACGCCGCGCTCCGACGCCTCACCGCGTCCGCCACCGCTGACAGACCGTCAGTGGCCCTGCCGCGCAACGGGTGAGGAGCGCCGCCGTGTCCACCGACCCCGCGCCCCCCATGGGCCGACGCGCCTGGGCCCTGTTGCTCGTCCTCTGCGGCACGATCTTCCTCGAGGGCAGCGACGTCGCCATGCTGGCCGTCGCCATCCCCACCATCCGCGCCGACCTCGGCCTGACCACCGGCACCGCGGCCTGGGTGATGAGTGGCTATGTGCTCGGCTACGCCGGTTTCACCCTGCTCGGCGGTCGCGCCGCCGATCTGCTGGGCCGACGGCGGATGTTCCTCACCTGGCTGGGTGTCTTCCTGGTCTTCTCCATGCTGGGCGGCTTCGCGACCAACGGCTGGATGCTGGTCGTGGCCCGGTTCGTCACCGGCGTGGCGGCGGCCTTCATGACGCCCGCCGCCATGTCGATCATCACGACCTCGTACCCGGAGGGGCCGCGGCGCGACAAGGCCCTGCTGGTCTTCGCCGGAGTCGGCGCGGGCGGCTTCTCGCTGGGCCTGGTCATCGGCGGGCTGCTGACCGCACTCGGCTGGCGGTGGGTGTTCTTCGCGCCGGTGTTCCTGGCGGGCGCCCTCCTGCTCGCCGCGCTCCGGCTGCTGCCACCCGAGGCCCGCCCCGAGCCCGCGCGGCACGGCTACGACATCCTGGGCGCGGCCAGCGCCGCCGCCGCGATGCTGCTGTTCGCCTACGGCGTCGTCCGCCTCGAGCACGGCGGCGAAGGGCTCGGGCTGACCCTCGCCGCGCTCACGGCCGGGCTGGCGCTGGTCGCGGTGTTCCTCTCGGTCGAACGGCGCGCCAAGGCGCCGCTCGTGCGGCTGGGGATCTTCCGCAAGGCCGCGATGGTGCGGGCCGACGTCGGCGCGCTGCTCTTTCTGGGCGCGTTCTTCGGCTTCCAGTTCGTCGTCACGCTCTACCTCCAGGAGCTGCGCGACTGGTCCTCCCTGCAGACCGCGGTCGCGCTGGTCGTCATGGGCTGTGACGCCGTACTGGCGCCGACCCTCACCCCGCGCCTGGTGCGCCGCTACGGCAACGGCCGGGTGATCTTCGGCGGCTTCCTGCTGGCGGTCGTGGCCTACGGCCTCTTCCTGCCGGTCGGGATGGACTGGTCGTACGGGGCGATGTTCCCGAGCCTGATCATCGCGGGCGTCGCCTTCGCCTTCGCCTACGGTCCGCTCACCATCGCGGCGACCGACAGCGTGGCCCCGGAGGAGCAGGGGCTGGCGGGTGGACTGCTGTACACGTTCACCCAGTTCGGCTCGGCGATCGGCATCTCCGCCGTGACGGCGGTGTACGGGATCGCCGCGGCCGACGCCGACGGCTCACCGGCCGCGGTGCTGGACGCCTACCGCACCGCGCTCGTCGTCCCGGTGGTCATGGTGCTGCTGGGGGCGGTGGTCTCCGCCTTCGGCCTGCGCGGCCGTCGGGGGCGGGGTCAGCCGCCGCGCAGTCGTCGGCGGTAGGACGCGAGCGTGGCGAGGAGGAAGACCGGGGGCGCGCCCACGCCCGTGACGGCGAAGCGGTGGAGGTCGGCTCCGCACCGGCCAGGGGCCCCGCGTCCTGACCCTGCCATGACGTGCCACGGGCGGACGCCCACGCCGAGGCGAACCGGCTAGCGCGGCACGCGGTAGCGGAGGTAGACGCACTGCGAGGCGAAGGTGCGGGTCTCGACGAGTTCGAGATCCACCCGGCGCTCGTCCCGGGCGAAGAACGGAGTGCCACCGCCGACCAGCACCGGGTAGACGATGACCTGGTACTCGTCGATCAGCCCCAACCGGGCCGCCTCGGCGGCGAGGGTCGCGCCGCCGATCGCGATGTCACCCTCCCCCGGCTCGGCCCGCAACCGCTCGATCTCCTCCGCCAGGCTGCCGGAGGCCAGGCGGGCGTGGCCCCGCACCGTCGACAGGGTGGTGGAGAACACCACCTTGGGGAGCGGATTCCACAGGGCGGTCCACTCGCGCCCGGCGTCGTCGAGCGAGGGGTCCTGGTCGGCGGTCTCCCAGTACAGCATCGTCTCGTACAGCCGTCGGCCCAGCAGATGGACGCCGACCCGCCGGATCTCGTCGATCCAGAAGCGGAAGACCTCCTCGTCGGGCGCCGTCCAGTCGAAGCCGCCGTCCGGGCCGACGACGTAGCCGTCCAGTGAGGTGCTCATGGAATAGGTGACGCTGCGCATCGGGGGTCCTCCTCGTGAGGGGTTCGGCGGTCAAGGCCGACTGCCGGGACAGTAGGACGGACTGCCGGACGGCGCGGGACTCATCGCCCTCACCGGGCGAGGCCGCCCTTCGCTTCTATCTCCAACCCGCGTTGTTCCTAGAATGGCCGGGTGAAGGACATCGACGCGATCGCGGCCTTGCAGGATCCGGTACGGCGCCGCCTGTACGAGTACGTGGCGGCCCAGGGCCGCGAGGTCGGCCGCAACGAGGCCGCCGAGGCGACCGGGGTGGCGCGCACGCTCGCCGCGCACCATCTGGACCGGCTGACCGAGGCCGGACTGCTGGAGAGCGGGAGCCGTCGCCTGACGGGCCGCTCGGGGCCGGGGGCGGGCCGCCCCGCCAAGGTGTACACGCGGGCGCGCGCCGAGCGGGCGGTGTCACTGCCCGCCCGCGACTACCGCACCGCCGCCGAGCTGCTCGCCGAGGCCGCCGAGGAGGCCGGGCTGGACGCCGGGCTCTGCGCCGCCGCACGCCGCCGCGGCGAGGCCCTGCGCGGCCCGGCGGCGCCCTGCGGCGACCTGGGGGAGGCCATGGAGACGCTGGCCGCCCGCGGCTACGAACCGCACCGCGAGGACGACGGGGAAGAGGACGTCGTACGCATGCGCAACTGCCCCTTCCACGCCGTCGCCGAACGCTATCCGCCGCTCGTGTGCGGCATGAACCTCGCGCTGCTCGAAGGACTGCTGGGCACGGACGGTCCCGTCCGCGCGCGCATGGACGCCCGGCCGGGAGAGTGCTGCGTGGTGGTGGAGGCTTCCGAGACACCCGAGACACCCGAGACCTCTAAAAACAATTCTCATTGACATAGAAAAGTGGGCCGTGCTGGGATGTGCCCATGACCGCATCGACGCCCGCCGCATCCACGCCCGCCGCGCCCCCGCCCGCCGTCCATCTCGCCCAACTCAACGTCGCCACCCTCCGCTACCCCCTCGACGACCCGCGCACGGCGCCGTTCGTCGAACTGCTCGACCCGGTCAACGCGGCCGCCGACGCGGCACCCGGGTTCGTCTGGCGGCTCGTCGAGGACGGCGCGGGCGACGCCACCGGCCTGCGCCCGGCGGGTGAGGACGTGATCGTCAACCTGACCGTGTGGGAGACCCAGGAAGCCCTGTGGGACTTCACGTACCGCAGCGGGCACCTGGAGGTGATGCGGCGGCGCCGTGAGTGGTTCGAGCGGCACGTCCAGGCGCACCTGGTGCTCTGGTGGGTTCCCGCCGGTCACGTCCCGACCGTCGACGAGGCCCTGGAGCGGCTGGCGGACCTGAACGCGCACGGCCCGTCCCCGCGCGCGTTCACCTTCGCCTCCTCCTACGGCGCCGCCGAGGGCGCCCAGCACCTGCGGACCGCCGAGCCGGTACGGCCCACGGTGTAGCGGCCCGACACCAGCGCCCTTCCGTACCCTTGCGTCATGCGTATGCGCCCCACCCTGAGCTGGACCCCCGCCGAGGACCTGCCGCCGGGCACCACGGACCTGGAGCCGGTCGTCGACGCGCTGGACGCCGGAGGTGTCCTGGTGCTCAGCGGCGCGGGGATCTCCACGGAGTCGGGCATTCCCGACTACCGGGGCGAGGGCGGGAGCCTGAGCCGCCACACGCCGATGACCTACCAGGACTTCACCGCCAGCGCCCACGCCCGGCGCCGGTACTGGGCGCGCAGCCACCTCGGCTGGCGCACCTTCGGCCGGGCACGTCCCAACGCCGGGCACCGGGCCGTGGCCGCGTTCGGGCGGCACGGCCTGCTGTCGGGCGTGATCACCCAGAACGTCGACGGTCTGCACCAGACCGCTGGCAGCGAGGGTGTCGTGGAACTCCACGGCAGCCTGGAGCGGGTCGTCTGTCTCTCCTGCGGCACCCTCAGCCCGCGCCGCGAACTCGCCGAACGGCTGGAGCGGGCCAACGCGGGCTTCGCGCCGGTGGCCGCGGGGCTCAACCCGGACGGTGACGCCGACCTCACCGACGATCAGGTGGGCGACTTCCGCGTGGTTCCCTGCACGGTCTGCGGCGGCATCCTCAAGCCGGACGTGGTGTTCTTCGGCGAGGCCGTTCCACCGCGGCGGGTCGAGCACTGCCGCGAGTCGGTCCGTGGGGCCGCCTCGTTGCTGGTCCTGGGGTCCTCCCTGACGGTGATGTCCGGGCTCCGCTTCGTCCGGCAGGCGGCCCGGGGCGGGACGCCGGTACTCATCGTCAACCTGGCCCCCACCCGGGGCGACCAGCACGCCGTCACCCGGGTCGCGCTCCCGCTGGGGACCGCCCTCACCACCGTGGCCGACCGGTTGGGCATCCCCGTCGAGCGCTAGGGCCTGTCTGACCATTCCCGTCGTCGCCCGAGGGGCGGAGCAGGCGGGAACTGTCAGACCGGCGCCCTAGACGGCCGGATGCCAGCAGCTACGGCTGAAGCGGTCCTGGCCGTGCGTCCTCGTGGTGCCGACGCGCGAGATGGACGGTGATGTCGGCGGTCATCTCGACGCTCTCCGGGAGCACCCGCGCGATCTGGCGGAACACCTGCTCCCGGTCCGCGGTCGGCAGGACGAGGTAGGCCGAGACGGTGGAGAGATGACCCAGGTAGTCACGTGGGCTCATCGTCAAACGCCGTTCACCCATGGCCTGTTGAACGTCGGTGAACCACTCGGACCGTTGCAGCTCCGTGCCCGGCCACTGCATCCCGTCCCCCGGAGGCGTCCCGTCCGGGGACGGAATCCCGTCGCTCCCCAGGAACGGTGCCCGCGCCGCGCGAACCGCCTCCTCCACAGCCGGGTCGGCCAGCCGGAACGGCCCGCCGAACGAGGCGAACACACCGCCCGGCTCCAGCAGCGCGGCCACGCGTGACCAGCGGCCTTCCGGGCTCGTCCAGTGCAGGGCCGCCGCCGCGTAGACCAGCCCGTACCGCTTGCCGGGCCGCAGGTCCTCGAGCGCGGCCCGTACGGTCGTGACGCCCGTCGGCACCTGCTTGCGCAGCTCCGCGAGCATGGAACCGTCGGGGTCGGTCGCCGTGACCGTGACGCCCCGTTGGGCGAACAGCCGGGTGGCCTTTCCGGTCCCGGCGCCGATCTCGAGGGCGGTGTGGAGCGGACGGCCCGCGTAGGCCGTCACCAGGTCGAACAGTTCCGTCGGGTATCCCGGACGGAAGCGTTCGTACGCTTCCGCGACCGCTCCGAAGCTCAGCGCGCGACCAGACATGCCGAGCATCCTGCCACCTCCGCCGCCCCGGCCATCCCCGCCGTCGCCACCGGACCATTAATTCAGGGATCAAGTACGGACTGGACCTGGTGGTCGGCGAGGCCGGTGACGGCGGCTACAACGATTCCCGGCGGGGCCGAGCGCAATCCCTCTGCCCATATGACGCCCCGTCAGCTAGACCGGACGCATGACACACGACGCGACGAACGCAGCCGACACCCGCAGCCACCTGTACGCGGAGCTGGCCGCCGTCGGCCCCTACGGCGCCGACCTCGGGCACGCGCTCATCACCATGGTCGAGCCGCACCCCGGCCACGAACGCCAGTACAACCGCTGGTACGAAGACGACCACTACATCGCCGGTGCGATGGCCATGCCCTGGATGTTCGCGGGCCGCCGCTGGGTGGCCACCAGGGATCTCCAACTGCTCCGCTACCCCCGGGCCTCCGCCGTAGCGCGGCCCGTGACGGCAGGTTGCTACCTGTCCGTCTACTGGATGACCGCTGGCCGCTACGACGACCACATGCGGTGGACCGTCAGCATCAACAAGCGCCTCAACCGCGACCAGCGTGTCTTCCAGGACCGCGAGCACGTCTTCACGGCCTTCCAGGACCACGCGGTGACCGTCTACCGCGACGGCGACCGCGGCCCGCGTGACATCCATGCCCTCGACCACCCCTACGCGGGCCTCGTCCTCCAGGTCGTCGACGCCCACTCCCCCGACAGGCGCGGGGACCTCCTCGCGTGGCTGCGCGACGACCACCTGCCGAAGCGGCTCACGGGCTCGCCCGCGGCGATGGTGACCGTCTTCGCGCCGACGCCGCTGCCCCTGGACCGGATGACCTACGTCAAACAGGTCGAAGGGGTCGGGACCCGGCTGACCCTGCTCTGGTTCCTCGAACACGATCCTCGCGAGCACTGGCGCGACCACTTCACGGACCTGGACACCGCGGTGCTGCCGACCAAGATGGGCGCCGTGCGGTTCGTCGCACCGTTCGTCCCCACGGTTCCCGGGACGGACCGTTACGTGGACGAGCTGCGGTGAGCCCTCCGGGAACCGTCATGTCGTCCGCACCGCCCGGTGTCCGACCCGTCCGGCGGACGCCCGTGCCGGAGGCGGCGCCTACGCCGGTGACGTCACGGATACGTCGGGTGAGTGCGGTCACGTCCACCGCCAGGCCGGTGCCTCAGGGCCGCCTGGCAGGATGGCACGCATGGACGCAGCATTCGCCCGTACCGTCTGGCAGGTCCTGGAACCCCTGCACGCGGTCACGTACTTCGCGCCCGAGAGCCACGAGGCGAACCGCGAGGTCGGCCTGCGCGGGTTCTGGATGGGCTACTTCGCGAGCCGGGCCGCGCCGCTGGGAGCGGTGACGGCCGGTGTGGTGGAGGCGGCCTTCTTCAACTTCCACCCCGCCAAGGTGCGCCGCGCCATCCCCGACGCCTGGGGATTCGCCTCACCCGAGGCCGTGGTCCGCGCCCGCTCCGAGGCGGCCACCGCGGCACTGCGCCGGGTGGCACCGTCGGCGGCGGACGCGGCGGCGCGGCTCGTCCCGCTGCTGGAACGGACGGTCGCCGCGGCGGACGGCGCCGGGCGCCCGTTGTTCGCCGCCAACCGTGGCCTGCCCACGCCTCAGGACCCGGTCGGCGCGCTCTGGCAGGCCAGCACGGCGCTGCGGGAGCACCGCGGTGACGGTCACGTCGCCGTGCTGACCGCCGAGGGCCTGGACGGCTGCGAGGTCCATGTGCTGTTCGCCGCGTGCGCGGGCGTGCCCGCGGCGGTCCTGCGGGACAACCGCGGCTGGTCCGAGGAGGACTGGCAGTCGGCCGCGGACCGCCTCCGCGCCCGGGGACTGCTGGTCAGCGACGGACACCCCACCGCCGAGGGGCGCGGCCTGCGTACCCACGTCGAGGCCCGCACCGACGCCCTCGCCGTCCGGCCCTACGACGCCCTCACCCAGGCCGAGGCGACCCGGCTCCTCGACCTGCTCGGCCCGCTGACCGACCAGGTCCTCGCCTCCGGCATCATCCCCTTCCCCAACCCCATCGGCCTTCCGCCCCGCCCCGCGCACAGGTGACGAGGTGACTCGCGGTCGGCCCCGGCCGACCGCGTCCCGGCCCCGCACACCTCTTGTCCCCCTCGCCCAACCTCCATAGGATCCGCCCAAAGAGCCGGATTGAATCGTTTCAAAGCACCTTGTCGGCAACGACGGGACGAGCAAGGGACGTGACGATGGGTCAGGGATGGAAGCGCAGGGCCTTCTTGCAGGGCACCATGGCGACGGCCGGGGCGGGTCTCAGCGCCCTGGCCGTGGGGACACCGGCGGGGGCCGCGACGCCGTCCGCCACCGGAGAGGGCGGGCCGCGGATCGTACGCACCAGCGTGGAGTACGCCGCGACGTTGCTCGGCACCGACGTCGAACGCCCCCGGCTGTCCTGGGAGTTGGCGGCGCCCGGGCACGGCGCACGGCAGCGGGCGTACCGCGTCCAGGTGGCCGCCGGGCGCGCGGACTTCGACGGGCGGCTGGTGTGGGACTCCGGGAAGGTGACCTCCCCGCGCAGTGTCGGAGTCCCGTACGGCGGACCCGCGCTGGACGCGCGTACCCGCTACTTCTGGCGGGTGCGGGTGTGGGACGGCGCGGGACAGGCGTCCCGGTGGAGTGCGGCCCGCTGGTGGGAGACAACGTTGTCCGCCGAGGACTGGCGGGCCCGCTGGATCGGAGCCGACGCGCCGCCGTCCCCTCCGTCGCTGGCGGGTGCGGCGTGGATCTGGTCGCCGGGCGCGACCGCCTCCGCGGCGCCGGTGGGGCCACGGTGGTTCAGAGGGCGGCTGGCGCTGCCCCCGGGGACCGGGGTGGAGCGGGCCTCCGTGGTCGCCACCGCCGATGACGACTTCACGCTGTACGTGGACGGCGAGCAGGTACTGCACGCGCCGGAGCAGCGGGACGGCTGGCGTACGGGGCGGACGGCGGACGTCACCGCGCAGGTGCGGGCGGCGGCGGGCGGGGGGCGGCAGGTCGTGCTGGCGGCGCTCGCGACCAACCGGGGCGGCGCCTCGGTCAATCCGGGCGGGCTGCTGGTGCGGCTGCTGGTCGAGACGGCCGACGGCACGCGGCACGAGCTGGTCACCGGCGCCGACTGGCGTACGGCCGCAGGCGAGCAACAGGACTGGCAGCTACCGGACTTCGACGACGCAGCCTGGGAGCGGGCGGCGGTCCTCGCGCCGTACGGGCAGGGCCCCTGGGGGTCGGGGGTGTCCGTCGCGGTGCCGGAGCAGCCCGCTCCCCTGCTGCGGCGGGGCTTCACCGTGCCGAAACCGGTCGTCAGGGCGCGCCTGTACATCAGCGGGATGGCGTACTACGAGGCGGAGATCAATGGCCGCCGGGTCGGGCGGCAGGTCCTCGATCCGGGGTTCACCGACTACGACGAGACCGTGCTGTACGCGGTGCACGACGTGACCGGCCTGGTGGAGCGCGGGGAGAACGCCGTCGGTGTCGCCCTCGGCCGTGGCTTCTTCGGCATGACCACACCCAATGTCTGGAACTGGCACCGGCCGCCCTGGCACGGCGAGCCACGGCTGCTCGCCCAGGTGGAGATCGACCACCCGGACGGTTCGCGCACCACGGTCGTCTCCGACGGCGACTGGCGGCTGACCGAGGGCCCGACCCGCTCCAACTCCCTCTACGCCGGGGAGACGTATGACGCGCGCCTGGCGCCCGCCGGATGGACCCGGCCCGGCTTCGACGACAGCGGCTGGCGGGCGGCGGGTGTGCAGCGCGCCCCCGCCGGGACGCTGCGCGCCCAGCCGCACGACCCGATCGAGATCATCGAGACGGTCAGACCCGCGGGAATCAGCGAGCCGCGGCCCGGGGTGTACGTCGTGGACATGGGCCGCACCATGGCGGGCTGGACGCGGCTGACCGTCCGGGGCGCGGCCGAGGGCACGGTGGTGCGGCTGGTGCACGGCGAGAAGCTGACGGCCGACGGCAGTGTGCACGCCGAGACCGGCCATGTGCCGGGCCGCTTCCAGGCCGACGAGTACGTGTGCGCGGGCGGGGACGACGAGGTGTGGGAGCCCTCGTTCTCGTACAAGGGCTTCCGCTACGTACAGGTCAGCGGGCTGCCCGCGCGGCCCTCGCCCGAGCAGGTGCTGGGGCGGGTGGTGCACACCCGGGTGGACGAGGTGAGTTCCTTCGGCTGCTCCGAGCCGTTCTACGAGTGGCTGGACGGCGCCATGCGGCGGACCGTGCTGAACAACCTGCACGGCATCCCGACCGACACCCCGATGTACGAGAAGAACGGCTGGACGGGCGACGCCCAGCTCGGGGCGCCGGTGATGGCGTACGCCTTCGGGGTGCACCGGCTGCTGTCCAAGTGGCTCGGCGATCTGGCGGACAGCCAGACGGAGGCGGGGCAGTTGCCGGTGATCGTGCCGAGCGGGGGCTGGGGTTACGGGGATCTGGGGCCGTCGCCGGAGTGGACGACGGTCTACCCGTTCGTGGTGCGGGAGATGTACCGCGTCTACGGTGACGAGCGGGCCGCGGCGGAGCACTGGGGCCCTCTGGTGCGGTACCTGGACTGGGAGCTGGCCCGGCTCAGGGACGGGCTGGCCGTCACCGCCCTCGGCGACTACCTGCCACCCGGCTACGGCGGCAACCCGCCCGAGGACACCCGGCTGACGGCGACGGCGTACCTGTACCGGGCGCTGCTGCACACCGCGGAACTGGGCGACCTGCTCGGCGAGGAGCAGACCGCGGCCCGCTACCGGGAGGCCGCGGGGCGGTTGAAGTCCGCCTTCAACGCGGCCTTCCTCGGGCCCGAGGGGCACTACCGCACGGCGCGGGACCCCGGCTACCGGCAGACGTCCAACGCCGTTCCGCTGGCCTTCGGCCTGGTGCCGCCCGGTGCGCGCGCCTCCGTCGTCGACAGCCTGGTCCGGGACATCGAGGAACGCGGCCACCACCTCAACACCGGCGCCCTGGGCACCAGCGTGCTGCTGCGGGTGCTGTGCGCGCACGGGCACGCGGACGTGGCGCACGCCGTCGCGACCCAGCGCACCTATCCGAGCTGGGGGTACTGGCACGCCCAGGGCGCCGACACCATGTGGGAGATGTGGCCGCTCGACTCCCGCTCGCGCGACCACTACTTCCAGGGCACGGTGGCCCAGTGGCTGTACGAGAACGTGGCCGGTCTGCGCCCGGGTGACGCCGGTTACGGCGCGTTCGTGGTGCGTCCGGACGCCCGTACGGGGGTGGACTGGGCGCGTACGTCGGTGCGGACGGTGCGCGGCCGTGCGGCGGTGTCCTGGTCCCGGATCGAGGGGCGGCTGCGGCTGTCGGTGGAGGTGCCGGTGGGGTCGACGGCCGAGGTCCATGTGCCGGGCGGGGAGCGGTCACGGGTGACGGCGGCGTCGGGGGCGCGCTTCGTGCGGGTGGAGGCGGGGTTCGTGGTGTTCGAGGTGCCGCACGGGAGGTGGGACTTCGCCGGGGACGCCTGACGGACGGTCCTGACCGGGGCGGGGGAACCCGGCTTCCCCCGCCCACCGGCGCCCGGTGTCACCCGCCCACCGGCGCCCGGCGTCACCCGCCCACCGGCGCCCGGCGTCACCCGTCAGTGCGCGTGCGGTCCCCCGGTCGGCTGCGGCTTCCCCTGGGGTACGACGGCCAGGGCGAGGACCGCGCCGACCGCCGCCGTCGCCGCGCAGAGGGTGAAGGCGTCGGTGAAGCCGCCGACCGCGCCGCCCTCGATGCCGGTGGCGGCGACCGTGGAGACGACGGCCACGCCGATGGAACCGCCCACCTCGTGGAAGGTGTTGACGACCCCGGAGGCGAGGCCCGCCTCCTCGTGGCCCACCATGGCCAGCGCGGTGGTGGTGGCGGTGACGAAGACCGCGCCGATGCCGAGGGAGGCGACGGCGAAGCCGGGCAGCAGGACGGCGTACACACTGCCGGTGTCGGAGAGCCGGGTGAGCGGGGCGCAGCCCGCGGCGGCGATCAGCAGGCCCGCCACGGCGGTGGGGCGGCTGCCGAGCCTGCCGACGAGCCGGGAGCCGAGGTGGGCGCCGAGGCCGGTGGCGACGGCCACGGGCAGGAAGACCAGGCCGGTCTCCAGCGGGCCGAAGCCGCGGGCGTGCTGGAGGTAGACCGAGCCGAGGAAGAAGAAGGCGATGAGCAGCGCGGTGGCCACCAGCATCAGGAACGCGCCCGCCTGCACCGGCCGCCGGGTGAGCATCCGCAGGTCCATCAGCGGGGCCCGGCTCGCGCGTTCCACGGCGGCGAAGCCCGCGTACAGCGCGACGGCGGCGGCGAGCGGCAGGAGGGTGCCGGGGCCGCTCCAGCCGGAGTCACCGGCCTCGACCAGGCCGTAGATCAGCGCGGCCGTGCCCGAGGTGACCAGCAGGGCGCCGGGCACGTCGAGGCGGGCGGGGCGCGGTGGGCGGGCCGGGACCAGGGCGGGGAGCGTGGCCAGCAGGGCGAGGCCGACCGGCACGTTGAGGTAGAAGACCCATCGCCAGCCGGGGCCCTCGGTCAGTACGCCGCCGAGCAGCACCCCGGCCGCCGCGCCGCTGCCGCCGAGGGCGGCCCAGACGCCGAGCGCCTTGGTGCGTTCGGCGCCGTGGAAGGCGGTGGTGACCAGGGCGAGCGCGGCGGGTGAGAGCAGGGCGGCGCCGACGCCCTGGGCGATGCGCCCGCCGAGCAGCACGGGTGCGCCCTGGGCGAGGCCGGTCACCAGGGAGGCCGCGGTGAACACCGCGAGCCCGGCGAGCAGGGTGCGGCGCGCGCCGAGGGCGTCGGCGAGCCGTCCGCCGAGCAGCATCAGCCCGCCGAAGCAGAGCGTGTACGCGGTGACGGCCCAGGTCAGCGTGGTCCGGCCGAGGTCCAGGTCGGCGGCCATGTCGGGCAGCGCGACGTTGATGACGGTGACGTCGAGGATCAGCATGAACTGGGCGACGCAGATCAGCGCGAGGGCGGCCCAGCGGCGGGGGTCGGGGGGCGGGGGTGGTGCGTGCCCTGGCGGGTGGTGGGAGTGGGCGGGGGAAAGGGGGTGGGTCATGGCGGGGTCCTTGCGACGGGATCAGGACGGGACGGGAGCAACCCGCAACGGGATCTCCATCTGAACTGTACGGCACAGTTCAGTTGAACTCAACGGTACAGTTCAGTCGGCTGCTAGCCTCGGGGCATGAGCGTGGACAGCCCCAAACCCCCGCCCAGCGGCCCCCGCGCCGAGCGGAAACGGCGGGCCATCGTCCGGGCCGCCCGGGAGCAGTTCCTGCGGGAGGGGTTCGGTGTCGGCATGGACGCCATCGCCGCGGCGGCGGGCGTGTCCAAGGTGACCGTCTACAACCACTTCGGCAGCAAGGAGGCCCTGTTCTCGGCGGTCATCGCGGGCGCCCTGGACGAGCCCCTCGCCGGGGAGTCGTCGGCCGCACTGGAGAAGCTCGCCGACGCCGAGGACCTGCGCGCCGCCTTCGTCGAGGCCGCCCGCACCTGGGTGGACGCCGTGCGCACCGACGAGGACGTGGCCGCGCTGCACGCCCTGGTCGCCGCCGAGGGCCACCGCTTCCCGGAGATCGCCCGCGCCTGGCGGCACCACGGGCCCGAGGGCCATCACCCCGCCGTGGCCAAGGCCCTGCGCGCCCTCGCCGACCGTGGGCGGCTGGACATCCCCGACCTGGAGGCGGCGATCGTCCAGCTGTACTCGCTGCTGGTCTTCCCGCACATGGTGTTCAGCTCCTACGGCGCCCGGGTCGACGACGGCCTGACCGAGCGGCTCCTCGTCGGTGGCGTGGACATGTTCCTGGGGCATTACGCCCCGCGCCCCGCCTGACCGCCGCCCCGCGAAAACCGGGGGCGGGACGCGCGGCCACCGCAGTACCGTCGGCCTGTGACGACCGAGCAGCAAGACCAACCGACCGACCCGGACGGGTACTTCGGCGAGAGCGTCGCGGCGACGTACGACGCCTCGACGTCGGACATGTTCACCTCCGAGGCCATCGACCCGGCGGTCGACTTCCTGACGGAGCTGGCCGGTGACGGCCCCGCCCTGGAGCTGGGCATCGGCACCGGGCGGATCGCGCTGCCGCTGGCCGGGCGGGGCGTCACGGTGCACGGCATCGACATGTCCCGGGCGATGGTGGCGCGGCTGCGGGCCAAGCCGGGCGGTGACGCGATCGGGGTGACGTTCGGCGACTTCGCGACGGCCAGGGCTCAGGGGGCGGGCACGTTCTCCGTCGCCTACCTGGTCTTCAACACGATCAACAACCTGACGTCCCAGGCGGCCCAGGTCGCCTGCTTCCGCAACGCCGCCGCCCATCTCGCACCCGGCGGCACCTTCGTGATCGAGGTCGGCGTCCCCGACCTGCGGCGACTGCCGCCCGGGCAGACCGTCGTCCCGTTCCACGTCAGCGAGAGCCGCTGCGGCTTCGACGAGTACGACATCGCCACCCAGTCCATGACCTCCCACCACATCAGGGTGGAGGGCGACCGCGGCTCCTCCCTGTCGATCCCCTTCCGCTATGTGTGGCCCGCCGAACTGGACCTGATGGCCGAACTCGCCGGACTCCGGCCGCGCGAACGCTGGGACGGCTGGACCCGCGAGCCGTTCACCAGCGACAGCCGCCAGCATGTGTCGGTGTGGGAGAAGCCCGCGTAGGCGCCTCGGGCGAGCCGGGCACCCCAGCCGCACCCGCCGCACATTGCCGGTTCCCGGCAGCCTTCATTAAGGTCAGCATGCCGGTGGCCGGTACGGCGGCGTCGGCGGCACATTCACTTGACGGGGGCAGGCGTGTCGGAACAGGGCGTACCCGGGGAATACCTGCACGGCTACGCGGACATCCTGAGCGAAGTCTCCGCGACCGGCCGCCGGTTGACCCGGGACGAGATCCAGTCCCGCAGGGCGCTCGGTGAGCGGGCGGCCGAGGCGGGGTTCGGGCTGCGGGCGCTGGTCGGCGCGCATCTAGCGGCCACCCGTGCCGCCTGGCCGGGCACCCCCAACACCGCCGACAGCGTCCTCGCGGCCATGCAGCAGGCCGTGGACGCCTTCGCCGAGGGCTACGAGCGGGCCCAGCGGCTGGCCGTGCGTCAGGAGGAGGCGGCGCGCCGTGAGTTCATCGACGACCTCCTCTACGGCCGCAGCGACCTGGGCAGGCTCGCCGAGCGTGCCGAACGCTTCGGGCTGCGGCTGTCCCACGCCCACGCCGTGGCCGTCGCCGAGGGCCCGGCGGCGTACGACGAGGGCGACCCGGTCCTGCGCCAGGTGGAGCAGGCGCTGATCGGCCGCTTCGGCGACCGCAGCATCCTGCTCACCACCAAGGACGGCCGGATGCTCTGCATCGCTCCCGGCGACCAGGAGCAGGTGCTCACCGCCTTCGCCAAGCAGGCCTATGCCGCCACCGACGGCGGCCGGGTCGCGATCGGCCGCCCGCAGCCCGGTCCCGGCGGGGTCGTGCAGTCGTACGAGGAGGCACTGAACACCCTCGATCTGGCCGGGCGCCTCGGTCTCGACGACCCGGTGCTGCGCGCCGCCGACCTGCTCGTCTACCCGGTGCTCACCCGGGACCGGCAGGCGATGGCCGACCTGGTGCGGGAGGCGCTGGGCCCGCTCGGCGCGGCGCGCGGCGGCGCGGGCCCGCTGCTCGACACCCTCACCGCCTACTTCGACTCCGGCTGCGTCGCCGCCGAGGCCGCCCGCCGCCTGTCGCTGAGCGTGCGCGCGCTGACGTACCGCCTGGAGCGCATCCACAAGCTCACCGGCGCCAATCCGGCCGACCCCGCGCACCGCTACATGCTGCAGACCGCGGTGATCGGCGCCCGGCTGCTCGACTGGCCGAGCCGGGCGCTCTGACGCGGGCTCCCCGACGCCCGCCCCACGCCCCCCGGGCAGCCCTTGACACGTTCCATACGCCCCTCGACCGGCCTTTGACGCCTCCTTGACGGATCGGGTGTCGTGGGCGCCTCAATGGGACGTACTTGCAGGTAAGGTGTGCGGCCGGGATCTTGACGGATCCCTCGCCGAGCCGGGGAGCACGGCGGACCGGACGGCTTGGGAAGGCAGTGATGGCGGGACCGACGACGCGGGCTCGAGCGCGCTCGGCGCTGCTGGCCACGCATCCCGCCCGGGCGGTCGTGGTGGGGTTCGCCTTCGTGGTGCTCGCCGGGTCGGCGCTGCTGTCCCTGCCGTTCGCCACCGAGCAGCGCGCCGCCGCCGGGTTCGTGACCGCGTTGTTCACCGCGACCTCCGCCGTGTGCGTCACCGGTCTGGTGACCGTGGACACCGGCACCTACTGGAGCGGCTTCGGCGAGGGAGTCATCCTCGCCATGATCCAGGTCGGCGGCTTCGGCATCATGACGATGGCGTCCCTGCTGGCGCTGCTCATCTCGGGGCGGCTGCGGCTGCGCATGCAGTTGACCGCGCAGGCGGAGACCAAGAGCCTGGACATCGGGGACGTACGCCGGGTGCTGATCGGTGTCGCGGGGACCACTCTGGCGGTCGAACTCGCGGTCGGCGCCGTCCTCGCGCTGCGGTTCCGCTACGGGTACGGCGAGAGCGTCGGCGACGCCGCGTACTACGGCTACTTCCACGCGGTGTCCGCCTTCAACAACGCCGGGTTCGGGCTGCACGCCGACAGCCTCACCCGGTACTCGCAGGACGGCTGGGTCACCCTCCCGATCGCCGTCGCGGTGATCCTGGGCGGCATCGGCTTCCCCGTCCTCCTGGAGATGCTGCGGCACCGCGGCCGCAAACGCCGCACCGGACGCCGGAGTTGGTCCCTGCACACCAGGCTGACGCTGATCACCACCGCGTTCCTGCTGGTGACCGGGACCGTGCTGACCTGTCTGCTGGAGTGGTCCAACCCGGGCACCCTCGGCGGGCACTCGGTCGCGGGGAAGGTCCTCGACGGGTTCTTCCACTCCGCGATGTCCCGCACCGCCGGTTTCAACGCCGTCGACATCGGCGCGCTGCACGCCTCGACGCTGCTGATGACCTGTGTGCTGATGTTCATCGGCGGCGGCAGCGCCGGTACCGCGGGCGGCATCAAGGTGACGACGTTCGCGGTGCTGGCGGCCGCGATGCTCGCCGAGGTGCGCGGCGAGCCCACCTCCGCGGTGCTGGGCCGTCGGCTCGCCCCGCATGTGCTGCGGCAGTCGCTGACCGTCGCCCTGCTCGGCATCGGCCTGGTCATGGGCTCCACCCTCACCCTGCTGGCCATCACCGACCATGAGTTGGAGACCGTGCTGTTCGAGGTCGTCTCCGCGTTCGGCACGGTGGGCCTGTCCGCCGGGATCACCGCCGATCTGCCGGTCGCCGGGGAACTGCTGCTGATCGTCCTGATGTTCGTCGGCCGTCTCGGTCCGATCACCCTGGTCTCGGCGCTCGCCCTGCGCGAGCGGACCCGCCGCTACGAACTGCCCGAGGAGCGACCCATCATTGGCTAACTACCTGCACTCCCTGCGCCAGCGGCGCCGCAAGCGCCGCTCCGACGCCGCCCGCGGCGGTGGTGACCAGCGCGTCGCCGTGATCGGCCTGGGCCGGTTCGGGTCGTCCCTCGCCAGTGAGCTGATGCGACGCGGCTGGGACGTCCTCGGCATCGACACCGACCAGCGGCTGGTGCAGAAGTACAGCGACGACCTCACCCACGCGGCGGTCGCCGACTGCACCGACTCCGAGGCCCTGCGCCAGCTCGGCGTCAACGAGTTCACCAGCGCCGTCGTCGCCATCGGCACCGACATCGAGGCGAGCATCCTGGTCAGCACCAATCTGCTGGAGGCCGATGTGCCCAACATCTGGGCCAAGGCCATCAGCCGCCAGCACGGCCAGATCCTCGAACGCCTCGGGGTCCACCATGTGGTGCTGCCCGAGCACGAGATGGGCGAACGCGTCGCCCACCTGGTCACCGGGCGGATGCTGGACTTCATCCAGTTCGACGACGACTACGCCCTGGTCAAGACCGTCGCCCCGGAGGTCGCCACCGGCGTACCGCTCGGCCAGAGCCAGGTCCGCAGCAGGTTCGGCGTGACGGTGGTGGGCATCAAGCGCTCCGGCGAGGACTTCACCTACGCCACGGCCGAGACGGTCGTCCAGCGCGGTGACGTGATCATCGTCACCGGCAAGACCCAGGCGGTGGAGGCGTTCGCCGAGCTGAGCTGAGCCGGTGCGGGCCACGTCGGTCCGGCGGGTCAGGACGCCGGGCGGCACCCTCGATCGCCCTGCGGCGGCCGGTCGGCATACCGTGAGCGCACGACGCTTCCGGTCGCGAAGATGACGAGAACGAGAGTGGGGCCGAACCATGCGCGCACGTGACATGGCGGTTGAGTACGAGACGGTGGGCGTCAACAGCGACGCCATCGACGCCGCGCGGCTGCTGGCCGAGCACCGGCTGCCGGGGCTGCTGGTGGTGGACGACAACGGCAGTCCGGCGGCGATCCTCCCCGCCTCCCAGATGATCAAGGTGCTGGTGCCCGGGTACGTCATCGAGGACCCGACGCTGGCCTCGGTGGTCGACGAGCGCCATGCCGACCGGCTGTGCCAGGCCCTGGCCGGGCTCAAGGTGCGCGACTGCCTGTCGAGGACCACCCCGGCCCCGCCCGTCGCGGCGCCGGACGACACCGCGCTGGAGGTCGCCGCGCTGATGGCGGAGGTCCGCAGTCCGCTGGTCGCGGTGGTGGACAAGGCGAAGGACGGCACCCACCTGCTCGGTGTGATCACCGCCTCACATCTGCTGGAGCGGTTGCTCAGCGCCGCAGGTGAGAGCTGATATCAGGACGAGGTAAGGTTCCGCCCGGCTTCGCCATGGTGCCGCCACCACAGCAGAAACAATTCTTCGGAGGACCGTGAACGACTGGCACAGCTGGGCGGCGATCGTCGTCTTCGTAGGCGCGTACGCCCTGATCATCAGCGAGAAGATCCACCGTGTCGCCGTGGCGCTCGGCGGCGCGGGCCTGATGCTCGCGATCGGGGCGACCGACGACGAGTCCGCCTTCTACTCCGAGCACTCGGGCATCGACTGGAACGTCATCTTCCTGCTCCTGGGCATGATGATGATCGTCGGCGTGCTGAAGAAGACCGGCATGTTCGAGTACCTGGCGATCTGGTCGGTGAAACGCGCCAAGGCCAAGCCCTTCCGGGTCATGGCCATGCTCGTCGTGATCACCGCGGTGGCCTCCGCGCTGCTCGACAACGTCACCACCGTGCTGCTGATCGCCCCGGTGACGCTGCTGGTCTGCGAGCGGCTCGCGCTGCCCGCGGTCCCCTTCCTGATCGCCGAGGTCCTCGCCTCGAACATCGGCGGCACCGCCACCCTGGTCGGCGACCCGCCCAACATCATCATCGCCAGCCGCGCGGGCCTGACCTTCAACGACTTCCTGGTCCATCTCGCGCCCCTGGTGGCCGTGCTGGTGGTCGTCCTGCTCGGACTGTGCCGGGTGATGTTCCGCAAGTCCTTCCGCTACGACGAGGAGCGCGCCGCCGAGATCATGGAGCTGGAGGAGCGCGAGGCCATCCACGACCCGCGGCTGCTGATCCAGGGCCTGGTCGTCCTGGCCCTCGTCGTCGCCGGGTTCGTCCTGCACCCCGTACTGCACTACGAGCCCAGCGTCGTCGCCCTGCTCGGCGCGGGGCTCCTCGTCGCGATCTCCAAGGTGCGCACCGGTGACGTCCTGGGGGAGGTGGAGTGGCCCACGCTGGCCTTCTTCGCCGGGCTGTTCATCATGATCGGCGCCCTGATCGAGACCGGCGTGATCGGTGAGGTCTCCACCGCCCTCGCGGACGCCATCGGCGACAACGAACTCGGCGGCTCCATGATCCTCCTGGGCGGCTCCGCCGTACTGTCCGGCATCGTCGACAACATCCCCTACGTCGCCACCATGGCGCCCATCACCTCCGACCTGGTGGAGAACATGGGCGGCGGCAGCGACCACGTGATGTGGTGGGCGCTCGCCATCGGCGCGGACCTCGGCGGCAACGCCACCGCGATCGGCGCCAGCGCCAACGTCGTCGTCCTCGGCATCGCCGAGCGCAACCGCCAGCCGATCTCCTTCTGGCAGTTCACCAAGTACGGCCTGATCGTCACCGCGGTGACGGTGCTGCTGGCGCTCGGCTATGTGTGGCTGAGGTACTTCGCGCTGGCCTGATCCGCGGGCCCCGCCTCACCCCCGCCCCACCGCCCGCAACCGGAACGCCCGCACCACCGCCACCGCGCTCACCGCCACCAGCCCCCCGGCCGTCGCGGCGAGCCCCCGCACCGGACCCCACTCGGCGACGTCGCCGGTCAGGCCCCGGGGCGGCACGCGGCCCTCGGGGTCGTAGACCACCGCGAGCGCGTCTCCGGGGCGGGTGGACGGGCCGCAGCCGCGCCAGATGCGGACGCCGAGGGGTTCGCCGTGGCGGTCGGTGACCGAGCACAGGTAGCGGTCGTCCCCGGCGCCGGTCTGGTCGCCGTGTTCGACCGAGACCACGACGGCGGAGCGCACCTGGCCGCGTTCCGCGAGCACCACACCGGCGGCGACCTGCGGGGTCTGGGCCACGAGGCAGAGACCGAGCACGGCGGCCACGCCGACCAGCGCCCGTCCGGCCCGGAGCGTGGCGAGATACGCGGTGAGTACGGCGACGGCCAGCAGTCCCGCCTCACCACTGCCGAACAGCGGCGCCCCCGTCCAGGCCCCGGCGATCCCGGCGCCGACGACCAGCACCGCGCCGAGCACCCCGGTGGCCAGGCCCTTCACGGCCAGCCGCCGGGGAGGCAGGCCGATGAACTCGGCGGGGCCCCACACCGAGGCGGTGACATGGGCCGCGAGATGCGGTTCCGCCGGGAGCGGTGGCCGACGGGGGCGCCGTATGCGCATCTCCCACCTCCGGCGTTCCTCGGTCTTCGGGTTCCTTTGCCGAATTCCGGCAGTGACGGCCGTGCCGCTCCCCCGCCATCCTTGCATGATGCAAAACCCGCGCGCGCGAACGTGCCGGGCAGCGGCTTCAGAGGCCGTGCCCGAGGACGCCGTCCGTCCAGCCCAGCGGGTGCGGGGGCGCGGGTGCGGGCGGCTCACCACCGGCCGCGGTGAAGGCGGACAGCGCCTCGACGAGGGTGGCGCGCTGGCGCGGGGCGAGCCGCTCGACGATCCGGGCGATCTCCGCGCGGCGCCGGGCGGTGACGTCCTCGACGGTACGGCGTCCCTCGGCCGTGAGCCGTAGCAGCGTCTCGCGGCGGTTGTCCGGGTTGACCTGCCGGTCCGCGAGCCCGGCCGCGATCAGCCGGTCCACCATGCGCATCGCCGTGGACGGCGCCACCCCGAGCAGTTCGGCGAGCACGACCAGCTTGGTGGCCCCACGGCTGGACAGCACCACCAGCATCCGGAACTGCGGCAGGGTGACCCTCTCCTCCACCGCCGCGAGGGAGCGCGCGGAGACGGCGACCAGGAGCCGGGACGCGTTCAGCACCGCGCGCGTCACCGCGTCCACGTCGTCCAGGTCCCCGGTGGGGTGCTCGTGCTCCGGCATGGGTCCTTTCTACCGTGGATACGGCCCCGCGCCGCTGGGTCGGCCGCACGACCGTCACCGGTCCAGCCGTCGCGGGGCGTGGCGCGGGTCGCCGGAGCGCGTGATCGCGGACTCGACCGCGGCGATCCGGTCGGCGAGCAGCCCCAGGGCGGCGATCGCCTGGGTGAGCGGCTCGTCGTCGGGACCGCCGAGGACCCGGGCGCGTACGTGCGCGGCCTTCAGCTCCGCCCACCGCTCGGCCCGCGCCGGGGTGAGGGTGCCGCGCAGCTCGGCCAGTTTGAGCAGGTTGGCCTCGGCGCCGGAGGTGAGGGTCCGGGCCTCGGCCGCGTAGTGGTCGTCGACCACGGCGGCCAGCTCGGCGTCGTTCAGCACCGGCTGGACGCGCTGGGCGATCTTGTTCATGTTGCGGTAGGAGCCCTGGAGCCGGAACGGCGGCTCGGTGCGCGCCTCGTCGGACTGCGCGGCGGAGGCGATGTACGCGGCGTTGACGGCGAGGACCGTCTCGCGGGCGGTGAGCAGATGGCGCAGTACGGCGAGGATCTGCTCCAGCTCGGCGGGCGCGTAGGCGTGCGTGAGCCGGTCGGCGCGGGCCGCCGGGTCGCCCTCGGCCAGCCGGATCAGCAGGTCCAGGTCGGCGCGGTCGCGTCCGGCGAGGGGCGCCAGCACCGGGTTCGCGGTCAGGGCGTTCTCGATGAAGCTGATGGGGAAGGAATCCGCCTTGCCGGTCAGCACCTCGCCCAGGTTCCACACGTCCGCGCGGTTCGCGAGCATGTCCGGCACCCGGAAGCGGCTCCCGGACTCGGTGTAGGGGTTGCCCGCCATGCAGACGGCGAACCGCTTGCCGCGCAGGTCGAAGGTGCGCGGCAAGCCCTCCCACACGCCCTCGATCCGGCGGGTGGCGTCGCACAGCGGGATGAACCTCTGGAGCAGTTCGGGCGAGGTGTGCTGGATGTCGTCGAGGTACAGCAGGGTGTTGTTGCCCGCCGCCAGCGCGAAGTTGATCTTCTCGATCTCCTGGCGGGCGGTGGCGTTGGGGGCCTCGGCGGGGTCCAGGGAGGTGACGGTGTGGCCCAGGGCGGGGCCGCTGACCCTGACCAGGACCAGGCCGAGGCGGTCGGCGACGTACTCCATGAGCGTCGTCTTGCCGTAGCCGGGCGGGGAGAGCAGCAGGAGCAGACCGCCGGTGTCGGTGCGCTTGTCCGCTCCGGTGGTGCCGAGTTGCTTGGCGAGGTTGTCGCCGATCAGCGGCAGGTGCACCTCGTCGACGAGACGGCCGCGGACGAAGGACGACATCACGCGCGGGCGCAGCTCGTCCAGCCGCAGCCGGGCGCGCTCGGCGGCGACCAGTTCACTGCGGCGGCGCTGGTAGGCGCGGAAGGCGGGGGTGTCCCGCTCGCGGAAGGCGCGGGTGCGGGCGAGGAACTCGTCCACGCGCACGGTCAGGGTGCGGCCGGTGAGCCGTGGGTGGCTGCCGAGCAGGTTCGTCACGGTCGCGGTCAGGGGGGCTTCGTGGGTGTGGCGGGGCAGGTCCGGGCAGAGTTCGGCGGCCACGGCCTCGGCGAGGTCGCCGGGGGTGAGGTCGGTGCCGGTGGCCGTGGCGTAGGCGGTGAGCCAGGCCTCGACCACTTGGCGGCGGGCGTCGAGGTCGTCGAGAGAGGTGAGGTCGTCGTCGTAGGCCGGGGCGCCGACCGTGCGGCGGAACTTGTCGAGCAGGGTGCGGGTGGCGGCGCTGAGGACGAAGCCCTCGGGGGCGCCGGTCAGCTCGTCGAAGAGGTAGTCGGCGGCGGGCTCGGGCAGGCCGGGGCCCGGGCCCCAGGCGCCGATCGCGGCGGCCAGTTCGGAGCGGAGGGCGTCGAGGGCGGGCGTCGGGCCGAAGGTGTCGCGGGCGCGGGCGAGCGAGACGGCGCGGCGCCGCCAGTCGGCGCGGGCCTCGGCGCTGGTGCCGTGTGCCCAGAACAGCTGGGCGGCGGCGCGGGCGGCGGGCTCGTGGCGCAGGGGCCCGGCGGTGTCGTACAGCCGGAGCACGGTGGTGAGGATGGCGGTGGCGTCACGGTCGTGGACGCCGCGCTCGTAGCCCTCGTCGTACGCCGTGCGCGCCGCGTCGCCGACCAGGGCGGGCAGGTCGGCGCACTGGGCCAGGGCGTCGGGGCCGTGCTCGGCGAGCAGGCGGGCGGCGAGGTGCTCGGCGCGGTACACCTCCGGGGACTCCGACGGCAGGTGGCGGTTCCAGAAGGGGCGGGTGGCGGCGAGGTCCGGGAACGCCGCCTCGGTGACGGGGGCGCGGTAGTCGGTGCCGGTGAGGGCGAGGGCGAGACCGTCGCCGTGCGGGACCAGGGTGAGGTCGACGGGCTGGGTGTTGACGGCGAAGGTGTGGCGGCCGAGGCGGAGCGTGCGGCCGTCGTCGCCGTAGAGGTCGGTGCGGTCGCGCAGGGCCCGGACGGCCTCCTGCCGGGCGGCCTTGAGGCGGCCGTCCAGTTCCTCGGCCCGCACCTGGTCCCCAGCCGCGCGCAGGTCCCCGGCGATGCGGCCGACCTTGGCGGGCATCGGGTCGGAGGAGAAGTAGGCGGCGACGGCGTCCGCGTCGGGGAGCGTGGCGGCGCGGCGGGCGACGGTCTCGAGGATCCGCGCGGCGGAGGCGGCGAGCTGTTCGGCGCGCCGGGCGCGGGCGTCGGCGAGGGACTGCTTGCGGGCGGAGAACGCCTCGTACACCTCGGCGCGCTGGTCGGCGAGTTCGGCGAGGAAGTCGTCGAACTCCGCGAAGCGGGACTCCAGGTCCTCGATCTGGACGAGCAGCCGCCCCAGTTGGGCGTCGCACTCCTCGGGACCGTCTGCGGCCTGGAGCGCGCCGGTGACGGCCTGCCCGAGCAGCGCGAACTCGGCTCCGAAGGCGGCGCGGCCCTCCTGGTCGACGAGGGTGCGGCGGCGGGCCTCGAGGGTGGCGCGGGCGCGGTTGACGCCGCCGAGGGTCTCGGCGACGCGCTCCAGGACGGTGGTGCGGACGGTCGTGTCGCCGATGTCGAGGCCGCCGACGACCTCGGTCACCGTGCGCAGGGAGTCGGCGAGTCCGTCCAGGCGGGCGGCGAGGGGCGCGGCCTCGGCGACGGTGGTGACCGCCTCGGCGTCCGCGACGAGCTGTTCGATGTCCTGGTGCTGGGCGGCGAAGGCGTCCTCGCGGGTCAGGAAGGCCACCGCGCGACGGCCGAAGGCGGCGAGGTCGGCCTCGGCGGCCCCGGCCAGCTCGTCGATCCGGGCGGTGTCGGCGTACCGCATCTCCTTGCGGGTCAGCAGGTGGCCGAGGGCATGGCGCAGTTCGGTCAGTCCGGTCACCCAGGCCGCGGCCTCGCGGGGCGCCTCACCGCGCAGTCGGCGCACCACGGCGGCGATGCGTGCGTCGGCCTCGTCGAGGGCGTCGGCGGCCTGCCGGGTCAGGGCCTGGACGGTCTCGAACTCGGCCAGCACCTGCTCGGCGGTGTCCCGCAGCGCTGCCAACGGGGTGCGCAGGTCACCGAGTTCGGTGTCGCCCAGCCAGTGGTGGGCGTCGGCCGCGCGGGCGCAGGCGGCGATCAGCGCCTCGTACATCTCGGTGGTCGGGCCGCTGTCCGCGGCGGCGCGGGTCAGGGACAGACAGTCGGAGACGCCGCGCACGAGGTCGGCGTTGCCGATCCGCGCGAGCGGTCCGCTCCCGGTGGGCGTGGCGGCGGCGTGCGTGTCGGAGACGTACGGGGAGCGCCACAGCTGGAGCGGGTGCACCCGCGCGGGCTCGTCTCCCCCGGCGCGCAGCACCATCAGCGTGCCGTCGTCGAACAGCGCCCAGCCGTGGCAGGACAGCGGGGCGGCGACCTCCTTGCGGATCATGTTGTACGGCAGCAGGAGGCTCCGTCCCGCCCCGCGCGCGTGGAACGCGAACAGCACGTCCTCGCCGTTGGGTGAGCGCACCTCGCGCTCGAACTCCAGGCCGTCCGTGTCGAGGTCGTACGTCCTGTGGGCGCCGCTGTCCAGGCAGTAGCCGCCGGGGAAGACGATGCCCTGGTCCTCGGGCAGCCGACGGCAGGCCTGCCCGATGCCGTCGAGGCGGACGACGGTCTTGGTGAGGGTGTTGAAGACCAGGTAGCGGTCCGCGGTCTCCTTGTAGGGGCGGACGCGCAGCAGGATCAGGGCGCCCACGCGCGCGTGCGCGATGTCGGCGTCCGCGAGGGACTGGAGCGGCTCGTCGACGGGTTCGGCGTGGACGCCCTCGCCGGTGTCGGTGTCGTCGTCGGCCTTGACGGTGAGGGTGCCGCCGAGCGTGTCGACGTAGACCTCGCCCTGGACGGCGACATGGGGGTGGCGGCCGAGGACGTGGTCCTCGCGGGTCGCCTCGGTCCACTGGACGTCATGGGCGTCCGGCAGGACGTGGTCGCGCTCGCCACGGGCGTCGAGGAAGGTCACCGAGTCGTCGTCGGCGACCGCCCAGCGCAGGACGCGGATGTCGGCGGCCTTCTCCCCCGTCTGGAAGACGGCCAGCAACCTGCCCTCGACGCGGCGCAGTTGGAGCAGCCTCGCCTGCCGGTAGTAGCGGTGCAGGGCGGCGAACTCACGGCCGAAGGCGGGGTCGTCGAGCAGTCCCGGTACGGCGTCCTCGGGCAGCGGGTCCAGATCGCGGTCGTAGAGCCCGAGCACGTCCGCGACGGCGGGCTCCGCCTTCAGGGCGAGGGAGGCGTTGCGGCCGAACAGGAGCCGGTCGCCGATGGCGACGACGTCCCGGGGCAGGCACGGCTGCTCGGTGCGCAGCCGCCCGGTTCCGGTGAGTTCGAGCCGGGTGGCGCCGAACTCCTCGATCCGGCGGGCGTTGAGCCGCTCGGCACGCCGGGCCAGTTCGCGGGCCTGTGCGGTGAGCCGGTCGCGCAGCACGTCGTAGGAACCGGTGTCCAGAAGGCCGGTGGTCATGCGGGTCCCTCTCAGGAAGTCACGGAAGGCCGGACGGGGCCGGGGCCTTCGGCGGCCGGGGCAGGGGGTGCCGGACGGCCGGGTGGAAGCGGGGGTGTGCCGGGGTCGGCGGAAGCGGGGTGCGCTCAGGCGGCCCGGTGGTGGTGGTCGTGCGGGGTGGGCCGCGAGGGTTCACCGGCTGGTTCGGCGGGGGGTGGTACGGCGCTTCCTGCGGCGGTGTTCGCTGCGGCGGTGTCTGTGCGGGTGCTTCGTACGGCGGTCCCTGTGCCGGTGCTTGGCACGGCGGTCCCTGTGCCGGTGCTTGGCACGACGGTCCCTGTCCCGGTACTTGGCACGACGGTCTCCGTGCCGGTACTTGGCACGACGGTCCCTGTGCCAGTACTTGGCACGGCGGTCCCTGTCCCGGTGCTTGGCACGACCGCCCCCGCACCAGCGCGTCCCTCAGTGGGCCGCGTCCGCCGCGCCAGCCCCCGCGTCGCCCGCCACGCGACGAGCACCGCACCGGCGAAGGTCAGCAGCCGCAGCAGCCCGGCCACCGCACCGGCGGGCACAAGGTCGGCCAGCAGGACGGCCGTTCCGACGGAGAGGCCCCAGGCGATCACGGTCAGCAGCGAGAACGCCACCGCGACCGGTACCCCGCCCAGGCCCCACGCGCCCAGGTCCACGTCCGTGTCGAAGGTGTGGACGGTGGTGAGCCGCAGGGCGACCAGCAGCCAGAAGCACACGACGACGACCAGGGCGGCGGTCAGCAGCAGGGTGGGCAGGCCCGTGGCGGCTGCCAGGAACGTCCGCATGCTCCTCGAGCCCCCTCTCCCGCACTGCCGGTGTACGGCATCGGCGTCGTCCGCCGTGCCTGTCCGATCCCATGCTGGCCGCCGGGACGCCCGCTGCGCATTGCCGGATCCCGGCAGTGTTCGCCGGGTTCTGTATGCCGGTCAGCCGCTAAGAGCGTGTCAGGACGGCTACTTGGAGGGGTCGTCGCCGGGCGCGGCGGTGAGCCTCTCCCGCAGCGCGGCCGGGTCCTCGGCGACGAGCTTCGGCACCTCGTCGTTCCACTGCGCGGCGGCGTCGTCGAGGCCCCGGACTACGGCCCGCCGCAGCCGCGCACCGGCCAGCCGGAGGGCGACGGCCGCGAAGGGACGCAGGACGCCGCGGCCCCGCAGGACGACGGTGACGCGGACCTCCCAACGACCGTCGGCCGCGCGGCGTACCGGCATCGCCCCCACCTCCGCGCGGGCCAGCCGGTGGTCGAGGCGGGCCCGCGCGGGCGGGCCGGACGGTTTGCGGCCACGGTCGAACGCCGTCCACCAGTCCTCCGGCCGCAGCGTGACCCCGCCCCGCGCCCGCAGCAGCGACGGCCAGACGCGGGTGCCCGCCGCCTCGCCCGTCACCTTGATCAGGCGTGGCCGGTCGGGGCCGCGCAGCGCGCCCTCGAGGTGGAGGGTGCCGTCGGGGCTGGTGGCGTCGAGGTCGAGCCCCAGCCCGCGCCGCCGGTCCCACGCGCGGACCGTGACGCGGGCGGCCCCCTCGTCGTCGGCGTACACCGCCCCGGGCCGCAGATGCCGCCCGGTGGTGAGCCGTAGGTCCGGCACGGCGGCGCCGTCCGGCAGGACGACGCGCCCGGCCTCGACGCGGCTGTCCTCGGCCAGTTCGACCAGGAAGGAGAGGGCCGCCATGAACCAGGCACGGGGCACGGCTTCGACGAACACGGTGTGACGCACACGGACCATGACGGCAGCATGCCGACCGGCGCACCCCGCCGTTCAGGCCCCGGCGCGGCAGCACCGCGGGCGGCCACCATGCCGGATCCCGGCAACGAACGTACACCCAGAGTGCACGCCGGTGACCTGTCAATGCCGCGTAAAGACCGTGTAGGGTTCCCAGCGGTGTGCCGGGAAGCCTGGTCGGCGGTCTTGACAGAAGTCTCTTTGCCGATCGGGGGTCCAGGCCATGGTGCTCGTCGTGGTTTTCGGAGTGGCGCTGCTCATCGCGGTGCTGCTGTCAGGTCTGGCCGCGAGGACCGTCCTGTCGACGTCGTTCCTCTTCCTCGTGGGCGGGGCCCTGGTCAGCGACGGGTTCCTCGGTCTGATCCACATCACGCCCGAGAGCGAGATGGTGTCGGTCACGGCGGACCTGGCGCTGTTCGCGGTGCTGTTCACGGACGGTATGCACGTCTCGTTCCCCAAGCTGCGCGAGAACTGGAAGAACCCGGCGCGTGCGCTGGGCCTCGGCATGCCGCTCGCGTTCATCGGCATGACGCTGGTCACGCACTTCCTGGTGGGCCTGGACTGGACGACGTCGTTCCTGGTCGGCGCGGTCCTGGCGCCCACCGACCCGGTGTTCGCCTCGGCGATCGTCGGGCGCAAGGAAGTCCCGGCGAAGCTGCGGCAGTTGCTGAACGTGGAGAGCGGCATCAACGACGGGCTCGCCCTGCCGGTGGTCCTCATCTTCATCGCCGCCGCCGGTCCGACCCGCGGGCACGTGGAGTCCGACCTGTCGATGATCCTGCTGGAGCTGGTGCTCGGCCTGGTCTTCGGTGTCGTGCTGCCGCTGGCCGTCATCGCGCTGGTCCGGTTCCGGCTGCTGGGCGCCGAGCCCAAGCTCCAGCCGCTGCTGCCGCTGGCGATCGGCGTGATCCTGTACGCCACCTGCCACCTGACGCACGCCAACCCCTACCTGGCGGCGTTCTCCGCGGGTGCCGTGCTCACCGCGTACTCGCCGGAGGCGAAGGAGGCGTTCGAGCCGCTCGGCGAGGCGCTGGCGGAGCTGGCGAAGTTCGCGGCGCTGCTGGTGTTCGGCGCGCTGCTCACGCCGTCACTCTTCGGTGACCTGTCCTTCGGCGGCTACGTCGCGGTGGTCCTGGCGATCGTGCTGATCCGCCCGGCGTCGCTGCTGCTGTCGCTGGTCGGCACCCGCTTCACCCGCCAGGAGAAGCTGGTCGCGGCCTGGTTCGGCCCGAAGGGCTTCGCCTCGGTGGTGTACGGGCTGCTGGTCCTCCAGGCCGGTATCCCCCAGGGTGAGGAGGCGTTCACCCTCATCGCCGTGTGCATCGCCTTCTCGATCGTCGCGCACAGCTCCACGGACGTGCCGATCGCCCGCCTCTTCCACGTCGACGACCTGGCCGGAGTCCCCGGCGGCACCCCGGCGCCCCGCACCTCCCCGGAGGGCGAGACCGAGCGGGTCGGCGCCTGACACCCAGGCGCTTCCGCACCAGCCCCGTACGGACGGGCGGTGGCCGATCCGGCCGCCGCCCGACGACACGACACGTCGGAGAATCGTGAACGACTGGCACAGTTGGGCGGCGATCGTCGTCTTCGTAGGCGCGTACGCCCTGATCATCAGCGAGAAGATCCATCGCGTGGCCGCCGCGCTCGGCGGCGCGGCGCTGATGCTGGCCATCGGCGCGACCGACGACAAGTCCGCCTTCTACTCCGAGCACTCGGGCGTCGACTGGAACGTCATCTTCCTGCTCCTGGGCATGATGATGATCGTCGGCGTGCTGAAGAAGACCGGCATGTTCGAGTACCTGGCGATCTGGTCGGTGAAGCGGGCGCGCGCCAAACCCTTCCGGGTCATGGTGATGCTCGTGGTGATCACCGCGTTCGCCTCCGCGCTGCTCGACAACGTCACCACCGTGCTCCTCGTCGCCCCCGTGACCCTGCTGGTCTGTGAGCGGCTCGCGCTGCCCGCGGCCCCCTTCCTGATCGCCGAGGTGCTCGCCTCGAACATCGGCGGCGCGGCCACCCTGGTCGGCGACCCGCCCAACATCATCATCGCCAGCCGCGCGGGCCTGACCTTCAACGACTTCCTGGTGCACATGGCCCCGCTGTCCGCGGTGCTGATCCTGGTCCTGGTCGCCCTGTGCCGCTTCCTGTTCCGCAGCGCGTTCCGCTACGACGAGAAGCGCGCCGCCGAGGTCATGGCGCTGGAGGAGCGCGAGGCCATCCGCGACCCCCGGCTGCTGATCCAGGGCCTGGTCGTCCTGGCCCTCGTCGTCGCCGGGTTCGTCCTGCACCCCGTACTGCACTACGAGCCCAGCGTCGTCGCCCTGCTCGGCGCGGGGCTCCTCGTCGCGGTCTCCACCGTGCAGACCGGTGACGTCCTGCGCGAGGTGGAGTGGCCGACGCTGGCGTTCTTCGCCGGGCTGTTCATCATGATCGGCGGTCTGATCGAGACCGGTGTCATCGGCGAGGTCTCCAACACCCTCGCCGACGCCATCGGCGACAACGAACTGGGCGGCTCGATGCTGCTCCTCGGCGCCTCCGCCGCACTGTCCGGCATCGTCGACAACATCCCCTACGTCGCCACCATGGCCCCGATCACCTCCGACCTGGTGGAGTCCATGGGCGGCGGCGGTGACCACGTGATGTGGTGGGCCCTGGCCATCGGCGCGGACCTCGGCGGCAACGCCACCGCGATCGGCGCCAGCGCCAACGTCGTCGTCCTCGGCATCGCCGAGCGCAACCGCCAGCCGATCTCCTTCTGGCAGTTCACCAAGTACGGCCTGGTCGTCACCGTCGTCACGGTGGGACTCGCGGCCGTGTACGTGTGGCTGCGCTACTTCGCCCTGGCCTGACGCCCGCGGCTGCTGTGCCGGACCACCCGGCGCAGCAGCCCCTCACCCGCTGCCCCTCACCCGGTCTTCCATCCACGGGGGGTGTCGAAGCGCTCCCAGTCCGCCTCCCACTGCGCCATCCGCTGCCGCTCCAGCCCGAGCCGCACCAGCCATACGCCGACCAGGACCACTCCTCCGGCGCCGAGCGCGGTCAGCACTCCGCCCGCGGCCATGTGCAGCTTGACCTCGGCCACGCTGAGCGGCGCGGCGGCGATCTCACCACCCCGGTCGGTCCACACGGTGACCTCTCTGCCCTCCGGACTCTTCGCGGGTACGCGTGCCTCGTCGGTGTGGGTGGCGCCGTCGGGGCCAATCCAGCGGACCGTCGCCCACACCCGGTAGTCGGTCGGCACCCGGGACGGCAACTGGTCCCCCGCGTCCTCGACGAGTTCGGCCGTCACCTGACGGCGCTCCGCCCGCTGCGCGTCGGCCGCCCCCTGCACCGCGTACGCCGCCGCCAGCCCCGCCAGTACGCCGCCCAGCAGGGCGAACACCCAGCCGAGCAGCACGACCCAGGCCTCGATGACGTCGCAGCGCCGCCGCAGCGGACTGCGCCGCCATCGCCACAGCCGCACCCTGGCAGCCCGTGACGCAGGCATCGGCCGACACCCCCTTGTGAGCACCGACGGCACCCTTCCAGTGTGCTCCCGCCCGCCCCGAACGGCACCGTGCGTGCCCCGCGCCAACCAGGGGCGTCACACCCCTGGCCCGAGCGCTCACCGGTGTACGACGCTGAATCCCGACACGTCCCCGGTGCTGAGGAGGGCGCCATGCGTGCCCGTGAGCTGGCGGTCGACTACGAGACGGTGGACGTCCACAGCGACGCCCTGGAGGCGGCCCGGCTGATGGCCGAGCACAGCCTGCCGGGCCTGCTGGTGCTCGACGAGCGCGGGGCGCCGAAGGCGATCCTGCCCGCCGCCGAGATGGTCAAGATGCTGGTGCCGGGCTATGTCGTGGAGGACCCCGCCCTCGCCGCCGTGGTCGACGAGGCGCACGCCGACCTGCTCTGCCGGGCCCTGGTGGGCCGCCGCGTCGGCGACTGCCTGTCCCGCACCGCGGCGCCGCCGCCCATCGCCGACCCCGACGACACCGCGCTGGAGGTGGCCGCGCTGATGGCACGGGTGCACAGCCCGGTGGTGGCGGTGGCGATGCGGACGAAGGACCACACGGAACTGCTCGGCGTGATCACGGCCGCACACCTGCTGCACCGCCTCCTCGCCCACACCGGCACGCGGTGACCCGCCCGGGGGCCCGAACAGCATCAGCGCCGCCCCGGCCAGGACATGACGCCGCGGCAACGAACGAAATGCGCGGTAAACGTTCGTTGAAAGCCGACGGAGGAACCCGCTAGGGTGCGTTGCGCACACGCACCCTCCTTCGCCGCTCACCCCTGGGAGCGCACCAGTGGACTCTGCCCCCACGCTGCGAGTGACGCTCGAGCGTCTCGAGGCGCTGACGGCCGAGCGGGGCATCGAGCGGTCCGAACTGCTCGACCTGAAGGAGCTGGCCGCCCGAACGGCCCTTCCTCACTGGCAGATCCGTGCTCTCCTGCGAGGGGACGAGCCGCCCGACGACACGGTCAACGACCGGGTGCGGGAACGGATCCAGACCCTCGCGAACGCCCATCTGGAGCGCACCGGGCAGCGCATGTCGGACCTCGTCGGCAGCATCTCCCGGCAACTGGGCGTCTCCGCCTACTGGGCACGGCAAGTCTGCTCCGGTCAGAAGGTCCCCAGCGTCGAACTCCTGCACGGTCTGGTGGGCTTCTTCCGTGTCGAAGGGGAAGAGGCGTTCTTCACCGCGCCTGCCGCCGACGCTCTCAACCGCGTTCTGATGCCCCTGGTCACCACGCTGCAGTCGGCATCGGACAGGGCGGGAACCGCGGTCGACCCTCTGGCCGCCGCCCTGCTGACCGGGTACGGCGACGTTCGCGGTGTCGCCCTGCGGAGGGCCGGGCGCCTCCCACCGGAACGATGGAAGGTACTCAACGCCACCTTGGAGGCGTTGCTGGAACTCGACGACAGTGAAGAGGATCAGTGAGTACGGGACCGAGGCAGATGCGGCGGTTCAGCACCCGGCTCATCCGCGCCCTGCGTCTGCCGGCCGACGACCGGGACGTGATTCCCGCGATAGGGCAGGCCCTGGCTCAGGTACGGGGGCGGACCGTCCGATTACAGGCGGCAGCGTTCCCGCCCGCCACAGCCAGCGGCGTGTGGATCGACCGCACCAGCCACGACCTGATCGTCTATGAGAAGAACACCGACCCCGAGCACCAACTCGTGATCATCGGTCACGAGGCATGGCACATGTTCCAGGGGCACGGCCGCAACGGGTCCACCGCGTCCCGTGCCGACACCGGCAAGGCCGCGATGCGGGCCGAACTCCAAGCGGTGCTCTCCGCCATCACCGCGGGAACCGCCGAGTCGGCCACCGGTCGCACGGACCTCGGCCTGCACTTCGCCGCACGTACCGATGACTGCCGACTCGAGGAGGAACTCGAAGCCGAGCGCTTCGGTTTCCGTTTCGCCACCGATGTGCGAGCCGTGCTGAAAGCCCGCGATCCCGTCGGCCCGCGCCATCTCGCCGGGCGCATCCAGGCTTCCATGGCACACCGCTTCCACCAGGACTGACCCCCGCCGCCGCAGAGCGCCCCACCCCCGGCCACCCCACAGAGAGCTGCGACAAGGTGACATCCGGACCGAGCAACCTCGGCTTCTACCTCAGCGGGGGCGTCCTTCTCCTGGTCTGCGCACTGAAGATTCCCGCGCTGGTCCGCAGACGCCACGACACCCTGTTGCGCGCCGCCTGCCTGCTGCTCTTCTCAGCGGCCTGGCTCATGATCCTCGCCGCACCGGATTCCATCGTCGGACTCAACCGGCTCACCGGGATACCGAACATCGCCGCTCCCGTCGTCTACGCGATGACGATCGTGTTCTCCGGAGCGAGCCTCGTACTGATCATCAACTGGCGGTCGGCACCTCCGGAGCAGACCCGGCGCTCCACCCGCCTGTGCATGACCGCCTACGGCCTCACCGCTCTCGCCGTCGTCGCCCTGTTCTGGGCCGGGGAGGCCCCCGTCGAGCAACCCACCCTGTTCGACGCCTACTACGCCACCACGCCGTTCCTACGGGAAATGATCGTCCTCTACCTGGTCGCCCAGGGCGTGACCATGACCATCGCCAGCACCCTGTGCTGGCGATGGTCCGGCGCAGTGGACGGATCACTCCGGGCAGGCCTGCGGATCCTCGCACCCGCCTACCTGATCATCGTCTGCTACGACGTCATCAGGCTGACCGGTGTGACCGCCCGATGGACGGGACACGACCTGGACTACCTGGTGGACCAGGTCTCCCCCCTGCTCGCCGCTCCCGCCTGTCTGCTCGGGGCACTGGGCTTCGCCATCCCGCTCATCGGCCCGCGCGCCGCCGAGACCACCCGGGTCCTACGGCAGTTACGGCAGCTCCAGCCCCTGTGGCGCACCCTGCGGAACGTGCCCACTCCCAGCGCCGTCCGCGTCTCACTGCCGTGGTGGCGAACACCCCCGGCCGTGCTGCTGACCGGCAGGAAGACGACTCTCTACGACGTGTTGCTCGCCCTGGCCCCGTACTACGACCCCGCCATTCGCGAGGCCGCCTACCACTCGGCGCTCCGTAACGGCGAGGCGGACTCCCGTGCCGCGGTCACCGCGGATGCCGCCATGATCCTCGTTGCCCGCGAGCGGCAGCGGTCCACGCCCGGGCACCTGCCGGACGCCACGCATTCCCTGCCGTGGCGGGCGCACGATCTCGTTCTCCTGTCGCAGGCGCTCGCTTCACCCACCGCACGAAACCTCAGTCAGCACTCCGTGCCTTCGCAGAAAGCAGCCCATCATGAGTGAGGCCACCCGCCACCACCCCGCACGTGCGGTCGTCATCGGGGGCAGTATCGCCGGCATGCTCGCCGCGGCCGCCCTCGCACGGCACGTCGGCTCCGTGGAGATCATCGAGGCCCACGAACTGCCCGATGGACCTGAGCCGCGAACCGGTGTGCCCCAGGCCGCGCACATCCATTTCCTGCAGACCGGCGGCGCCGAGGCCATCGAGGCCCTCCTGCCCGGCAGCATCGACCTGCTGCTGGCCGCCGGGGCGAACCGCATACCCGAGACGACCAACATGGTCATCTACTCGCCCGAAGGCTGGTACCGGCGCTGGAAACGCGCCACCCACTACCTGATCACCGCCAGCCGCGACCTGACCGACCACATCATCCGGCAACAGGTACTCAAGGACCCCCGTGTCACCGTCCGCAGCCATACGAAAGCCATCGGGCTCCTCGGCACCCGCCACCGGATCACCGGCGTACGTCTCCGCGATGCCGACAACACGGACTTCGACCTGCGCGCCGACCTCGTCATCGACGCCTCCGGACGGGCCTCCCGCACTCCCCAGTGGCTGGCCCGGCTCGGCATCACCCACCTGGCTTCGGACCACATCGACTCCGGGCTCGTCTACGCCAGCCGCTTCTACCGCGCTCCCGTTCCCACCCGCGGCTGGCCCGTGATCGGTGTGCAGGCCGACCCGAGCCTGCCCCGGCCCGGCAATGCCGGTGGAATCCTGCCCATCGAAGGGGATCGCTGGCACGTGAGCCTGATGGGAGCCCCCGGTGGCCAGCCCACCAGCCAGCCGGACGCCTTCGAACCCTTCGCCCGCACCCTGCGCCACCCCCTCATGGCGGACCTGCTGCGGCATGCCGAACCACTCACCGACGTCCGCGTCACCCACGGCACCGCCAACCGACGCCACTACTACGAACGCCTCACACCGTGGCCGGAGGGGCTGGTGGTGCTGGGAGACTCCGCCGCCGCCTTCAACCCCCTGTACGGACACGGCATGTCGGTGGCCGCGCAGGGCGCCGTCGCCCTGCGCGACGAGCTGGCCACCGGCCTGGTACCCGGCCTCGCCCGTCGTGCCCAGCGTGCCATCGCCCGCCGCGTCGACACCGCGTGGGCGCTCGCGGTGGGACAGGACATCCACTTCCCCACCACCACCGGCAAGCGACCGACGGTCGCCGACCGGCTGTTGCACCGCTACGTCAGTCGCCTGTCCCGCACGGCCACCGGGTCCTTCCACGCGGCGACCTCCCTGACCGACGTACTCGCTCTCCAGGCGGCGCCCACGTCCCTCGTCACACCTCGCGTGCTGCTGACCGCCCTGGTGGGACCTCTGCGTCCACCCCTTGAGGGACCTCAGCTCACCGATGCGGAACGCGTGCTCCTGGACCAGATGCGAGGCGCTGCCCAACGGCCAGCCCTCTGAGGCCCTTCGGCGCGCTGCCGCCCCGCCCGGTCAGCCGCGTGCCCGGGGAAACGTCTCCAGGGCCCGCGCCAGGCCGGTCGCGTCGGTGCCGATCTTGCGGTAGACGGCGGACAGCAGCTGACGTACGCCCTGCTCGGTGAAGTGGAGGTCCTTGGCGACCACGGCCAACGGGTGTCCCAGGGCCGCCATTTCGGCGGCCTTGCGTTCCTGGGTGGTGAGGGTGTCGGTCTGGGGGTAGCGCAGGGGCAGGGGACGGAGTCCGGCCGCGGCCAGTTCGTTCCTCGCCTGCACGGCCAACGACTCGGCGCCGCAGTGGACGGCGGCCTCCAGTCCTTGGTAGAGCCGGTCGGCGGCCTCCTGGACACGGCCGTTGCGGGACAGCGCGGCACCGTGGCCGACCAGGGCCCGGGCCAGGTCGTAGGAGGCCGGTGACTTCAGGAGTTGCTCCACTGCCTCCTCGTAGAGGTCGAGGGCGGCCGGTCCCCTGGTCACCCGGGCCTCGGTGTAGAGGGCCTGGCCGATCACCGAGGCCGCGCCGAAGTCGCGGGCCCGTTGGACGGCGTCCCGGGCCAGGGCGGTCGCCCGCTCCGGTGCGGTCGGGGCGAGTGCGCCCGCCAGGTCGAGTTGCCAGGAGCACCAGCCGGGATTCCGCCAGCCCCGGGCGTCCAGCCGCTCCCCCACCCCCGTCAGCAGCCGCACCGCCTCCTCGCGGCGGCCCTCTGCGATCAGCAACTCCGCGTAGACGGTGCGGGGGTCGGGGTAGATGACGGCGTTCGGGACGATCTCGCCGTACCGGTAGGAGTCCGCGAGCCGACGTGCGTCGGCGGTCCGGCCGCGGGCGAGCAGGGTCTGCACGAGGATGCCGATGGCGAACCACTGGGCGGGGACGGCGCCTTCCACCCGCTGGGCGGTGCGCAGTCCTTCGCGGACCCAGTTCTCGGCCTCGGTCAGGCATCCCCGGCGGTAGCGGATGTACCCGAACAGGGTCTGGCCCACGGCCAGATGGGAGCCGCGCCAGCCCTTGCGCTCGCACTCGGCCATGCCCTTGGTGAACAGTTCCTCGGCGCGGCACGGCTGGTCGCCGTACATGAACAACATGGCGACGGAGACCGGGACCTCGAAGCCGCGGTTCTCCTCGGTCCAGCTCATACCGCCGCGCAGGGCCTCCTCGGCGCAGGCGAGGACGGAGCGCCGGGACTCGCCGCACACCAGGGCGTCCCAGGCCCGTAGCCCCAGGATGTAACGCTCCTCGAGGCCGCGGCCGGTCAGTCGCTCGGCCAGCCGGGTCAGCCTGCGGGAACGGGCGGACGAGTCGGGCTCGTCGGCCCGGAACATGCTCCAGACGAAATGATCGGCCTGCATGCGCAGCTTGACGCGGGGGTTGGACGCCTGCCGGGCCTCCTCGGCGGCCACGGTCGCGGCCTCCTCGATGCGATCGGTGTGGGCCAGCGCCTGGGCCAGCCGGTAGACGATGGAGGCGCGCAGGTCGGGGTCGACGCCCGGTTCCGCCAGCGCCTCCCGCAGCAGCCCGACGGTGGCGGTCGGTTCGATCAGGAAGGTGGAGCAGGCGAGTTCATGGAGGACTTCGGCGCGGTCCTCCGGGCTGGGCGGCTCCTGCAACGCGCGGCTGAGCAGTCGGCGGGCGGCCTCAGGTGCTCCGGCGCGCAGGTATGCGCGCGCCGCCTGCCGCAGACAGGCGACGGCCTCGAAGTTGCCCTCGCAGGGCACCTCCAGCAGATGCCGGGCGGCGGCGGTGGGTCCGAGCCCCGCCGCGCGGACGGCCACCGCGGCGGCGTTGTGCAGACCGATCCGCAGGGAGGGGCGGATCGACCGGTAGATCGTCGTGGCGATCAGCGGGTGCACGAACTCCAGGTCGCCGTGCGGCCCTTGGTCGTCGGACAGGATCCTGGCGGCGCGCAGTCGCTCGACGGCCTCCACGGCCGCTTCGCTGCCGATCACCGCGATGGTGGCGGCGAGTTCCGGTGCGAAGGGCGCGCCGAGCACGGCCGCGGCCTGCGCGAAGCGGACCGTGCTGGTGTCGAGTTGTTCCAGCCGCTCGATGAGTCCCGGGCCCTTGACCGCCGCCGCGAGATGGCGCATCGCGGGCAGCTCGTACGGTGTGCCCCTGACCTTGCGCTCACCGAGCCTGATGGCCAGTTCGACGGCCTCGAACGGGCTGCCGCCGGTGACCGCCCAGCACTCCTCGCAGAACTCGTCCTCCGCCTCCTGACCCACCTCCTCCCTGACGATCCGTGCCACGCCCGCGGAGGAGAGCGGCGCCAGGGAGTACGAGCGGTTGCCGTGCCGCGCGAGCAGCGTACGGAACGGGGACGCCTCGGGTGGCAGTTCGTCGGGCCGGTAGGCGGCGGCGATCAGCAGCGGAAGGTCCTCGGTGCGGGAGGCGAACGAGGTGAGCCAGCCGAGGGACTGGGCATCGGCCCAGTGCAGATCGTCCAGGAGCAGCACGACGGGCGCGTTCATCACCGTCAGCCGGGTCATCACCCAGTCGAGACCGTCGCGCACTCCGGTCGGGTCCGGCATGTTGTCGGGGTCCGTGGCCTCCATCCCGAGCGCCCCGGCGACGACGTCGTACCAGCTCCCCAGGAACGCACGGCACTCCGCCGCGCCCATGCTCGCCAGTGCGGGCTGGACGACCTGGCGCACCACATGGAACGCCAGATCCCGCTCCTTCTCCCCGCCCCGGCCGGAGAGCAGCGTGAAGCCCTGGGCCTGGGCCAGGGCGCGCGCTTCCGCCATGAGCCTCGTCTTGCCCAGCCCGGCCGATCCGGTGAAGGCGAGCAGTCCTCCCCGTGGCGCGTTCGGCCCTTCGTCCGCCGTCCCGCGCAGGGCCGACAAGGCTGCGGCGAGCGCCGTCAGTTCCCGGTCGCGCTCGAGCACCGACCTGGACGGGGTGATCGGTTCTCGCCAAGCCTGCGCCATGTGCGCTACCGCTTCCTGTCGTTGTCGTCGTCAGGCAGCGCCGAGCGTACGCCGGTGCGGCATGCCTGGTGACCCCAATGCCAAACGAGCATGACCAGGAAGGATGAATCGTCCGCAACTCCCGTCTGTCTGTCGCCTCCACGGGTATCGTTGCTCGATTGCCCTGCCTTCAGGACATGGCTGGTTCCGACGCCTCCGCGTAGCGCGGCACGGTCCGCGACCAGAAGTAGCAGCCCCGGATCCAGCCGATCATCCCCTCCACATAACCGAGGCCCTCGGGAGTCAGCGTCGGCCTGATCCCCTCGTAGAGCCGCTCGAACTCGTGGATCGTGCCGTTGATCTGGTGCACGGCGAGCGAGACGGCCACCGGCAGCGGGCAGCGGTGCCTGCGCTGGTGCGCGAGGGCCAGGTTGACCATTCCGCCGGTGCGCTGTTCCTTGACGGCGGAGAAGAGGTCGGCCGTCCACACCGCCGCGTCGACGGAGAGCCGCCTCAGCCGCCGCATGACCGGGCGCTGGAGGCTCTCGGTGGCCAGTTCGCGGGGCTGCGCGGCCTCGTACAGGGGGTAGAAGGGTTCGATGCCCGCGGTGAGTGCGCGTATCGACGTGCACAGCCCGAGCGGCACGGGGACCGAGTGGGCCTGCGCCACCGATTCGTAGAGCAGTCCGTGCACGTACTCACAGCTGTTCCACGCCCACCGCGCGGCCTGCCCCGCCGTACACCGCTCCCGGACCTGTCGGTGCAGGTCGGCCAGGGCCGCGCCCAGGTGGGTCGTGGGCTGTTGGCCGTCGCGCAGGACGGCGACGCTCTCGCAGAGCATGGGCAGCAGATGGCCGGGGTGGCGGCCGACGTCCTCCGCGGTGTCGTCGAAGACGAACTGGTAGGCGATCTGGTTGGCCACGATCTGGAGGATCTCGCCGTCCACGGCGGGGCTGTTGTAGGAGGCGAGCTGGGCCGGGCGGGTCCGGTCGATCATGTCGGCGACGGCGGGGTCGTCGGTCAGGCCCCAGCGGCGCAGCCAGGCGGTGACGCCCGCCTCGGCCTCGGATTCCTGTGGGTGGCTCCGAAAAGGAAAGGGCATGTACAGCTTGTCGTCGATGAGTTCCCTGAGACTGCCGGTGCGTGGTTCCTCGTCTGCCGCGGTCGGTACTTCCTCATGGACCGTGTGCACCGTGGTCACCTTCCTTTCAGGCGGTCAGGACTCCCGTACGGGCCAGCGCGGTTCGCAGATCATCTGCAGGGAGCGGGGGCCCAGCGTCACCGCGGGCCGCGGTGGTGCGGGGCGGCGGGTGGGCGGGCGGCGCAGGCGCCAGTGCGCGGCGACGGCCGCGAGGGCCACGGTGGCCTCGGCCACGGCGAGGGTGTCGCCGACGCATTTGCGGTTGCCCGCGGAGAAGGGCAGCATCGCGCCGCCCGGCACCCCGGCGGCCCGCTCGGGCAGCCAGCGGTCGGGGAGGAACGCGTCGGGGTCGGGGAAGGAGGCGGGGTCGTGGTGCAGGAGGTAGGGGCTGTAGAGGACGATCGTGCCGGGCGGCAGGCGGCGTCCGGCGAGTTCGGTCGCGCGGGTGGTGATACGTGTGAAGATCCAGCCGGGCGGGCGGACGCGCAGGGTCTCGGTGATGACGCGGCGGGTGTGGCCGAGCCGGGGCAGGTCGTCGTGGTCGGGGGTGCGGTGGCCGGTGAGCACCTCGTCGGCCTCGTGGTGCAGTCGGCGTTCGGCCTCCGGGTTCTCCGCGAGGAGGTCGAAGGCGGAGGCCAGGCACATCGCCGTGGTCTCGACCCCGGTCAGCAGGAGGGTGACGAGCTGGTCGCGGATCTCCCGCTCGCCCGGCGGTCCGGCGCCGTCGGTGGCCGCGAGCAGGACGGCCAGGAGGTCGTCGTGGCGGGTGGCGTCCCGGGCGCGTTCGGCGATGATCCCGGCCACGAGCGCGTCCAGGCGGGCCAGCGCGTCGCGGTAGCGCCGGTTGGCGGGGGTGGGCACGCGGAACGGGGCGTCGAAGGGGACGACCGTGCGGACGAACAGGCCCCTGACGACGGGTTCGAGGCACTCCCGGACGGTGGCGGCCCGCTCGGCGTCCAGGGAGCCGGAGAAGAGGACGGCGCTGGTGACCCGGGTGGTCAGGGCCATCATCGCGGCCGTGACGTCGACCTGCTGGCCTGGCCGCCACTCGCGGCACAGAGCCTGTGCCTCCCGGCCCGTCAGCCGCGCGTACTCGGCGATGCGGGCGGCGCGGAAGGCGGGTTGCAGAAGCCTGCGCTGGCGCCGGTGGGTGTCCTGGCGGCAGGTGACGAGACCGTTGCCCATCAGGGCGCGGAGCCGGTCGAAGAGGGGGCCGCCCTTGTCGAAGGTGTGCGGGTCCATGAGGACCTGGTGGGCCACCTGCGGATGACAGGCCATCCAGGCGCGCACGGGTCCCAGCCGTATCGCGACGAGATCGCCGTGCGCGGGAAGGGAATTCAGGAAATCCAGCGGGCGCCGGAACAAGGCGATAGCATGTCCGGCGAACGGGAATATGCCTGGCGCAGTACCCACTGTCCATACTCGCTGTGGCTCGGTCATGGCATCGGTCATCGAATACCCCCTGCCTCAGTCGGCACACGAAAATCGGCGTCCCCCCACCGACGGGCGCTTGAATCTTTGTTCTGCCCAGTCCAACCCGGGTTCGGCTCATTGAATCCTCTTTCCGCGGGGGCGCACGGGTGCACGAAGAAGCACGGGCGAACCCCAGTCAATGGCGCTTCGTACGGAATTCCCATTGACTTCTTTCGGAAAGCGGGCGCGGAATTCGAGCCGCCGCTTCCGTGGGCGGGGATGTCAGCGTGGATCGCGCAACGCCTGCGAGAGAGCGGACGCGGAGAGTGCGGCGCTTTCGTCCAGGGCCGTGTCGATGACCTCGGCGAGCCGCCGGGACAGCGACGGCAACCGGTCCCGCACCGGCACGGGCGGCTCGCGCAGCACCACGGCGACCGGGTCCGCGCCGGGCGGGAAGTCACGCGGGGTGCGGCCCGTCAGCATCCAGTACAGACAGGCCGTGACGGCCCACAGGTCGACGTCCGGCCGCGCGTACTTGTAGTCGATGAGCTGGCGGCGCGGCATGAAGGCCACGCTGCCGCCGATGGCGCCGGTGTGCGTACGTCCGGACAGGCCCGCCTGGTCGAAGGCCTTGGCGAGCCCGAAGTCGCCGATCTTCAGCACCCGTCGCCGGGTGGATCCGGTGAGCAGCAGGTTCTGCGGCTTGATGTCCCGGTGCACCAGCCCGCGCCCGGTCGCCGTAGCCCCGTCGGCGAGCCGCACCGGGACGGGCGCCTGGTGGGCGTGGGCGAGCCCGTCGAGGGCCTGGAGCACCAGCGGCACGGCCTCGTCGACGGGGAGCCGTCCGCCGCGCCGTACCACCAGGTCGGCGACGTTGCCCCCGGCGCAGTACTCGCAGACCAGGCAGAGGGCGCCGTCCGGGGCGGCGCTGCCGTGGAAGCGGACGACGTGCGGGTGCCGTAGCGCCTTCACGCAGTCCATCTCGCGCCGGAAGGCGTCGCGGGCGGCGGGGTCGACACCGCCCTGCGGGGTCAGCGTCTTCACGGCGACGAGCCTGCCGGAGTCCGTGTGCCGGGCCAGTCGCACCACGCCCTGCGCGCCGCTGCCCAGCTCCCGCACGGTCCGCAGGCCTGGGGCGGGTTCGGGGCGGGGCCCGGTGCAAAGGACGACGCGGACGGTCACGCCGCCGAGGCGCAGCTCGTCGCCGTCCGTCAACCGGCGCTCGCCGCCGAGCCGTTCGCCGTTGAGCCGGGTGCCGTTGTGGCTGCCGAGGTCGCGGACGTACGCGTGCGGCGGCCGGACCTCGATCTCGCAGTGCCGACGGGAGACCTTGCGCCGCTCGGCGGGGACGCGGATCCGGCACTCCCGGCCGCGTCCGAGCCGGACGGTGGCGGGGTCCTCGAAGGCGTACTCCTCGGTGATCTCGGCGCCGTCGTCGGCGCGGCCGGTGGTGACCAGCAGCGTCAGGGACCACGGCACGTCAGTCACCCGCGCCGGGCGGGACGTCGTAGTCCCAGGCCAGTTCCCACACCCACACCGTCGAGCCCTGGTCGGCGGTGGCGAGCAGGCTGCCGTCCTCGCTCAGCGCCACCTGGTCGACCGTCGCGTGGTGGCCCTCCAGGGTGCGCAGGAGGCGGCCCGCGCGTACGTCCCACAGGTGGACGAGTCGGTCGTGGCCGCCGGTGACCGCGAAGGCGCCGTCGGCGCTGAGTGCGAAGGACCAAGGTCGGTCGGGCAGTGACAGGGAGTGCACCACCCGGCCGGTGCCGGTGTCCCAGATCCGCAGGTCGCGGTCCTCCGGGGTGGCGGCCAGGCGGCCGTCGGCGGTGAAGGCCACCGCGCTCTGCCCGCCACCGAGCACCGCGCTGTCGCGGAAGGAGCAGAGCAGTTCGCCGGTGGTGACCTCCCAGGCGGTCGCGTACAGGCCGCCGGAGACGAACAGGAGGCGGCCGTCCGGGCTGAAGTCCAGGCGTTCGTCGCGCATGCGGCCCCTGAGCGTCCAGGCGGGGCGGTCCGCGTCGAGCGGCCAGAGGTGGATCTCGTTCTCGTCCGGCGAGCCGTCGAAGTGGTTCGCCCGTGGAGGGGTGCCCGCGTGGGACGCGGCGTAGCGGGCGTCGCGGCTGAGGGCCACGGCGCCGACCTTGCCGCCGTGCGCGGACAGTTCGCGCAGGATCTCGCCCTGGGGGAGGTTCCGCAGCTTCAGGGTGCCGTGCTCGTTGCCGATCAGGATCCGGTCGCCGGACGCGTTGAGAGCGTGGGCGGTGAGGTTTCCGTCGTCGTTGGTGAAGATCCGCCTGATGCCGGTCTCCAGGCTGAGCTGGCGGATCGTGCCCTCGCCGGTCAGGACGGTCAGCAGCCGTCCGCCGAGGGCGAAGCGGATGTCCCGGGCGCTGCCGCCCTCGCCCTGGTCGAAGGTGTGCAGCCGCTCCCCGGCGGCGAGGTCCCAGACGTCCACCTCGCCGGTCCACCGGCCGGTCACCATGTGGGCGCCGTCCCGGCCGACGGCGAGGGTCACCGGCTGGGTCAGCTCGGCGTGCCCGTCGAACTCGTACAGCGGCCAGGCGCCGAGCAGGGTCGAGCGGGTGCCGTGCGGGGCCACCCGCACCCAGGCCCGGCGCAGTTCCGGGTGGCGGGCGAAGCCGGGCACGCGCTGGGCCGCGCGCAGCGCCTCGGCCGCCGCCGCGGGGTCGCCGTGCTCGGTGTGGGCGCGGGCGCGGTCCATCCACTGCACGAACCGCTCCTCGGTGTGCGTGAGTTCCTCGGCGGGCCGGGGCCGGGCGTAGCACCAGGGGGCCACGTAGTCCGCAGCGGGCAGGGGCCGTACGAGGAGGCTGCCGTTGCCCCCGGCGAGCACGGCGACGCGGCCGTCCGCGCTGATCGCGGCCGAGTGCAGCCGCAGCGCGGTGGGCAGGTCGCGGTCGAGGGTGCGCAGACAGCGGCCGGTCGGCACCTGCCACACCTGGGTGGGTTCGCCGAAGCCCCCGGTCAGCAGGGTGGGCCCGGCCGTGGCGACGGCGAGGGCCGCCACCTGGCGCAGCCGGTGCGGCACCTCGCTGAGGACCGTGTTCCGTCGCGCGTCCCACAGGGCGAGCGGGCCGTTCCACCAGACGGCCACCGCGCAGCGGGCGTCCGTGGAGAGGGCCACCTGGTCCAGGTCGAAGGACCGCACCTCCCGGCCGTGCAGGGTTCCCCTGGCCGGTCCGACGAGGGTGTGCGGGACCCGGGCGCCGGAGACGTCCCAGCAGCGGACGGCGCTGTCCCGGTCGGTGGAGGTGGACAGCGCCCGGCGGCCGTCGCGGCTGAGTGCCAGGGCGGTGACCGGTCCTGAGTGGCCGTGGAGTACGGCCGTCAGGGCGTGTTCCCTCGGCTCCCAGACCTCGATGAGGCCGTCCTTCCGGCCGGTCGCCACATAGCGGCCGTCCCCGCTGACCGCCACCGCGCGGACAGCCGGGAACCCGGGTGCGTGCGGCAGCGCGCGCCGGTCGCGGCGGCCCCGGGTCAGGTCCCACACCTCCGGGACGCCGTCGCCGCGCAGGGCCACCCCGAGCGTGCCGCCCGCGTCCATGGCGAGGGCGGTGACCCGTTCCCCGCGCCGGGTCAGGGTGCGCCTGGTCCAGCGGTCGGTGTCCGCCCGCCGCGTCCACAGCAGGAGCCTGCCCGCTCGGTCGCCGGACAGGACCGCGCCGCCGTCCGCGCTCATCGCGACGGCGTGGACGTCCGCGGTGTGCCCTTCGAGGTCGGCGTGGATCCGTGGCGGGCGCCGCTCCCACTCGGCGAGGGCCGCGGCGGCGTCCGGTGAGCCGGGGTCGGCGGTGGCCGCCTCCCGCAGCAGGGCACCGGCCCGCGCGTCCTCGTGCCGCTCCAGTTCCACGCAGCCCAGGAGCAGGGCGCCGAGGCCGGGCGGGGCGCCGGAGTCGGCGGCGCGCGCCGCCTCCAGGTCGGAGACGACCTCCTCGCTGGTGCGCCTGCCCGAGCGCCAGCCGTGCAGGCCGAAGTTGTAGACGGCAGGGAGATGCTGGGGGTCGGCGTGGATCGCGGCCAGCCACAGCTTCTCGGCGTCCTCGGCGCGGCCGAGGTCGAGGAGGGAGAGGGCCTGGTTGGACAGGCCGTCGGAGAGCAGCCGTGCGGCCTTGGGGGCGGGGCGCGGATGCGGGGTGCCGAGCAGCTCGTGGTGCAGGTCGCGCAGGGTCGCCGCCACCTCCGCCAGTCCGGCGGGGCGCCGCGCCGGGTCCTCGGCGAAGCACCGGCGCAGCAGGTCGGCCACCTGCCGCGGCATCGGCGGCACGCGTGCGTCGTCGGGGCCGCCGGCGTGCAGGAACGTCTCCAGCGCCGCCCCGGCCGCCTGGCCGTAGGGGGTGGGCCGACGACCGGCGAACAGCTCCAGGACACTCACCGCCCAGGACCACACGTCCGTCGCGGTGGTGAGCCGTACGTCCCGGCGCCCCGCGGCGGCCGTCGCCTGTTCCGGGGAGCAGTAGGCGCGGGTCATCCCGCCGAAGGTGACCGCCAGCGGCTCCTCCTTTGGGCTCGCGGTGTCCTCCTGGGCCTCGCCGCTCCCCCGTGCCCCGGCCAGGCCGAAGTCGGTGACCTTGGCGGTGCCGTCCGGTTCCAGCATGACGTTCGCCGGTTTGACGTCCTGGTGGACGAGGCCGCTGCGGTGCGCGTGCGCCAGGCCCCACGCCATCTGTACGGCGATGTCGAGGACGCGGGCGAGCGCGGTGTCGTGGCCGCCCGTGTAGAGGCCGCCGCCGCGTACGGCGTCGGACAGGCTGCCGCCGTCGACCCACTCGGCGAACACCCGGGGCAGGCCGTCGACGGTGCGTACGTACACGCAGTTGACGGTGTGCGGATGGAGCCCGAGCCCGACCCAGGTCCCGGCCTCGGTCTCGAAGCGGCGGCGACCCTCGGTGGTGCGCACCTGTTCGGGGCGGGGGGTCTTCACCGCCAGGTCCACCTGCCAGTCGCGGTGCCGGACCCGGTGCACCAGGCCCATGCCGCCGCTGTGCACCACGTCGCGCACCTCGTACAGGCCGAGGACGACCTCGCCCGGCTGCCAGGTGCGGGGGTGCTGGGGCGCCATACGGTCAGTCGGCGAGGGCGACGAAAAGCGGACTGGCGAGCAGCACCGTCATGCCGTCGTGGCCGTCGAGTTCGGGGTAGGGGCTCGGGCCGTGCAGCAGGCGCTTGGCGAGGAACTCCACCTCCTGCTCGGCGCCGCGCAGCGTGCGGTTGGCGAGCTGGACGGAGGCGAGGGCGTCGGGCTGGGGCTCCCCGTCCGTCGTCACCGCCGCCGCGAGCCCGGCCAGCAGGCCCGGTGCCGTGGACGGCGCGAAGGGCAGTTCCTGCTCGGCGGGCGCGGCCCCCGGCACGGGCGCGGGGGCGCCCAGCACATGGCCGCTCGCCCCGCCGAGCCCGACGGTCGTCCGCTCGGTACGGCCGCCGAAGTAGACCAGCGGCGACGGCCCGAGCGGCAACGGCCCCCAGCGCATCGGCAGCCGCCCCCGGACGTACTGGCCGGGTTCGTCGACGGTGCCCACGTCGCCGAAGTCGTCGAGGTACCGCACCACCCGCTCCAGCCGGGCCACCCGGTCCGCCGCGTCCGTCTCCACGCTGCGCCGGGCGCTGACGAACTTCAGGCTGACCACGACCTCGGTGGCGCGGCGGCGGGCGAACCCGGCGTCGACCTGCGGCAGCAGCATGTCGACCTTGGCGTCGCTGATGTAGACGTAGTACCGCAGCGCCACGACGCCCCCTCCGTATGACGCGGTGTATGCCTTCCGCCCACGCCAGGTTACTGGCAGGCGGCCACCCAGGGGGCACTCTGACCTCAACAGATTCTTCGGGCGTAGTGCAACCTTCCCGGCAAGGCGGTTGTCTCACCCAATACCACAACCCTTCGCTTCGTCGGGGGACGAAATGAGAAGAAACCGAATAACTTGGGTGACGCTGGCGCTGATGAGCGCCGCGATGGTGGTCCCGGCCGTTCCCGCGCAGGCCGCCCCCGCCACCTCCGCCGTCACGCAGACCACGTGCCCCACCGGCTGGGGCAGCCTCGACAAGGCCCGTGACGCGAGTGCGACGGCTCCGGTGAGGAACGTCAGGACCGGCCGCCACACCTGCTTCGACCGGATGGTCATCGACGTCCCCGGCGCGGGCACCGGCACCGGCTACTGGGTGCGGTACGTCAAGCAGTTCCAGCAGGACGGCTCGGGCCGGGTCATCCCCGTCGCCGGCGGTGCCGTCATCGAGGTGCGCGTGATGGCGCCCTCCTACGACCCGAACACCGGCGCCCCCACCTATCCGGCCCGGCCGGGCCGCCCGCTGCCCGGCGTGGACCTCACCGGCTACCGGACCTTCCGTGACGCCCGCTTCGGCGGCAGCTTCGAAGGGGACACCCAGATCGGGCTGGGCGTCCGCGCCCGGCTGCCCTTCCGTGTGCTGACGCTCACCGACCGCGTGGTGGTGGACGTGGCGCACTCGTGGACCGGCCGCTGACGGTCCCTCACCGGCCGGGTCGGCCGCGGACGTCGGCCCGGCCGCAGAAACCCGGAACCCCTCACCCGAGTATTGACGCACCCCCTGAAACAAGTCGATAGTTTTTGTAACTTCGACTCATCGAGGGGTGACCGCATGGGCCGCTACCGTCGGCTCCACCGCATCCAGCAGATGGACCCGCCCCAGGACTACGAGCAGATCTTCCGGTGGATCACCCAGTACGAGTTCCCGCGCGACTACCTCAACGGCGTCTCGGCCGCCTTCCTGCGGGACTACGGCGTCCCCCGCATCTCCCAACTCCTCGACCGCACCCAGGAGTTCGAGCGCGCCGGGCAGAAGCGCTACGACGACACGGTGCTGATGGCGTACGAGATGGTCCGCGACGGACTGGACTCCGAGCACGGCCGGGCCACCGTCCGTCACCTCAACCGCATCCACGGCCGCTACCGGATCCCCAACGAGGACTACCTGTACGTCCTGGCCACCACGGTGGTCGGACCCAAGCGCTGGATCGACCGGTACGGCTGGCGCCCGCTGTCCGCGCCGGAGGCCGAGAGCCTCGCCCTCGTGGGACGGCGCATCGGGGAGCTGATGGGCATCTGCGGACTGCCCGCCGACTACGCGGAGTTCGAGCGACTGCACGACGCCTACGAACGGGAGATGTTCACCTACGACCCCGCCAACCGACGCGTCGCGGCGGCGACCCTGCGCGTCATGACCGACTGGTACCCGGCCCCGCTGCGCCCGCTGGCGGCGCGCGCCACGCTCGCCGTGCTCGACGAACCGCTGCTCACCGCGCTCGGGTTCCGCCCGCAGCCGCGCTGGATCCGCGCCGCCGCCCATCGCGCCCTGCGGGCCCGCGCCGCGGTGATACGGCGATTGCCTCCCCGCCCGGAGCGGCTGCCCCGGCGGCCCAAGCCGCGCAGCTACCCGTTCGGCTGGACGCTGGACGACCTCGGCCCGCACTGGGCACGGACCAGGCCCCTCGCACCGCTCCCGGACGAGGCGGCGCCCCCGCGCCGGGACATCATGCACAGCCTCCCCCACCAGGAGCCCCGATGACCGACACGACCCCGGACACCGCGCCCCGGGCCGCGACCTTCACCTCGTACGCGCCCGCGACCGGTGAGCCGATCGCCGAGCACCCCCTGTCCGGGCCGGAGGAGGTCGCCCGCGCGGTGGCCGGGGCCCGGAGCGCGGGGGCCGCCTGGGCCGCCCTGCCGCACGCCCGTCGCCGCGGCCATCTGCTGCGCTTCAAGCGGGCCTTGGCCACCTCCCTCGACGAGGTGGCGCGGACCATCGCCGCCGAGACCGGCAAGCCGCCCGGCGACGCCGAGCTGGAGGTCGTCCTCACCCTGGAGCACCTCTCGTGGGCGGCCCGCAACGCCGGGCGGGTGCTGCGGCGGCGCCGGGTCCCCAGCGGGCTGTTCGCCGCCCATCAGCGCTCCACACTGGTCCACCGGCCGCTCGGGGTCGTCGGCGTGATCGGGCCGTGGAACTACCCCCTCTACACCCCCATGGGCTCCATCGGTTACGCCCTCGCGGCCGGGAACGCCGTGGTGTTCAAGCCGTCCGAACTGACGCCGGGCACGGGCGGGCTGCTCGCCGCGCTGTTCGACGAGGCGGTGCCCGAGCACGCGGGGGTGCTCACCACCGTCACCGGCGCGGCGGCGACCGGTGAGGCGCTGGCCCGGTCCGGGGTCGACAAGGTGGCGTTCACCGGCTCGCCCGGCACCGCGCGCAAGGTGATGGCGGTGTGCGCCGGGTCGCTGACGCCGTTCCTCGCGGAGTGCGGCGGCAAGGACGCGGTGATCGTGGCCGCGGACGCGGACCTGGACGCCGCCGCCGACGCCGTGGTGTGGGGGGCGCTGGGCAACGCGGGGCAGACCTGCGCGGGCGTCGAACGCGTCTACGCGGTACGGGAGGTCTACGACGCCCTGTGCGAGCGGGTGGTGGAACGCGCCCGTGCGGTACGGCCGGGGGCGGCGCCGGACGCGGCCTACGGGCCGATGACGCTGCCGGGGCAGGCCGCGGTGGTGGAGCGGCATGTGAGCGCGGCCCTGGCGGCCGGGGCGCGGGCGCTGCTGGGCGGCCCGGAGTCGGTGGCGGGGCCGTACGTCGGCCCGGTGGTGCTGGCCGGGGTGCCGGAGGACTCGGCGGCGATGACGGAGGAGACCTTCGGTCCGACCGTCGCCGTCAACCCGGTGGCGGACGTGGACGAGGCGGTGGCCCGCGCCAACGCCTCGCGCTACGCCCTCGGGGCGGCGGTGTTCTGCGGTGACCGGCGCACCGGCGCGGCGATCGCGGCGCGGCTGCGGGCGGGGGCCGTGTCGGTGAACTCGGTGCTCGGCTTCGCGGCCGTACCGGCGCTGCCGTTCGGCGGCTCGGGGGACTCCGGGTTCGGGCGGATCCACGGCGCGGAGGGGCTGCGCGCGTTCACGGCCGTGCAGTCGGTGACCGTGCGGCGGTTCGCGCCGCCGGTGAACCTGACGTCCTTCACCGTCCCGGAGGCCACCAGGGAGCGCGCGGTGCGGCTGGCCCGGGGACTGCACCGGCGGCACTGAACGGCCGGTCAGGCGTCGAGCAGCGGGGCCAGGTAGCGGCGGGCGAAGGCGCGCGCCTGGTCGTCGTCCTCCATCTCGATGCAGCTCGCCGGGTTCAGCAGGAAGGAGACGGCGACGCGGACCATGAGTTCGGCTACCGGCCGCGGATCGGAGCCGGGCCTGCCCTCGGCCTGCTGGGCGCGGCGCAGATGGGCCGTCAGATAGTCGACGGTGGCGGTGAGGGAGGGGCCGCCCTGCACCGTCAGATACGGCAGCACCACCTCGGGTTCGAGGCGCAGCAGCCCGCCGAAGAGCGGATGGGCGCGGGTATGGCGCAGCGCCACCACGAAGCCCTCGACGACCCGCTCCTCCATGGTCGGCAGCGCCGCCACCGCGGTGTCCAACTGCTGGAAGAACCGGCTGCCCTCGCGCAGCAGACAGGCCTCGACGAGGTTGTCCTTGTTCTGGAAGCGCCGGTAGACGGTGACCCGGGAGACCCCGGCACGCTTGGCGACGTCGTCCACCGAGGAGCGGCGCAGGCCGAAGGTCGTGAACTGCTCCAGCGCGGCGTCCAGGATGCGCCGCGCCACCTTCTCCTCCGTCTCGGGCTGGGTGAGGGCCCGGGCGAGCAAGGAGTCGTTCGCGGAAGTCTTCATGGTGCTCCTCACGATACCGGCACCCGGCCGGTCGAGAGACCATGAAACATCTACGATAACTTTGTAACCCGCCCGGGGTCGAGGAGTCAGCCCTCGTACAGCGCGGCCAGATCCACCGCGTACTTGTCCCGGATGACCCGGCGCCGCATCTTCAGCGACGGCGTCAGCTCACCGGTCGCCGGACCCCACTCCTGGGCGAGCAGCCGGTACCGCTTGACCTGCTCGGTGCGGTTCAGCCGGGCGTTGGCGGCGGCCACCGCCTTTTCCACCCCCGCCCGGACGGCGGGGTGTTCGGCGAGTTCGGGAAGCCCGGTCCCGGCCGGGATGCCGTGCGCCGCGGCCCAGGCGGGCGCGGCCTCCGCGTCGAGCACCAGCAGGGCGACCAGATAGGAGCGGTTGTCGCCGTGCACCAGGGCCTGTCCGATCAGCGGGTGTTCCTTGAGCGCGTTCTCCACCAGCGCCGGGGAGACGTTCTTGCCCGTGGAGGTGATGATCAACTCCTTCTTGCGGTCGGTGAGCCAGAGATACCCGTCCTCGTCCAGACGGCCGATGTCACCGGTGGCCAGCCAGCCGTCGGCGTCCACCGCGGGCCGTACCGACCCGTCCTCACGCAGATAGCCGGAGAAGACGGAGGGGCCGCGCACCTCTATCTCGCCGTCCGCGGCGGTCCGGATCTCCACCGTCCCCACGGCCCGCCCCACCGACCCCAGCCGGAAGCCGGTCCGCGGACTGTTGGTGGTCGCCACCCCGGTCGTCTCGGTCAGCCCCCAGGCATCCATGATCACGATCCCGAACCCGGCCCAGAACCGCACCACGTCGATCGGCATCGGCGCCGAGGCGCTCGCCGCCCAGGTCACCCGGTCCAGCCCGCCCGCGGCCAGCAGCGGCAACAGCACCTCCGTACGGGCACAGAGGTAGCGCTCCTGCAGTTCCCGCGGCGGCTCCTCGCCCCGCTCGCGGTACTCCACGTGCTCGCGCGCCACCCGCGCCGCGTCGTCGATGACCCGCCGCTGCTCGGACGGCATCAGCGACAGCACGGCCCGTACGGTCGCCGCGAGCTTCTCCCACACCCGCGGCACCCCGAAGAACTGCGCCGGACGCACCTTGCGCACGATGTCGCCGACGCCCGTCGGGTCGGCGCAGAGGTAGACGTGCGCGGCGCGGTGGCAGGGCAGGTAGATGCCCAGCATCCGCTCGGCGATATGGGCGAACGGCAGATAGCAGATGTGCTCGACGTGCGGCGGCAGCTCCACCACCCCGTCCAGCGCGAGCGCGTTGGCCAGCACATGACGGTGGTTCAGTACGACGCCCTTGGGCTCGCCCGTGGTACCTGAGGTGTAGACGACGGTCAGCGGGTCCTCGGGCCGGGCGGCGTCCAGCGCCTTGCCGAACTCCTCGGGTACGGGCTCCCGGTGCAGGGCGGCGTACGAATGGTGAGGGCCTTGGGGGTCCACCGCCTCCGGCTCCACCACGACCAGCCGCTCCAGCGGGGTATCGGGGTCGGCCAGCACCGGCGCCCACACCTCCACCTGCGCCGCCCCCTCCACCACGGCCACCCGGGCCCGGCAGTTGCGGGCGATGTGGGTGATCTGCTCGGGCGCCGAGGTGCCGTAGACGCTCACGGGGACGGCGCCGAGGCGGACCAGCGCCAGGTCGGAGAGCCAGTGCTCGGGCCGGTTGGCCATCATCAGCAGCACGTGGTCGCCGCCGCCGACGTCGAGCGCCGCGTACCCGGCCGCGAGCCGGGTGGTGTGCTCGCGGACCTGTGCCCAGGTGAGCGTGGCCCAGCCGGTGTCGCCGTCCGGGTCCCGCCAGGACAGCGCGGGCAGGTCGGCGTACTGCCGGGCATTGCGGGCCAGCAGCAGCGGCAGGGTCGCCTCGGCCGGTGCCGCGGGCTGTTCCCCAGTGGTGCGCGGGGCTGACGTCATCGGAGCCTCCTTGCGGGTCGGGGTGGAACGTCCGGGAGGGCGGGCGCCCTCAGCCGAGCAGGGACCGGCCGATGATCTCCTTCATGATCTCCGTCGTACCGCCGTAGATGGTCTGGATGCGGCCGTCGACGAACGCCTTGGCGACCCGGTACTCGGTCATGTAGCCGTAGCCGCCGTGCAGTTGCAGACAGCGGTCGGTGATCCGCTTCTGGAGTTCGGTCGCCCACCACTTGGCCATCGAGGCGTGCACGGCGTCGAGTTCGGCGCGGCTGTGCTCGGCGACGCAGCGGTCCAGGAAGGCGCGGGTGACGGCGGCCTCCGTCGCCATCTCGGCGATCTCGAAGCGGATGTGCTGGAGCCGCGCGAGCGGTCTGCCGAAGGCCTCGCGCTCCTTCACGTAGCGCGTGGTGATGTCGAGGATCTCCTCGGCGGCCGCCGCCGCGCCGACGGCGATGGCCAGCCGTTCCTGGGCGAGGTTGGCCATCAGGTAGGCGAAGGCCTGGTTCTCCTCCCCCAGCAGGTTCGCCTTGGGCACGCGCACGTCGTGGAGGAAGAGTTCGGCGGTGTCCTGGGCCTTCTGGCCGATCTTGTCGAGGTTGCGCCCGCGTTCGAAGCCCGCCATGCCGCGCTCGACGACCAGCAGGCTCTGCCCGCCGCTGCCGCCCTCGGGGGTGGTGCGGGCCACCACCACGACCAGGTCGGCGAGGACGCCGTTGGAGATGAAGGTCTTGGCGCCGTTGAGGAGGTAGTGGTCGCCCCGGTCGACGGCGGTGGTGCGGATGCCCTGCAGATCCGACCCCGCGCCGGGTTCCGTCATGGCGATGGCGGTGATGATCTCGCCGGAGCTGAAGCCGGGCAGCCAGCGCCGCCGCTGCTCGTCGTTCGCGAGGCGGGTGAGGTAGGGCCCGACGATGTCGTTGTGCAGGCTGAGGGCCAGCCCCGAGGCACCGGCGCGGGCGAACTCCTCGATGAGGACGGCGCTGTGCCGGAAGTCGGCGGTGCCCCCGCCGCCGTACTCCTCGTCGACGGCGAGCCCCAGCAGGCCCTGCCGCCCCGCGGACCGCCACACCTCGCGGTCCACCACGCCCTCGCGCTCCCAGCGCTCGTGGTGCGGGAGCACCTCCTTGGCGAGGAAGGTCCGCACGGTCTCACGGAAGGCCTCGTGCTCGGGCCCGTACAGGTCGCGCCGCATGGTCACAGCCAGTTCCTCACTCGCTCGACGAGCCGGGCGGGCTCGGGTCCGACGGGGGTGATGTTGAGCATGGTCACGCCCGCCTCACGGAACACCTCGACGCGGTCGCGCACATAGCCCTCGGGACCGGCCAGGCTGACCAGCTCCAGCAGTTCGTCGGGTACGGCGGCCTCCGCGTCCTTCCTGCGGCCCGCGAGGTAGTGCTCCTGGATGGCGGCGGCCTCGGCCTCGTAGCCGTAGGCGCACACCAGGTCGTGGTAGAAGTTGCGGCCCGGCGCGCCCATGCCCCCGACGTAGAGGGCGATGGTGGGGCGCATCAGCTCGCGGACCTGTTCGGCGCCGTCGCCGATGGCGAGGAGTCCCCCGGCTACGACGGACAGCGGGCCGAGCGCCGGATCGCGCCGTGCGGCGCCCTCCGCCAGGGGGTCGCCCCAGACCTTGGCGGCGTGCTCGGGGACGTAGAGGAACGGCAGCCAGCCGTCGGCGAGTTCGGCGGTCATCCGGACGTTGGCGGGGCCGAGCGCGGCGACGTACACCGGGATGGTGTCGCGGACGGGGCGGGTGAGCAGCTTCAGCGGCTTCCCGAGCCCGGTGCCCCGCTCGGGCGGCAGGGGCAGCTCGGTGATGCCGTGATGCTCGATCACCTCCCGCCGCCAGACCCGCCGGGACAGCTCGATCACCTCGCGGGTGCGGCCCAGCGGGCGGTCGTAACGGCGGCCGTGCCAGCCCTCGACGACCTGCGGCCCGGACGCGCCGATGCCGAGGAGGGCCCGGCCGCCGGTGAGGGCGTCGAGCCCGGCCGCGGTCTGGGCGATCAGGGCGGGGGTGCGGGAGTAGACGTTGAGGACGGCCGAGCCGATCCGCAGCCGCTCGGTGCGGGCGGCCAGGTAGCCCATGGTCGTCGGGGAGTCGAAGCCGTAGGCCTCGGCCACCCAGACGGCGTCGAGCCCCGCGGACTCCAGGGCGGCGGCCTGGTCGGCGGCGGTGCGTGGGTCGCCCGCGTACGTCAGGGGCGTGGACAGTTCCATCAGTGGTGGCCTTTCCCCCATACTGAGCGTTCGCTAAGAACGTAGGAGCGCGCGGTGGGCAGGTCAACTCCCTTGCGTGAGGGAGTTTTTGACGCCGATCACGGGGAAGGGACCGGGTCGGCTGAACGATCGGTAAGCTTTGATTGGTTTCGCTACGTCGAGGGAGAGCCGTTGAGCACCGAGCCGGGCCAGGACACCGCACGCCCCGCACAGCACTGGCGCTCGTACGGGCCGCTCGATCTGCACCCCATCCTGCTGCACGCCATGCGTGCCTTCAACGAGCAGGGCTACCACGGGACTTCGGTACGCGACATCGCGAGCCGGGTCGGTGTCACCGTGCCCGCGCTGTACTACCACTACGAGAACAAGCAGGCCCTGCTCACCACGCTCCTGGAGACGTCCATGAAGGACGTCCTGGACCGCTGCCGGGCCGCCGCCGCGGAGGCCGGTGACGACCCGCTGCGCCGCTTCTGCGGCATGGTCGAGTCGATCGTCCTGTACATGGCCCACCGCAAGGGCCTGGCCTTCCTGGACACCGAGATCCGCAGCCTGGAGCCGCAGAACCGGGCCCGCTACGTTGCCCTGCGCGACTACCTCGAACACATGCTCCTCGACACCGTCGAGGCGGGCCGCGCCCAGGGCGTCTTCACCACCCCCATCCCGGCGGACGCGGTCCGCGCGGTCCTCGTCCTGTGCCAGGGCGTCGCCAACTGGTACCGCACCGACGGCCCCCTCACCGCGGAGGAGGTCGCCGACCGGCACGTCCTGCTCAGCCTGGGCACGGTCGGGCATCCCGGGGCGGTCACCGGCGAGCTGGGGCTGCCGGTGGCGGGGCGGGCCGGACGGGGCCGGTAGGCCCGCGTCCGCGGCGTGATCCGGGCGACGGGGCCGGTAGGCCCGCCTCCACGGCGTGATCCCGGCGACGGGGCCGTGAAAGCGGGCGGTCGGCCCTGCCCGTCGCGGGCAAGGAGGACCTTGGTCGTCAGCCCGCCGCGGGACCGGCCCGTCGCCTCGCCCGGCCAGAGCATCCTTCCCGGGCCCCGGCCGCGTGCTGGTGAGCCCGCACGGTCGTGGAGTCGACGCATGCCACGGTCCAGTCGACGCCACCAACGGCGTCGGAGTGCTGTGGGACGTGGGCCAGCAGCCGGTCCCAGGTGCCGTCGGCCGACCGGCGGCGGACGCGTTCGACGAGCAGCCGCCTGCCGTGAACGGTCAGCCGGGCATGACGGTGGGACGCGAAGACCTCCGTGCGGCGCAGTCCTGGACAGCTCCACCACACCGGAGGTCTTCGCCATGACCAAGCCCAGCCGACGTTGGCAACGCTCGTGATCAGTACACCTAGGGCCAGTCGGCCCGCCCGGGGGCCCGCTCAGCCCCTGTGTCGGAGCTGCCGTAGGGCGGACGCTGAAAACGTGGACCCCTGAGGGGTCCGGAAGGCGGGCCCCTGAGGGAGTCCGGAAGGAGTGACATCCAGGGCCGGGTGTGCCGTGATCCGCGACCGGTCGAGGAGGATCAAGCGATGAAGGCCACCAGTATCGGCGCGCTCATGGTCGGTGACGTCGTCACCGCCGACCGCCGCACACCGTTGGAGGACGTGGTACGCGGGCTGCGGAAGCACCACGTCAGCGGCTTGCCGGTGCTCGACGAGGACGACAGGGTCGTCGGTGTGGTCGCCGAGCGGGACCTCGTGCTCCGCCCGCCGGGCGACGGGACGGCCGGTGCGGTGATGACGGCGCCCGCCGTGACCGTACGGGCCGACGCCCTGGTCCCCGAGGCCGCCCGGATCATGGCCGAGCACGGCGTCAAACGGCTCCCCGTCGTGGACGAGGAGGACCGGCTCGTCGGCATCGTCACCCGGCGGGAACTGCTCCAGGTCTTCCTGAGCACCGACGAGGACATCCGCCGCCAGGTACGCCAGAAGGTCTTCGCCGACACGCTCTCCCTGGATCCCCGGGCCGTAGACGTCACCGTACGGGACGGCGTCGTCACGCTCACCGGCCGCCTCGAGCGGCGCAGTGACATCGCCGTCGCGGTCGGCATGACGTCCCGCGTGGCGGGCGTCGCCGCCGTCCTCGACCAGTTGTCGTACCAGGTCGACGACTCCCGCCCGCGCCCCGCCGAGGAGGCGGCCCTGCACGGGGTGACGGAGGACTGGATCGGCGGGCCCTGAACAGCCACTCTCGGGGGCGCCCCGGGGCGCGTCCTGCAGCCGGGGTGAGGACGGGGCGGTCATCGGGGAGCGCCGCCGCAACGCGGCCCGCGCCGGTCTGCCGCTCAAGGGGCTCCGGTTGTGCTGCTGCCTGTGGGGGTCATCACCGCCGTACTGGCGCGGTGGCCGCCGTCGCCGTACTGGGCCCTTGGCTCTCGGACGCGGGCTGCGTCCTGGTGCGGGGGTGTGCGAAGATCCGGTGCCATGCGCGCACTGGCCCCCGACGACCCCTCGCAGATAGGCGCGTACCGGCTGCTCGGGCGGCTCGGGAGTGGGGGGATGGGGCGGGTCTATCTGGGGCGGGCGCCGGGTGGGCGGATCGTCGCGGTCAAGCTGGTCCAGGAGGAGTTGGCGCGCCAGGCGGAGTTCCGGGAGCGGTTCGCACGTGAGGTGGCGGCGGCGCGGAAGGTCGGCGGGCAGTGGACCGCGGCCGTGCTGGACGCCGATACCGGGGCCGAGGTGCCGTGGGTGGCGACCGCGTATGTGCCCGGGCCCTCGCTGGAGTCGGTCGTGGCCGAGGGATACGGGCCGCTGCCGCCCGCGTCCGTGCGCTCCCTCGCCCACCGGCTCGCCCTCGCGCTGGCCTCGATCCACGACGCGGGCCTGGTCCACCGCGACCTGAAGCCGTCCAACGTGCTGCTCACGGCCGACGGGCCGCGCGTCATCGACTTCGGTGTGGCGCGCGCCCTGGACACCGTCACCGGCGGCGGGCTGACCCGGACCGGCGCGGTGATCGGATCGCCCGGGTTCATGTCGCCGGAGCAGATCCGGGGCGAGCGGGTCACCACCGCCTCCGACGTCTTCTCCCTCGGCTCCGTGCTCGCCTACGCGGCGACCGGCCGGATGCCCTTCGGCACCTCCGAGATCGGCCTGCACGCCCTGATGTTCCGTATCGCCCAGGACGAGCCCGACCTGAGCGCACTGCCCGGGGAACTGGTCGACCTCGTCCGCGACTGCCTGGCCAAGGACCCGGGCGACCGCCCCGGGACCACCGAACTCGCCGAGCGTACGCGGCCGTCCGACGCGTCCGAGGCGCCCTGGCTGCCCGCCGAACTCCTCGCCGACCTCGGCAGTCACGCGTCCCGGCTGCTGGACGCCGACGGACCGGAGCCGACGGTCGTCGACTCCCCCGCGCCGCCGGGGGAACCGCCCTCCTCCGGCGCCGGGCCGACGCGGAAGCGGCGCCGTCTGGCCGTGCTCGGTGCCGTGCTGGCGGTGATCGCGGCGGCGGTGGTGTTCGCGGTGCTCCGGCCGGGCGGGGGTTCGGGGGACGGCGGGGAGCAGGGGGCGCAGGGGCCCACCGGTACGACCTCGCCGAAGGCGTCGGCATCGGCATCGGCGTCCGGGGCACCCTCGCCCTCCGCGTCGGCGGCCACCGGCACCGAGCGGATGCCCCAGTCGCTGGTCGGGGCGTGGGAGGGAGAGGTGAAGACCGACGACGGGATGGCCCGTCCACCGCGCGTACGCGTCGAGTTGAAGGCGGGTACGCGAGGCCAGCCCCTCGCGACCTACACCCGGCTCGGCTACCACTCCCTGTGCGAGGCCACCAGTCCGCTCCGCTCCGTCGACGGCGACTCGATCACCCTGGGCGCGGCCCGCTGGGTCACCGAGCAGACGGTCGACAACGAGAGCCGGGAGGAGTGCGGGGCGCCGCCGTCCGCGCAGACGGTGACGCTGAGCGGCGAGGGCGCGGTCGAGTGGACCGGCGGCGACACCGCCCTGGAACTCGTCCGGGCCGCGAGCGGTCAGGCGCCCGTCCCCGAGGAGTACCTCGGCAAGTGGGAGTTCGTCGACCTGGAGAACAAGGGCACCGGCAAGTTCCTCACCATCGAACAGGGCCCGGCGGGTGGCCAGATCATCACCACCGGCGGCTGGGCGCGCTGCGAGTACGACCACACCCTGGCCACCATCAACGGCGGCCTCGGCTACGGCCCGGCCCAACTCGGCTTCGACGACGACAGCGAGGGCACGGACGCCTGCGAGCAGGCGGCGCTGGGCAGCGTGGTCATCGGGCCGTCCGACGACGGGGGCCTGTTGATGTGGCAGATGTACGACCTGGGGAGCGAACCGGGGGCGTTGGTGCGGGCGGTCGGTTGAGCGGGTTGTCGCGCGTCCCGCGTCGGCCGGTTGTCGCACTCCCGTGTCAGCCCCCTGTCGCACGCCCCGCGTCAGCCCCCTGTCGCACGCCCCGCGTCAGCCGTCTCTCTCCCATCCCCCGTCACTCCCTTCCCCTGTCAGCCGTCTCCCTCAACTCCCGTCAGCCGTCGGACAGCCGTGTCTCGGCCGTCGTACTGCTGAACCCGTTCGTCGTCGTGATGCGCAGCCGTACGTCGTCGTCCGGCCGGAACTGGCCGCGGTCCACGTCGACGACGGGCGACTTGAGGCCGACGCCTATGGTCCGCCAGGTGTGGCCGCCGTCCGCGCTGATCTGGGCGGAGAAGGAGTAGTCGGGTTCGGATGCGGCTTCGGTGGCCTGGTCGAACTCCAGGGCCATCCGGAGCATGCCGTCCGCCGCTCCCGCGTGCCGCGCGGCCCGCAGCTCCGGAGGGCTGCCCGCGGGGTGGAAGGTGTCCACCACCTGGCCTTCCAGGACCAGTTGGACGGCCTCGGGGGCGGCTCCGACGGGGGTCACGGCGTCGATGAGACCGGTGCGGTCGGCGCCCGGTTCCGGTTCCGAGTCCAACTTCACCGGTACCTGGACCTCCTGGGCCGGTGCCCCGCCCGACTGGAGAACGCGCAGCACGGCGATCGGGCCCTCGTCCCGCGTCTCGCCCGGGAAGCCACCGGACGTCGCCGGGCCCGGAAGCACGGCCGCGGGCCCCACCGGGTGCACGAACCGTATGCCGCCTTCATGGCGGGTGAGGTTCACCGTCCCCACGACGCTGACGAGTTGCCCGGCTCCGTGGCCGTCCGGCCCGGGACCCGCCGCCCGCGCGTCGGGACCGGTCTCGCGCACGGTGGTGACGGGCCGGGCCGGGTCGCGCTCGTCGGGCCGCCCGGCACCGCTGCCGAACCCGGCCGCGGAGGCCGCCGCCCACAGCGGTGTCGCGGGCATCGGAACCGGCTCCGCCGCCGGACCGCCGCCCGACACCAGCGCGTCCTCGGCCAGCAGACGGCGCCGGACGCCCTCGTAGGTGTACGAGCTGAGCCACTGACGAGCGCAGTACGTCATCACGTCGTGCCAGCGCTCCCCCGGCAGCGCCCGCATGGGCAGTCCCAGGGCCGGGTCGCCCACGTCGAAGCCGACGTAGCCGTGGGTCGCGTCGCCGAGCTGGCCGTTGTCGAAGGGGTAGTTCAGCAGGTCGTCGTGGCTCTCCCCGCAGAAGCCGGGGTGTCTGCGGCCGAGGGTGTGGCCCAGTTCGTGGCCGCCGTACCAGTCGCCGTACACGCCGTCGAAGTCCCAGCCGAAGCTGCCGGGCCCCGTCGGTCCCGAGGCAACCGTGGTGGGGTCGGGGAGCGACGGTATCCCGGCGGCCGAGCCACGCATGTAGAAGCCGCTGTCGGCGACCATCCCGTAGTAGTGGGTGCGCTGGTCGCCCCCCGCGCTCATGTCCAGGACGCGGATCGCGGCGAGTTGGGCGTTGACCTCGTTGGAGGTGAAGTCGGGGGTGGCCGTCGCGTCGACGACCCCGCGCGTGCCGATGACCTCGGCCACGGGGTAGGCGCGCTTCAGCCAGGACAGCAACGCCTGGTAGTCCAGTTCCCTCGGGCTGCGCGCGCTGGGCGGGCTGCCGAACCTGTAGCGCATGCCCAGCACGCGCACCCGTAGCGGCGGCCCCGACGTGAACCAGACCGTCGGACCGGCCGGGCCGGTCAGCGGCAGGGGCAGACCACTGGCCGCGTCGACGACGTGCACCGCGCTGACGCTGAGCGCGCCTTCGGTCGTAAGCCAGCCGGGGAGGACGAAGTTCAGACTGAGACCGGCGTCCCCGCGGCGGGTGGCGAGGTCGTGGGGCTGGGCCGGATCGAGGGTGATCGCGTTGAGCGAGGCGATGGTGGTGGCCGGTTCCGCCGGGGAACGGCGGACGGCGATGGCGCCCCGCACGGAGACCGCGGGCCCGGAGGTACCCCGGAGGTACAACCGGACGACGGTGGTCTTGCCCGCGATCAGGGTCACCGAGTGGTTGAGGTCCTGAACGGCTTGGGTGATCTCCGTTGCGTCCAGAACCGCTTGTGGCTGTGCAGGCATCTCCGGACCCCCAGAGCGGGTGATTCCCCCAGATGGTCTCCCGGGTGGGCCCCGGGTGGCCCCCGGGTGGTCCCCGGGCGGTCCCCCGGATGGCTCCCCTCTCACCACTCTAGTCAGCTCGAAGACATCGGCATCTCCACGCCCGCACGACCGCCCCGGCGGTCAGCACATCAGGACGTCCCCTCGATCAGCCGCCGCAGTGAGGGGAGCAGCGTGTCGAGGTCCTGCCCGCTGCGGAAGGCGACGACGGTGGTGCCGTCGCCCTCCCGGGCGACTGCCTGCCCGGCGGGTGCCGGAAACAGTCCGAGCACCTCCCGCATCGCCTCGTCGACCTCCCGCACCGGGTCCGAGGACTCGTCCCGCAGCCACCGCCGCAGCACGTGGTTGTGGGCCGCGACGACCGCCGCCGCCATCAGTTCCGCCCGCAGCGACGCCGAGGCCGTGGGGCCGCCCATCCAGTCGGCGATGAACTCCCGGAACAGCCTCTGATAGCGCGCCACGCTCGCGATCTCCCGGTCCCGCAGCACGGCCACCTTGCTGGTCAGCGCATACCGGCGGCGGGCGAGATCGCCCTCCTCGACGTAGTGCAGCAGCACCAGCCGCACCGCGTCGGAGACCGCCACCAGGGCCGTACTGTGGCTGGACGTCGCCAGCCTGTCCTTGATCAGGTCCAGCAGCCGGTCGTGGTCGGGGAAGATGACGGCTTCCTTGGACCGGTAGTGCCGGAAGAACGTCGTACGCCCCACTCCCGCCCGCTCGGCGATGTCGTCGACGGTCGTCTGCTCGTAACCCCGCTCGTCGAAGAGGGCGAAGGCGGCATCCGCGAGCCGGATCCGCGCAGGTGGCTTGCTCATGACGGCCCATCCTCCCCTGTCCCGGCGGTCCGGGACCACTTGCCCGGGGTGTGGCGCGGCACACCATGGCCCGCGCCGGAAACCTTCGCGAGGACCGCCCATGGGTGGCTGGGGGTGAGGGAGGGGACGCGGGCAGGGACGGTGCCGGTCTGGTTCGCCGCGCGAAGCAGGCCCCGCTACGCCGCCGCCCGGGCGAGGGTATCGGCCACCGTGGTGCGGGCGAGCCGGGCCACGGAACGCAGTTCGGCGTCGGAGACACCGGCGCGGCTGAGCACGGCCAGCGACTGGTTGATGGCGACGACGTACGTGGCCAGTTCGTCGAGGACTTCGGGGTCGGCCGGTGCCGCCGCCAGCGCCCCGCGGACGCGTTGGCGCTGGGTGTCGAGCAGGGCGCGCACATGGCCGCCGCTCTCCTCGCCGAGGATCGCCGACTGCGCGGCGGACTGGGCGATGAGGCACCCCGCGGGGACCGACGGGTCGGCGATGCGCGTCAGGACGACATCCAGGAACGCCTCGACCGCGCGCACCGGATCGTCGGAGTGCGCGGCGAGCGCCTCCTCGTACTGGACGCCGTAAGTGGCCGCGTAACGGTCGAGGCACTGGCGGAACAGGGCGCCCTTGCCGCCGAACGAGCCGTAGATCGAGCCGCGGCCCAGGCCGGTGGCAGCGCCCAGGGCGTCGAGCGAGGCATCGGTGTACCCGCGCTGCCAGAACACGCGCATCGCCTGGTCCAGGGCGGCGCCGACGTCGAACTGCTTGCGGCCTGACATGCCGTACCTCCCCGGTTCGTGGTCCCGCCGCGATCCTACCCACATCTTGGACTGAACGGTAAAACTATCTTTGACTGTTCAGTCCAAGATGCCATAGCGTGCGAGGCGTCTGCACGAGAAGGGAACACCGTGAACGCACCCCTGCCCGAAGGCCCCGGCTCGGTCACCGGAGCCCCGCATCTGCCGCCCGGCTTCACCGACACCTTCACCAGCCGCTACGTCGACACCGGCGACGTACGCCTGCACGCGGTCACCGGCGGCCGGGGACCCGCGCTGCTGCTCCTGGCGGGCTGGCCGCAGAGCTGGTACGCGTGGCGGCTGCTCATGCCCGCGCTGGCCGCCGACTTCCGGGTCGTCGCGGTCGACCCGCGCGGCGTCGGGCTGTCGGACAAGCCGCGGCACGGCTACGACACGGGCACCCTTGCCGCCGACATGGTGGCGTTGATGGCCGCGCTCGGGCATCAGCGCTTCTCCATGGTCGGTCACGACGTCGGCATGTGGACCGGCTACGCGCTGGCCGCCGACCACCCCGAGCGGCTCGACCGCCTGGCCGTCGCCGAGGCCGCCGTCCCGGGCCTCTCTCCCTCGCCGCCGCTCCTCCCCGACGACGCCCGAGCCAACGACCGGCTCTGGCACTTCACCTTCAACCGCCTCGCCGAACTCAACGAGTTGCTCGTCCAGGGCCGGGAACGCGTCTTCTTCGGGCACCAGTTCGCCACCAAGGCCGTACGCAAACTGCCCGACCACGCCGTCGAACACTACGTCGGCCCGCTCGCGTCCGACCCCGACGCGCTGCGCGCCAGCTTCGCGTTCTATCGCGCGCTGGACACCACCATCGCGCAGAACCAGCGGCGCAGGGCCCGGCGGCTGACCGTTCCCGTCCTGGCGATCGCCGGGGCGGGCAACTCCGGCGACCTGGTCGAGAAGACCATGCGGCTCGCCGCCGACGACGTGGAGAGCGTGGTCATCCCCGGCTGCGGCCACTACCCGGCCGAAGAGGCCCCCGAGGAGATGCTGGCGGCCCTCCAGCCGTTCCTGACGTCCACCGCGAGGTCGGCGCACCGGCCCGTCTGATCCCACGAGAACGCCCGGGGGCCGGTGCTCCCCCTACGCGGATTCCCGCTGAGCGGTGTCCGCGGGGCTGTCGGGCGCGGCACTCAGCGGCAGGAGCTGGGGACGCTTCGCGGTGCGGCCGTCGCCGGAGGACTGACCGCGCAGTCGGCGTCCGAGCCAGGGGCCGAGGAACGCGGCGGCCCAGCGCAGTTCGGCCCCTGCGGCCTGCCATCGCCCGGGGACTGCCTGCGGCGGCAGGGGGAGCGTCCAGGCGTCGTCGCTTCCGGGCAGGTGGACGGCCTGGGCGATGGCCGCGGCGATTCGCTCGTGACCGAGAGGGCTGGCGTGGAGCCGGTCCGCGGTCCACAGCCGCGGGTCGGTGGCGACGGCCTGTCGGCCGGTCTCGGCCACCGTGACCCCGTGCCGGGAGGCCGCGGCCCGGATGCGGGCATTGAGGTCGAACACGCGGGACCTGACGGGCCGGGCGAGGGGCGCGATCCTTCCCACGTCGGGGAAGGTGAGGGTCACCACGTGGGCCCCGGCGGCGGTGAGCGCGGCGAACATCTCCTCCAGGTGCCCGGCCACCTCCGCGGCGTTGAACCGGGGCCGGAGCAGGTCGTTGACCCCGGCGACGACGGTGGCCAGGTCGGGTCGCAGGGCCAGGGCGGGCCCCAGCTGTTCCGTGCGCACCTGGCTGGCGAGGCGTCCCCGGACGGCCAGGTTGGCGTACCGGAGCCCGGGGTCGACGGCCGCGAGGTGCTCGGCGAGCCGGTCGGCGAAACCCCGCAGGCCGACGGTGTCGTCCCCGTCGCCGAGCCCTTCGGTCTGGCTGTCGCCCAGGGCGACGTAGCGCAGGTACTCACCGCTCGGCATGGGTCGACTGCCTCTCCTGGAGAACGGCCGCGATCCGCAGGCACCAGTCCCGGTGCTCCTGCTCGAAGCTCAGGCCACGCAGGCAGGTCAGGTACGGCCCGATCCGCTCGCCTCGGCGCAGGAACTCCTCCTCGTCCGCATCGCCGCGCAACTGCCGCAGCAGCTTGCCGAGAAGCTCGATCTTGGCCTCGGCCGCGGACGCTCGCTCCTCGAGCTGTTCGATCACCGGTGCGGTGCCGATGCGGTCGGCGACCTGGACCTTGACGAGCAGATCGTCGCGGATGAACGAGGGCTTCGACACGGCTGCGGCGAACCTCTCCAGCTCGGCACGACCGGCGTCGGTGACCTGGAACAGACGCTTGTTGGGCCGGGTCTGCTGCACCACCTCCCGACCCTCGACCAGCCCTTCTCTCTCCAGCTTGGTCAGCTCGGCGTACAACTGCTGGGGCAGGGCGTGCCAGAAGTTCGCGACGCCGACGTCGAACGCCTTCGCCAGCTGGTATCCGCTGTACTCGCCGTCCAGCAGCGCCGCCAGCACGGCATGCCGCAAGGCCATCGAAGCAGCCCCTTCCCTTTCCTCGTCCGCCACTGCATCATACTCAAGAAAATGACTAGTCATATCCTTGAGTACCAGGAGACGCCATGGAGACCACCGAACGCTTCCGCGCCGCAGTGGAGAAGGGCGAACTCGCGGCGCTGGACGAGCTGTTCACCGAGGACATCCGCCTATACAGCCCGGTGAAGTTCACCCCCTTCGAGGGCAAGCCCATGGTCCTGGGCCTCTTCGGCGTCCTGCTGCGTACGTTCGACGACTTCCGCTACATCGGACACTTCGACGGCACGGCCGAGACCAGCGCCGACGGCACACCAGCTCCATCGGTGATCCTGCTCTTCCGGGCCACCGTGCACGGCAAGCAGATCCACGGCATCGACCTGCTCCAGTTCGACGAGACGGGCCGCATCAAGGAGTTCACCGTCATGGTTCGCCCCCAGTCCGCCGTACAGACCCTGGGGCAGGCCGTCCTGGCGGGCCTGGTCGCCGACGGCCTCGTCCCCGAGCCGGACGACCATGAGGACCGCCACCAGGCGGGAACAGCGGCCCCGCGCCACGCTCCGTTTCCGGGACGCTCGCGCGGAGCACAGTCCGGCGGCGCAAATACCCGACAGGCTCACCTTGAACCATGACGGGACAGCGCTACTCAGGCAGGTCACGCCCGCGACCGCTCCGCCAGCCCCGGCCCGCGCCACCGGACTGCGGCGGGGCAGGGCTGACAGGCCATCAGGCGGATGCGCTGTGCGCCTGGGCCTCGAATGGGCCACGGGCGCCTGAGAGCACCTCCGCGCCACAGAGGGCCTCGACGATGTGCGACGCATCGGCTCCCGGCGCGGCGGGTTCTCAGTGAAAGGGAGCTGGGGTCGGGCGAGTGTCCGGACGGGGGGCCGGGACCGGGGCGCGGTGGGCGAGACGTTCCTGGAGGCGGGCGTGGCGGAACTGGTAGACGGGGCCGACCTGTCGCAGGACGCCGAGCCGGTGGGCGTCGTCCAGGAACGCCTGGAGGCGCCAGGGGAGCAGGCCGCGGGTGGCGAGCAGCAGGCGGGCGGCGGTGTAGTACGGCCAGGCGCGGGCGGCGAGGGCGAGCACCAGACCGGTGGGTCCCACGCCGAGCAGCAGCCCGACGAACTCCGCCGCCTGCGTCTTGCCCTGCAGCAGCAGGAGGAGACCGCAGGGCATGGCCATGAACAGCGGCGCCGCACAGCAGCTCACCAGGGTGAAGAGGCGGTCGGCGCGGACGGTCGCCGCAGGGTGCACGCGGTCGTCAGCGGTTGTCGTGCCGCGGATGAAGTACAGCAGGGCCTGGCCGGTGCCGAAGAGGACGCCGAAGCCCAGGCCGTATGTCCAGAGTCGGGTGGCGGACTGTGCGGTGGGGGGCACGACAAGGCCGTAGAGCCAGAGGGCGACGGCGGTGAGGAGCGTGGTACCGGCGACGAGGAGCGCGGCCCGCGCGAGCCTGCGGGACCGGTGCGCCGGGGCGAGCGTGCCACGACTCGGCACGGGCGGCGGTGCGGGGAGCCCACACGGATGCAGGACGAGCAGGTAGGAGAAGCCGAAGACGCACACGCAGCCGACCGCGTACCAAAAGGGCCCCACCTCCCGTACCGGGTCGACCGTCATCCCGGGCACCGCGAAGGCGAGGCCTGCCAGCGCGGCGCCGAGGGCCGCGCCCGCGGGACGGGCGGGGATCCACGCGGCGGTCAGGCACACACACCACACCGCTGCGGCAGCGGACTGCGCATACCACTCGGCCACTCCCGGCTCCGGCGGTGGCACCCCCGGCAGAAGCCGTGCGACGGCGCAGCCGAGCAGGGTGAGGAGGACCAGTGCACCCGCCAGCACGGTGGCACGGGACCAGGCACGGGCGACCGTGGGCACGTCGTCGTGCAGCCGCCACCAGGCGAGGTCGTAGGTGCGCCGCCGTGCCATCCCGCGGGCGAGACGGGTGAGGTGGCGGTGGGCTTCCCCGGGTCCGTGACGGCGGCCCGGGTCCCGGCGCCGGGCGCGCTCGTAGGTGACGGGCACCACGGCGTCGAGGAGGTGGTCCTCAACGGCTTCCCGGGTGGCGAGCCCCAGCAGCACCGAGGGATCGCCGGTGCCCTCGGCGTAGACGGTCCGGGCCAGGGCCACGTTGAGGGGGCTGGTGAGGGCCTGCGCGAGGGCGCCGTCGGGGTGGTCCCGCAGGTGGTCGGCCACACGATCCCAGCGCGTGCGGGACGGAGCCGCCGTGGCCAGGCGCAGTTGCTCGAAGGAGTCCGCGGCACGCAGGGCAGCGGGCTCGATCACCGGGGCACCGACGAGCGGGCCCGCCCCGGCCGCGGCGGCGCGGAAGGCCTCGGTCCGGCAGGTCAGGACCAGCGGGGCCGAGGGGTCGAAAGCGTCCTTGAGCGCCAGCAGGGCCGCTTGCCGGGCGGACTCGGGAAGTTCGTCCAGACCGTCGATGACCGGCAGGATGCGATGGCCTTCGAGGAGGTCGTCCAGCGCGCTCGGGCCGTAGGCGTCGGCGTCGGTGAGGGAGGGGTAGTCAGCGGCGACGCGGCGGCGCAGCCAGACGGTGCCGTTCTCCCGGTCGGGGTCGAAGGAGGCCGCGGTGAGGAGGACCGGCACCGGGTCACCCGGGGTGCGGGCGTCGAGCAGGGCCAGCGCCAGCAGCACGGCGAAGGTCGTCTTGCCGGAACCCGCCGGGCCGAGGACCACGAGGCGGCGGGGAAGGGGCGGTGGGCCCAGGACCGCGGCCAGTTCCTCCGGCCTGTCCACCTGGCAGGAGACCGGACCGCCGATCAGCGGGACGTGGCCCCGCGCCTCCTCCCCCGGCGAGTCCGACCAGGTCACGGGGAGCGGCAGCGGGGTGTACAGACCGCGCAGCCGCGCCTCTTCGCGCCACTGCGCCCGCACCAGCCGGGCCAGGGCTTCCTGGGCCCGGGTCAGCTGGTCGTCGTCGGATCGCGCCCGGCCGGGAGAGCGGCGCCGACTCCACACCGAAAGCGCGCCGAACACGGCGATGACCGTGGCGAGGACCGAGGCCGCGGCGGAGGCGGCGTCCGCGTCCGCCGCCACCCACAGCACCGCCAGCACCAGGGACACCGCCGCGCAGACACCCCAGAGGACCTTCCCCTCCCCGTTCCGCATGCCAGCCCCCATCTGCCCACCGGCAAGAACAACGTGCAGCGAGGACAACGAGGTGCGTAGGCAGCGGACACGAGGCTGGTGGTGGCACCGGGGGCGTTCGGAGGCGGACACAACCGCGCTTCACGCCGGGTCGGTACCGACGTGCCCCTACCGCAGGTCCTGGCGCTTGCCGAGGCGGCGGGCGCGGACACCTCCCCTTGCGAGCGTCCCCCTGCGGCACAGCGTTGAGGCTGGTGCGCCCCCGACGGCACGCTCCGTACTGCCAGGCCAGCTCAAGCTGCGACGTCGGCTTCGGGTGGGAGCGCGGGGCCGAGCAGCAGACCCCCGTCCAGGACGAATTCCGAGCCCGTAGCGAAGGATGCGTCCGGGGAGCTGATGAAAAGCAACAGGTGGGTGATCTCAGAGGGTTCGGCGAGGCGGGGGATGGCGAAGGGAGCGGGCGAGTACAGGTCGGCGATGGCCGACTGGCCTGCCACGGTGGGTTCGTTGATCAGCGGTGTGGAGACGACGCCGGGGTGGATGGAGTTGACCCGGATGTTGTCCCGTCCCAGCTCCAGCGCGGCCGTCTTGGTGAGCCCGCGCACCGCCCACTTGCTGGCGGTGTAGGGGGCGTAGAAGGCCGTGCCGCCGTGGGCCATGGTCGAGGCGATGTTGACGATGGTTCCGCCGCCGCCCCTGCGCATTGACGGAGCCACGGCCCTGATGCCGAGGAACTGGCCGGTGACGTTGACGCTGAAGGTGTGCTCCCAGACACGGAGTTCCGTGTGCTCGACAGGAGCCGCCGGGTTCTGGACGCCCGCGTTGTTCACCAGGATGGTGACCGGCCCGAAGTGGCCTTCGACTTCTTGCACCGCCGCGGCCCAGTCGTCCTCGCTGGCGACATCCAGGTGAACGGACAGCGCCCGATGACCGAGCTGAGCCGCGAGGGCGCGGCCCGCGTCGTCGTCGCGGCCGGCTATGACGACGTTGGCCCCCTCGGCGTAGTAGCCCCGCACATGGCTGCTGCCCATGCCCCCGCTGCCGCCCGTGACGATGACGGTGTGGCCCTCAAAGCGTTTCATGCGCGTCCTTCAGTCGGATTTATGGTGAGCCGAGTGACTCACCTTCCCTCCCAACGTAAGAGAGGCCCGGAGGTGAGTCAAGTGACTCACCTCGTAGCGAGGGGCATACTGGACGGCATGACGGCACAGCCTTCGGAGTACCACCGGCGCGTGGCAGCGCAGAAGCGGACGTCCATCATCGAGGCAGCGACGAAGCTGTTCCTCGACTCCGGCTACGACGGCACCTCGCTGGCCCGCATCGCCCAGGCGGCCGGGGTGTCGAGGGCGACTCTGTTCAAGCAGTTCACCACCAAGGCGGCCCTGTTCGAGGCGATCGTCACCGAGTACTGGAAGGTCGACGACGAGGAGGTGCCACTCCCCGAGCCAGGGAACCTCCGCGAAGGGCTCGAGATCATCGGACGCCGGTACGTGGCGCTTCTCACCCAGCCCGGCATGGCCGCCCTCTTCCGCATCGTCATCGCCGAGGTACCGCGCTTCCCGGAGCTCGGCGAGACGCAGTTCAGGCTCGGCAAGATGCCCTACTTCGAGTCGGTCCGCCGCTACCTGGCAGCGGAAGACGCCGCCGGTACGGTCCTGCTCGACGATGCCGAGACGGCAGCGACCCAGTTCCTCGGGATGATCTCCAACTACGTGTTCTGGCCGCGGATGCTGCTCGCCACCTGGGAGCCCGACGACTCCTCCGTCATGAACGCGGTCGATCAAGCGGTGCTGACCATGCTCGCCCGATACGGCACGCCGAAGCCGCACGGCACCTGAGACACCAGCCCCCCACCGCTCCGCGTTACCCACCCGGCGCTTCCCGCACAGGCAGGCCCCCCGCCCCCGGTTGGGGCGCTCCTTGGACTGCCGCCTTCGCGATGAAGGTGCACCCCCGGACACGACGCGTGCCAAGGGATAGGACATGGTCCCCAGCAGGCAGTGCCACCCGACGTCCTGAGCCAGCTACGACGAGGGGGCGCCGACCTGCGCCTTCGAACCCCCATGGAGTGGCTGGACGGCCACGGACCGCCCTCACAACCTGCCCTCTCGTGAGCGCGCCTTGACTCTGGCCGACTGCGGCGGGACACGGAACGTCCGCTCACGCAGGCGCACGGCGGTCCGTCTAGCGTTCGATGTGATCGGCTGTGGTGGCGCGCAGGTCGTCAGGCGGAGGGGCGCCGACGTCGGTCAGCAGGGCCAGGGCCCGGGCGCGGGCGTGCGGGGCGGCGGGGTCGTCAAGAGCGTCCAGGGTTCGACTGCACACGGCCAGGGCGCGGGCTTCGCCCAGGCGATGGCCGGTGCGGCCGTGGACCACCAGCGCGTCGCGGGCGTGGGCGAGCGCCGCGTGGTACGCGCCCTCGGCGGCGGCGATCTCCGCCAGCTCGGTCAGGGCCTGCCCCTCCACGACCCGGAATCCGCTGCGCCGGGCCAGATCGAGCGCCTGGTCGGCGTGTGAACGGGCCTCGGCGCGGTGCTGCTGTCCGCGCAGGACGGCGGAGAGTCCGAGGAGGGAGTCGGCCTGGACACGGGTGTAGCCCGACCGCCGCGCCAGCAGCAGCGCGTGGCGCTGGAGGTGGGCCGCCTGCTGGTCCCGCCCCAGTCCGTGGTGGGCGGCGGCGAGCCCGTTCAGGATGGTGGCCCGGACCGAGAGCCGTCCGGTGTCCTCGACGAGCGCGTGGGCGCGTTCCCCGAGTTCCAGCGCGGTGTGGTGGTGACCGAGGTCGCGGTGGATCATGGCGATGGTCGCCAGGGTCATCGCGTGGCCGACCCGGGAACCGGCCGGTGCCTCGGCGGTCAGCACCTGTTCGAGGGCTTCCAGGCCTTCCCGCAGCATGCCCATCTCCCAGCGGACCAGACCCAGGGCCTGGCGCGGCAGTGTGGGCGGCTCACGGCGCCATTCGAACCGCGGGTTCATGCGCAGCGCCAGCTCCAGTACGTCGGCCGCCTCGGCCAGCATGCCCATGTCCCGGTAGACCTTGCCGATGGCGGCCAGGACAGTCGACTCGGCGGCGGTGTCACGGTGCGTGCGGGTGATGCGCAGCATGACGGTGTAGTGCCGCAGGGCCTCGTCAAGGTGCCCGGTGCTCCAGCTCGCCAGGCCCAGGCCGCCGTGCGCCCAGCCCTGGCCGATCGGCCAGTCGGCTCGTCGGCTCAGTTCGAGCGTACGCGTGTAGTGGTCTCGTGCGTCCTGGTAGCGGGCCATGTCCCAGGACGCCAGGCCGAGTGCGATGTGCATGGCGGCCTGGCCGCGCAGGTCACCTTCCGCGGCAGCGGCGTCCAGGGCGGTGCGCGCGGTGGCCCGCCACACGGACCGGGGCAGGCAGAACCAGAAGTACCGGTACATCGCGTCGGTGAGGTGCCAGGAGACCGCTCGGCAGCCGTGGAGCGCTGCGTGGTCGACGGCGGCGAGCAGGTTCGCGCGCTCGCCTTCCAGCCGCTCCAGGGCTCGCGGCCCTTCCGCCGCCGGGTCGCGCGGCGTCGGCCCGTCCGTGGCCACGGTGCTCGTCGTCTGTTCGTCCGGAGCCCACTCGGACGGTGCTTCGGCCGGGCTGACGAGTTCCGGCGGCACATCGGGGAACAGCCACGGCCCGGCGGCGGCCCGGGCCGTGCGCAGGTACCACGCGGCCAGGCGTTGGAACGCTTCCGTGCGCTCCGCCGACGTCTCTTCCCGCGCGGCCCGTTCACGGGCGTACTCGCGCAGCAGGTCGTGGAAGCGGTAGCGGCCGGAGCCGTGGTTCTCGACCAGGTGGGCGGCGGCCAGGGCTTCCAGCAGCCGCTGGGCCCGCGGGCACGCCACCGCCAGCAGCGCGGCCGCGGCCGGTGCGGTGAAGTCGGGGCCTGGTACGAGGCTCAGTCGGCGGAACAGTTGCCGCGCGCCGTCGTCCAACGCCCGGTAGGACAGGGCGAACGCGGAGCGCGGGGTGCAGGCGGGGTCGTCGTCGAGTTCCAGGGCGGCCAAGCGGTCGCCCGCCGCCAGTTCGGCCACGAGGTCGGCGACGCGGCGGCCGGGAGCGAGCAGGAGGTGGGCCGCGGCCACCCGCAGGGCCAGCGGTAGGCAGCCGCACAGCTGGACCAGTTCCGAGGCCGCGTCCGGCTCGGCGGCGATCCGTCTCCGGCCGAGGAGCGCTTCCAGCAGCGCACCGGCTTCCCCGGGATCGAGGACGTCCAGGACCAACGGGACGGCCCCGTCGCGGGCGATGAGGCCGCCCAGGCGGTTCCGGCTGGTGACGAGGGTGTGACAGGAGGGGCTACCGGGCAACAGGGGACGGACCTGGTCGGCGGAGGCCGCGTTGTCCAGGACCAGGAGCAGCCGTTGGTCCGCCACGCGGGAACGGTAGACGCGTATCAGCTCGTTCAGGTCCGCGGGGATGTCGGCGGGCGCAACGCCGAGGCTGCGCACCATGTGGCCCAGCGCGGTCTGCGGGAGCGTCGGCGCCTGGTCGTGGTCGAAGCCTCGCAGGTCCACATACAGTTGGCCATCGGGGAAGCGCTCGCGCACCCGGTGTGCCCAGTACACCGCCAGGGCGGTCTTGCCGACACCGGCGCTGCCGCCGATCGCGGAGATCACCGTGGCGGGCGCGCAGTGCGCGCGACCGTCCAGCGGCAGAAGGGCGTCCAGCGCGGCGAGTTCGGCGGTCCTGCCGCTGAAACCAGCTACGGCGTGCGGCAGTTCGGCGGGTATGGGCGGGACGGTTTCCGGTTCGGGCAGCGGGCGCGGACGGGCCCGGGCACCGGGCGCATGGGCCTCGGATCTGGACACACGTACCGGGGCGCCGGATGGTGGGCGAGGCCCCGCCGCACGCGTCGGCGCGGTCCGCGACGCGGCGACGCCCTTCGCCCCCGCCGGTCCGGGGTGCCGCCCGCGCTGTCTGAAGGCGTGTTCCACGACGGCGTGGCGGGGCCGCCAGTACTGGTCCACGCCCGTGTGCGGGGACATCTCCGCGATCCGTCCGTGGGCGTGGGCGTACCGCTGGAAGCCGTTGAGCAGCCCGCGCACCACATCCCAGTCCGGCGGCCGCCGGACGTCGCCGCTGAGGATGGCGCCCACCTGGCTCTTGCCCAGTCCCACCTGCGTGCCGAGAACGCGCAGACTCGGTCCGCCCGCCTGGCTCCACAACAAGCGCAGGTCGTGGCAGAAGTCCTCCAGGAGCACGCCGGGTGTGTCCGTTTCCGTCACGCCGCCCTCCCCCTCTTCCGCGGCGCGGCCCCCACCCGCGTCGAGCTGCCGGTCGGCATCGCTCCGAGCATGCGCGGAACGCGCCGAGAATGACGGAAACGAACACGTCAAATTCCTCACCCGACCGCACGGAACACCATGACCTCCCGCGTCCGCGGGCGTTCGGATGTCCGGTGCTGTCCGGCGCACCGGACACCACCGTCTCCCCAGCCAGCGCAGGCCCGTCATCCGTCCGTCGCCGTCCGGTCCCGGGGCCTCCCGGCCGCCGCGTCCCCGACGATCAGCGCGTTCCTTCGCGCATCCCCCTGTTCTGCTCTGTGACGAGGAGGCATGATGACCGATCACCATGCGCGGGCCAGGGGCGGCTCGCGCCGCTCCACGCGCCGCAGATCCCGGGCCGCGGTCGGGGCGGTACTGGCCACCCTGGTATCGACACTGACCGTCGGCACGTCGACGGCCCACGCCAACGACACGAGCTGCCCGAGCGGACTGAACTGGTCCTACTACAGCTGGCCTGAATGGAATCTGAGCTACTGGGGGGCTGATGAGTACGTGGTGAACTCGTCGCAGCCCACGTTCCTGGTCGCCGAGGAGCGCTCGGTCAGCAACCACACCGACAGCGTGGCCACCGCCACCTTCACATCCTCGGTGTCGAGGACTTACGGCCTCACCTTCACCGTCGGCGTCTCCTCCACCCTGTTCCAGAAACTGACCACCAGCGTCAGCGCGAGCATCACGACGAGCACGACAACCACGACCGGCGTCTCGGCCAGCGCGCCCGTCCCCGCGCACGGCCGGGTCATCGGCCAGTACGGCGTCGAGGCGTACAGCGTGAACTACACCCTCAACAGCTACACGTCCTACAGCGACCTTCCTGGCGGAAACTGCTCCCTGTCGCAGTCAACCCAGGGCACGAGCGTCGCCCCAACGGTGTACACCGGCTGGCGAGTGCTGCCCGGCTGACCGGCCGGACATCCCCGCCACCACGCTGGCACCCCCACGGGCAGACCTCGCGGGGGCAACGGGAGCACGCGCCGCCCTCGTGCCGCGAGTCGATCCGCGCTGCCCGGCCGGACGGCTCGCCTGTCCACCCGATCCTCGACAGCACGCACACCACCGTTCCCAAGCGCGTAGTGATCACCAGCAACTGCATGCATAGCGCAACCATCCAGGGCTCCGGGCCCTCAAAAGCGGTGCCGCCCCGCCGACCTGATTGGCTACGGCGTCGGCGGATTTCCTGGTTGGTTCACGGCGCGGCCGATGAGTTTCCGACTCCCGGCCGGTCCAAGCTCGTGACACCCCACGAAAGGACACCGCCATGTCGGAACTCCTCGTCGACTTCATCACCTCCCTCGACGGCTACGCGTCGGGAGAGGGATGGCCCGGGTTCTGGGGCCTCGAGGGCCCGGAGTACCTCGCATGGCTCGGCGAGCAGCCCAAGGCCACCTACCTGATGGGCGCGAACACCTACCGCCTGATGTCGGGCTTCGCCGCGGGCGAGGTCCCAAGCGGCCAAGACGAGTTCAGGCCCGAAGAGGAAGCGTCCGTCGACGAGCTGACGCAAGCGTCCAAGGTGGTGTTCTCCTCCTCCCTCGAGGAGCCACTGACGTGGGCCAACTGCACACTCGTCCGCGACGACGCCGTCGAGACGGTCCGCGCCATGAAGTCGAGCGGCTCGGGCCTCCTCAGCACGATCGGCAGCCTCAGCCTGTCCCGGTCCCTGCTACGAGCCGGACTCGTCGACCGCTTCCGGGTCGTGATGTTCCCGGTGATCACCGGCGCCACGGGCGAGGAACGCATCTACGACGGCTACCCGGACGTCGCCCTCGAGATGACCGACCACCGCACCTTCGACGGCCGCATCCAACTGGTCGAGTACAAGCCCCGCGTGCTCGAACACCCGCCCCTCAGCGTCCCCGCGTGACGCCGCCCCGTCCGCCGGTCTGGACAGGCCTGGCCATCGCGCTGACCTGGGACTTCGACAGCTGGGTGACGCCCAGGGACCCGGCGAGCCGAGTCGGCTCGGCTCGGCCTCTCACGACCTGCCCTGGCACACCTTGGTGGGGTGTCATGAGGAAGCAGGTGGAGTAGACAGGGACGGAGTAGACAGGAGCGGAGTAGACACGAGCGGAGTAGACAGGATCTGCGGGGCCAAGTTCTTGATCATGGTGTTGGTCCAGCGCATCTGCCGCAGGGTCTCGGGGTGGCACGCGGACACCAGGGCGAGCAGCCCGTCGTTCTTCGTGGCCTGCGCGGCCTGGGCGAGCATCTCCCAGTGCAGGGAGTTCTCCGTGGCGGCGAGGTGCAGCTCGCGCAGGTCACGCAGGAGCAGCAGGCCGGGTTCGGGGCGGTGGGCCACCGCTTCGGATGTCCTCTCCGTGAGCGTGGACAGCAGGTGCGGGAGACGCCTGTGTGCGCGCTCGCCGAGGTCCAGGTCGTAGTGACCGGCGGTGTCGGCCAGGCGCTGGACGTGGGTGCGGGACCAGTCGGCGAGGTCCAGGGCGACGTGGTGGACCTCGTGCTCGGCGTGGTGGCGCTCGGCCACGGCCGTCAGGTGCCTGGTCAGGTGCTTCTCGCCATGGTGGAGGACCCTCAGGGTGAGGGTGATGCCGTTCACCGGGCGTCCTTTCGAAGGCCGTCCCATGTGGGGTCGGGCGTCTGGGTCACGTGGGCGGACCGGCCTCCGGCCGTGGCGGGTACGGCCTGGGCGCCGGAGACCGACGCCGGGGCGGACGCGGTGGTCGTCGGGGCGGCAGCGCTGCCGCCGTCACCGCGTTCCACGAGGCGCAGCGCGGCCGCGGCGGTTTTGAACAGGGGTTGTTTGGAGACCGGGTCCCAGTCGGTGATGGTGGTCTCGTTCGCGGCTCGTCCGGGGGCGCCATGGTCGGGGGCGTGTCCGGTTTCGGTGTCCCAGTAGCCGTAGTGGAAGGGTACGAAGATCAGCCCGGGGCGGATGTCGGTGACGCGTAGCCGTCCGCGCAGGGCGCCGCGTGGGGTGCTGACCTCCACCAGGTCGCCTTCGCCGAGTCCGAGCGTGGCCGCGTCGGAGACGGAAGCCTCGACCCACACGTCGGGGGCCGCCGCGTTCAGCTGGGCTGCTCGCGCGGTCTTGGTGCGGGTGTGGAAGTGGTAGATCGTCCGGCCGGTGGTCAACTGGAACGGGTGGTCCTCGTCGGGCGTCTCGTGCGGCGGAACGTAGTCGGCCGCTTTGAGCATGGCCTTGCCGTCGGGGTTGAGGGAGCGGTACTCGACGGCCTCCTGGGCCGCGCCGGTCACCAGGTCCTTGCCGTAGGACTCGCTCACGTCGGGGTGCGCCCAGCTGATGCCGTCGGTGTAGAGGCGCTCGGTGCCGTCGGGGACCTGGTCGTTGCACGGCCATTGGATGCCGCTGCCGCCGCGCAGCTTGCCGTAGGTGAGACCGGTGTAGTCGCAGGGGCGGCCGTCGCTGCACCGTTTCCACGCCTCGAACGCCGACTCGGGGTCGTGCCAGGTGATCAGCGGTCCGCCGTCCTTGTCGCGGAAGTTCATCCGTGCGGCGTAGTCGAGGAAGATGTCCAGGTCCGGCCTGGCCTCGCCGGGCGGTTCGACGGCCTTGTCGGACAGGTGCACCGTGCGGTCGGCGTTGGTGAAGGTCCCGGTCTTCTCACCCCAGGTCGCCGCTGGCAGCACCACGTCGGCCAGTTGCGCGGTCTCGGTCAGGAACAGATCCTGTACGACCGTGAAGAGGCGTTCCTGCTTGAGGACCGAGCGGATCCGGGCCAGCTCGGGCAGGGACACGGCCGGGTTGGTGCCGCTGATCCACAACATGCGGATGGAGCCCTGCTCGGCGTAGCGGAACATCTGCATCGCGTGGGTGGGGGGCGCGTAGTGCGGGATGGTCTTCGGGTCGACGTTCCACACGCGTGCCAGGTCGGCGACGTGGCTGTCGTTCTGCCAGTTGCGGAAGCCGGGCAGGTCGCCGTTGGCTCCGCACTCACGGGTGTTCTGGGCGGTGGGCTGGCCGTTCATCTGGAGGACTCCGGCGCCGGGGCGGCCGAGCATGCCGCGGATCAGGTGGAGGTTGTTGATCTGGACGGCGGCGGCGGTGGCCTGGTGGGACTGGTAGACGCCTTGCAGCACCGTGGAGAGCAGCCGGTCCGCCGTCCCGAGGACCTCTGCGGCCTCACCGATCCGGGCGGCGGGTACGTCACAGATGTCGGCCGCCCATGCCGGGGTGCACTTCTCCACCCGGGCGGCGAGTTCCTCGAAGCCGACCGTGTGGGCCGCGACGTAGTCGTGATCGATCCGGTCGACGCGGATGATCTCGTGCAGGAGGGCGTTGAGCAGGGCGAGGTTCGTACCGAGGCGCGGGGTGAGGTGCACGGCCGCCCTGCGGGCCACCTGGGTGGGGCGCGGGTCGACACATACCAGGCGAGGTGGGTCACCGCCCGCCAGCCGGTCCAGGACACGCATCCACTGCACGGGCTGGGTCTCGGCCAGGTTGTGCCCGAAGAGAGCGATGACGTCGGCGTGGTCGATGTCGTCGTAGCAGCCGGGCTGTCCGTCGCAGCCGAAGGTCTCCTTGAGCGCCTCGGCGGCGGTGGCGGTGCACAGGCGGGTGTTGCCGTCCAGGTGAGGGGTGCCGATCCCGGCGCGGGCCAGGACGGCGAGGGTGTAGTACTCCTCCAGAAAGAGCTGTCCGCTGGTGTAGAAGCCGATCGATCCCGGACCGCGTTCGTCCAGCAGCTTCCGTGAGCGGGTGACGATCTCCCCCATCGCGGTGTTCCAGTCGCACTCCACGAGACGGCCCTCGCGGCGGACGAGCGGCCTGGTGAGACGGTCGGAGGAGGCGTTGGCCTGCCAGGCGAAGAGGTCCTTGGGCCCTAACCGGCCGCGGTTGACCCGGTCCTGGGCCCGGCCGCGCACCCCGGCCATGCGCCCGTCCACGACGGCGACGTCCATGGCGTCCCCGTCCGAGTGGAGGATCGACGCGGTCTGCACCCATCGGTCCACCTGTTCCGGGGCAACGCCTTCTGCCAGGTAGGTGTCCACCCGTGCGGGCCACGGCTCGTGCCGTCCGTAGGGGGTCCGGGCCCCCCAGGGCTGCGCGATCCGGTCCACCGATGAGTCCACGCCCGCCTCCCAGCGTTCAGTGCGGCCCGCGTTACCCGACCCGCCGCGCGACATCGGTACCCCTTGTGTGTGCTGCCTAACGTTTCCGGCGAGGGCTCGGACCGGCGGCCACGTACGGCGCGCGCCCGCTGCCGCCCTGGTGGACCGTGGGCCGACCTACGCCACGCGGCCTCTCACGGTGCGCTCCTCTCACTCTCACTGTGCGCTCCTCTCACGGTGCACTCCTCTCACGGTGCACTCCTCACCCACCGGCCGTCATGTGTCCCGGCTGCGGGCGGGGGCACCCGGTGGCCATGCAGATGCCGACCACGCCCTTGATCGACCGTTCCCTGCCAGCTCTCGTCCGGGGCTACTCCTGGTTGCCCGGTGTGCTGCGGGAACGCACCGACGGCGTGGCCCGCACCCGGGTGCTGGGCAAGCCGACGCTCGTCCTGCGCGGGCCGGAAGCGGTGCGGTTCTTCTACGCCGAAGGGAACGTACGCCGCGGCGGCGCCCTGCCGGGGCCTGTGCTGAGCACCCTGTTCGGTCATGACGCCGTCCACACGCTCGACGGCGAAGCTCACCGCGCCCGCAAGGAGTTCTTCCTTCCGCTGCTGCACCCCGACCGGATCGCCAGCCTCGTCGAACACGTGACGGCCGTGTGGGACGACGAGGTCCGGCAGTGGGGCGGGGCCGGGCAGACCGTGCTGTTCGACGCGGCGAGCGTGGTGCTCACCCGCGGCGTGTGCCGGTGGGCGGGCGTTCCACTCGACGAGGACACCGAAGAGGCGAAGGACCTCGCCCGCGACCTCGTCGCCATGGTCGACGGCTTCGCCACCGCCGGGCCACGGCACTGGCGAGCACGACGTGCCCGGAGCCGCCAGGAGCAGCGCTTCACCCAGCTCGTCGAGGACGTGCGCGCCGGTGAGGCCGTCGCCCCTGACGGATCGGTGCTCGCCGCCGTGTGCGAGCACCGCGAGGCCGACGGCGAACTGCTCCACCCGCACACGGCCGCGGTCGAGCTGCTGAACGTCGTCCGCCCCACCGTCGCGGTCTGCTGGTTCGTCGCCTACGCGGCGCACGCCCTGCATCTGCAGCCCAACCAGCGCGAGCGGCTGCGCGGCGGCGGCACCGCCTACGCCGCCGCGTTCGTGCACGAGGTGCGCCGCTTCTACCCGTTCGTGCCGTTCCTCGGCGGCCTGGCCGTCCGCGATCTGGCCTGGCGGGGAGTCTCGCTGCCAGCCGGTGGGATGGTGCTGCTCGACGTCTTCGGCCAGAACCACGACGAGGAGCTGTGGGGTGACCCGTTCGTCTTCCGCCCCGAGCGGTTCCTCGAGCACCCGGTCGAGCGTGACGAGCTGGTCCCGCAGGGCGGCGGCGAGCCACGCACCGGTCACCGCTGCCCCGGGGAGGGACTGACCATCGGGCTGCTTGAGGCTCTCGCCCTCCGTCTTGCCGATCTCGACTACACCGCCCCCGACCAGGACCTGAGGATCTCCCTGCGGCGCATCCCGGCGCGAGTGCGCAGCGGCTTCGCCGTACGGAACGTGCGGACGACGAGCGAGCGCACGCCGACGCCCGCGTGAGCCGCGCACCGCCGAGCGGCCGAGCCTCCCGTCTGCGGTTCTTCCTCGGACCGGCCCGCGGTACGCCGGTCCGAGCGCCCCGTACCGCAGACGGCGCCCTCCGCACCCGTCAGAGGGTGGTGCGCTCCCGTCGTCGGGCAACGGAGTCCGGGGGCCCGGTGCCGACGGACCAGATACCCCGGACGTGCGCGGCGACGCCCGCCCGCCACCTCAGGACGCCCGCCACCTCAGGACGCCAGCCACTCAGGACGGCTGCTCGGGGGCCTTGCCGGTTCCCGGTTCCGCCAGCCGCCGGTGGGCCGCCGCCTTGACCCCGTCGGGCAGCACCTTCCCCGCCAGCCCCAGTGCCTTGGTCTTCAAGGACCCGGTCACGGCCTTCGTCTCACCCGCCACGATCGCTTCGAACGCCTGCTCGGCCACCTGTGCCGGGGGGTCCTTCTCCATGGTGCCCATCCGGGTGTCGTCCGCCATGCCCGCCCGTTCGAAGAAGGCCGTATCCGTCGGACCCGGCATGAAGGCGGTCACGGTCACGCCGGTGTCCCGCACCTCCTCCGCCAGTGCCTGGGCGAAGGACTGCACGAACGACTTGGAGGCGTTGTAGACGGGCTGGAAGGAGCCGGGCATCGTCGAGGCGACGGACGAGGTGAAGGCGAGCCGACCCGCTCCTCGCGCCGCCATCGCCCGCAGGAGCGGCTTGGCCAGCCGCACGGTCGCGGTGACGTTGAGGTCGATGACCTCCTGATCGTCGGCGAGGTCGGTGTCCACGAAGGCGCCGCCCCGGCCCACACCGGCGTTGAGGACGGCGACGTCGACGGTCAGTCCGTCAAGCGCGTCGAGAAGGCGGAAGCGTCCCTCGCCGGTCCGGAGATCGGCGCGCACGGCGCGGACCTCCGCGCCCGCCTCCCGCAGGTCCTGGGCGGCGGACTCCAACGCCTCGTCCTCGGCGTTCAGCACCAGGTCGTAGCCGTGGTGCGTGAACTGCCGGGCCAGTTCACGGCCGATTCCGCTGGATGCGCCGGTGATCAGGGCGAGTGGCCGTGTGTCAGTCATGACGGACGGGTAACCGCCGCGCCCTGTGTCACGCCTTGGAGGACGGTCGTACGACCGTCACTCGCGGGCTGCGCGCACACGATGATCGGGAAAGGGCCCGTTACCAGCCCTGGCACTCGGCAACACAAGTCGCATCCGTTCAACCGCCGCCCCTCGACCCGCGTGCGGGGGGTGGCACACCGGGAGTCCATGACCAGAACCCCGAGGTCGGCGCCCTGCCGATCCGCGGCACCGACAGCACCAAGGACCGGCTCGCCAAGGCCCTCGGCCGGAACTGACGCCCTCCCCCTCCCTCCCGGGCCTCTTTCAGCTGCGGCGCCTGAAGGCAGGGTCCACGGGAGGGCGCCCGCTGACGCTGGCGACCAACTGGGCGCACACGTCCCGGAGTTTGACATTGCGGTGCTGGGAGGCGGAACGCAGGATGCCGAACGCTTCGTCGGCGGTGCAGCGGCGCTGGCCCATGATGATGCCGAGCGCTTGGTCGATGACGCTGCGCGACCGCATGGCGGTCGCCATCTGGTCGGCCAACTCCTGGGCGTTACTGATCCGCTGAGACAGGGCGATACCCTCGGTCGCCTGAGCGGCCAGGGCACGCAGAGCCGCGAGGTCCGCGTCGGCGAACGCTTCGGGCGGGTCGGCGTAGAGATTGAGCGCGCCCGCGGTGTCGGTGTGCGGAGCGATCGGCAGGGAGAAGGAGGAGCGGACACCGCAGGAGGCGGCATAGGCGGGATAGTCGCCCCACCGGGTCTCGTCCAGCATGTCGCCCACGGTGATCTCTTTGCCGCTGCGCAGGGCCTGCAGGCAGGGGCCGTCGTCCTGACCGTACTGCTTCTCATCGAGTTTGGGCGCCGCGATCCCCGCGCTGACCACCGTGAGGGGGCGGCCGTCCCGCTCCAGCGTCACTCCGATGCCTTCACAGGGGACCAGTTCCAGGGCGGCGTCGGCCAGCGTCTGGAGGAATGCCTCCAAGGACTCGGTTTCCAGCAGCCACTGGGTGATGTGACCGCTGTCGTACGGGCCCTCGGCGTTCATCTGGTTGTCCCTTCGCGGTGATCCGGGCGCCGAATCCCGGTCGCAAGTCGGTCGGTTCGATCTGCCACCAGGGCCGACGGCCTCCAGACCGCAGGGGAACATCTCCGGTGTGGCCACCGACCGGCACGGTTTGCGAGCGGTACGGCATGGCCTTCGAACTCCCACGCTACTCCCCGGTCACCGCCCCCCGCCGCCGGTTGCCGACACACTGGCACCGGGCGGCTGCTCACACGGCGGCGCCCTGGCCCCCAGGACCGTGCCATGCGCAGCACAGGACAGTGGCGTCGTCGTCCAGCACGCCGTCGTGGTAGTCGAGAACCGAGTGGACCAGGCGGCGCAGGGTTTCGGGAAGCGAGACCTCGTCCGCGTGGTGGCGTACGAGGAAGTCGACGAAGCGGTCGAGTCCGAACAGCCGTCCCTTGGCGTCGCGGGCTTCGGTGATGCCGTCGGTGTGGAACAGCAGCCGGTCACCGGGTTCCAGCTGTTCCCGGCAGACGGTGTGGGTCAGGCCGAGATCGGTGCCCAAAGGGTGCGTGGGCGGGCACTTCAGGATGGTGGTCCAGCGGCCACCCCGAATCAGCACCGGTGGCGGGTGACCGTAGTTGACCCAGCTCAGTTGTCCGGTGCCGAGGTCGAGGTCGGCGATGACGCCGGTGGCGTAGCGGTCACGGTGGAACTGCTCCATGAGCGCCGCTTCGATGGCGGCGCCGGTCTCGGCGAGGCTGGCGCCCCTACGGCGGTGGCTGCGGCAGGTGGCGACGGCCAGGTTCGCCGTCAGCCCGGCGGCGGTGTCGTGTCCCATGGCGTCGAACAGGGCCAGACGGGCGGTTTGACCGGCCAGCGCGTAGTCGAAGGCGTCACCTGCCGTCTCGTAGGCCGGTTCCATGACCGCAGCGATCGTCACCCTGCCGTTCGAGAACACCTGCGGCGGCATCAGGGTCCACTGCATCTCAGCCGAGGGGCTCATGGGCCGGGTGCGGGAAAGCCGGGCGTAGGAGTCGCTGTAAGCGCGCTTGGACACCAGCAGCAGGCCCAGCAGGGAGGCCAGATCCTCCCTCGCCTTCCCGTCCGCTCCCCCGGTCGGCACGGCATCCACCCGCAGGACGCCCAGACGCTCGGTGCCGTCCAGTACCGGCACCCAGTGCCGTCCTCGGCCGTCGGACACGGCACCGCCCAGACCCCGCTGGAAGGCCCTGCCCGCGAGGGTGGCGTCGATGCGCAGCTCCTCGCCCCCGTGCCCGGCGTCCGGACCGTGGCCGGTCAGTTCACGCAGCACGTCCTGCTGCAGGTCGGCCAGGAAGATGGCGACCCGCCCCAGGCCCGCCCGGGTGGCGTGGGAGGCCACCAGGGTGGGCAGGTCCTCGAACGTCGACAGGTGACTGGCCCGGGTCAGGGCGGTCAGTACGCGGGCCGGGTCCTCGTACGCTGCCACGGTCTATTCCCCTCAAGAGGGGACTGCCCGCGTCCGTCCGTCGCCCTCGTCGAGAGGGGCCTGGGCCTGCTGGTGGCTGAGGAAGACGGGAAGCCCGGAACACACTGCCGCCGTCAGCCTACTGCAGTCACCGCCGCGCCCTGGGCGAGGTCGGGTAACACCCTCTCCGGGCCCTCTCTCCGACGGCGAGGGCCTGCCGCCCCGGGAGTCTTCGCGCCCGGGCGGGGTCGTCCAGAGGCGTCCGGTGCTACGCGTCAAGGGTCGGGGTCCGCCCCGCTCCGGACCCCCACCGCACTCACTGGAGGTCCGCTTGAACGCCGCGATCCGGGACATGCTCGCCACTCACCCCGCCGACCTGGGCGGTGTGGACCGTGGCGAGTTCGCCCGCTGCATCGAGGACTGCGTCGCCTGCGCCCACCGAGCCGGGCCCCGCCGGGACCACATCTTTCGCACGGCCGGGTGGGTGGGCGGGCGCCGCGTGCGATCAACCGTCGTCAGTCCCGCGCCACCACACGGAGCGTCTTGAGCGAAGGGTCGGCCGCGTCCGGGATCAGGACCCCGTGCTCGACACCGCTGCGCAGGTAGTCCATCACCTCGTCGGTGATGACTTCACCGGGAGCGACGACGGGCACCCCCGGCGGGTACGGGCTGATCATCTCCGCGGCGATCCGTCCCGCGGACCGCTCGACGGGCACGTGCTCCACCGGGGCGAAGAACGCCTCCCGCGGCAGCATCGCCTGCTCCAGTTCCAGGGACGAGGGCTCGGGCAGGCGCACCGGCGGCTGCTTCTCGATGGAGTCGGCGCCCTCGACCAGCGCGCGCAGGGCGTCCAGCAGGACCTTCTCGGTCTCGTCGTCGTCGGCGTGCGTGAGGGACGCGCTGATCCGGCAGGTGTCGGAGCCGCCGACGTCCACCTGCCGGTTCGCCCGCAGCCATTCGGCCGCCTGCATGCCGCTGATGCCCAGTTCCCGTACGTCGATCACCATCTTCAGCGGGTCGAACGCGGCGGCGAACCCTTCCTCGACGACCTCCCCGCCCATGGGCCGCAGGCCGGGCAGATCGCCGACGGCCGACCGGATGCGCTCCGCGCGGTGCAGCGCAGCGTCCAGGAGATCGTGTCCGTGTTCGACCATCTGACGGCGCCAGCCGTCGAGGGTCGCGTAGACCAGGGAGGAGGCACTGGTGGTGCCCAACAGGTCCTCCCGCTGCTTGAGGACCTCCGGCGACACCCGGTCGTACTGGAGGTGGAAGACGGAGCTCTGCTCGATGGCCCCGCCCATCTTGTGGACGCTGGTGACCACCAGGTCGGCCTCGGCGTCCATGCCCCAGGCCGGTAGCCCGGGATGGAACGGAAGGTGGGCCCCCCACGCCTCGTCGACGATCAGCGGGACGTCGTACTCGTGGCAGACCCGGGCCACGCCCGCCACGTCCGCACAGGTGCCCCAGTCGGTGGGAGTGATCAGCAGCATGCCCTTGGCATCCGGGTGCTCCTGAAGGCTGCGCCGGACGTCGTCGGGCTCCGGCGGGTGCACCAGGTGCCGCCCGGCGTCGAACTTCGGGTGCACCCAGATCGGCTCCACACCGTTGACGACGACGGCCGCGATCACCGACTTGTGCGCGTTGCGGGACAGCAGCAGTTTCTCGCCGGGACCGGCCACGGCCAGCATGGCGGTCTTGACCGACAGTGAGCTGCCACAGGTGGAGAAGAACGCCCGCTCGGCCCCTACCGCGTCGGCCATCAGTTCCTGGGCCTGGCCGAGCACGTTCTGGGACTGACGGCGGTCGTCCAATCCGTTGAGGGACAGTACGTCCGACCGGAACACGTCCAGCCCGACGATGTCCGCGACCCGCGGGTCCACGCCTCGGCCCTGCTTGTGCCCCGGCGGACCGAAGACCACGTCCCCACGACGCCGGAACTCCTCGAGCGCCTCCAGCACGGGTACCCGCGAGTGATCCATCGTTCCTCCCAGCGGTCATCCTCCACCCGGCCGTTTTCGGCGCGGCGACTGCGCTCCGCGTCGTCCGAGAGCACACCGGACGTGTTGCACCGGTTCCCCGGTCGAAACCCGGAAGTGTCGCGAAGCCCGGTTGACGGCACCCGGTGGTGCACGGCGCGAAGACCGACGACCGCGCACCTTGATCCGAGGAGGCCAGATGGCTCGTACGCCTTCCGACGACGACACGCATGCCGACATCCACGACAGGCTGCGCGCAGAGGTCGCGAAACGGGCGGATCAGTTGTGGGAGGTCGCCCGCGAGTTGCACGCCCGTCCCGAGCACGCCTTCTCCGAGCACCACGCCGCGGCGCTGCTGACGGGCGCGCTGGAGAGCGCCGGTTTCGAGGTCGAGCGCGGGACGGCCGGGATGCCCACCGCGTTCACCGCCCGCTCGGGCCGGGGGCGTCCCGCCGTGGCACTGCTGCTGGAGTACGACGCCCTGCCGGGTCTCGGCCACGCCTGCGGACACAACCTCATCGCAGCCGCCGGTCTGGGAGCGACGCTCGCGCTGGACACGGTGCTGGACGCCTCGGCCGGGCGCGTCATGGCGGTCGGGACGCCGGCCGAGGAGGGCGGGGGCGGAAAGGTCCTGGAGGTGGAGGCTGGCGTATTCGACGACGTCGACGCCGCGCTGATGTTCCACCCTGGCGTGTACGACTGGACGCGGGCGCCGCTGACCGCACAGGTGCAGCACCGGGTGGCCTTCCACGGCCGCGCCGCGCATCCCACCGGCAACCCGACCGAGGGCGTCGACGCTCTCTTGGCGCTGGTCGAGCTGTTCAACGTCCTGACCGCCCTGGGCAGGCGTCTGCCAGCAGCCTCCCACATCCAGGGGATCGTCACCGACGGGGGCACGGCGACCAACATCGTCCCGGAGTACGCGGAAGGGCTGTTCGGCCTGCGCGCGGCAACGAACGAGGCGTTGGAGCACCTGACCGGGCAGTTGCGCGCCGCCGCCGAGGGCGTCGCCCACGCCACGGGCACCCGGGCCGAGGTGGAACGGGGCACGCTCCGCTACGAGCACTTCCGTGACAGCGGCCCGCTGTCCGAGACGTTCGCCGGACACCTGTCCGCGGCGGGGATCGAGCTGACGCCGCCCGCGCCGGGCGTCTACCTGGGATCGTCGGACATCGGCAACGTCAGTACACGCGTGCCTGCCATCCATCCCTTCGTCGCCATCGCGAACGACGGGTCCGACCACACCCCCGAGTTCGCCGCGGCAGCCGCCTCCCCGCGGGCCCGCGACGTGCTCGTCGCCGTCACCGGCGCGCTGGCCTGCACGGCCGCGGACCTGCTCCTCGACGCGGACTTGCGCGAGAAGGCGTGGAGACTGCACCGGGAGGCGGGACGCTGAGCCATCTCCACCACAGCCGTCTTCACCGAGTCCATCGCCCCGCATCCGGCCGCAGAAGGCGTCTGCGCGGCGTTGGTTCCCCTGGCGCTCTCCCAGTCCCTGCGCCGCGGAGCTTCCTTCTTCGGCACGGCTTCCAGGTGGTCCGGGTTGCAGCAGAGCGGGGGATGTTCAGCGTCCAGGTGCAGGTGCAGGTGCCGGTGCCTGCCGCGTGGGTACGGTGGTCAAAGCCGTGTCGGCCCTCGACTTCACCGGTGGCCCCAGGTCTGTCGACGGTCGCGTAATTGGGTCTGTCCGCAGTTTCGTGAGACCGTCCAGAAGGACCGGTAGATCCCCTCGGGATCATCGTGAGCCCATGCCGCGTACTCCTCGAAGCCCGAGTTGTCGATGCTCAGGTTCGCGTGGACATCGTGGAGCCCTGCGGGGATGGTGCGGAAGTCGCGACCGAACTCGGTCAGCCGTTCGTAGTCCTCTTCATCCACGCACTCCTCCCCCGTCCGCGTCGTGGCCGCCAGCAGCGGGTGGCTCTCGGCCTGCGTGGTTGTACGGTCGGCGAGAAAGACAACGGCCAGGTTGTCGTCGCCGCGGACCGCAGTCAGCACCTCGTCAACGGTCGCCCCTGCCCAGGCCGGATCGTCGAGGAAGTGGACGCGTGCCTCGTACTGCCTGTCTCCCCAGGGTTCCATCAGCGCAGCCGCCACATCCTGCCACGCCTGGTCGTCGAGGTAGTCGGTTCTGACGACCAGGGCATCGAACTCATCACGCCCGGTGGCGGCGGGCAACTCTCTCATGGATCCATCTCCTCGGTGACGATCGGTGAGCCGTGCCCGACTGTCTCACGGGCCGTTTTCGAGGAGCGGGTCCGGAGGAGGGCTGGCAGCCCCGGAACGCCGAGGACGGCCCTTGCGGCACGGTGCGCTTGTGCCGCAAGGGCCGAGGGGGTGATCGCACCCGCCGAATCCCCCTGCGTGTCACACAGTTCGAGCGCCGCCTTGACGACCGCGGCCCTCTCAGTGCCGACGCTGGGCGGCCATCCACTGCCAGATGTGCGTTCCGTCGATGCTGGGGTCGTTGCGGGCGACGTAGATCCACGAGAAGTGGCCGTTGAACCGGTAGCCGTTCCAGATGACGTGGTCGTACAGCGTCATCAGCGATCCGCGGATCACCTCGTGCGCGTGGACGGTGTTGGCCTGCGAGTCCACGACGGTGTCGTCGCCGGAGGTGACGAGCCAGCTGGGGGTGGTGATCCGGGCCAGCTCACTGTCGGGGAGCAGCGGGGCTCCTCCGGGCGGGAAGGCGGTGACGATGCCGCAGATCGGTACGGATGCGGCGAACAGGGTGGGATAGACGGTGGTCATCTTCATGCTCATGTAACCGCCGTTGCTGCACCCGGCGACGTAGATCCGGTCGCGGTCGATGCGGTGCCTGCGGACTACCTCGCCGATGATCTCGTGGATGAGGGGGGCGAAGCGGGGGCCGTCCTCCATCCAATAGGAGGTGCTCTGCGGGGCGAGGACGTAGGCGCCGCCGAAGATGCGCTGCGCCTCGGGGGTGGCGAAGCCGAGGGCTCCGCGGTTGGCCCGTAGCGTGGTCTCGTTGTCGTAGTAGTTGTTGGGCAGTGAGGCGCCCTCGCCCCCGCCGTGCAGCCAGACGATCAGCGGACGCCTGTCGCGCCGGGGGGAGTGGACATCGGTGGGTGAGTACAGCCGGTACTTCATTCCTGAGCCGGAGACGTGGGCGCCGAACGCGTCCACCTCAGGGTCCGAGAGCCGGGGGTTCTGCACGAACTTCTCGATGACGACGGTTCGGTGATTGCGCAAGACGATCGGGGCGTGCTGAGTGAGGGTGTAGGTGAGGTCGAGCATCACGTTGCGGCCCTCGTCCGCGAGGTAGCTGAGCGTGCTCCCCCCGATCTGGCCTTCCCCGTGGCCCAGTTCGAGCACGATGTTGCCGTTGCGGTCGAGCCGAGCAGCGGTCACCGCGCGGTCGAGGTCGTAGTCGCTGACCCTGTCGTCGTCGGGGGCGGCGGGGAACGGCCTGGTGCCTTTGGCGTGCACGCCAAAGGTCGCGCTGGTCAGGCTGGCCGGGTCGATCGGGCCGAGCCGGGCGGTCTCGAGGGTGATCGAGGTGACCTGTTCGCCGCCGTCGAGCACTTGGGCGTTCAGGGTGAATCTGACGGTGGCGGGCGTGCGGTCGGCGGCGTACGCGGCGACGCCGGGGAGGGACAGCCCGGCGGCTCCCGCGCCGACGGCCAGAACGGTGCGACGGCTGATACGTGTTGCCATGCGGGCTCCTTATGGGGTCGGAGGCTTCACCGTGGCCTGTGCGCCGCACTCGTCTGATGCGGCCACAGCCGACACGAGGTCAGTAGAACAGGGAGGATCGCCGACGGGCAGGTCTCTGCCGGACAAAGGATCGCGCTGCAGTGCCCGCGAGTTCGGAGCGATGACAAGGCCAAGATCTGCCTCGCACGGCGGGCGCGCGACGTTACCGGCCGGTTCAGCGGACCCGCGAACTCGTCGGCGGGCCGACTCTCCCCCTCCTCCTCGGGGTCAGCGTGGGCGGACAGGTCGGCGACGCAGCGGGTCTTACCGAGGTAGGGCCGCTGCGCAGCGGCAGCGGATACGTATGTCCCTGGCGGACTCTTCGGCGGACTGCCAGTCGCTGGACGAACTCGCCACTTTCGTGGTCGGCGTCAACCAGTCGCTGGCCGTCCTGAGCCGCATCGGGTCCCCGGACTCCGAGCCGCGGTCCGTGGCCCGCCTCGCATGCTCCACGGTGGCGGACGCCATCGCGGCAAGCTGACAACCCGTGGGGCGGTTTCGTCCGGTCGTACGCAGTACGAACACCGGCATGCGCCACGCGACCGGACATCAGTCGGGTGAGCCGTGCGCGGGTGCACGCCGCCCGCTTCCGCGCCCACGCGGCGTCCGTCGAGAAGGTCCGCACCCTCGGCGTGGAGATCGTCACCGACTGCGAGGTGAGCCGGCTCATCGGCGCCGACCGGGTGGAGCGGGCCGAGATCCGGCACCGCGTCACCAAGGAGACCCGCCTCGTCCCGGCCGGAACCGTCGTCGCCGCGCTCGGCTTCCTCGCCGACCTCGGGCCGCTGCAACACTGGGGGCTGGACCTCCAGGCCCGGAAGATCACGGTCGACACCCACATGGCGACCAACCTGCCCCGGGTGTTCGCCGCGGGTGACATCACCGACCACCCCGGCAAGGTCCGCCTCATCTCGGTCGGCTTCGGCGAGGCCGCCACCGCCGTCAACAACGCGGCCACCGTCATCGACCCGGAGGCGGACCTTTTCGCTCCCCTCTTGCCACGGTCGGTCGGATACCGCCAGCCCGCCCTCAACGACGTGCTGCTGCAGACGTATCCGCATTCGCAGCGGCTCATGGGGGTCTGCCGGGTCGGAAGCGAGGCCAACGAGGAGCTGAACGCAGCGGCGCGGGCCACCGGTGCGCTGCGGCCGGAGTTCACGGCGGGCGGCCTCCACGGACTCGTCGTCGACAACACCCTCGCCTTCAGGCACGGCACGCGGCCTCCCCGGGACTATCACGACCGCCGCACCATGTACCTCCTGGACGGCATCCGAGGCTCCTCCGCCGCTTCTGGCTGACGATGACTGCACACCTGCCCTAGTGTTGCGCGTCGCCCTGCGGCGTCGTCTCGCTCAGGCGCAGCGCGAAATGCGTGCAGCCGGGTCACGGTGGATGATCCAGAAGAAGGGCCCTAGCCGATCCGGCCGTTCCCGCTCCCGCACTCACATGACCCGGTCACGCTGGGAGGGGCACGCACCCCTCGTACGGACGGATGAGCGGGTGCGATCGCACATCAGGCACCCGAAAGAGTCACAGGCACACGGACCGCACGCATCGTACGCGCCAGCGCGTTCGATCTCACGGCGAAGCCGCACCGGAGGGCTCCGGTACGGCTTCGCCGTCTCACGGATCCGCGCAGAGATCCCGCCGGGACGGACCTCGGGGGGCCTCGCCGTATCACCCGCGTATCACACAGCCATCACCAACTGGGCAGACGCTCCCGGACCAAGTGGCTGCGACCTGCAATTTCATGCCCGCACTGGACTGACATAGACGCCCCTGGACGGTCTCTACAACCTGTGCCATGGGGCACCCAGTGAGGGACCGAGGTTCGAGGCCGGGGCGTCTACTGGCCCGAAAAACGGTACCGCAGGGTGTTCCGTGGTGTGTCACTCACACCCCGGACTCTCTTACGCGTCACGAGGCCTCACACGGCCGGGGGAACCCGGCGGCCCTCGCGCCCTCCTGGCTCACGCGCCCTCCCAGTCAATGGGCTCCCGGGCTTCCCCATGCGGCACGGCTTCCAGGTGGTCCGGTTCTCCCCGCCACGCATGCCGCGTTCCCGGGTCGGAGAAGGAAACGGGAAACAGCATCGATCGCCTTGTCCGCCCCAGCCTGGCTGCCGCACTCTTTCGTGCAGTGCCGACTCGGCCACGGCGGAGGGGCTTGGAGGTTTCCGTGCCACAGCCGTCCACCGGGTTCGGCCAGGAGTTGAGGAAGCGGCGTCTGGAGGCGGGGCTCAGCCTCACCGCCCTGTCCGGCGCCGTGCACTACAGCAAGGCGCAGTTGAGCAAGGTGGAGCGGGGCCTGAAGGCCCCCAGCCGTGACCTCGCCCGTCTGTGCGACGCCGCCCTCGGGGCAGGCGGGTCCCTGTTGGTCCTGCTCGCACCGAAGACCGCCGACCAGCCCGTCGATCCGGCGCCGGGCCATGTCCACGAGGAGGACTGGAGAATGCAGTTGTCGCCGGACGGCCCGAACACCTTCCAGCCCGTGGGCCGACGAGGCGTCATGGGCGCCGGTGTCGCCTCGCTGATGACGTGGCGGTCCGACAGCGCGGGCCCGGCCACGCCGACCGCGGGCGCGGAAATGCAGGAAGCCTCCCGCTCGCTGTTCACTCACTACCGCAGACTCGGCCAGACGGTGGCGCCCGGTCTGCTCCTGCCCGTTCTGATCGCACAGACCCACACCCTGCGGGAACTGTCCGCCCACTGTGACAGCGGCACCCGCCGCCACCTGTTGGCCCTCGGCTCCCGGTACGCCGAATACGTCGGCTGGCTGGTGCAGGAGACCGGGGACGAGCGGGCGGCCCTGTGGTGGACGCAGCGCGCGGTCGATCTGGCGGCCGCTGGCGGCGACCGGGCACTGGCAGGTTACGCACTGGTCCGCCGGGCCCTGGTCACGCTGTACCACGACGACGCCGAGCAGACGATCGCTCTGGCCCGTCGCGCGCAGAGTAGCGCTCTACCCCCGCGGATCCGCGGGCTCGCCGCGCAGCGCGAAGCCCAGGGCCACGCCCTGGGCGGCGATCACCGAGCCTGTCTGCACGCGCTGGACCGCGCGCGTGCGTTTTTCGCCCGCCACGACGAGGGGACCGACGGACCGGTGATCGGCACCATGCACCTTCCGGATCCGGTCGGCATGGTCACCGGCTGGTGCCTGACCGATCTCGGGCGGCCTCGCGAGGCGGGCGAGGAGTTGGACCGGCAACTCGCCCTGGTCGACGAGAACGCGGTCCGCACCCAGGTCAGGTACGGCGTCCGCCGTGCACTCGCCTACGCGTCGGCTGGCGAGATCGACCACGCCTGCGAGCTGGCGGCGCCCCTGCTCGACCGGGTGGAGGCCGTGGGTTCCGCCACCGTCACGACCGACCTGCGGCGGCTCGCCCGCGTCCTGGCGCGCCACGCGAACCATCCCTCCGTACGCCGTCTGGGACCGCGACTCGGCACGGTGTCGCACTCGTCCATCATCTGAAGGAGTCACCGGCATGCCCCACGTGTTCATCAACTACCGCACCGGCGACGGTGAGCGGACCGCAGCCCTACTCGACCAGGAGCTGTCACGGCGCTTCGGCGAGGACCGCGTCTTCCGCGCATCCAGGTCCATCGCCCCCGGGGATGCCTACCCCGACGCTCTGCTGACCGCGTTACGCCGCAGCTCCGTTCTGCTGGCCGTCGTAGGACCGGACTGGACGAACTTCCGCAGCCGACTGCAGGATCCCGACGACTGGGTGCGCAAGGAGATCGAGGCCGCGTTCGAGTGCGGACTCGTCGTCTTGCCCGTGCTGGACGGCCGCAAGACCGACCGGCTGAGCAAGGCGGCCCTGCCCCCGGAGCTGGCGCGGCTCGCCGATCTGCAGTCAGTGCCCTTCGACAGCACCCACGACACCAAGGCCGGCGTCCGGCGGATCGGTGATCTCGTCGCTGAGCTGGTCCCCGAGCTGCGGGACCTGAGCGAGCCCGGTGAGCCGTCGCCGACATCGACCAGCGTGCGCAACTCGATCGGGGACGTGAGCGGAACGTCCGTGCAAGCGGGCGACTTCCGCGGTGACGTCGGCGGCACGATCGTGAGGAGTTCCAGCGCCACGGTCCACACGGGCAGCGGCAGCGTCTACAACCACTCCCGCCATGTGTCGGGCGACCGCTACATCTCGGGCACCGGGACGACGTACACCGAGGGCGACCACCACGGGGACGTTCACCAGCAGTTCGAGGAGCCGGACCGGTCCCGGGACGACCGACGGTGAACACCGAGCACACGACCAGGGTCGAGAGCACGCAGGGTGTCACACATACGGGCGACGGCCACATCCACGTCAACTTCGGAGCCGCTGCGCACGAACCTCGAAAGCCGGTCTTCCGGCAGCTTTCCGATGACCAACTGCGCTGGACCCGACGGGTGTTGGTTCCTCCCGTCAACATGGGCAGGGCCCGCACCACGCTCGAGGAGACGGGCACCGTCATCCTCGATGGTGCCCCCGGCAGCGGCCGCTCGGCCACGGCCCGCGTACTACTGCGCGAACACCACCGTCCTGGCGAGACGTTCCGCGAACTCCTGCCCGACGAGCGGGACGAGTTGCCTCTGCGCGACCCGGCTTTCGTCGACCCGGGCGACCGGCTGCTGCTCGACCTGTCCACCGCGGGGACCGGTCTGTGGCATGCGGCACGGGACGACCTGCCCGCCCTGCGCCAGACAGTGCACGAGCGGCGGGCCCATCTCGTCGTCGTCATGCCGCACGACGGGGCCCTCGATCCCGACATCCAGCACTACCGTGTCGAGATCGGACCTCCGACCTTCCCCATGGAGGTTCTCAGGCGCCATTTACGCGCCCACGGCGTGCCGTACGAGGAGTTCCTCCAGAACGACGTCACCGTCGACGCGTTCCTCAGCGAACGCAAACCCATGCGGGAGATCGCCGACTTCGCCGACCGCATACGCCGGGCCCGCGAAACGGCCAGGCCCGACGAGGGGTTCACCGAGTGGTGTGCGGCCGCGAAACGTGCGGGCGCAGGGCGCCGCACCGAAGTCGCCGCCCACGTCGCCGGTTTGCCCGAGGCCTCCCAACGCGCCCTGATGATTGCCGTGTCCATGCTCCACGGTGCGCACGCCGACGTCGTCCACCGGGCGGCCGCGCTTCTGCTGAGCACGGTCGGGGCCCCTCAGGAGGAGACTTCGCTCCTCCAGCGCAAGGACCTTGCCCAGCGGCTGACGGAGATCTCGGCCCGCTCCGGGCCGGACGGTCGCGTACGGTTCACCGACGTGGACTACGACTCCGCCGTCCGCACCCACTTCTGGGACCACATGCCCGACCTGCGGCCCCATCTCGACGCATGGGCCGCGCGGGTCGTCGGGTCGGACGACCCGCATCTCGTGCCGGACGTCCGCGACGGACTGGTGGCCCGGCTGGCCGGTGAGTACCTGCGGACCGGGCGGGCGGACGGGCTCGCCGCACTCGCCGAGCGGTGGAGTGCGGAGAGGGCGGGCAGAGCACACTTCGAGGCCTCGGTCCAGGCGCTCACTTGTGGTCTCGCTGACCCCGCCCACGGCAGGGAGTTCCGCGAACGGATCTATCAGTGGTGCGCGTACCGCCGACTGACCGGTGAGTTCGCGGAGGTACTGGTCCAGGTCTGCGCCGACGTCCTCGCGCCCAACCATCCGGACCACGCGCTGATCCGGCTGCACCATCTCGCCCGGCGTGAGCGCGGCACGGCTCACGCCCTGCAGGCCCTGTGCGACCTGGTGGCCGGAAGCCGACGGCTGCGCCGAAGGCTGCTCGACCGGCTGGCACGCGGCGACCTCGCACCGGCCGACCTAGGCCTCTTTCTGCGCGTCTGCCATCCGGCGCCGCTCACGGAACGCTCCGTCACCACCCGGGCCCTCGTAGACGAGGACGGGGTCCGGCACTCGCTGACCACGTGCTGGCGCGCGGTGCTGAGCGACGCGGTGTCACGGCCGGAGGGACGACGGGCGGCACCACGGGCAGAGATACAGCGCTGGCTGCACTGGGCGGCCGAGGGCGCCGGTGACCGGGGGGAGGTCCTCCTCGACCTGCTGGTCGACGCCGCCGACCGCTGCGGGGAGGACCGGGGTGCGGCGTTCGCCGCGCTGTATGCGTCCGCACGCCAGGCGGAGCGGGCTTCGCCTGGCCGCGGCGCCCGCTCCGCCGAGACGACCGACCTGCTGCTCCACAAGATCGGTGTGGCCCAGGGCCTGGATCGTGCCGCCCCGTCGGCACCGGCCGGAGGGGGTCGACCATGACGACCGCACGCAAGACGACGACCGTGTTCCTCACCGTTCTGTGCGGACTGCTGCTGGCCATCGTCGGCCTGGTGCAGCGATGGCCCGGCTGGACGTGGCCGGCGCTGGCCGTGCTTCTTCTCGTGGTGCCCGCGGGAGTCTTCCGGGTGGCCTCACAGCGCCGCGGCCCGGTGCCGGTCAGCTTCGAGGAGCAGCTCACGGCCGCCCCGGTGGAGCGGACCGACTGCCGCGTCAACCGAGTGGCGCTCCCGAGCCTCTGGGACGACTACCACTTCGTCTTCTCGGCGACCGTGCGGTGGTGCTTCACCGACGGTCCGGGACACGGCACGGTCCTCAACCCGGCCGGCCTCGCTGTCGACGCGGTCCTCAGCCGGGCTCGCGCCCTTGCGGAGAAGCGGGAACCCGGGCACACCTCGCTCCTTCAGCATGAACTCGGCGGCGCCCTCAGCCGCATGTGCTCGGACTCCACGGGCCACCTCCGTGCCATGGCGGAGGACGTCAGCCTCACGTTGCCCGACGAGGATCAGGAGCGTCTGGACCGGCTCGCCGACGTGCGCAAGGACGAGGCGGTCTGGGAGCACCAGCGCAAGTACGAGCAGAGCAGGCGCCGGTATCTGGGCGAGGACGTCCTCAAGGACACCGGCAGCGCTGTCGTGTGGTGGCTCACCAAGAACGACGAGCACGTGGCGAAGACCGTGGGCGACCTCCCCCTGCTGGCGCAGCTGACCTCCGCGGCCAACGACACCGACATCCCCAAGCGCCTGCTCGAGTTGCTGCCGCACTGGCCGGGAGGCCCCGGGACGCCGGACACCGGCACGGAGCCCGCCGCTCCCCCGCCCCCCGCGCCCTCGGCTGCGGATTACCTGTCGGGATTCTTCGAGGCCATGGGCTTCACCGAGAACGACGACCGGCGGGCGATGCTGGCCCAGCAGTTCTCACGGCTCATCGAGCAGCACAACCGACACGAGACAGCGGAGGACCTCATACGCCGATTCGATCCGCCGCGACCTCCCGCCCCCGACACCGTTGCGGAGGCGGCCACCGGCACCAGCCCGTCGGCCGAGACGGCCTGACCGCCGACCGGGCCGTTTCATCCCCGCGCATCCAGGAGGACGCGATGGACGCCGAAGTGGCCGCGATGGCGGCCTCAGGAGCCACCACCCTGGTCTCCCTCATGGTCACTGATTCATGGGCTCACGCCCGTGCGCTGATGGGCCGGTTCCTGGCACGCGCGGGTGCGGACACCACCGCGATCACCTGCCTGGACGACGCGCGTACGCGGCTGCTCCGCACCGGCACCACGGCGGACGAGCACGCCACGTCCGGCATCGCAGCCGAGTGGCAGACCCATCTCTGTCGTCTGGTGGAAACCGAAGCGCTCACCGGCGAGGACCTGAGTGCTCTCGGAGCCTCGCTGCGCCAACTGGCGGCCACCGCGGCGAGCCGCCCTGCAACGGTGCACAACACCGTCTCCGGCGGCACCCAGCATGGCCCGATCGTCCAGGCTGGCACCGTCACCGGCCTGGCCTTCCCCTCGGATCCGTCCCCACATCACCCCGGATGACGCAGCACAGACACTCTTCGATCTGCCATCGATCAAGCCCTCGAAACGGCCCACGACGCGCCCTACATAGGGGCGACACGCATACATCGCCCGCGAACTATGTAGTCCCACCACATGTGCCCCTGACCTGCGCGTTCCTACGGTGTTCCGACACCCGTCCGTCCCCACCGCACACGAGGAAGTGGCGCACATGGCCTCCGCAGCAACCGCTCCCCCAACACCCGGCAATCTCAGGCGCATCGTCGCCGCCAGCCTCATCGGCACCACCATCGAGTGGTACGACTTCTTCCTCTACGGCTCCGCCGCCGCGCTGGTGTTCAACAAGCTGTTCTTTCCGGACTCGGACCCGCTGGTCGGCACGCTGCTGTCGTTTCTGACGTATGCGGTGGGGTTCGCGGCGCGGCCCCTGGGTGCGCTGGTCTTCGGGCACTTCGGGGATCGGCTCGGTCGTAAGAAGCTGCTGGTGTTGAGCCTGCTGATGATGGGCGGGGCGACCTTCGCGATCGGGCTGATGCCGACGCACGCGACGATCGGCAGTGCGGCGCCGGTGTTGTTGACGGTGTTGCGGCTGGTGCAGGGGTTTGCGCTCGGTGGGGAGTGGGGCGGGGCCGTGCTGCTCGTCTCCGAGCACGGGGACGCGCGGCGGCGCGGGTTCTGGGCGTCCTGGCCGCAGACCGGGGCGCCCGCGGGGCAGTTGCTGGCGACCGGTGTGCTGTCGCTGCTGACCGCCGTACTGTCGGACGCGGCGTTCGAGTCGTGGGGCTGGCGGATTCCGTTCCTGCTGTCCGGTGTGCTGGTGATCGTCGGGCTGTGGATCCGGCTGTCGGTGGACGAGTCGCCGGTGTTCCGGCAGGCGCTGGCGCAGGCCGAGGCGCGCAAGGCGGACAGCGCGGCGGTCGCCGAGAAGCTGCCGCTCGTCGCGGTGCTGCGTCATCACTGGCGTGATGTGCTGGTGGCGATGGGCGCGCGGATGGCCGAGAACATCAGCTACTACGTCATCACCGCCTTCATCCTCGTCTACGCCACCACCGAGACCGGGCTGTCCAAGCAGACCGCGTTGAACGCCGTACTCGTCGCGTCCGCCGTGCACTTCGCGGTGATCCCGCTGTGGGGTGCGCTGTCGGACCGTATCGGGCGTCGGCCGGTCTATCTGATCGGTGCTGTCGGTATCGGGGCGTGGATGTTCCCGTTCTTCGCGCTCATCGACACGGCCAGTTTCGGCAGTCTGCTCCTCGCCGTGACCGTGGGACTGGTGCTGCACGGTGCCATGTACGCGCCTCAGGCGGCCTTCTTCTCCGAGATGTTCGCGACCCGGATGCGCTACTCGGGCGCCTCCATCGGCGCGCAGTTCTCCTCGGTGGCCGCCGGTGCGCCCGCCCCGCTGATCGCCACCGCGCTGCTGAACGACTACGGCAGCTCCACACCGATCTCCCTGTACGTCATCGCGGCGGCGCTGCTGACGGTGGTCGCGGTGGCGGCGGCCAAGGAGACGCGTCATCGGGATCTGTCCGATGTCGGGGGCGCTGAAGGCGCTCAGTCCCCGGCCGCTCCCAAGGCCGACGCGCACTCCGTCTGATCCGGCGCCCCCTGCCCGGCCCCCGTACGCGCCCCGCGTACGGGGGTCAGTGGCGTTCCGGGGCCGCCAGGCGGTGCAGGCGCAGGGCCAGTTGTATCTCCAGGGCGCGGGCCGGGTTCTGCCAGTCGTCGCCGAGGAGGCGGCCGATGCGTTCCAGACGCTGGGCGACGGTGTTGACGTGGACGTGCAGTTCGTCCTTGGTGCGGGCCGGGCTCATGCCCGAGGCGAAGTAGGCGTCCAGGGTGCGCAGCAGGTCGGTGCCGCGGCGGTCGTCGTAGGACACGACCTGGCCGATGGTGCGGTCCACGAATCCGGCGATGTCCCGGTCGGTGGCCAGGAGCAGGCCGAGGAAGCCGAAGTCCTCGGCGGCGGCGCCGTCCCCGGAGCGGCCGAGCAGGCGCAGGGCGTCGAGGCAGCGGCGGCCCTCGGCGTAGGCGGCGGTCACCGCCTCGGGGTGGTCGGTGAGGTCCTCCACCGGCGCGGAGGCGCCGACGGTGACCGCTTCGTGCACCGCCGTGCCGAGTTGCCGTGCGGTGCGGCGGGCCAGGTCGGTGGCGGTGTCGCCGGGGGTGAGGGGGAGCAGCAGGACGGTGCCGCCGTCGCGGGCGGCGGCCAGGCCGTGCCGGGTGGCGGCCAGGTGGGACGCGGCGGACCACAGGCGGCGGCGGGCGGCGGCCTCCTGTTCGGCGTCGGCTGCGGTGCCGTCGAGGCGGGCGGCGAGCACGACATGGGTGGCGTCGAGGTCGGCGTGCAGCCGGGAGGCGCGTTCGCGCAGCAGGCGTGGGTCGCGGTCGCGGGCGTCCAGCAGGTCGTCGAGGAGTTCGCCGCGGACGCGCTGTTCGGCCTCGGCGGCGGAGCGCCGGGCGAGCAGCAGCAGGGAGGTGACCATCGCGGCGCGTTCCAGGGTGCGCTGGTCGACGGGGTCGAGGCCGGGGTGGCCGCGCAGCACCAGCGCGCCGAGCAGTTCGCCGCCCGCGGCCACGGCGGCGATCCAGTCGTCCGCGTGCCGGACCGCGTGGCCCTCGGCGCGGGAGGCCTCCAGGGCCTCGGGCGGCGCGGCGGCGGCCTCGGTGAACTCGACGGTGCCGTCCAGGACCTCGGCGACCGCGGCGGCCACGTCATGGACGCCGCCGCCGCGCAGCACCAGCTCGGCGAGCCGGTCGTGCACCTCGGAGGCGCGTTCGATGACGCCGCTGCGGTCCTGGATGATCTCGTTGGCGCGCTCCAGACCGGCGAGGGCGGAGCGGGTCTCGGTGAGGAGGTTGGCGGTGTCGATGGCGGCGGCGGCCAGCGCGGCGAACGAGCCGAGCAGGGCGATCTGCTCGCGCTCGAAGACCCGGGCGCGCCGGTCGGCGGCGTAGAGCACCCCGATGACGTGGTGGCCGAGCATCAGCGGGACGCCGAGGATGGCGACCAGGCCCTCGTCGCGTACTCCGCCGTCGATGCTGGTGGTGTGCTGGAAGCGGTGGTCCTTGAAGTAGTCGTCGGTGACGTACGGCCGCGCGGTCTGCGCGACGAGGCCGCCGAGGCCCTCGCCCATGCCGAGCCGCAGCTGCTGGAAGCGGGCGGCGACGGAGCCCTCCGTGACCCGCATATAGGTGTCGCCGCGCTCCGGGTCGTTCAGGCTGAGGTAGGCCACGTCGGTGCCGAGCAGGGAGCGGGCCCGCTGCACGATCGCCTGGAGTACGGCGTCGAGGTCGCGCAGTCCGGCCAGGTCGTGGGCGGTCTCGAAAAGCGCGGACAGCTCGGCCTCCCGGCGCCGCCGCCCCTCCAGCTCGGAGCGCACCCGCAGCGCGAGCAGCTTGGCGTGCTCCAGGGCGGCGATCCGCTCGGGCGGATGGCCCCCGGCGCGGGCCAGCAGCACGGGCTGCTCATAGGCGTCGGCCGAGGCGCCCCGGGCGAGCAGCTCCAGGAACGGCGCCTCGGCGGGCACGGGGGCCGTCGCCTCGGTCGCGGGGCGTTCGGCGGACTGCAGGTGATCGCGGGACATGCTCACAGGATTCCTCATCACCCGGGCGCCCCGTCAGCCCTGTGGATAACTTCGGTTCCGCCCGGCTACGGCGGGTCAGTGGGCGGTCCAGCCCCCGTCGAGCACGAGGGAGGTGCCGGTCACGAAGGACGCCTGTGGGCTGCACAGGTAGGCCACGGCCGCGGCGACCTCGTCCGGTTCGATGAGCCGTTTGACGGCGGTGTCCTGGAGCAGCACCTCGCGCAGCACGCGCTCCTCGGGGATGCCGTGCGCCCTCGCCTGGTCGGCGAGCTGCCGCTCGACCAGGGGGGTGCGCACATAGCCGGGGTTGACGCAGTTGGAGGTGACACCGTGGGACGCGCCTTCGAGGGCGGCGGTCTTCGACAGCCCCTCCAGTCCGTGCTTGGCGGCCACGTACGCCGATTTGTACGCCGAGGCGCGCAGACCGTGCACGGACGACACGTTGACGATGCGGCCCCAGCCCTGCCCGTACATGTGCGGCAGGGCGCCGCGGATGAGCCGGAAGGGCGCCTCCAGCATCACGGTGAGGACCGTGTGGAAGACGTCGGGCGGGAACTGTTCGAGGGGGCGCACGAGTTGCAGTCCGGCGTTGTTGACCAGGACGTCGGTGCCCGCGGCGGCGTGTTCGGCGGCGTCCAGGTCGGTGAGGTCGAGCAGTTGCGGCTCGACGGCGCCCGGCAGGCCCGAGGCCGCCTCGGCGAGCGCGGCCAGCCCGGCGTCGTCGCGGTCGACCGCTCTGACCTTGGCCCCGGCGGCCGCGAGCCGCAGCGCGCAGGCGCGGCCGATGCCACCGGCGGCACCGGTGACGAGGGCGGTGCGACCGCCGAGGTCGGGCGTGGGGTCGAGGGCGCCGGGGAGGGCATGGGACAGGCTCATGCTCCGACCCTAGGCAGCACCCATCCCCCGACACATGTGGTGGCCACCCATACTTCAGTGCGGGCTTGTGGGCTCAAACCATGTGGGTGCCTCCGACATCGCCTGCTTGATCCGCAGGCGGCCGAACTCATGCAGGTCCGGCAGCGCGTCCACCGCGAACCAGCCGACGTCCAGCGACTCGTCGTCGTTGACCCGTGCCTCCCCGCCGAGCGCCCGGCAGCGGAAGGTGATGTCCATGTACTGGCAGACGTCGCCGTTGTCGTAGGTGACGGGGTCCAGGGCCTGGACGACGACGACCCGCTCGGCGACACAGCGCACCGCGGTCTCCTCCGCCACCTCCCGTACGGCGCACGCCGCGGGCTGCTCGCCGGGCTCCGGGATACCGCCGATCACCGACCACCTCCCGGTGTCCGAGCGCCGGTTCAGCAGCACTCTGCCGTCGTCGTCGAAGACGACGGCGGTGACCCCGGGGAGCCACAGCAGCTGATGACCGGCGGACGCACGCAAGGTGGTGATGAATTCAGGAGTAGCCATGGCGCCGACCCTAACGGGCCGCTCCCCGGCGCCCGGACCGGTTCCGGGGGCGTACGGCGGTCGTACCGCTACACGTCACCCGCGCGCCGCCCGCGCACACCAGCCCCGACCGCCCAGCCGACACCGCCCGCGGCCACCAGCAGCAGGGCCATCTCCGGCAGGATCCCCAGCTGGGTGGCGGGGGTCTTCGAGGAGCGCAGCGGAACCTCCTGGACCAGCGAGTCGGCGACGAACATGCCGGTCCGCTGGGTGATCCGCCCGTCCGGCATGATGATCGCGCTGACGCCGCTGGTCACCGGGACGGTGACGGTCCGGCTGTGCTCGACGGCGCGGATCCGGGACATGGCGAGCTGCTGGTAGGTCATCTCGCTGCGGTCGAAGGTGGCGTTGTTGCTGGGTACGGAGATCATCTGGGCGCCGTCGGTGACGGTGTCGCGCACGGCCCAGTCGAAGGCGGCCTCGTAGCAGGTGGCGAGGCCGACGCGGGCGCCGTCCATGGTGAACACGCCGGGCTCGCTCCCCCGGCTGAAGTCCTGGCGGACCATGCTGGTCCAGTCCTCGTTGATGGCGTCGAGGAGCGAGCGCAGCGGCAGGTACTCGCCGAACGGCTGGATCTGCCGCTTGTCGTAGGTGTCCACGGGGCCCTTCTCGGGGTCCCACAGGATCTGCTCGTTGAGCAGCTTCCCGTCGCGCGCGACGACGCCGCCCACCGAGATGGGGACACCGATGGCCTTCGCGGCGCCGTCGATGACGGCCCACGCGTCGGGGTTGGCGAACGGGTCGATGTCGGAGGAGTTCTCCGGCCACAGCACGAAGTCCGGCTTCGCCACCGTGCCCGCGCGGACCTCGGCGGCCAGCCGCTCCGTCTCGCGCGCGTGGTAGTCGAGGACGGCCCGGCGCTGGTCGTTGAAGCCCAGTCCCGCGCGGGGCACATTGCCCTGGATCAGCGCGACGGTCACGGTGCCGTCCTCGGCCGCGTCGCTGACCAGCGGACGCGCGGCCACGGCCGCCGCCACCGGCAGCGCGAGGCTCAGCAGCGCCACCGCCGCGACCGGGCGCCGTACGGCAGCGCCGCGGCGGCGTTCGACGGCCAGGCGGACGGTCTCGTACAGGCCGAAACCGCACAGGACGACCGCGAAGCCGAGCACCGGGGTGCCGCCCACCGCGGCGAGCGGCAGGAAGACGCCGTCCGCCTGACCGAAGGCGATCTTGCCCCAGGGGAAGCCGTTGAAGGGGACACGCGCGCGTGCCGCCTCGCCCGCGATCCACACCGCCGCCGCCCACACCGGCCAGCCGGGCAGTCGTGACACCGCGGCGACCCCGGCACCGACCAGCGCGACGAAGACCGCCTCGATGACGACCAGGGCCAGCCAGGGCCCGGGGCCGACCTCCACGCCGGTCCACACCAGCAGCGGCAGCAGGAAGCCGAGCCCGAAGAGGTAGCCGAGGCCAAGGCCCGCCTTCCAGCTCCGGCCGCGCAGCACCCAGCCGAAGACGGCGAGGGCGGGCAGGGCCAGCCACCACAGGGTGCGCGGCGGGAAGCTGACGTAGAGCAGCACTCCGGAGAGCGCCGCGGCGGCGGCCGGGACCAGACGCAGCAGCCGCGCGGCCCGCGAGCGGGGCGCGGTCTCGGGCTGTGCCTGGTCCGGCTGACCCACGGAGGTTGCGGTGACGGTCACTCCGGGAGTGTACGGCGGGTGACCGCACCACGGACAAGCGCGGGCCCGACGGGTGACCACACCGCCGAGGGGCGACCCCCGCCGGGCCCCGCACCGCCGACCACCGGCCACCGGCCCCCGCCGCGTGCCGCACCGCCGACCACCGACCACCGACCACCGACCACCGACCACCGGCCTCGCCGCGTGCCGCACCGCCGACCACCGACTACCGGCCCCCGCCGCGTGCCGCGCAGCCGACCAGCGGCCCCACCGGATGCCACGTCGTTTCTCCCCAACCCTCCCCTCCTCATCCCCAAATCCCCCCTCAGCCGTTACGGTGTGCGAAGCCTTCGTCGCACACAGGGCGTCACCTCCATGGCGGCGGGGCGATCACGGGTCGGGGGCGACCGGGTGCGGGGGTACGCGGGGTGGGGTCCACGGGGATGACATCGGTGGCCGGTCCGGACGCCGAGGGGGAAAGACGGAGCGCGTCCGACGCGGCGGGGGTCGTCGTCCTCGCGGCCTGCGCCGTCTGGGCGGTGATCACGGCCGCGGCGCACGACGGGCGTCCGGAGGGTGTGCTGCTGGCGGTGCTGGCCGTGACCGCGGGCCATGCGGCGGGCCGGATCGCCGGGGCGGTGCTCCCGGTGGCCGCACCCTGTGCCGGGGCCGTGGCCGGACTCGGCCTGGCCATGGCCGTGCCGCGGCTCGCGCCGGGACCGCAGCCCGGCGTCCCGCTCGGTCACGCGGGGGCGGTCGCCGCCCTGCTCGCGCTGGCCACCGGCGCCGCCTGTTGCGCGGCCTGGGCCACCGAGGCACCGGGCGCACGGCTGGCCCTGTGGCTGCTGGCCGCCGGGACCACGGTGACAGCGGGCCTGCTCGGTTCCGCCATTGGAGTGATCGCCTGTGTCGCGGTGCTGCTCTGCTCCCTCGCTGCGGGCCGGACGCACAGACGTGGGGTGGGCCTCGCGGGGCTCGCCCTGACGGCGGCCCTGACGACCGGCACGATCTGGGCGATGGCCGCGGGGGCGCTGCCGGACGGGCTGGCGATCTCCCTGGAGGGGCGTCTGACCGGGCACCGGGTCGAGCTGTGGCACGACGCCCTGGCCCTGGCGCGCGGCGACGCCGCGCTGGGTGTGGGCCCGGGCCGGTTCGGGGAGCTGAGCCCCACGGCGGCGGCGCTCCCGCTGTCCGACGGCAAGCCGCACTCGGCGCCGTTGCAGCAGGCGGCCGAGCAGGGCGTCGTCGGTGTGCTGCTGCTCGCGGCGGCGTTCTGCTGGGTCCTGTTCGCCCTCTGGCGCACCGCGCGCCCCACACCGGTCGCCCTCACGGCCGCCGCGGCCCTCACCGCGCTCGCGGTGATCGCCTCGGTGGGCAACGCCCTGAGCTTCACCACGGTGTCGGTCGGCGCGGGCCTGCTGATCGGCCTGGCCACGGCCCGCCCGCTGGCACAGGACCCGCGGGACGACTGAGCGCGGCGGACCCTCAGCGGGCCGCGGGCCCCGGCGTGCTCGGGCGCAGGCGGTCGCGGATCACGCGTACGGCCGCCTCGGCGTCGTCGACGGTGATCGTGAACGTGTGGCCGTCCCACAGCCGCAGCACCACGCCCTCGCCGCGCCGTACGACGACGGCGGTGCCCTTCTCGGGGCGCCAGCGGTAGCCCCAGCCACCCCAGTGACGCGGGGTGACGTGGGCTATGAACTCGGCGTCGACGACGCGGGACAGGGGGATGCGGCGGCGCGGTACGCCGATGTGGCCGCAGCGGACTTCTAGGGACTCCCTGTCGACCCGCAGGGCGACGTGCACGAAGGCGAGGGTGCCGAAGAGGACCAGGAGCCCGGCCGCGATACAGCCGACGACGGCCATCACCAGCGGGACGATGCCGGAGGTCCAGGCGGAGTCGACGGCGAGCTGGATGCCCAGCGCCATGCAGGCACAACCGAGCAACGCCAGCAGCCACTGCATCCGGTTGGTGGCGCGTCCGGTCCACACGTCGGGATGCGGGGTGTGGCCGCCGCGGGGGTGGTCCCTCATGGCTTCGAGACTACTCATGTTTCGGTGCGCGCGTACCCCGTCGCACACAGTGATCAGGCGGGGCGGACCCCGGTCACTGGACGGGGCTGACCACCGGGAGGAGACGGCCCTCCTCATAGGCGAGCGCGGCGGCGGGCAGGGTGCCCGCGCGTCCGCTCAGCAGCACCGTCAGGGAGCCGCGGGCCGCCGCCCCCGGGGCGTCGGGTTCGCCGAGCCTGCGCAGCGCCTGGGCGGCGACCGCACCGGCGGAGCCGTGCAGGACGAGCGGGGGGCCGCCCGGGCGTCGTACGGCGGCCCGGATGCGGTCGGCGACCAGTTCGTAGTGGGTGCAGCCCAGGACGACGGTCGTCACGTCCGGCGGGGTCAGCTCGGCCGCCGCGGCGACGGCGGCGTCGATGGCCGTCTGGTCGGCGTGCTCCACGGCCTCGGCGAGCCCCCAGCACGGCACCTCGGTGACGGTGACGCCGTCGGCGAAGTCCTCGATGAGGTTCCGCTGGTACGGGCTGCCGGTGGTGGCCGGGGTCGCCCAGATCGCCACCGGGCCGCCCCCCGCGGCGGCCGGTTTGATCGCCGGGACCGTGCCGATGACCGGGATGCCCGGCTCGAGGCGGGCGCGCAGGGCGGGCAGCGCGTGCACGGTCGCGGTGTTGCAGCCGACGATGAGGGCGTCCGGGTCGTGCGCGGCGGCGGCCTCGGCGACGGCCAGGGCGCGGGCGGTGAGGTCCTGGGGGGTGCGCGGGCCCCAGGGCATGCCGTCGGGGTCGAGGGAGAGCACGAGATCCGCGTCGGGGCGGAGGCGCCGTACCGCTGCGGTGGCCGCCAGCAGTCCGATTCCGGAGTCCATGAGCGCGATCTTCACCCGGCCACGATAGACGATGTGCCCCGTCGGGCCGGTGGGGTGGGGCACACTGCGCGGGTGAGCGCCTTGATGTGGACCGCCGCCGGATCACTCGCCGCCTGGCTGTGGCTGCTGCTCGGTCAGGGTTTCTTCTGGCGTACGGATGTCAGGCTGCCGCCCGCGCGGGATGCCTGGGTGTGGCCACCGGTCTGTGTGGTGGTGCCCGCGCGGGACGAGGCCGGGATGCTGCCGCTGAGTCTGCCGTCGCTGCTCGCGCAGGACTATCCGGGGCGGGCGGAGGTCTTCCTGGTGGACGACGGCAGTACGGACGGCACCGGGGACCTCGCGCGCGAGTTGGCGCGCCGCCACGGCGGGCTGCCGCTCACCGTGGGCTCCCCGGGCGAGCCGCCCCAGGGCTGGACCGGGAAGCTGTGGGCCGTCCGGCACGGCATCGGCCTGGCACGCGCGCGTGAGCCCGAGTACCTGCTCCTGACGGACGCCGACATCGCGCACGCGCCGGACAGTCTGCGCGGCTTGGTGGCGGCGGCTCACGGCGGCGGGTTCGACCTGGTCTCGCAGATGGCGCGGTTGCGGGTGGCGAGCGGGTGGGAGCGGCTCGTCGTACCGGCCTTCGTCTATTTCTTCGCGCAGTTGTATCCCTTCCGGCGGATCGGCCGGAAGGGAGGCCGGACGGCGGCAGCGGCGGGGGGCTGTGTGCTGCTGCGCGCCGAGGCCGCCGAGCGGGCGCGGATCCCGGACGCGATCCGGCACGCCGTCATCGACGACGTGGCACTCGCGCGGGCGGTGAAGAACAGCGGCGGGCACATCTGGCTGGGGCTGGCGGACCGGGTGGACAGCGTGCGTCCGTATCCCCGGCTGCACGATCTGTGGCGGATGGTGGCGCGCAGCGCCTACGCCCAGCTGCGGCACAACCCGCTGGTGCTGGCCGGTACGGTCGCGGGGCTGGCGCTGGTGTATCTGGTGCCGCCGGTGGCGCTGGTGGCGGGACTGGCCGCGGGCGACGCGGTGACGGCGGTGCTGGGCGGGGCGGCGTGGCTGGTGATGACGGGCACGTATCTGCCGATGCTCCGCTACTACGGGCAGCCGCCGTGGCTCGCGCCGCTGCTGCCGTTCACCGCGTTCCTGTACCTGCTCATGACGGTCGACTCGGCCGTGCTGCACTACCGCGGGCGGGGCGCGGCCTGGAAGGGCCGCACCTACGCGCGTCCGGACGCCGTCGCCGACGAGGGCTGAGTCACTTCCTGCCCGGGGTCCAGTTCATGCCCCAGCCGTAGGCGTAGTCGACGGTCCGCTGCGGGCTCACACCGCGCTCAGGGACCAGGTAGCGGGCCTCGCGCTGGACCATCAGGTCGCCGCCGTTGTTGGTGATGAGGGCGAGTGCGCACACCGGCGACGGGACGGTGCACTCGTCGAGGGAGAAGTCGATGGGGGCGCCGTGCTGCGGGCTGAGGGTGACCGTGGCGTGCAGGTCGGCGAAGGAGCGGGCCCCCTCGTAGATGGTGACGAAGATGAGGATGCGCCGGAAGTACTGCTTGTGGTCGAGGTTGATGGTGAGGTTCTCACCGGTCGACACGGCGCCGGTGCGGTCGTCGCCGTCGAGGTGGATGAAGGGGGGCTGGTGCAGGGAGCCGAAGGCGTTCCCGAGGGCCTGGACGACGCCCTTGCTGCCGTCGCTGAGTTCGAACAGGGCGCACAGGTCGAGGTCGAGGTCGGAGTGCATGGCGACGGCCCGGCCCAGCTTGCGGCCCCATCCGGAGAACTGCTTGCGCACCTCCCAGTTGAGGTTGACCCGCATCTGGCCCGAGGTGCCGCCCTGCTTGGTCAGGGAGACCGAGGGGGCCGCCTTGGTGAGCGTGACCTTGGTCAGCCGCACCGGGGCGGGCGGCGCCTGCGGCGGGGGCGCGGGGGTGCCGACCGGCGGGGTGATGGTGGGGGTCGCCGGAGGTGCGGGCGGCGGGGGCATGGTGGGCGGCGGTGCGGCGGGCCGGGCGGGGGCCGTGGCGGTGGGCGGCGCGGCGTGCTGGGGCTCGTCCACCGTGATCCCGAAGTCGGTCGCGAGGCCCTCGAGACCGCTGCTGTAGCCCTGGCCGACGGCGCGGAACTTCCAGGCGCCCTGGCGGCGGTAGAACTCGCCGAGCACGAAGGCCGTCTCGACGGAGGCGCCCGTGCTGTCGAACCGCGCGACCGAGGTGCCCTGCCCGTCCTGCCGGACGTCGATGTAGAGGTCCGGCACCTGGCCGAAGTTGCCGCCGTCCGAGGAGGCGGCCAGCACCACCCGGTCGATGGCCGGTTCCACGCGCGCGAGGTCGACGACGAGGGTGTCGGTGACGCGCCCGCCGGTGGTCTGCTTGCCCTCGTAGCGGATCGCGCCGGAGGAGTGCGTGGGCTGGTTGTAGAAGACGAAGTCGGCGTCGGAGCGGACCTTGCCGCCCACCAGCAGCAGGGCCGAGGCGTCCGCGTCCGGCACCCCGGGCCCGGAGCGCCAGCCCACCTCGACCCGCAGCGCCGCCGTCGGCACTGGAGCGTTCGATCCCTTAGGCATTGACATGTCCGCCCCCATCACGTGTCGTCACGCCAGGCAGCACCCGGCCGTCCCTGCGGTTCTCCAGGCCCAACTTATTGCCCGGCGCGCCGAAGTCCCATCGGGTGCGCCGGAAAGACGTGTGGCCAACCGCCGGTAACCCGCTCGGAACTGAGCCTTTACACGATTCCGACGCGACACGATGCCCCTTTTTGCCAAGTTCGCTCGGATTGGGGACACCAGGTCACCGCGGACACGGAAAACAACCCTCTTATCGGTCTCCCCAACCAGCACATCGTGGGCTTAACTTATGTGCCATGACCTCCCCCCGCTCCACCTATGGCGGCGGCTACTACTCCGCCTCCTTCCCGGACACCCCGATCTACGACTCACTCGTGGCCGAACGGGGCACCCCGCAGATCGCCCCCATCCGGGTCCCCGCGCCGTACGACACCCCGGGCCACCACCTGCCCGCGCTGCCGTCGGCGCTGCCCGCCCTCCCGGCGGCCCCGTCCCCCCAGGCCTCCTACGGCTACCCGCAGGCCCAGCAGCCCGCCCCGCTCCAGCAGGCGCCCGCGGCGTACATCCCGCAGCAGGCCACCGCCCCGCGCGGCTACCCCGGCCCGCAGCCGCAGCAGCCCCGCCCGGCGGCGCCCGGCGGCATGGGGTACGAGGCGATGCGCCCCGCGACGCCCCGCCCGGCCCCGGCGCCGTACCAGGACCCGTACAACAACCAGCAGTACCGCGGCTACTGACAATTCCCCGCGGGCTCTCATGCCACCTGGCACGATGACTCCATGGGGAATCCGAAGCTGCATTCGATTCACGTTCATCCGGTCAAGGCGTTCCGGGCGCTCACCCGCCAGGAGGCCGACGTGGAGCCCTGGGGGCTGGCCGGAGATCGTCGCTGGGTGCTGATCGACGACGGGGGAAAGGTCGTCACGCAACGCCAGCAGCCGCGCCTGGCGCTCGCCGCCGCCGAGCTTCTGCCCGGCGGCGGCCTGCGTCTGTCGGCGCCGGACATGGACCCGCTCGAGGTGCCCGTCCCCGCACCGGGTGACACCGTACCGGCGGACGTCTTCGGCACCAAGGTGGAGGGCGTGCCCGCCGATCCCGCCGCGCACGCCTGGTGCGGCGCCTATCTGGGCGCCGAGGTGCGGCTGGTGCACATGGACGACCCCGCCACCCGCCGTCCCGTCGACCCGGAGTACGCGCTGCCCGGCGAGACCGTCTCCTTCGCCGACGGCTATCCGCTGCTGCTCGCCTCCACCTCGTCCCTCGAGGACCTCAACTCCCTGATCGCGCGGGGCCGCTACGCGGCGGAGGGCCCGCTGCCCATGAACCGCTTCCGGCCCAACGTCGTCGTGACCGGCGCCGCGCCCTGGGCGGAGGACGACTGGTCGCGCATCGCCATCGGCGACGTCACCTTCCGGGTCGCCCGGATGTGCGGGCGGTGCGTCGTCACCACCACCGACCAGGGCACCGCCGAGCGCGGCCGGGAGCCCCTGCACACCCTGGGACGGCACCGCCGCCTCGACGACGGACTGGTCTTCGGCCTCAATCTCGTCCCCCAGTCCGGCGGCACCCTGCGGGTCGGCGACCCGGTACGCGTGCTCGGCTAAGGCCTGTCAGACCGTTCCCGTCGTCGCCCGAAGGGCGGCTCAGCGGCGTCAGGTGCGTGCTCTGGGGGTCCCCTGCTCGAACAGCTTGGGGGAATGCCGGGCCCTGACCCACGTACTGGATGTACTTGGGCCAGGGCCCAAGGACGTACGTGGGCCAGGGCCCAAGGACGTACGTGGGTCAGGGCCCAAGGACGTACGTGGGTCAGGGCCCGGTGCGGCGAGAGGGCGGGCATGGCGCCGCTGAGCGGGCGGGAATGGTCAGACAGGCCTTAGCCCCGCTGGCCCGTGGTCGGGTCTCGGTCAGACCGTGACCCGGCCGCCCCCGCGGGAACCCCTGCGCGGCGCCCGCTCGTTGAGATCCCGTGAGAAGCCCGTGAGAGAACCGGGACACGGGACGGCGCGAGGGGACTGGGGGTGCCGGACGGTGCGAGCGATCGGCGGGCTCTGGCGGTGGCGGCACAACCCGCTGCGCCGCACGACCGACCTGGTCGAGTCCTGGGTGGCGCTCACCGCGCTGCTGCTGATCCTGATCGCCGCCCCGCTGCTCGGCTCCCTCGTCGGCGCGTCCACGGAGCGGGCCCTGCAGCGCTCGGTCCGCGAACAGCGCGAGTCCCGGCACGAGGTGACGGCCACCGTCGTCCGCAAGCTCACCGACAGCGTCCTGGCCGCCGACCCCGAGACCACCGCCAGGGACCCGCGCAGTCGCGTCCTCGCCGACTGGACCGCCCCGGACGGCACCTCGCGGCACGGACCGGTCATCGCGCGGGTCGAGCGTCCCGAGCCCGGCGACCGGTTCCGCATCTGGACCGACGGCCACGGGCGCGCCATGACCCGCCCGCTGGACCCGGCGACGGCCACCACGCACGCCGTCCTCGCCGGGGTCGGTGCCGCCCTGCTGACGGCCTGTCTGGTCGAGGGCGCCAGACGGCTGGCCGTCTGGCGGATGGTCCGGCGCAGACACGCGGCCCTGGACCGCGCCTGGGAACAGGCCGGCCCGGACTGGGGCAGGACCGGCGCCGGCAGCTGACCGCCTTCCGGCTCTGGTCAACCCGCGGTCCGCGCGCACGCTACGGTGGACCGGCCGGAGTTCCTCGGCATCGACCCGCGTACGACGAGGTGGGGGCACAGCAACGCCATGGCACAGGGCACGGTCCAGGTGACGCACACCGGCACATCGCGGTGGCGGCGCCGCACGGGTGAGTACGCGTCACTGGCAGCCGCCCTCGATGCCGCGGCCGACGGTGACGTCCTCACCATCGCCCCCGGTACCTACCGGGAGAACCTCGTCGTGCAGCGGGCGGTGACGCTGCGCGGGCCGGAGGGCTCCCCCGGCTCGGTGCGCATCGCGCCCGTCGACGGGGTGCCGCTGACCGTGCGCGCCTCCGCGGTGGTCCAGGACCTGCATGTCGAGGGCCAGGACGCGGCGGCGCCCGCCCTGCTGGTGGAGGAAGGCGCCCCGGAGCTGATGGACATCCGGGTCGTCACCCGCTCCGCCGCCGGGATAGAGGTCCGCGGCGACGCCCGCCCGTCCGTGCGCCGCTGCACGATCGACAATCCGGCGGGCATCGGCATCGCGGTCGTCGACGGCGGGGGCGGTGTCTTCGAGGAGTGCGAGGTCGTCTCGGCCGGGCAGTCCGGCGTCGCGGTGCGCGGCGGCGGCCACCCCCGTCTCGAGCGCTGCCGGGTGCACCACACCTCCGGCGCGGGCCTCACCGCCACCGGGGAGAACTCCGCGCTGGAAGCGGTCGGCTGCGAGGTGTACGAGGTGCGGGGCAGCGGGGTGCAGATCACCGCCCGGGCCACCGCGCATCTCACCGACTGCGATGTGCACCGCACCACCGCCGACGGTGTCACCCTCGATACCGACGCCGTGCTCACCCTCGCCGACTGCCGCATCCACGACATCCCGGAGAACGCGGTCGATCTGCGCTCCCGCGCGGTCCTGACGCTCACCCGCTCCAGCGTGTGCCGGTTCGGGCGCAACGGCCTGTCGGTGTGGGACCCGGGCACCCGCGTGGACGCCAACCAGTGCGAGATCTTCGACAGCACCGGCGACTACCCCGCCGTATGGGTCAGCGACGGCGCCACCGCGGTGCTGGACTCCTGCCGGGTGCACGACGTGCCGGACGCGCTGTTCGTCCTCGACCGGGGCTCCCGCGCGGACGTCGTCGACAGCGATCTGACGCAGGTACGCAACACCGCGGTGTCGGTGAGCGACGGCGCGACCGCGCAGCTCGACGACTGCCGCATCCGGGACGCCGCGACGGGCGCCTGGTTCCGCGACCACGGCAGCGGCGGCACCCTCAACAACTGCACGCTGGACGGCATGCAGACCGGCGTGATCGTCACCAAGGGCGCCGACCCGGTCATCGAGCGGTGCACGGTCGACTCCCCCGCGGAGGCGGGCTTCTATGTCTCGGCGGGCGGTCGCGGGACGTTCCAGAACTGCCGGGTGACCGGCAGCGGCGGCTACGGCTTCCATGTGATCGACGGCTGCCGTACGACGCTGCGGCGGTGCCGCACGGAACGCTGTGCGCGCGGGGGGTACGAGTTCGCGGACGCCGGTCCCGACGCCGGTTCCGGCACCGGCCCGGTCGTCGAGGACTGCGCCAGCGACGAGAGCGCGAGCGTACGGCCGTCGGCGACGCTCCAGACCGCCGTGGAGACGACCCCGCGGTCAGCCGGGCTGCTGGGCGCGATGATCCCCGGGCAGCGGGCGGCCGAACCGGCGACGCCGCCGACCGTGCCCGAGGCGCCCGCGGAGCCGGTGCGGACCTCCAAGGCGGTGCTCGGCGAACTGGACGCGCTGGTCGGCCTGGACAGCGTCAAGCGGGAGGTGCGCGCCCTCACCGACATGATCGAGGTGGGCCGCCGCCGTCAGCAGGCCGGGCTCAAGGCGGCGTCCGTCAAGCGCCATCTGGTCTTCACCGGCTCCCCCGGCACCGGCAAGACGACCGTCGCCCGGCTCTACGGCGAGATCCTCGCCTCCCTCGGAGTGCTGGAGAAGGGCCATCTCGTCGAGGTGTCCCGCGTCGACCTGGTCGGCGAGCACATCGGCTCCACGGCGATCCGCACCCAGGAGGCGTTCGAACGGGCGCGTGGGGGCGTGCTGTTCATCGACGAGGCGTACGCGCTGTCCCCCGAGGACGCGGGCCGCGACTTCGGCAAGGAGGCCATCGACACCCTGGTGAAGCTGATGGAGGACCACCGGGACGCGGTCGTGGTGATCGTCGCGGGCTACACCGCCGAGATGGAGCGCTTCCTGTCCGTCAACCCCGGGGTGGCGTCCCGCTTCTCGCGCACCATCACCTTCACCGACTACGGCCCCGACGAACTGCTGCGGATCGTGGAGCAACAGGCCGAGGAGCACGAGTACCGGCTGGCGCCCGGCGCCGACCAGGCGCTGCTGAAGTACTTCACCGAGATCCCGAAGGGCGCCGCGTTCGGCAACGGCCGTACCGCGCGGCAGACGTTCGAGGCGATGGTGGAGCGGCACGCGAGCCGTGTCGCCCAGGTCAGCGAGCCCAGCACGGACGAGCTGACGCTGCTGTACGCGGAGGATCTGCCGGAACTGCCGTGAGCCCGCGCGGGCAGGGGCTCACGGCAGCGTGGCTACGGCCGCGTCTCCGGCCGTGGTGCGGGCAGCTCCGGCCTCAGGCGGGCGAGCAGGCGTTCGCGTTCCTCGGCGAAGGTCGGGTCCGCCTGGTAGTCGGAGTGGCCGAGGACGGGTGCGGGCAGCGGATGCCGGTCGGTGCGGCCGTGCGCCAGCGGGTCCTTCAGCGCGGCGCAGTCGACGTCCGGGCCGCCGTCGTCGGGCAGCCGGACGGGACCGCCGATGGGGTCGGTGAGCCGGTACAGATTGCGCCAGCAGTCGACGTCCGCGTGCAGCGCGGCGAGCGCGTCCGGCCCGAAGTGGGCGGGGAACCAGCGGCCGTACAGCCGCTCCAGCGGTGAGCCGTACGTCAGCAGGGCGACCCTCCGGCGTACTCGCGGCGACAGCTGCCAGGCCGTGGCGGCGGCCAGGACGCTGCCCTGGGAGTGGCCGGAGATCACCAGCCGCCCGCCCGTGGTGCGGGTCCAGGTGTCGATCCGCCAGGTGAGGTCCGGCACCGCCCGCTCGGCGTAGCAGGGCGGCGCGAACGGGTGGGCGGCGCGCGGCCAGAAGGTGCCGACGTCCCACAGGATGCCGATGGTGCGCCGCGCGGAGGCGTCCTTGTAGGCGCGCCTGCCCCAGGTGACGAACAGTATGAACCCGACCCCTATCAGCCAGGAGCCCAGCGCCTGCGCGGTCTGGGCGGCGCCCTCGACGAACGGGTGCGTGTCCCGCGTGGCCGGGCCGGGTGCCTCGCCGGTGGCGAAGGCGCCGACGAGCGCGCCGGTGCCGAACAGCAGGGTCACGGTGGTGATGACGGCGACGAGCAGCGGTCCCGAGTCGGTGAGCGCGGCCATGGCGCGGGTGCGGGCGATGGATCCGGTGCGCTCGGGGTCGCGGGTCTCGTCGGGGTAGTCGGCCGCCACCGCGGCACGCTCCGCGCGGGCCCGGCGCAGGGTGCGCCGGGCGAGCCAGCCGCAGAGCACCAGCAGGATCAGCAGCAGCGGTGGGATCACGGACGCCTGCCAGGTCAGCAGCACGGGCGGGCCGTCGATGGAGGTGCCGGTGCCGTCCAGCCAGTCGGCGACCCGCTGGGCGACGCCACCGGCCATCACGCCGCCCAGCGCGCAGGCGAGCAGCGCGACGGCGGGTCCGCCGAGGCCGCGCATCGCGGCGCGCGCGTCGGGGAGGCCGCGGTGCAGCTGGTGCGCCACCCCGGCCAGCACGACCACCAGCAGTCCTTGGGTCAGCGCGAGGCTGCCGAACGGCGCGTCGTCGTGCAGCCTGCCTCCCGACCGCCACCCCGGCCGCTCCCAGCCCGCGTACAGCAGGGTGAGGGCGAGCAGGACGAGGGAGGCCATCGGCAGCCACCGTACGAGACGGCCGTCGAGGGACTGGTCGGGGCGCCGGTCGGCGGGGCCACGGCTGCAGACCACCCACAGCACGAGGACCGCACCGGCCACCAGGGCCGCCTTCAGCAGCCAGCCCAGCACGTCCAGGGCGGCCGGGCCGCCGGGCTCGTGGTCGTGGCGGGCGGCGGCGAGACCGACCCCGGCGGTCACCGTCAGCAGACCGGCCGCGGTGTGCGCGGCCCGCAGCCGGGCCACCAGACGCCGCCCGTACCAGAACCCGGGCTGGGCCAGCGCGCTGCGGCCGGTCTCCTCGTCGGGCGTGCGGGCCAGCGGCGGCTGGGACTCGTACGCGTTCCAGGTGCGGCGTGAGAGGTACCAGAGCAGGCCGGTCAGGGCGAGCGGTACCAGGGAGGCGAGGGCGAGGCGCCGTCCGGGCGCGCTCCACCAGCCGTCGCCCGACGCGGCCGGGGACAGGAAGCCCAGCCAGGAGTGGCTCTCGGCGCACGCGCGCGTGCCCGCGCACTGCCAGGCGGTCAGGTCGAGGGCGACCTCGCAGGCCGCCGCGACCAGCAGCACGGTCAGCGACAGCGCGACGAGCCGCACCAGGGCGCCGTACAGCCGCGCCGTGCGGGTGCGGCGGTCTCGGACGCTGGGCCGCATCCAGTGGGCGAGGTTGACCACCATGAACGGCAGCAGCAACAGCCACAGGGCGCGGGTGCCGTTGCCCGAGGTGAGGTTGCACCAGACGTACGCCTCCGGGACCGGGCGGCCCTCGGTCCGGGCCGCCGGGGTGTCCGGCTCCTCGGTGTCCGCGGAGCGCCGGAAGACGGCGGCGGTGTCGTCGCCCGCGATCCGCACCGTGCGCGGATCGTTGAGCATCTCTTCCGGGGTGGTCCCGCCCACCCCGTGGACCAGCAGTTCCAAGGCCTCCTCGGGCCGCTCCGCCGGGCGGGCGGCACCGCCTTCGAGGATCCGTTCCTGCGCACGTTCCACTGTTCTCGTTTCCCCCGTGACGCGCCGTCGGTTTCTGTCGGTGCGGCCCTCAGGATCTCCGCTGCGGGTCGTCCCGCACACCCGTTGTCACCGAATCTCCCCGATCCGTGTGACAGCCGTGCCTCGGATGAGACGCAAACGACACCACGGGTGAGACGTAGATGACATGTGCGCGTCGGTACGGCCGGTGGCGCGACCCGCCGCGGGCCGTGCGAGGATGGGACCGCCGCACGCCCGGAACGCGAGATCTGCCCTAGTCGGAACGGGTGCGCGCGGCTCGGCGGACAGCGTGGACGGCTTGAGGCGAAAGGACCGGAGCGTACGTGAGCGAGAATCAGAACCTCCTCGCGGAGCAGCGGCGCGCCCTGATCCTGGACGAGGTACGGCGCCGCGGTGGCGTCCGGGTCAATGAGCTGACCCGCAAGCTCGGGGTGTCGGACATGACGGTCCGCCGCGACCTCGACGCGCTCGCCCGGCAGGGGGTGCTGGAGAAGGTGCACGGCGGGGCCGTGCCGGTCGCGGAGGCGAGCACCCACGAACCGGGCTTCGAGGCCAAGTCGGGTCTCGAGCTGACCGCCAAGGAGGACATCGCGCGGTCCGCGGCGGAACTCGTCGCGCCGGGCGCGGCGATCGCGCTCTCCGGCGGTACGACGACGTACGCGCTGGCGCACCGGCTCGTCGACGTCGCGGACCTGACCGTGGTCACCAACTCGGTGCGGGTGGCGGATGTCTTCCACGCGGCGCAGCGCACCTCCGGTCCCCGCCAGGGCGCGGCGACGGTGGTGCTGACGGGTGGGGTGCGCACCCCGTCCGACTCGCTGGTGGGGCCGGTGGCGGACCAGGCGATCGCGACGCTCCACTTCGACGTGCTGTTCCTCGGGGTGCACGGGATATCGGTGGAGGCCGGTCTGTCGACGCCGAACCTCGCGGAGGCGGAGACCAACCGGCGGCTGGTGCACTCCGCGCGCCGGGTGGTGGTGGTCGCCGACCACACCAAGTGGGGCACGGTGGGCCTGAGTTCGTTCGCGGACCTGCAGCAGGTGGACACCTGGGTGACGGACGCCGGGCTGTCGGCGAAGGCGCGGGCGGACGTCACCGAGCGGGTGCGGCAGTTGGTGGTCGCGGGCGAGGACACCGCCGAGGCCGTGGACGCCGTCGAGTGAGGTGACCTACGCGGGCGGTCGGGGCGCTGACTTCTGCCGGGACGCCCGTTATGGTGGCGCTGCCCGTCGTCCGTCGTCCGCGCCGGAACTCCCGTGGCGCGCAAGGGGGTTGCGTCCATGGCTCGCCGTCTGCGTCCAGTGGGGCCCGACTTCGTCGAGGAGGCACCCGTACGGCTGGTCTTCGCCCGGGTGATCGCGGCCGACCCGGAGTCGGTGTACCGCGCGCTCGCCGAGGACACGGCGGGCTGGCCCGACTGGTTCTCGGCGGTGACCTCCGCGCGGGCGGTCGACGACGGCGCCGGACGCGAGATACGGCTCAGGGGCGGGACACGGTTCCGGGAGACGGTCGTCGCGGCGAACGGTCCCGAGGTGTACGCCTACCGCGTGGACGTCACCAACGCGCCGGGCGTCCGGGCCCTGGTCGAGGAGTGGCGGCTGACGCCGGTGGGGGCGGGCACGCGCGTGCGGTGGACGTTCGCGGCGGCCGGTCCGGCGCCGTTCCGGCTGGTGCTGAGGCTGGCGCGGGGCGGGCTGGGGCGGGCGTTCCGGGATGCGATGAGGGGGCTGGAGCGGCGGCTGGTGAAGGGCTGACGCCCGCGCTGGGTGCTAGCGCTGGGTGCTAGTCTCCCGCGCCTGAAATCCGTCGGTAGGTCTGTCTCGTTCCGGCGGTCGGATTCCCGCCGCCGAACAGGCGCGTTGACCGCCTGCGGCTCAGCCAGGACTGCCTGGGAACTTCCGGCGTAGGACACTAGTCGGGCCACACGCCCGTCGTCAGCAGGGTGTCGATCGCCGTGGTGTACGGCGCGATGTCAAGGCCCTGTCCGGCCAGCCAGGCGTCCGAGTAGTACTTGTCGAGATAGCGGTCGCCGGGGTCACACAGCAGGGTCACCACGCTGCCGGTGCGGCCCTCGGCCACCATCTCCGCGACGATCTTCAGCGCGCTCCACAGACCGGTGCCCGTCGAGCCGCCCGCCTTGCGGCCGATGGCCCGCTCCAGGGCCCGTACCGCGGCGATGCTCGCGGCGTCGGGCACCTTCATCATGCGGTCGACGGCGCCCGGGACGAAGCTCGGTTCCATCCGGGGGCGGCCGATGCCCTCGATGCGGGAGCCGCTGTCGCAGGTGACGCCGGTGTCGCCGGTGGTCCAGCCCTCGAAGAAGCAGGAGTTCTCCGGGTCGGCGACGCAGACGCGGGTGTCGGCCTGCATGTAGTGGACGTAGCGGGCGATGGTGGCGGAGGTGCCGCCGGTGCCCGCCGTGGCGACGATCCAGGCGGGCTCGGGGTAGCGCTCCAGGTGCAGCTGGCGGAAGATCGACTCGGCGATGTTGTTGTTGCCGCGCCAGTCCGTGGCCCGTTCCGCGTAGGTGAACTGGTCCATGTAGTGGCCGCCGGTCTCGGCGGCGAGGCGGGCCGACTCCTCGTACATGGTCCGGGGGTCGTCCACGAAGTGACAGCTGCCGCCGTGGAATTCGATCAGGCGGCACTTCTCCGCGCTCGTGGTGCGCGGCATGACGGCGATGAAGGGGACGCCGATCAGCTTGGCGAAGTACGCCTCGGAGACGGCGGTGGAGCCGCTGGACGCCTCGATCACCGGGCGGCCGGGGCGGATCCAGCCGTTGCACAGGGCGTAGAGGAAAAGCGAACGGGCCAGCCGGTGCTTGAGGCTGCCGGTGGGGTGGGTCGACTCGTCCTTCAGATACAGGTCGATACCCCAGTGCTCCGGCAGCGGGAAGCGCAGCAGATGGGTGTCGGCGGAGCGGTTGGCGTCGGCCTGCACCTTGCGGACGGCCTCTTTCAGCCAGCTGCGGCACGCGGTGTCGCTGCGGTCGACGTCGAGGGTGCGGGCGGGGCGGGCGGCAGGGGTCCCGTCGGTGTGGATCTGCTGCGGGGTCATCACGGCGGGGCTCCTTAGGGCTGTGCGCCGACGGCGCCGCGCGCGGCCGGTGCTTCGATGATAGACACCCGGCACACGCTTCTCACCTGCATAAACGCGCCTTTGGGTGCCTCAAAGGGGCGCTGGGGGTACCCGTCGCGCACAGGCGCGCGCAGGGGCGCATTCGCGTGAGTGCTTCGGGTAGTGCGCCTCCTGGCGGTCGTGCGCACTGGTGTTCACCCCCTGGTCGGGGGCAGACTGCACCGCGTCAGGACGCCGCGGAGCACGAACCGCGCGGGAGCAGCCAACCGGAAGGCGTGACAAGGGGGCGGCAGAGCATGGCGGAGCCGGAGTTCACGGCCGTGGGCGTACGGATCGGCAAGGGCCTGCGCTCACTCACCCGGGCCGGACAGGTGCGGATCAGCGACGGCAGGCTGGAGTTGCTGACCAGCTACGGCAGCGAGATCGACAGCGCGCCGGTGCGGTCGGTGCGGGCCTCGAAGCCGTGGTTCGCCTCCGGGCACCGGGCGCTCGCCGACCTGAACGGCAAGCGGTATCTGCTCACGCTGGGCGACCACGACCCCGCCCCGGGCGAGCCGGGGCCACCCGCGGCACGCCGGTTCATCGAAGCGGTACGGCGAGCGGCCGGACGCCGGTAGCCACACGCGAGTTGCGGTGCCGTACCCCTTGCGTCACGCTGGTCCCACGTCACTCTGGGTTTACCGGCGATAACGCTGCGAACCAGCCCGCCGGCCACGACAGCAGGCGGCCGTTTGACAGCAAGCACCCTGCTGGATCCGTCCTCAGTGTTCTTCCGGACCTCACGTCGGGGAGTCGCAGCCGTGATCAGTCACCCGAGCAGGCAGTGCACGGTGGAGCTCCAGGCTCTGCCGTCGCGGATCGGCCAGGTCCGCAGAATCCTTTCAGCGCAGTTGCGCTACTGGCATCTGGACCAACTGATAGACCGGGCCACGCTCGGTGTGACCGAGCTGTTGACCAACGTCCACCGGCACGCCCAGCCCGACAAGATGTGCACCGTGGAGATCGAGCTGCTGCTCGACCGGCTCACCGTCTCGGTGCGCGACCACGATCCCCGGCTTCCCGTGGTGGAGAACGCCGGGGAGATGTCCACGTGCGGGCGGGGGCTGGCGATGGTGGCGGCGATGAGTGAGAGCTGGGGGGCTCGGGCGGAGGGGGAGTCCGGGAAGGTGGTGTGGTTCACGTTGCCTACGGCTGTGGCTGAGCGGGTGCCGGAGGTGGGGAGCCTTGCCGACGACGCGCTTGCCGGTAGGGAGGACGCCGTCCTTCCCGCCGCGTCCGCCGTTCTCGGCTGACGCGGCGGGAGTCTGGCTCGGTCGCCATCGCCTACTCGGTCGCGCCTACTCGGTCGCTATCGCCTTGAGGATGTCGAGGCGTGCTGCTCGGCGTGCCGGGCGCAGGCCCGCCAGGGCTCCGGCCGCGAGGCCCACCAGGACCACCACCGTGAGTTGGAGGGGTGGGAGGGCGAAGGCGAAGGCGCTGTCACTCGCGCCGTCGGAGGCCCTGACCAGGACCCAGCCGAGGAAGGCGCCCAGGCCCAGGCCACCTGCGGTGCCGAAGGCGGCGACCAGGACGGACTCCCAGCGGACCATGGCGCGCAGCTGGGCCCTGGTCTGGCCGACGGCGCGCAGCAGGCCCAGTTCGCGGGTGCGCTCGTGGATCGCCAGGGTGAGGGTGTTGGCGATGCCCAGGAGGGCGATGAGGACCGCGAGGGCGAGCAGGGCGTAGACCAGCGTCAGCATCATGTCGATGCCGCCCGCCGAGGACTCGGCGTACTCGTCGCGGGTCTGGACGTCGGGGTTGCCGTAGCCCGCGGCGAGCTTCTCGACCGCCGACTTGCCGTCGGTCGTCGTCACGCCGTCCGCGAAGGTCACCGCGATGAGGGTGTCCGCGTCCTGGACGCGGTGCGGGGCCCAGGCGGCGCGGGTGATGACGTAGTCGCCCGCGAGTTCGGACTGGCCGTAGACGGCGCGGACGGTGAAGGTGCGCGTGTCGCCGTCGGTGAAGGTGAGGCGGGTGGTGGCGCCGGGGGTCAGGCCCTGGCGGTCGGCCTCCTTCTCGGTGAGGGCGATGCCGTCGGTGCCCAGGGCGCGCATCGAGCCGTCGACCGTGCCGAGGTCGAAGGTACGTTCCAGGGCGGTGGGGTCGGTGACGGTCAGCGCGCGGCCCGCGCCGTCGACCTCGGCGACACCACGGCCGAGCCCTACGGCGGTGTCGACCTCGGGCAGTTCGTCGATCGCCTCGGCCAGTCGGGGGCTGAGGCCGCTGCCGCCCCCGCCGAACGACGGGTTGCTGACGGCCACGTCGCCCGCGAAGGAGCGGGACACCGTCTGGTCCATGGTCGCCTTCAGCGAGGCGCCGAAGACCGTGAAGAGGGACACCACGGCCACGCCGGTCATCAGTGCTCCGGCCGTGGCCGCCGTGCGCTTCGGGCCGCGCAGCGCGTTGCGGCGGGCGAGGCCGCCGGTGACGCCGCGCAGTCGGTCCAGGGGGCTGCCCAGGACGCGTACCGCCGTCGTGGCGGCGACCGGGCCCAGGACCACGAAGGCGGCCAGGGCCAGCACCGCGCCGGTGCCCGCGAGCCATACGGACGGGGAGACCAGGGTGCCGACGAGGGCCAGCACCAGCGCGGTGGCGAGCAGGGCGGTGCCCAGGACGGCACGGAGGCGGGAGGCGCCGGAGGTGTCGACGGCCGTTTCGCGCAGGGCGGCCAGGGGTGCGGTGCGTCCGGCCCGTACGGCGGGCAGGAGCGCCGAGCCCAGGCAGACCAGCACGCCGACGACCAGGGGCAGGGCGAGGGACAGGCCGCTGATCACCAGGGCGCTGTCGGGGAAGGGGAAGCCGATGGCCGGGAAGAGGGCCTGCAGTCCGGCGGCGATTCCGGTGCCGCCCGCCAGGCCCGTCGCCGATGCCACTACGGCTACCGCGCCCGCCTCCACCAGCGTGGCGGCGGTGATCTGGCGGCGGGAGGCGCCGAGGGCGCGCAGCAGGGCGTTCTCTCGGGCGCGCTGGGCCACGACGATGGCGAAGGTGTTGTGGATGGAGAAGGTCGCGACCAGCAGGGCCACGCCGGAGAAGACGAGGAGGAAGGTCGTGAAGACGCCCAGGAACTGGCTGGAGATCATGTCCGTGTTCTCCCGCGCGGCTTCCTGACCGGTGATGGCCTCGACATCCCGCGGGAGTACGGCGGTGAGCGCGTCCGCGAGTTCGTCCTGGTCGACGCCGGGGCCCGCCCGTACCTGGATGCTCGCCGCCTCGCCGGGGCGGGCGGTGAGGTACTTCTCGGCGTCGGCGCGGGTCATGCCGGTGTAGGTCACCTGCGCCATGCCGTCCTCGCCGCCGAAGGTCGCGAGGCCGACGATCGTCACCTGGACGGGGTCGGGGGTGCGCAGGGTGGTGGTGTCGCCAAGCCGCAGGTCGCCCCGCTCGGCGGCGCCCCGGTTGACGACGACCTCGCCGGAGCGCTGGGGTGCGCGGCCTTCGGCGAGTTCGTACGGGTTCAGCTTCGGGTCGGTGATCCAGTTGCCCGCGACGGTGGGCGGGCCCTGGCCGCCGACCGGGTCGCCGTCGGCGCCGACGAGCTGGCCCGCGCCCTCGACGCTGGGGACGGCCGCGGCCACGCCGGGGACGTCCTCGATGGTCTTGACCAGGTCGGTGTCCACCGGGGCGCGTACGCCCTCGCTCTCGCCGGGGGTGGTGATCGCGTCGGCGCTGCGGACGACGGCGTCGGTGCCGCTGGTCGCGTTGCCGAACATGGTGTCGAAGCCGGAGCGCAGGGTGTCGCCCATGACGAGCGTCCCGGCGAGGAAGGAGACCCCGAGAAGGACGGCCAGGAACGTACCGGCGAAGCGGCGGCGGTGGGCGCGCAGCGCGGAGACGCTCAGGCGCAGGGAGGCGTTCATGAGCGCGCCTCCGCGACGTCGAAGGCCTTCATGCGGTCCAGGACCTTGTCCGCGGTCGGGTGTTCCATACGGTCCACCAGGCGTCCGTCGGCGAGGAAGACGACCTCGTCGGCGTGGGCGGCGGCCACCGGGTCGTGGGTGACCATGACGACCGTGCGGGCGGTCTGGCGCACCGCCCGGCCGAGCAGGCCGAGGACCTCCTCGCCGGAGCGGGAGTCGAGGTTGCCGGTGGGTTCGTCGGCGAAGACGACGTCCGGGCGGCCCGCGAAGGCGCGGGCCACGGCGACGCGTTGCTGCTGGCCGCCGGAGAGTTCGGAGGGCCGGTGGTGGAGTCGGTCGCGCAGACCGACCACGTCGATCAGCGCGTCCAGCCACTCGGCGTCACCGCCGCGGCCCGCGAGGTCCAGGGGCAGGCGGATGTTCTCGGCGACGGTCAGCGTCGGCACCAGGTTGAACGCCTGGAAGACGAAGCCGACGCGGTCCCGGCGCAGCAGGGTCAGGCGGCGGTCGTCGAGGGCGCCCAGTTCGGTGCCGCCGATGTGGGCGGAGCCCGAGGTGAGGGTGTCCAGTCCGGCCGCGCAGTGCATCAGGGTGGACTTGCCGGAGCCGGAGGGGCCCATGATCGCGGTGAAGCGGCCGGTCGGGAAGTCGACGCTGACTCCGTCCAGGGCCCGTACGGCGGTGTCGCCGGTGCCGTACACCTTGACGGCGTCGACGACCCGGGCGGCCGTCCGCGGAAGGGTGGGGGCGCTCATGCCGCACCGCCCTTGCCCGTGCGGCCGAACCGCTCGTCGAGGACGGACAGGCGCCGCCAGTACTCGTCCTCGTCGATCTCGCCGGAGGCGAAGCGGTGGCCGAGCGCGGTGAGGGGTGAGTCGTCGTCGACGGCGGGGCGGTGGGGGCCGCGTCCGCGCCACACGGTGCGGCGCAGGAGCGTGACGCCGCCGACGATCACGGCCGCCCAGACGAGGGGGAAGAGGAGGATCCAGGGGCCGGGGCCGCCGTCGCCGAAGTGGGCCAGTGTCGTCAGCATGCCGAGTCATCTCCCGAAGCGGTTCGGTTGGGTCGTGCGGTGATGACTCGACGATGGCTCCGGGGGCGGGTCCGGGTCGTCGTACGGCCAGCGGCAGTGCGCGTACCTCCTTGGGAGTAGGAGGGGCGCGTTCCGGTACGCCCTCGGCTACCCGGCCAGCGCCGCCAACGGGTCGTCCAGTACCGGCTGCCAGGCCAGTTCCGCCGCGCCCACCAGGCTGTTGTGGTCCAGGGAGCAGGCCAGGATGGGGACGCCGCCGCTGCGGCCCCACAGGCTGCGGTCGGCGACGACGGCGCGCAGACGGTCGGGGTCGGTGTCCAGGAGGGTGCGGTGGAGGCCGCCGAGGATGATGCGGTCGGGGTTGAGGATGTTCACCAGCCCGGCGAGGCCGAGGCCGAGGCGGTCGATGAGGGCCTCGGCGGCGGTGCGGACGGCCAGGTCGGCGTACTCGTGGCGGAGCAGGTCGATGGCCTGCTGGAGGAGGGACACCTCGGGGCCGGGCTCGCGACCGGCGGTGGTGAGGAAGGCCAGCGGGTCGGCCTCGACGTCCAGGCAGCCGCGGCTGCCGCAGTGGCAGGGGCGGCCCTCGGGGTTGACGGTGAGGTGGCCGACCTCCAGGGCGAGGCCCGAACTGCCGGTGTGCAGGCGCCCGTCGAGCACCAGCGCGCCGCCGACGCCACGGTGCCCGGTGGCCACGCACAGCAGGTCGCGGGCGCCGCGCCCCGCGCCGTGCCGGTGTTCGGCGAGGGCGGCGAGGTTGACGTCGTTGGCGGCGAAGGCGGGGCCGGTGATGCCCGCCGTACGGACGCAGTCGGCGAAGATCTCCCGGACCGGCGCGCCCGCGGGCCAGGCGAGGTGCAGGGGGTTGAGGGCCAGTCCCTCGGGTTCGGCGACCGCGGAGGGGACGGCGAGTCCGGCGCCGACGCATCTGCGGCCGGTCTGCCGGAGCAGTTCGGCACCCGCCTCGACGACCGAGCCGAGCACCTTCGCCGGGTCGGCGTCGACGGTCTCGCAGCCGGGCGCGGTGGCGACGATCCGGCCGCCCAGGCCGACGAGGGCCGCGCGGAAGCCGTCGGCGTGCACCTGCGCGGCGAGCGCCACCGGGCCGTCCTGCGCCAGTTGGAGGCGGTGCGAGGGGCGGCCCTGGGAACCGGCGGCGGCGCCGGGGCGGGCGTCGACGCGGATCAGGCCGAGGGCCTCGAGTTCGGCGGCGACCGCGCCCGCCGTCGCCCGGGTGACGCCGAGTTCGGCGGTGAGGACGGCGCGGGTGGGTGCCCGTCCGGTGTGCACCAGTTCCAGCGCGGGTCCGAGCGCGCCGCGCCCCCGGTCCAGCCGTGTCCTCGAGGTGGTCCCTTCCCCCGACTGCCGGGGGTCCGCCTTGCCACTCATGAGGGGGAGTCTCCCATGATCCGTCCGCGCGCCGGTCCGCGCGCCCCCGGATCACAGACCGCTGACCCGCAGGGTGATGTTCAGGCGCCCGGTCAGTCCCAGCCACTGCGGGCCCGTGCCCGGACGCACGCGCGGTACGCCGTGGTACGCGAGCCGGGACGGCCCGCCGAAGACGAACAGGTCACCGCTGCGCAGTTCGACGTCCGTGTACGGGCGGGCGCGGGTCTCGGTGTTGCCGAAGCGGAAGACGCAGGTGTCGCCGAGGCTCAGGGAGACGACCGGTGCGTCGGACTTCTCGTCGCCGTCGCGGTGCATGCCCATGCGGGCGTCGGCGTCGTAGAAGTTGATCAGTGCGATGTCGTACGGCGGCGCTGTCCGTCGCGGGCCGAGTGCGTCGGCGACGGCGCGTCGGCCCAGGTCGCCCAGCCAGTCGGGGAACGGCTTCACGGGTGCGCCGTCGCCGTCGGTGACCGTGCGGGCGTAGGCGTACGGGTACCAGTGCCAGCCCAGGCAGACCTGGCGGGCGGTCATCGTGCCGCCGCCGGGGGTGCGGACGGTGCGCAGTCCGGCGGGTGGGCGGGCCCACGCCCGGCAGGCGGTCAGCAGGTCGCGCTGGGCGTCGGCGTCGAGCCAGTCGGGGAGGTGCACCGCGCCCGGCGCGACCTCCGCGCGGGCCCGGGGGAACAGCTCAGCCTCCATGCGCCCATCCTGCCCCACCAGGGTTGAGCTGCGGCTCGGCTAGCCTGGACGCACGATGAACGACCGTATGCCGACGCCCTGGGGCGACCTCGCGCTCACCCGTTTTCCCGAGGACCCGCGGGCCCGCCTGCGCGCCTGGGACGCCTCCGACGAGTATCTGCTCAGACATCTCGCGGCCGAGGACGTGCCGCTGTCCGGCACGGTCGTGGTCGTCGGCGACCGCTGGGGGGCGCTGGCCACGGCGCTCGCGGCGCACCACCCGACGCAGATCACCGACTCCTTCCTGACCCAGGAGGCGACCCGCGCGAACCTCGCCCGGGCCGGTGCCGAGACCGGCGCGGTGCGGCTGCTGACCACGCAGGACGCGCCGCCGGAGCGGATCGACGTGCTGCTGGTGCGGGTGCCCAGGAGCCTGGCGCTGCTGGAGGACCAGTTGCTGCGGCTGGCGCCCGCCGTCCACCCGGGCACGGTGGTCGTCGGCACCGGCATGGTGAAGGAGATCCACACCTCCACGCTGAGGCTGTTCGAGCGGATCCTCGGCCCGACCCGCACCTCCCTCGCCGAGAAGAAGGCCCGGCTGATCTTCTGCACGCCGGACCCGGCGCTACGGCGGCCCGGCAACCCGTGGCCGTACAGCTACCCGGTCCCGGACGGGCTCGGTTCGGTGTCGGGGCGCACGGTCGTCAACCACGCCGGGGTGTTCTGCGCCGACCGGCTCGACATCGGCACCCGGTTCTTCCTCCAGCACCTGCCCGACACCCGGGGCGCGCGCCGGGTGGTGGACCTGGGCTGTGGCAACGGTGTCGTGGGGACGGCGGTGGCGCTGGCGGATCCGGCGGCCGAGGTGCTGTTCGTGGACGAGTCGTTCCAGGCGGTGGCGTCGGCGGAGGCGACGTACAAGGCGAACGGGGTTCCCGGGCACGCGGAGTTCCGGGTCGGGGACGGGCTGGCCGGGGTCCCGACGGGCAGTGTGGACGTCGTGCTGAACAATCCGCCGTTCCACTCGCACCAGGCGACCACCGACGAGACCGCGTGGCGGATGTTCACCGGCGCGCGGCGGGCGCTGCGGCCGGGCGGCGAGCTGTGGGTGATCGGCAACCGGCATCTGGGCTACCACATGAAGCTGCGGCGGCTGTTCGGCAACAGTCGGCTGGTCGCCAGTGACCCGAAGTTCGTGGTGCTCAGGGCGGTGAAGCGGTAGCGAGGGTGCGGACGGTCTCCGTGACCGTGCGGGCCATCGCCTCGCGGCCGACGCTGAGGTAGGTGCGGGTGTCGGCGGCCTCGGGGTGGTCGGCGAGGAAGCACCGGATCGCGCCGGTCATGGCGAGGTTGAGGGCGGTGCCGATGTTCACCTTGGTGATGCCGCCCGCGACGGCCGCCCGCAGTTCGCCGTCCGGGAGCCCGGAGGAGCCGTGCAGGACCAGGGGTACGTCGACGGCGGCGGCGAGTTGGTGGAGCAGGGCGTGGTCGAGGGCGGCGGTGCGGGTGGTCATGGCGTGGCTGCTGCCGACGGCGACGGCGAGGGCGTCCACGCCGGAGGCGGCGACGAAGGCCTTGGCCTCGGCGGGGTCGGTGCGCGCGCCGGCGGCGTGCGGGTCGAGCGGGGGCGCGCCGTGCTTGCCCCGGACCTCCCCCAACTCCGCCTCGATCCAGAGGCCTTGGGCGTGGGCCCAGTCGGCGGCGGCACGGGTGGCGGCGAGGTTCTCGGCGTACGGCAGCCGGGCCGCGTCGTACATCACGGAGCTGAACCCGGCGTCCGGCGCCTGCCGCAGCAGGGCGTCGCTGGTGATGTGGTCGAGGTGCAGGGCGACGGGCACGGCGGCCCGTTCGGCGGCGGCGACGGCGGCGCGGGCCAGCGGCAGGAGCCGTCCGTAGCGGAACCTGACGGCGTTCTCGCTGACCTGGAGGACGACGGGTTCGGCGGCGGTCTCGGCCCCGGCGATGACGGCCTCGACATGCTCCAGGGTGATGATGTTGAAGGCGGCGACCGCGCGGTGGGCCGCCGCGGCGGCGGTGACGAGTTCGCCGGTGGTCACGAGGGGCACGGGCGCTCCCCGTCCGGGGCCGGGAGCACGACCGAGCGGGTGAGGTGGCGGGGCCGGTCCGGGTCGAGGCCGCGGGCGGCGGCGACGGCGAGCGCGAGGCGCTGGGCGCGGACCAGGGCGGCGAGCGGGTCCAGGTCCTCGTGCACCCAGGTGGCGCCGGTGGCCCGCACCTGGTCGGCGAGTCCGGCGGGGGCCGGGCCGAGCATCCAGGTCGCGGTGGTGGCGGTGGCGATGCTGATGGGGCCGTGCCGGTACTCCATCGCGGGGTAGGCCTCCGTCCAGGCCAGGGCGGCTTCCCGCATCTTCAGCGCGGCCTCGTAAGCCAGGCCCACGGTCCAGCCCCGGCCGAGGAACGCGAACTGGGTGCGGCGCACGAGCCCTTCGGGCAGTGCGTCGGCGAGCGCGGCGCGGGCGTCGGTGACGGCCGCGTCGGTGTGCAGGCCGAGGTGGGCGCGGAGCAGGGTGAGCGCGCTGGTGGCGAACCGGGTCTGGACGACGGAGCGTTCGTCCGCGAAGTCCAGGACGACGAGGTCGTCGGCGGCTGCCGTGACGGGGGTGTGCGGGTCGGCGGTGATCGCGGTCGTACGGCCGTCGCCCCGCAACCCGCCGAGCAGGTCCAGCACTTCGGTGGTGGTGCCGGAGCGGGTGAGGGCCAGGACCCGGTCGTAGCGGCGGTGGTGCGGGAACTCCGAGGCGGCGAACGCGTCGGTCTCCCCGTGGCCCGCGTCCTCGCGCAGCGCCGCGGCGGCCTGCGCCATGTAGTACGAGGTGCCGCAGCCGACGATCGCGACCCGCTCCCCCGGTGCCGGGAGCACCGCGCGGTGCCGGTGCGCCTCGTGTGCGGCGCGCTCCCAGCACTCGGGCTGGCTGTTCAGTTCGTCCTCGGCATGGGTCATGCCGTGTGCCCCCTCTCCGGCGATGCTTGTTTCTGCAAGATAGCGCCGACTTTCGAGCATCATCAAGCATGCGGACCGGCGTGGGGGTGCTGCGCTAGGGTCGCCGGAGACAAGATCCCGGGAGGACGTTGCCCATGTCGCGGGACGCCCGCTGGAAGGCGCTGCTGGAACTGCTCGTCGAGCGGGGCCGACTGGACGTCGAGGAGGCCGCGGCCGAGCTGGCGGTGTCGGCGGCGACGATCCGCCGCGACCTCGACCAGCTCGCCGAACAGCAGATGCTCGTACGTACCCGGGGCGGCGCGGTCGTGCACGGGGTGTCGTACGAGCTGCCGCTGCGCTACAAGACCGCGCGTCACGCCTCCGAGAAGCAGCGCGTCGCGGCGGCGGTGGCCGGGCTGGTCGCGCCCGGTGAGGCGGTCGGGCTGACCGGCGGCACGACCACCACCGAGGTGGCGCGCGCCCTCGCCGTGCGCGCCGACCTGGCGTCGGGCTCGCCCGCGCTGACCGTGGTGACCAACGCCCTCAACATCGCCAACGAGCTGGCCGTGCGGCCCCAGTTCAAGATCGTGGTGACCGGTGGGGTGGCGCGGGCCCAGTCGTACGAGCTGATCGGGCCGCTCGCGGACGGGGTGCTCGGCCAGATCACCCTCGATGTGGCGGTGCTCGGCGTGGTCGCCCTCGACGTCACCCACGGCGCCGCCGCCCACGACGAGGCGGAGGCCGCGATCAACCGGCTGCTGTGCGAGCGCGCCGGGCGGGTGGTGGTCGCCGCCGACTCCAGCAAGCTGGGACGGCGCGCGTTCGCCCGCATCTGCGCCACCGAGGCGGTGGACACCCTGGTCACGGACGTGGCGGTGGACGCGGACACGGTCCGCCGCTTCGAGGAGGCGGGGGTCGAGGTCGTCGCGGTCTGAGCGGGACCGCGCGGACCGGCGGCGCCCAGGGCCCGTCCGGCGGAGCAGGGCGCAGGAAGTCGGCGGCACGTTGTCAGCGCCGGTGGGCGGGGCACGGGGCCAGGCCCTCACGTCCACGGCGTGCTCCGCCGGACGGCCCTAAGCTGGAAGCCACGCGCGTGGTGCGATCGGTCGGGCCTGGGAGGCGGCGATGGTCGGGACACCGGGGGACGGCACGGAGCGGCGACGGTATCTGCCGATCGCCGAGCACGGGCTGATCGGGGATCTGCGCAGCGTCGCGCTGGTGGGGACGGACGGGACGATCGACTGGTACTGCTGTCCGTCCTTCGACGCGCCCAGCGTCTTCGCCACGGTCCTGGACGCCGACCGGGGCGGCTGCTTCGAGCTGGCGGCCGGTGGGGCGGCGCGGACCAAGCAGTTCTACTTCCCCGACACCAACGTCCTGATCACCCGGTTCTACACCGAGGACGGCGTCGGTGAGGTGCAGGACTTCATGCCGGTCAGCGAGGACTCGGCGGAGTCGGAACGGCACCGGCTGATCCGGCGGGTGCTGTGCGTACGCGGCTCGCTGCCGTTCCGGGCCCGGGTGGCCCCCCGCTTCGAGTACGGCGGGCAGCCGCACACCCTGCGCCTGGTGGACGACGTGGCGCTGTTCGAGTCCGTCTCCCTCTCCCTCGGCCTGACCGCGACGGTGCCGCTGGAGGTCGACGGCGCCGACGCGCGGGCCGACTTCAAGCTCTCCGAGGGTGAGACGGCGGTGTTCGCGCTGGACCAGGTCAGCGGCGAGGTGGCGCCGCGCCGGTGTCCGATCGCGGAGGCCGAGGAGCAGTTCGGCCAGACGGTGGCGTACTGGCGGCGCTGGCTGTCCGCCTCGAAGTACCGGGGCCGCTGGCGGGAGATGGTGCACCGCTCCGCGCTCACCCTGAAGCTGCTCACCTACGCGCCCACCGGCGCGATCGTGGCCGCGCCGACCACCAGCCTGCCCGAGCACCTGGGCGGCGAACGGAACTGGGACTACCGGTACGTGTGGGTGCGCGACGCCGCCTTCTGTGTGTACGCCATGCTGCGGCTCGGCTTCACCAGCGAGGCCGCCCAGTTCATGCGGTTCGTGACCCGGCACATCAGCTCCGGCGACGGCAAGCCGTCGGGCCCGCTGCAGATCATGTACGGCATCGACGGCCGCACCGAACTGCCCGAACGCGAACTCCCCCACCTGGAGGGACACGAGGGCTCGGCGCCGGTGCGGGTCGGCAACGCCGCCGCCGAGCAGCTCCAGCTCGACATCTACGGCGCCCTCATCGACTCCATCTACCTCTACGACAAATGGGCCGAGCCCATCTCCAGCGACCAGTGGGACGACGTGTGCGCGCTGGTGGACTGGGTGTGCGAGCACTGGGACCAGCCCGACGAGGGCATCTGGGAGACCCGGGGCGGGCGCAAGAACTTCCTCTACTCCCGGCTGATGTGCTGGGTGGCGATCGAGCGGGCCGTCCGGATGGCCAACCGGCGCGGGCTCCCCGCCGACCTGCCGCGCTGGCAGACCTGCCGGGACACCATCTACCGGCGGATCATGTGCCGGGGCTGGTGCGAGAGCCGGGGCGCCTTCGTCCAGCACGAGGACTGCGAGGTGCTGGACGCGGCGGTGCTGATGATGCCGCTGGCCAAGTTCATCGCGCCCACCGACCCCAAGTGGCTGTCCACCCTGGACGCCCTCACCGAGGAACTGGTCTCCGACTCGCTGGTCTACCGCTACGACCCGCGGATCAGCCCCGACGGCCTGCGCGGCGACGAGGGCACGTTCTCCATCTGCTCGTTCTGGTACGTGGAGGCCATGGTCCGCGCGGGGCGGGTGGAGGAGGCGCAGCTCGCCTTCGAGAAGATGCTGACGTACGCCAACCATCTCGGCCTGTACGCCGAGGAGATCAGCCACTCCGGGCAGCAGCAGGGCAACTTCCCGCAGGCGTTCACCCATCTGTCGCTGATCAGCGCGGCCTTCAACCTGGACCGGGCGCTGGGCTGACGCCGCGCGGGTGTGGAACGGGACCGGATGGGCAGTCGGGGGGCATGGTCGGTGATCCGGACGACGTGGTGGAGGCGCGGCGGCAGGGCGTGAGCGGGCACCGTGCGCTGCCGCACACCGCGGACCTGCGCATCGAGGCGTGGGGCGCGAGCCGGGAGGGCTGCCTGGTGGAGGCGGTGCGGGGGATGGTGGAGTGCTTCGCCGACGTGGCGGGGGCACGGCCCGCGGCGGTGCGGCGGGTACGGCTGGCCGGGGACGGGGACGAGGAGTTGCTCGCCGGGCTGCTGGACGAGGTCATCTTCCGGATGGAGGTGCACGGTCAGGTGCCCGTGGACGTCGCGGCGGCCGAGGGCGGGGCCGGGGCCGTGGAGGTGCGGCTCGCGGTCGCCGGGCTGTCGGACGTGGAGATCACGGGGGCGGTGCCGAAGGCGGTGTCGTGGCACGAGCTGCGGATGGGGCCGGACGCGTACGGGTGGTCGTGCGGGGTGACCATCGACGCGTGAGGCGTGCGCGGGCGTGCGGCGGCCTCGGGCCCATGGACGCGTGAGGCGTGCGCGGGCGTGCAGCGGCCTCGGGCCCATGGATGCGTGAGGCGTGCGCGGGCGCATGGACGTGTGCGGCCTCCGCAGGCCCATGGACGCGTGAAGCTTCCGCGGCCCCATTGACGCGTGAGGCTTCCGCGGCCCCTCAGCCCTTCACCACCCCCACCGGCACCAGCCGCGCCACCGTGCGGCACAGCCCCGCGCCCTCGCTCGCCGCGACCACCTCGCCGACGTCCTTGTAGGCCTCCGGGGTCTCCTCCGACAAGCCGCGCCAGGAGCGGGGGCGGACGGCGATGCCCGCGTGTTCCAGACGGGCGCGGAGTTCGCGGCCGGTGACGGTGCGGGCGGCCTGGTGGCGGCTCATGCGGCGACCGGCGCCGTGGCAGGTGGAGTGGAAGGCGTCGCCGCCGGGCACCCCGGCGAGGACGTAGGAGGCGGTGCCCATGGTGCCCGGGATGAGAACCGGCTGGCCGGTCGGGCGCAGGTCGTCGGGGAGGTCGGGGTGGCCGGGCGGGAAGGCGCGGGTGGCGCCCTTGCGGTGCACGCACAGGGCGCGCCGGGCGCCGTCCACCTCGTGGGTCTCCAGCTTGGCGAGGTTGTGCGAGACGTCGTACACCAGGGAGAGACTGACCCCGGCCGCCCGCCGGAAGACGCGGCGCGTCGCGTCCGACAGGAGCTGGCGGTTGGCCCGGCCGTAGTTGGCGGCGGCGGCCATCGCGCCCAGGTAGGCGCGGCCCTCGGGCGACTCCACGGGGGTGCAGGCCAGCTGCCGGTCGGGGACGGTGATGCCGTAGCGGGTCATGGCGCGGTCCATCAGGCGGACGTGGTCGGTGCAGATCTGGTGGCCGAGGCCCCGGGAGCCGCAGTGGATCATGACGCAGACCTGGCCGGAAGCGATGCCGAAGGCGGTCGCGGCGGCGGTGTCGTAGACCTCGACGACCTCCTGGACCTCCAGGAAGTGGTTGGCGGAGCCGAGGCTGCCGACCTGCCCGAGGCCGCGCTCCCGGGCCCGCTCGCCGACCTCGGTCACCTGGGCGTCGGCGACCGCGCCGCCGTCCTCGCAGCGGACGAGGTCGCGCTCCTCGCCGTGGCCCTCCTCGACGGCGTACCGGGAGCCGCCGCTGAGGATGCGCTCCAGTTGCCGGGGGCCGCTGAGGTGCCAGACGCCGCCGGGGCCCGCGCCGCGCGGGATGGCGCGGTCCAGACCGTCCATCACCTCCCGCAGGGCGGGTCCCAGGGCGCGCCGGTCGCAGTCGGCGGCGAGCAGCCGTACCCCGCAGGAGATGTCGAAGCCGACGCCGCCGGGCGATACCACGCCGCCCTCGGCGATGTCGGTCGCGGCCACGCCGCCGATCGGGAAGCCGTAGCCCCAGTGGATGTCGGGCATGGCGTACGAGGCGCCGACGATGCCGGGGAGGGTGGCGACGTTCTCCACCTGGGCGAGGGACTGCTCGGCGTCGGCGAGCAGTCCCGGGGAGGCGAACACGACGCCGGGTACGCGCATGGCGCCGTGCCGTTCGACGCGGTAGCGGTAGGGCCGCTCCTCGACGGGCCGGGTCCGGGCGGCCTGGGTCGCGTTCATCGTGTCCTCGCCAGCCGTGGTCAGTCGGGGACGGTGGGCACGACGGCGACGGGGCAGTTCGCGTGGTGCAGTACGGCGTGCACCACGGAGCCCAGCCGCAGCCCGAGCCCTCGGGGCGGGTGCCGGGGCAGCACCACCAGGGCCGCCCGTGCCGAGGCCTCGACGAGGGCGGCGGCGGGCGGGCCGATGCTCAGCTCGGTGTCGACGTGCACCGCCGGGTACTCGGCGACCGGGCGGGCGGCGTGGTTCAGCAGTTGCTCGTGCAGGCGCTGTTCGTCGTCCAGTCGCGGAGGCTGGGGCATCGCGAGCCCGGAGCGCACCAGGGGCGTCCAGGCGTGCACCAGCCGGACGGCGGACCCGCGCCGCTGCGCCTCGGCGAGGGCGAAGCGCACGGCGTCCTCGTCGCCCGCGTCCCGGACGCCCACGACGACGTCACCGTCCAGGGCCCCCTCCGTGTGGCCGCGCGCGATCACCACCGGGCAGTCGGCGTGCGCGGCCACCTTCAGGCTCACCGAGCCGAGCAGCAGACCGGCGAAGCCGCCGCGGCCCCGGGTGCCGACCACGATCAGGTCGGCGTCGCACGCGGCGGCGAGCAGGGCGTCCGCGGCGTCGTCGCGGGCCAGGACGGTGTCGATGCGGGCGGTGGGCCGGACGGCGGCGATCCTGACCCGGGCGTCGTCGAGCACGCCCGCCGCCGCGTCGAGGACGCGCGCCTCGCTCTCCGCGTCGCTGGCGCCGACCGCGTGCACGATGCGCAGCACGTCGCCACGCACCCCGGCCTCGGCCGCCGCCCACTGCGCCGCGAGCCAGGAGTACGAGGTGTCGTCGACGCCGACGATCACCGTGCCGACCGCTCCGGGGCCTGTCATCGGGCCGTTCACCCCTCAGCCGTCCTCCAGGGCCGCCAGTACGTCGTCGTCCGTCAGCTGGTCGAAGTTCTCGTACCAGGCGCCCACGGCCATGAAGCCGCTGGGCCGCGTCACACAGACCACGTCGTCGACCTCGGTGCGCAGCAGGTCGGCCGCCTCGGGGGAGGCCACCGGCACGGCCAGCACCACCTGCTCCGGCTCCTGGCCGCGCACCCAGCGCACGGCGGCGCGTGCGGTGGCTCCGGTGGCGAGTCCGTCGTCGACCACGATGACGGTGCGTCCGCGCAGGTCGGGGCGGGGTCGCCCGCGCCGGTAGAGCTGGTCCCTGCGGTGCAGCTCGGTGCGTTCCCGCCGCACCACGTCGGCCAGCGCGCTCTCGCTCAGGCCGAGCCGGTCGAGGGTCACGGGGTCGAACACCGGGGGCTCGTCGCCGACGATCGCGCCGACGCCCAGCTCCTCCTGGAAGGGTGCCCCGATCTTGCGGGCGACCAGTACGTCCCACGGGGCTTCCAGCGCCTCGGCGACCTCACGGGCCACGGGGACGCCGCCCCTGGGCAGGGCGAGCACGACGGGGTGTGCGAGCGCGCCCTTCTCCTGGAGGATGCGCAGCCGCGCGGCCAGTTCCTGCCCGGCCTGCCTTCGGTCATGGAACTGCATGCGCCTCCGGGTACCCGGCGCCGCGGCGGCCATGCACACCGCGGGATCATTCACCTGGGCCGATGTCATCGAACCGTAAGGGCCCGGCCGGGCCCGCCCGGCGGCGACGGGATCTACAGTCGGCTCGTTCCCGAGCGAGCCACAGGAGTCGCCCATGCGTACCCGCACTCTGCTGCCAGCCGTACTGACCGCCGCGTTGCTCACGATCGCGGGGTGCGGGAGCGACGACGGCTCGGACTCCGGCTCCGGCGCGGCCGACACCGCCACGTCGAAGCCCGCCGCCTCGCAGAGCACCGGCGGCGAGGAGGCCCCGGCGGACTCCCCCGCCGTCCCCGAGTCGCTGAAGTTCACCGGCACCACCGTGGACGGCAAGCCCTTCGACGGCGCCACCCTCGCGGGCCGCCCGACCGTGCTGTGGTTCTGGGCGCCCTGGTGCCCCAAGTGCCGCGCCCAGGCCGCCGAGACCGCGAAGGTGGCCAAGGAGTACGAGGGCAGGGCGAACGTCGTCGGCGTGGCGGGCCTCGACGCCAACGACGCCATGCGCGACTTCGTCGACCAGACCGGCACCGGCGACTTCCCCCATGTGTCCGACGAGGACGGCGAGGTGTGGAAGCGGTTCGAGGTGACCGAGCAGAGCCGCTACGTCATCCTCGACAAGGACGGCGAGACCGTCTACGAGGGTGTGCTGCCGGGCGGCGAGGGGCTGTCCGGCAAGGTCGCCGGGCTCACCGGCTGACCCGCGATGAACGATCTGCCCCTCGCGCTCGCGCTGGGCGCGGGCATGCTGGCCGCCGTCAACCCGTGCGGCTTCGCCCTGCTGCCCGCCTATCTGTCACTGCTGGTGCTGGGCGACGACCGTCCCGGCCGTACGGTCGCGGTCGGGCGGGCGCTGACGGCGACCGTGTCGATGACCCTCGGGTTCGCCGCGCTGTTCGGGATCTTCGGACTGGCCGTGCAGCCGGTCGCCGGGCAGGTGCAGGAGCGGCTGCCGTGGTTCACGGTGGGGTTCGGGGTGCTGATGGCGGCGGCCGGGGGGTGGCTGCTGGCCGGGCGGCAACTGCCCGCGCTGGCCCCGAAGATGCGCCGGGCGCCGAAGCTGAGCCGCTCCGTCCCGGCGATGGCGCTGTTCGGCATGGCGTACGCCGCCGCGTCGCTCGGCTGCACCATCGCGCCGTTCCTCGCGATCGTGGTCTCGGCGTTCCGCGGCGGCTCCACCGGCGAGGGTGTCGCCCTCTTCGTGGCGTACGCCGCCGGGATGGGTCTGATCGTCGGCGCGGCCTCGCTGACCGTGGCGCTCACCCGCACCACGGCGGTGACGCGGCTGCGCCGGGCCGGTGCGGTGGCGCCCCGGCTGGGTGGCGGGCTGCTGGTGCTGGTGGGGGCGTATGTCGCGTACTACGGCTGGTACGAGATCCGCGTCCAGCGCGACCCGACGACGACGGACCCGGTCATCGACGGAGCGGGCACGGTGCAGCGGGCGCTGGCCGACGCGGTGGACGCGGCGGGGCCGGGCGCGGTCGCCGTACTGTGCGCCGTGCTGCTGCTCGCGGGGCTCGGCGTCCGGCACCGCCGCCGAGTGCTCCGCCGCTCGGCGGGCGGCGGAGCAACGCCGTGACGGGGTGTCCGGTCGGCTATCCCGCGGCGCCCAGGCCCTGCCGGGCCAGGAGGGACGTACAGATCTCCCCGGCCCGCACGGCCGTGGTCGACAGCAGTGTCGACGTGAGGCCGTGGGTGTGTTCGGTGCCGCCCTGGAGGTAGATGTCGGCGGTGACGTTGGGGGCCGTGGCCACGCGGTGGTCGCGGCCGACCCGGAGCGCGTCCTCCTCGTCGCGCAGACAGAGTTTGCCGATCTCGCCGAGGCTGTCGCCGATGCCCTGGGGCTGGTAGCCGGTGGCGTAGACGAGGAGATCGGCGGTGAGGGTCTCGCGTTCGCCGGTGGGCAGGAACTCGACGGTGACCTGGACGTCGTCGTCGCGGGTCACCACCTCGCGCAGGCGGGAGACGTTCATCATCCGCAGCCGCTGCCGCCCCTGCACCTGTTCCTGGTACATGGTGCGGGACAGGGACTCGATCAAGTCCATGTCGACGACGGAGTAGTTGGTGCCGCGGTGGTAGTCGAGGAGCGACTGCTTCACCTCGCGCGGGGCGCCGTAGTACAGGTCCACGGCCTCGGGGTCGAAGATCTTGTTGGCGAAGGGGCTGTCGTCGGCGGGTGTGTAGCCGTACTTGGCGAAGACGGAGCAGATCTCGGCGCCGGGGAAGCTGCGGTGCAGGTAGTCGACGGCCTCGGCGGCGCTCTGCCCGGCGCCGAGGACGACCGCGCGGCGCACCGGGGCGCCGGAGCGGGTGAGTTCGGTGGTCCGTGGCAGTAACTCGCTGTTGTGCCAGACCCGTTCGGAGAGGGCGGCGTCGGGCGGGATGTGGGGTTCCAGCCCGGTGGCCACGCAGATGCTCCGGGCGCGGCGGACGGTCAGCCGGGTGGGGTCCTCCCGGTCGCGGCTGGTGACGTCGAAGAAGCGGACCTCGCCGTCCGCGGTGACGGGGCGTACGGAGACCACCTCGGCGCCGTACTCGACGAACCGACCGAGGCGGGCCGCGGCCCAGACGAAGTAGTCGTGGAACTCGATGCGCAGGGGGAAGAGGGTCTTGAGGTTGAGGAAGTCGACCAGTCGGCCGCGGTCGCGCAGATAGCAGAGGAAGCTGAAGTCGCTGGTGGGGTCACGCATCGTCACCAGGTCCTTCAGGAAGGACACTTGCATGGTGGCGTCGTCGATGAGCATGCCCCGGTGCCATCCGAAGGCAGGCTGTTTCTCCAGGAACCCGACGCGCGGTCCGGTCCCTTCGTGCGGCGTCGCGCCGTGTTCCCGTAGCGCGATCGCGAGGGCCAGGTTGGATGGGCCGAAGCCGATGCCCAAGAGGTCGTAGATGGAGTCCGGCCCGCCGTGCAGAGTCGTCACCGCGTCATCGCCTCCCGTGAGGAAGGGGAGCACAGCGTCCCCGAAGCGGGAACACGGCCTCCCCCAAGCAGGCACATGTTAGATAAGGTTAGCCTTACCTAGCAATGGCTGAGGAGGGCTCATATGCGGGTCGCCATGTTCGGCTACCAGACCTGGGGTCACCGAACGCTTCACGCACTGCTGGACTCCGAGCACGAAGTGGTCCTGACCGTCACCCACCCGACGAGCGACCACGCGTACGAGAGGATCTGGAGCGACTCGGTCGCCGATCTCGCCGAACAGCACGGTGTGCCGGTGCTGTTGCGCAACCGGCCCGACGACGACGAACTGCTGCGGGCGCTGAAGGAGGCCGCGCCGGACATCATCGTGGCGAACAACTGGCGCACCTGGCTGCCGCCGGAGATCTTCGACCTGCCGCCGCACGGCACGCTGAACATCCATGACTCGCTGCTGCCGTCGTACGCGGGTTTCTCGCCCCTGATCTGGGCGCTCATCAACGGCGAGAAGCAGGTCGGGGTCACCGCACACCGGATGGACACCGATCTCGACACCGGTGACATCCTGCTCCAGCGGGCCGTGCCGGTGGGTCCGACGGACACCGCGACCGACCTGTTCCACCGCACGGTCGACCTGATCGGCCCGCTCGTCACCGACTCCCTCGACCTGATCGCCTCCGGGCGTGCGGTCTGGACGCCGCAGGACCGCTCCCGGTCCAGCTTCTTCCACAAGCGGTCCCCGCGGGACAGCCGGATCGACTGGACCTGGCCCGCGCAGGACCTGGAGCGGTTCGTGCGGGCCCAGTCGGACCCGTACCCGAACGCCTTCACCTTCCACCGCGGCCAGCGGCTGCGGATCCTCTCGGCGGCCGTCTCCGAGGGCCGCTACGGCGGCACCCCGGGCCGGATCTTCATCCGCGAGGGCGACGGAGTCGTCATCGTCGCCGGGGCGGAGGCGCGTTCCGGGCGGCTGCCCGGGCTGGTGGTGAAACGGGTGCGGACGGAGGACGGGGCGGAGCACGCCGCGACGGAGTACTTCCGCACGATGGGCGGCTATCTGACCGACCGTCCGTAGGAGCCGTCGGCTCAGCCGGTGGTGGTGCCCGAGACCGGTACGGCCGCCTCGTGGTGGCGGCTGATCGGGACCACCATCGGCATTCCGCTGACCGGGCACGCGCCGATGACGCACGGCAGTTGGAAGACGTCCGCCACCATCTCGGCGGTGACGACGTCGGCCGGGTCGCCCTCGGCGGCGATCCGGCCCCCCTTCATGGCGACGATGTGGTCCGCGTACCGGGCGGCCTGGTTGAGGTCGTGCAGGACCATGACGACGGTGCGGCCCTGGAGCCGGTTGAGGTCCGCGACCAGGTCGAGTACGTCGATCTGGTGGGCGAGGTCGAGATACGTCGTCGGCTCGTCGAGCAGCATCACCGGCGTGCCCTGCGCCACCGCCATGGCGATCCAGGCCCGCTGCCGCTGGCCGCCGGAGAGTTCGTCGACGGCGCGGTGCGCGAGGTCGGTCAGCGCGGTGGCCCGCAGCGCCTCGTGCACGGCGTCCTCGTCGGCGGCCGACCACTGCCGCCACCAGGTCTGGTGCGGGGAGCGGCCACGCCCCACCAGGTCGATCACGGTCAGCCCCTCGGGGGCGACGGGCGCCTGCGGGAGGATGCCGAGCCGCTGGGCGAGCACCCGGGTGGGGATCGCGTGCACGTCCCGCCCGTCGAGGTGGACGGCGCCGCCCTTCGGGGTGAGCAGCCGTGCCAGGGCGCGCAGCAGGGTGGACTTGCCGCAGGCGTTGGCGCCGACGATCGCGGTGATCTTGCCGGTGGGTATCGCGAGGTCGAGTCCGTCGACCACGATCCGGTCGTCGTAGGCCAGGCGCAGGGACGTCGCCCGCAGGTCGGGGCGGTCGGAGAAACCGGCTGCCGGGCGGCGGTCCGCAGGGAGGTCCGAGGGGCGACGGTCCACGGGGAGGTCCGAAAGGCGACGGTCCGAGGGGAGGTCCGAGGGGCGGCGGTCCGAGGGGGTCTCGTGGTGGTTCTTCACGTCATCAGCCTCCTGAACCCGCGCGGTTGGCGCGGACGAGCAGCCACAGCAGTACCGGGGCGCCCAGCACACCGGTGACGATGCCGACGGGGAGTTCGGTGTCCGGGACGAGCTGCCGGGCGATCAGGTCGGACACCAGGACCATCACGGCGCCGGTCAGCCCGGAGGCCACCGGCGGCGGGACCGCCGTACCGGCGAGGCGCTGGGCGACCTGCGGCGCGGCGAGCGCGACGAAGGCGACCGGCCCGGCGGCGGCGGTGCCGAAGGCGACCAGGCCGACGGCGATGAGCAGCACGGTGACCCGCACCAGCTGGACGCGGGTGCCCAGGCCCCGGGCGACGTCGTCGCCGAGCTGCAGGGTGCGCAGGTGCCGCCCGAGCAGCAGGGCGAGCGGCACCAGGACGGTCATGGTCAGGGCGAGCGGCCGGATCTGCTCCCAGGTGCGGCCGTTGAGGTTGCCGACGAGCCAGCCGAGGGCGGCCTGCGCCTGGAACTGCCGTCCGTGCGCGATGAGGAAGTCCGTGGCGCTGGTGCAGATCCAGGCGACGCCGACGCCGACGAGGACGATGCGGTAGCCGGTGGTGCCGCGTTTCCAGGCCAGCAGGTAGACGACCAGCGCGGCGGTGAGCGCGCCGAGCAGCCCGAGGGTCTGGGTGGACAGGCCGCCGTCCCAGCCGAGCACGATCCCGGCGACGACGGCCGTGCCCGCGCCCTGGGTGAGGCCCATCATGTCGGGGCTGGCCAGCGGGTTGAGGGTCATCGTCTGGAGCAGGGCGCCCGCGACGCCGAAGGCGATGCCGACGAGCAGACCCGCGAGGGCACGCGGGAGGCGCAGTTCGTGGACGATCAGCTCGGTGCCGGGGTCGGCGGCGCCGACGAGGGCGCGCATCACGTCGGTGAGGGGCAGGGAGATGTCCCCGGTCGCGGTCTCCACGCAGAACGCCAGGAACGCGGCGGCGGCGAGCCCGAGGGTCACCGTCAGCATCCGGGGCCGCAGCACGCCGGAGACGGGCGGCGCGGACAGCCGGAAGGTGACGCGGCGGGCGGTGCGCGGCGGCGCGGGCAGGGGCGGGCCCTTGAGGTCGGTGGTCATGGCTCACAGCTCCGCGAGTCGTCGGCGGCGGACCAGCGCGATGAAGAACGGGCCGCCGATGAAGGCGACGAGGATCCCGGCCTGGATCTCCACGGGCCGGGCGACCAGCCGTCCGGCGATGTCGGCGGCGAGCAGCAGACAGGGCGCGAGGACGGCCGACAGGGGCAGCAGCCAGCGGTGGTCGGGGCCGATCCCGGCGTACTGGGCGAGGACGCGGACGATGTGCGGCACGACCAGGCCGACGAAGACGACGGGCCCGATGACGGCGACCGCGCCACCGGTGAGCAGGGTCACGGCGATGACGCCCTGGATGCGGACCAGCCCCAGCTTCAGACCCAGCGACTTGGCCACGTCGTCGCCGAGGGCGAGGCTGTTGAGGGCGGGCGCGCAGGCGAGGGCGAGCAGCGCGCCGACGGTGAGGAAGGGCAGGACGCGCAGCAGGACCTGCTGGTCCTGGTTGGCGAGCGAGCCCGCGGACCAGAACCGGTAGCGGTTCAGCGCGTCCGGGTCGGTGAGCGCGATGGCGCTGGTCAGGGAGAACAGCAGCGAGGTCACCGCGACTCCGGCCAGGGCGAGTTTGACCGGGGTGGACCCGGAGCGGCCGAGCCCGCCGAGGAGGTAGACCAGCACGCTGGCGGCGAGCGCCCCGGCGAAGGCGAACCAGATGTAGCCGTACACCGAGCCGACGCCGAGCACGCCGACCGACAGGACCACGGCGAAGGCGGCGCCCGCGCTGACCCCGAGGATGCCCGGGTCGGCGAGCGGGTTGCGGGTGAGGGCCTGCATCAGCGCGCCGGAGAGGCCGAGGGCCGCGCCGGTGGCGAGGCCGAGGGCGGTTCGGGGCAGCCGTACCGACCAGACCACGTCGTGGATACGGGAGTTGGGCGCGTCGCCCAGGAGGGTGTCCCACACCTGGCCGAGGGGGACGCCGAGCGCGCCGTACGCCATGGACAGCGCGCACAGGGCGAGCAGCGCCGCGCCGCTGAGCGCGACCAAAAGTACCGCGCGGGGGCCTTTCGCCGCCCGGACCGCCGAGGTCCCCACGTCCAACTTCCTTTGATGAGGCTTGCCTTAACTGTAGGTCGCGTCACGTTCGCGCCGCACCCCTTGCGGGGAACTCTATGGACACCCTGTGATTTAGGTAACCCTTACCTTAGTATGACGCCGATCCCCGGCCCAGGGCCGGGGCACGAACCCTCTGGGGAGGCGCGCTGCTGTGTGCGGTTCCGAGGAAGTCCTGGCCTACTGGCGGCGGTCGCTCACTCCGCCACCGCCGGAGATCTCGCTCCCGACCGACCGACCCCACCCACCGGAACCCACCACCCACCGGGAGACCCGCACCCTCAGCGGCCTCCCCACCGCCCCCGACCGGGTGCTGCTCACGGCCTTCGTCGCCCTGCTGCACCACTACAGCGGCGCCACCGACCTGACGGTCGGCCATGACGGGCTGCCGGTACGGGTGTCCGTCGAGCACGAGCCCGACTTCCGGGAGCTGACCCGGCGGGTGACCGAGGCCTGGCAGGACGCCGAGACCCACCGGGTGCCCGTGGAACTGCTCGTCGACGAGCTGACCCCGGCGCCCACGCGCGGCGGCGGGCTGTTCTTCAACACGGCGCTGGCCACCCCCGCCCGGCCCGCAGGGCAACTGCCCGGCCCGGTCGACCTCCTCCTGGAGGTGGACGGGGACACCGCCCGCGCGGCCTACGACCCCAGGCTGCTCGACGCCGCCACGGTCGACCGGCTGCTGGGCCACTACCGCACCCTGCTCACCGACGCCCGCACCGCGCCCGGCACCCCGGTCGCCCGCCTCACGCTGATGAGCCCCGAGGAGTACCGGCAGGTCGTCCACGACTGGAACGCCACCGACCACACGGTCCCGCTGGACACCTGGCCCGCGATGTTCGCCGAGCAGGTCCGCCGACGGCCCGACGACGTGGCGCTGGTCTTCGAGGACGAGCACCTGACCTACGCCGGGCTCGACGAGCGCGCCAACCGTCTGGCGCACGCCCTGCTCGCGCGCGGCGCCGGTCCGGAGCGGATCGTGGCGCTGTCGCTGCCGCGCTCCGTGGACCTGTTCGTGGCCGAGGTGGCCGTGCTGAAGTCGGGCGCCGCCTACCTGCCCGTCGACCACGACTACCCGGCGGACCGCATCGCCTACATGCTCGGCGACGCCACCCCCGTCTGCCTGGTCACCACCGCGGAGACCGCGCGGGACCTCCCGGACGACGGCACCCCGCAGCTGCTGCTGCTCGACTCCCCCGCCGTCGCCGAGGAGTTGGCGTCCCGCCCCGCCCACGACCCCACCGACGCCGACCGCGGCGCCCCGCTCACCGTCCTGAACGCCGCCTACGTCATCTACACCTCCGGCTCCACCGGCCGCCCCAAGGGCGTCGTCCTCGCGCACAGCGGCGTGGCGAAGCTGGTCGCCACGCAGAGCGAGCGGTTCGGGATCGGCCCGCACAGCCGGGTGCTGCAGTTCGCCTCACCGAGCTTCGACGTGGCGTTCTGGGACCTGTGCCTCGGCCTGCTGTCCGGCGGGCGCCTGGTCGTCGTACCGGCCGAGCGCAGGGTGCCGGGCGCGCCGCTCGCCGACTACGCGCACGCGCACGGCGTCACCTTCATGATCCTGCCGCCCGCGCTGCTGTCCGCGATGCCCGACGACGTGACGCTGCCGCCCACCGCGACCCTGCTCGCGGGCACCGAGCGGGTCTCGCCGGAGCTGGTGGCGCGCTACGCGCGCGGGCGGATGATGTTCAACGCCTACGGTCCCACCGAGGCGACCACCAACTCCACGCTCGGCCTGTGCGACCCGGACATCCCGGCCGGTGCCATCGTGCCGATCGGCGTCCCGGACCCCGGCACGCGCGCGTACGTCCTCGACGCCTGGCTGCGGCCGGTGCCCGCCGGGGTGACGGGTGAGCTGTACCTGGGCGGCGCCGGGCTGGCGCGCGGCTACCTGGGGCGGCCGGACCTGACCGCCGAGCGGTTCGTCGCCGACCCGTTCGGCGCGCCCGGCGAGCGGCTCTACCGCACCGGCGACCTGGTGCGCAGGCGCTCCGACGGACGGATCGAGTTCCTCGGGCGGGCGGACGCCCAGCTGAAGATCCGCGGCTTCCGGATCGAGCCGGGCGAGATCGAGTCCGTGCTGCGCGGCCACCCGGCCGTCGACCAGGTCACGGTCGTCGCCCGCGAGGACCGCCCAGGCGACCGACGGCTCGCCGCGTACGTCGTCCCCGCGCTCGACGGCCCCGCCGCCCAGGTCGAGGAGTGGAAGGACGTCCACGAACTCCTCTACCGCGCGGCCGGGACCGAGGGCGCGGGCCTGGCGGAGAACTTCGCGGGCTGGAACAGCACCTACGACGGCCGCCCCCTGCCCGTCGAGGAGATGCGCGAGTGGCGGGCGGCCACCGTCGAGCGGATCCGGGAGCTGAACCCGCGCCGGGTGCTGGAGATCGGCGTCGGCAGCGGTCTGATCCTGTCCCGGATCGCCCCGGACTGCGCGGAGTACTGGGGCACCGACCTCTCCGAGCAGGCCGTCGCCGCGCTGCGCGCCCAGGTCGGCGCCGAGCCGGACCTGGCGGCCAGGGTCCACCTGAGCGCCCGGCCCGCGCACGACACCGACGGGCTGCCCGCCGGTCGTTTCGACACGGTCGTCGTCAACTCCGTCGCCCAGTACTTCCCCAGCGCCGAGTACCTGCTCGACGTCCTGCGCAAGGTTTCCGCGCTGCTCGCGCCGGGCGGGCGGATCTTCGTCGGTGACGTGCGCAACCTGCGGCTGCTGCGCACCCTGCGCGCCGCCGTGGAGACCCGGCGGGGTGCGGGAGCCGACGACAAGAGCGCGCTGCGGGCGGCCGTGGAGCAGTCGGTGCGCTGGGAGGGCGAACTCCTCCTCGACCCCGACTTCTTCGCCGCCCTGGACGGCTTCGACACCGACATCCGGCTCAAGCGGGCCGCCCACCACAACGAGCTGAGCCGCTACCGGTACGACGTCGTCCTGCGCCCCGGCCCCCGCCGACCCGCGCCGGACGGGCGGGAGGTCCACTGGACGGCCGTCGGCGGGCTCGCCGGGCTGGCCCGGTTGCTGGACGGGCGGCCCGAACGACTGCGGATCACCGGCGTGCCCAACGCGCGTCTCGCCGACGACCTCGCCGACCTGTGGCGGCTGGAGGGCAGCGGCCACGAGGCGGCGCCGGGCGCGGATCCGGAGGACGTGCGCGTGCTGGCCGAGGGGCACGGCTACCGGGTGGCGCTGACGTGGCACGGGGGTGCGGAGGACGGCGCGTTCGACGCGGTACTCGTGCTGGGCGATGCCCCCTTCCCGGCCCTGTACCGCCCCTCCGTCCCCCACCCCCACGCCAACCGCCCCGCCCCCTTCCGCGACGTCGCCGCCCTGATGCGCACCCTGCGCGCGCACGCCGCCGAGTGGCTGCCGGACTACATGGTCCCGTCGGCGTTCGTCCCGCTGCACGCGCTGCCGGTCACCCCGAGCGGCAAGATCGACGCCAGGGCGCTGCCCGCGCCGGACCACGCGGCCCTCAGCTCGGGCCGCCCCCCGCGCACCGCCCGCGAACGGCTGCTGTGCGCGCTGTACGCCGAGGTCCTCGGCCTGGGCCCGGTGACGGCGCAGGACGACTTCCTCGCCCTCGGCGGCGACAGCATCACCGCGATCCAGCTGCTGATCCGGGCGAAGGAGTCGGGCCTCGCGCTCACCACCCGGGACGTGTTCCGGCACCGTACGGTGGAGGCGCTGGCGCGGGCCGCCGCCGACCGGACGGACACGGCCGTCGAGACCGCGCCGCTGCTCGACGTCGACGCGGCGGAGCTGGCCGAGGTCCAGGGCGACCGGCCGCTCACCGTCGAGGAACTGCTGCCGCTCAGCCCGCTGCAGCAGGGCTTCTTCTTCCACGCGCTGACCGGCGGCAGCGCCGGTGACGCCTACGTCGTCCAGCAGGTCCTCGACCTGGCCGGACCCGTCGACGGCAGCGCCCTGCGCCGGGCCGCGCAACACCTCCTGGACCGGCACGCACCGCTGCGGGCGGCCTTCCGGCAACGCCCCGACGGCACCCCGGTGCAGATCGTCGCCGGGGAACTGGAGCTGCCCTGGCGGGAGGTGGACCTGCGGGAGCGGGACGGCCAGGGCAGGGAGACGAAAGCCGAGACAGTGGCCGCCGACGAGCGGGCGACCGGCTTCGACCTCACCGCGCCCCCGCTGCTGCGCTGCGCCCTGATCCGGCTGTCGGACCAGCGGAGCCGACTGCTGCTGACGTTCCATCACATCGTCGCGGACGGTTGGTCGCTGCCGGTCCTGCACCGCGAACTCATGGCCTGCTACGGCGCCGACGCCCCGGCCCTGCCCGAGGTCACCCCGTACCGCGCCTTCCTGAGCCGTCTCGCCGCACAGGACCGGGACGCGGCCCGGGAGGCGTGGCGCGCCGCGCTCGCCGGGCTCGACGAGCCGACCCGGCTGGTGGACGGCGAGCCGGGCCCCGGCCCCCTGCGGCCCGCGCACGTCCGGCTGGAACTGTCCGCGTCGGTCACCGCACGGCTCACCGAGCGCGCCCGGGAGCTGGGAGTCACCCTCGGCACGGTCGTGCAGACGGCGTGGGGGCTGTTGCTCGGCAGGCTGACGGGCCGGGACGACGTGGTGTTCGGCACCACGGTCTCCGGCCGGGACGGCGAGGTCGACGGGATCGCCTCGATGGTGGGCCTGTTCATCAACACCCTGCCCACCCGCTTCCGCTGGCGGCCGGACGAACCGCTCGCGGAGCTGCTGGTGCGGCTCCAGGAGGAGCAGGCGAGTCTGCTGGACCACCAGCACCTGGGCCTGGCCGAGATCCAGCGGCTGGCGGGCACCGCGCACGCGGGCGGCGGCGAACTCTTCGACACCCTCGTGGTGTTCGAGAACTACCCGGCCGAGCCGGACCTGCGGGACGCCTCCGGCCGCGTGCGGATCACCGGCACCGCCTTCCACGACGCCGTGCACTATCCGCTCGCCCTGATCGTCAAGCCGGGCACCCGTCTCGACCTGCGGCTGAAGCACCACGCGGACAGCCTGGACGGCGACACGGCACGGGCGCTCGGCGACCGCCTCGCCCGTCTGCTGGAGGCCGTCGCCGACGACCCGGCGCGTCCCGCGGCCACCGTGGACCTCCTCTCCCCCGACGAGGCGCTCGCCGCCCGGCTCGCGGGCGTGGAGCGTCCCGTTCCGCCCACCACCCTGCCCGAGGCGTTCGCCGCGCAGGTCGCCCGCACCCCGCACGCCGCAGCCGTCGTCTACGCCGACGAACGGCTGACCTACGCCGAACTCGCGGCCCGCGCACGGGTGTTGGCGGCGCGACTGCGTGCCCGGGGCGCCGGGCCGGGACAGTTCGTGGCGGTCGCCGTACCGAGGTCGGCGGAGCTGATGGTGGCGCTGCTGGGCGTGCTGCAGTCGGGCGCCGCCTATCTGCCCGTCGACCTGGACTACCCGGCCGACCGGGTGGCCCATATGCTCACCGACTCGGGCGCCACGACGGTGGTCACCCTGTCGGCGGCGGCGGAGCGGCTGCCGGAGGGCACGGACACGGCCGTACTGCTGCTCGACGTCGAGGAGCCCCCGCCCGTCGCCCCGCACAGCACACCGGCGCCCGACGACCCGGCCTACCTCATCTACACCTCCGGCTCCACCGGCCGCCCCAAGGGCGTCGTCGTCACCCATCGCGCGATCGTCAACCGGCTCGCCTGGATGCAGGGCGCGTACGGGCTGCGCGCGGACGACCGGGTGCTCCAGAAGACGCCGTCCAGTTTCGACGTGTCGGTGTGGGAGTTCTTCTGGCCGCTCCTGGAGGGCGCGGCGGTCGTCCTCGCCCGGCCGGACGGGCACCGCGACCCCGTCTATCTGGCGGGGCTGGTGCGCGAGCAGCGGATCACCACCCTGCACTTCGTGCCGTCGATGCTGGAGGCGTTCCTCGCCACGGACGAGGTCACGGCCGACCCCGGCTGGGCGGCGTCGCTGCGCCGGGTGCTGAGCAGCGGAGAAGCGCTGCCGGTGGCCGCCGCGCGCCGCTGGCACGAGCTGACCGGCGTACCGCTGCACAACCTGTACGGGCCGACGGAGGCCGCGGTCGACGTCACGTACCACCCGTACGACCCCGCCGAGCACGGCACGACCGTGCCCATCGGGCGCCCGGTGTGGAACACCGGTCTGCGCGTGCTGGACGCCTGTCTGCGTCCGGTGCCGGACGGCGTGCCCGGCGAGCTGTACCTGACGGGCGTGCAGCTGGCCCGCGGCTACCACGCCCGCCCCGCGCTGACCGCCGAGCGCTTCCCGGCCGACCCCTACGGCCCGCCCGGCAGCCGGATGTACCGCACCGGCGACCTGGTGCGGCGGCGCGCGGGCGGTGTCGTCGAGTACCTGGGCCGCACCGACCGGCAGGTCAAGCTGCGCGGCAACCGGATCGAACCGGGCGAGGTCGAGGCCGCGTTGGCGGCGCTGCCCGAGGTGGCGCGGGCGGCGGTGACGGTACGGGACGACACACTCGTGGCGTACGTGGTGGCGCCCGCCGACGTCGACGTGAGCGGCCTGCGCGCGGCCGTGGCGGACCGGCTGCCCGCCGCCATGGTGCCGGGCGCCTGGGTCGTCCTCGACGCGCTGCCGCTCACCCCCAGCGGCAAGCTGGACCGGGCCGCGCTGCCCGCCCCGCAGGCCGTGCGGGCCAGCGTCACGCGCGCCCCGGGCAACCCGCGCGAGCAGGTGCTCGCCGAGGTCTTCGCCGCCGTACTGAGACTGCCGGACGTCGGTGTCGACGACGACTTCTTCCTGCTCGGCGGTGACAGCATCAGCTCCATCGCGGTCGCCAGCCGGGCCCGCCGCGCCGGTCTGGCGGTCGGCCCGCGGGACGTCTTCGAGCACCGCACACCGGCGGCGCTCGCGGCTGCCGCGACCCGCACCGAGGCACACGAGACCGCCCCCGCCGCCGAGTTCACGCTCACCGACGAGGAGCGGGCGCGCGTCGAGCGGCTGGCGCCGGGCCTGATCGAGGACGTGTGGCCACTGGCCCCGCTCCAGGAAGGCCTGTTCTTCCACTCCGCGTACGACGACAGCGCGCTGGACGTCTACACGGTCCACGAGTCGTTCGACTTCGCCGCGGGCGTGGACGCGGGACGGCTGCGCGCGGCCACCCGGGTACTGCTGGAGCGCAACCCGAGCCTGCGGGCCGGGTTCACCAGCGAGGGGCAGCGCAGGCCGGTGCAGTTCATCGTGCGCGGCGCCGAGGTGCCGCTGCGGGAGGTGGACCTGTCGGGGCTCGCGGCGGGCGAACAGGACCGGCGGATGGCCGGGTTGCTGGACGACGAGCGGACCCGCCGCTTCGACCTCGCCCACCCACTGCTGTTCCGGATGCTGCTGGTGCGGCTCGGCGCCGGGCGCGGCGACCGGCTGATCATCGGGCGTCATCTGATCCTGTGGGACGGCTGGTCGGCCTGGCTGTTCCTGGACCAGCTGTTCGCGCTGTACGAGAGCGGCGGCGACCCGGCGGGGCTCGCCCGGCCCGGTTCGTACCGGGACTACCTGGGCTGGCTTGAGCGTCAGGACGAGGCCGAGGCCACCCGGGCGTGGCGGGCCGCGCTCGCCGGTCTGGAGGAGCCGACGCTGCTGGTGCCGTCGGTCGGTGACCGGGGCGGCGAGCCGGTGATCCCGCGCCACCTGGACGCCGTACTCGCCCCGGAGACGGCCGAGCGGCTGCGGGAGACCGCGCGCACGCACGGACTCACCCTCAACACGGTCCTCAACGCGGCCTGGGGGCTGGTGCTGGCGAGCGCGACGGGCCGCGGTGACATCGTGTTCGGCACGACGGTCGCGGGCCGCCCGAGCGAGGTGCCGGACGTCGAGAGCGTCATCGGCATGTTCCTCAACACCGTCCCCGCCCGGATCGCCTTCGACCCGCGCGAGCCGGTGCTCGCGCTGCTGCGCCGGATCCAGGGCGAGCGGCTCGCGCTGATGCCGTACGAGTATCTGGGCCTCGGGGTGCTCCAGGCCGAGACCGGGCACCGGCGGCTGTTCGACACGCTGTTCGTGCTGCGCAACGCCGACACCGACGAGCGGCTCGACGCGTTGCGCGAGCGGCACGGGGCGAGTGCCGTCGCCAACGTGGACGCCACCCACTACCCGGCCAACCTGGTGGTCACGCCGGGCGAGCGGGTGCGGGTGACGCTCGCCTACCGGCCGGACGTGCTGGACGGGCTGTACGCGCGCGGGCTGCTGGACCGGTTCGTGCTGCTGGTGGAGCGGCTGGTCGCCGACCCGTCCGCCGCCGTCGGCTCGCTGACCGCGCTGCTGCCCGCCGAGCGGGCCGCGCTGGCCCGGGAGGAGGCCGCCCAGCGGCAGCCGGTGCCGCGGGAGACGGTCGCCGACATGCTCGCCGCCCAGGCCGCCCGCACCCCCGACGCCACGGCCCTGGTCTTCGGCGACCGGACGGTGACGTACGCCGAACTCGACTCCCGCTGCGACCGGGTGGCCCGGCTGCTGCTGGCGCACGGGGCCGGTCCGGAGCGGGTGGTGGCGCTGGGGCTGCCCCGCTCGATCGACATGGTGGTGGCGCTGTTCGCGGTGCTGCGCACCGGTGCCGCCTATCTGCCGCTGGAGCTGGACCACCCGGCGGAGCGGCTGTCGGCGACGCTGGCCGACGCGCGTCCGCTGCTCCTGCTGACGACGCGGGCGGTGTCCGGGACCCTGGCGGGCCCCACCCCGCGCGTGCTGCTCGACGACCCGGACGTGCTCACCGACGTGCCCGCCGATCCCGTACGGCTCTCCTTCAGCCTGGACCACCCCGCGTACGTGATCTACACCTCCGGCTCGACGGGCCGTCCCAAGGGTGTGGTCACGCCGTATGTGGGCCTGACGAACATGCAGCTCAACCACCAGAAGGAGATCTTCGCCCCGGCGATCGCGGCGGCGGGCGGGCGGCGGCTGCGGATCGCGCACACGGTGTCGTTCGCGTTCGACATGTCCTGGGAGGAGCTGCTGTGGCTCGTCGAGGGACACGAGGTGCACATCTGCGACGAGGAGCTGCGGCGGGACGCCACCGCGCTGGTCGCGTACTGCGAGCGGCACCGCGTCGACGTGGTGAACGTGACCCCGACGTACGCCCATCTCCTCATCGAGGAGGGCCTGTTGGAGGGGCACCGGCCGCCGCTCGTGCTGCTCGGCGGCGAGGCCGTCACCGAGACGGTGTGGAACACCCTGCGGGACACCGAGGGCACCTACGGCTACAACCTGTACGGGCCCACCGAGTACACCATCAACACCCTCGGCGGCGGCACCGACGACAGCGCGACCCCGACGGTCGGGCGGCCGATCCGCGCCACCCGGGCGCGCATCCTCGACGGCTGGCTGCGGCCGGTGCCGGACGGGGTGGCGGGTGAGCTGTACATCGCCGGGGTCGGGCTGGCCCGGGGCTATCTGGACCGGCCTGGGCTGACGGCCGAGCGGTTCGTGGCCGACCCGTTCGGGCGGCCGGGCGAGCGGATGTACCGCACCGGCGACCTGGTGCGGCGGCGCGCGGACGGCAACCTCGACTTCCTCGGCCGCACCGACGACCAGGTCAAGATCCGGGGCCACCGGGTGGAGCTGGGCGAGATCGAGACGGCGCTCGCGCAGCACCCCGAGGTCTCCCAGGCCGCCGTACTCGCCCGCGACGACACCGCCGCGCCCGGCACCCAGCGGCTGGTGGGCTATGTCGTCCCGGCCGAACCGGACGCCGTGGCCCGGGAGTCGGCGGAGCGGGAGCAGATCGGCGAGTGGCAGGACATCTACTCGGCCGAGTACACCGAGATCGGCACCGCGCTGTTCCGGGAGGACTTCGCGGGCTGGGACAGCTCCTACGACGGTACGCCCATCCCGCTGGACCACATGCGCGAGTGGCGGGCGGCCACCGTCGAGCGCGTCCGGGAGCTGGACCCGCGCCGGGTGCTGGAGATCGGCGTCGGCTCGGGGCTGCTGCTCTCCCAGCTCGCGCCGGACGCGGAGGCCTACTGGGCGACCGACTTCGCCGCGCCCGTGATCCGCAAGCTGGGCGAGGACCTGAAGGCCGACCCGGAGCTGGCGGGCAAGGTCGAACTGCGGTGCCAGGCGGCGGAGGTGACGGACGGTCTGCCCGTCGGCTTCTTCGACACCGTCGTCATCAACTCCGTCGTGCAGTACTTCCCCAGCCTGGACCATCTGCGCAAGGTGATCCGGGGCGCGATGGGGCTGCTCGCGCCCGGTGGCGCGCTGTTCCTCGGCGACGTACGCGACCTGCGGCAGGCACGCGTCTTCCAGACCGGCATCCAGCTCGCCCGCGCGGGCGCCGACACCGACCCGGAGACACTGCGCCGGGCCGTGGACCGGGGCCTGGCGCTGGAGAAGGAACTCCTCGTCGACCCCGACTGGTTCGGCACCCTCGGCGTCGGCGTCGAGCTGCGCACCAAGGCGGGGCGGCACCACAACGAGCTGACGCGGTACCGGTACGACGTCGTGCTGTACGCGGACACGGCGGATGCCGTGGACCTGGCTGACGCACCGGTGCTGGACTGGACCGGGCCGGACGAGGTGGACGCCCGCCTCGGCGCCGGGCCCGGACCGCTGCGGGTACGGCGCGTCCCGGACGCGCGCACGGCCGACGACCTGGCGGCCATGCTGGGGACGGACCCCCGGCCCGGCGCGGAGCCCGAGGCCATGCGGGAGCTGGGCGCCGCCCACGGCTACCGGGTGCTGACCACCTGGTCCGACGAACCGGGCTTCTTCGACGCCGTGTTCCTGGCCGGTACGACCCCCGCGCGCACCCTCGGCCTGTACCTCCCCCGCCCCGACCGGGGCACGGCCCCGTACGCCAGCACGCCGACCGCGACGCGCGGGCACGGCGCCCTGGTGCGGCGGCTGCGCGACGACCTCGGGCAGCGGCTGCCCGGCTATATGGTCCCGGCCGCGTTCGTGGTGCTGCCCGGGCTGCCGATGAACGACAACGGCAAGCTCGATGTGCGGGCGCTGCCGGACGCCGAGCCCGCCGTGGCCCTGTCACAGGGGCGCGGGCCGCGCACGCCCGTGGAGGAGGTGCTGTGCCGTCTCTTCGCCGAGGTGCTGGGGCTGCCCCGGACCGGCGCGGAGGACGACTTCTTCGAGCTGGGCGGGCATTCGCTGCTCGCCACCCGGCTGATCAGCCGGGCCCGTACCGAGCTGGGCGCGGAGCTGGCGATCCGGGATCTGTTCGAGGCGCCCACTCCGGAGGCGCTGGCGCCGCGGGCGGCGGTCGGCCGCCCGGTGCGTCCAATGCTGACGCCGGTGGCGGGGCGGCCCGCACGGGTGCCGCTGTCGGCGGCGCAGCGGCGGCTGTGGCTGGTGGAGCGGATCACGGGCGGCGTCACCGGCGGCGGGGTGGCGTACAACTTCCCGCTGGTGTTCCGGCTGCGCGGTGCGCTCGACCTGGAGGCGCTGCGGGCGGCGCTCCGCGATGTGACGGACCGTCATGAGGCGCTGCGGACGCGGATCGTGGAGATGGACGGCGAGCCGTACCAGGAGGTCGTGGCGGCCGAGCCGGAGTTCTCCGTGGTCGACTGCGCGGAGGCGGAGCTGCCCGCGCTGATCGCGGCGGCGCAGCGCCGCCCCTTCGACCTCGGCGCGGGACTTCCGGTGCGGGCGGAGGTGTTCCGCCGTGCGCCCGACGACCATGTGGTGGCGCTGGTGCTGCACCACATCACCACCGACGAGTGGTCGGACCGGCCGTTCCTCACCGACCTGACCACCGCCTATCACGCGCGCCGCGCGGGCCGGGACCCCGGCTGGGCGCCGCTGCCGGTGCAGTACGCCGACTACACGCTGTGGCAGGAGACCCTGCTCGGTCAGGTCGGTGAGACCCAGCTCGCGCACTGGACCGAGGCGCTGCGCGACCTCCCCGAGGAACTGGCACTGCCGCTGGACCGGGCGCGTCCGGCGGAACCCACCGGGCGCGGTGGCAAGGTCAGGGCGGAGGTGGGCGCCGACACCGCCCGTGCGCTGCGGGAGCTGTCCGGCGCCACCGGCACCACCGGCACCAGCATGTTCATGCTGTTCCAGGCGGCCACGGCGGCGCTGCTGCACCGGCTCGGCGCCGGGGACGACATCCCGCTGGGCGCGCCCATCGCGGGCCGCACCGACGACGCGCTGAACGACCTCGTCGGCTTCTTCGTCAACACGCTCGTCCTGCGCACCGACCTGTCCGGGGCGCCGACGTTCCGTGAACTCCTCGGGCGGGTCAGGGAGTCGGCGCTGGCCGCCTTCGAGCACCAGGACCTGCCCTTCGACCAGGTCGTGGAGGCCGTCAACCCGCCGCGCGTGGCGGGCCGCAACCCGCTCTTCCAGGTCATGCTGGGCTACCACTACCGGCCCGACGGCGACCCGGACGTGCTCGGGATGCCAGCCGAGTGGTCCGACATGGACACCGGTTCGGCCAAGTTCGACCTGCACTTCACCTTCGTGGACGAGGTGGGCCGGGACCGGCTGGTGCTGCTGCTGGAGCACGCGCTCGACCTGTGCGACCCGGCGACCGCCGAACGGCTGGCGGGACGGCTGCTGCGGCTCCTCGATCAGGTGGCGGCCGAACCGGACCGGCCGGTGGCCGAGTTGGAGGTGCTGGCGGAGGACGAGCGGCAGGCCGTCCTCGTCCGGTGGAACGACACCGCCCGCCAGGTGCCCGCCGCCACCCTGCCGGAGCTGTTCCGCGCCCAGGCCGCCCGGACTCCGGACGCGCTCGCCCTGGTCTTCGGCGACCAGCGGCTGACCTATGCGGAGCTGGACGCGCGGGTCGAGCGGACCGCGCGCGTGCTGGCCGGGAGGGGCGTGGGTCCGGAGCGGACGGTGGCCGTGGCGCTGCCGCGCTCGGTGGACCTCGTCGTCGCGCTGCTGGCGGTGCACCGCGCGGGCGGCGCCTATCTGCCGCTGGACCCCGACCAACCGGCGGAGCGGCGGGCGCTGATGCTGGCGGAGGCGCGTCCGGTGTGCGTCATCGAGGACGGCCTGCCCGACGGCCCGCAGGGTGCGCTGCCCTCCGCGTACCGTCCCGCCAGCCCGGCGTACGTGATCTACACCTCCGGGTCGACCGGCCGCCCCAAGGGCGTGACCGTCCCCCACGAGGGCATCGCCAACCGGCTGCTGTGGATGCAGGACGCCTACGGCCTCGCGCCGGACGACCGGGTGCTCCAGAAGACCCCGGCCGGGTTCGACGTGTCGGTGTGGGAGTTCTTCTGGCCGCTGATCACCGGGGCCGCGCTGGTGGTGGCGGAGCCGGGGGCGCACCGGGATCCGGCGCGGCTGGCGGAGCTGATCCGGGCGGCGGACGTGACGACCGTCCACTTCGTGCCGTCGATGCTCCAGGTGTTCCTGGAGGAGCCCGCCGCCGCACGGTGCACGGGGCTGCGCCGGGTGCTGTGCAGCGGCGAGGCGCTGCCCCTGCCGGTGGCCGAGGTGTGCCATCGGGTGCTCCCCTCGGCGCGGTTGCACAACCTCTACGGTCCGACCGAGGCGTCCGTCGACGTGACGGCGGGCGAGGTGGTGTCCGGCGCCGGGCGGGTGGTGATCGGGCGGCCGGTGTGGAACACCCGCGCGTACGTGCTGGACGCCGCGCTGCGGCCGGTGCCGCCCGGTGCCGCCGGTGAGCTGTACCTGGCGGGCGTCCAGCTCGCCCGTGGCTACCTCGACCGGCCGGGGCTCACCGCCGAACGGTTCGTCGCCGACCCGTACGGCCCGCCCGGCGCCCGTATGTACCGCACCGGCGACCTGGCCCGCTGGCTGCCCGACGGCACACTCGACCACCTCGGCCGCACCGACGACCAGGTCAAGATCCGGGGCGTGCGGATCGAGCCCGGCGAGATCGAGGCCGTCCTCGCCCGGCACGCCTCGGTGGGGCACGCGGTGGTCGTCCCGCACGAGCAGCGGCTCGTCGCGTACGTCGTCCCGGCCGCCGGAGCCGACGCCCCCGACCCCGCGGTGCTGCGCCGCCACACCGCCGCCGTGCTGCCCGGGCACATGGTCCCGGCGGCCTTCGTGACGCTGGACGCGGTGCCACTCACCCGCAACGGCAAGCTGGACCGGAGGGCGCTGCCCGCGCCGGACTTCGCGGCGGGCGTCGCCGACACCGGGGGTCGCCCGCGCAACCCGCGCGAGGAGATCCTCTGCGGCCTGTTCGCGGACGTTCTCGCTCTGCCCCGGGTCGGCGTCGACGACGACTTCTTCGCCCTGGGCGGTCACTCCCTGCTGGCCATGCGGCTGGCGGCGCGGATCCGGGCGGCGCTGGGCCGTGAGGTGTCCCTGCGCACGGTGTTCGACGCGCCGACGGTGACCCGGCTCGCGGACCGTCTCCCCACCACCGGCGAGGCCGCGCCCCGCCCCGCCCTGACCGTGCGCGCGCGCCCCGACCGGCTGCCGCTGTCCTTCGCCCAGCGGCGGCTGTGGGTGCTGTACCAGGTGGAGGGGGAGAGCGCGACGTACAACATCCCCTGGGTCTGGCGGCTGTCCGGCCCGCTGGACGTGGGCGCGCTGCGGGCCGCCGTACACGATGTCGTGGCGCGGCACGAGACGCTGCGGACGGTGTTCCCGGACGAGGACGGCACCGCCTACCAGCGGATCCTGGACGCGGACGAGGTGCGGGTGCCGTTCACCGTGCAGGACACGGAGCCCCCGCTGCTCGCCGAGCGGCTGCGGGAGGCGAGCGGGTACGGCTTCGCGCTGGACCGGGAGCCTCCGCTGCGGGTCCATGTGCTGCGCACCGGCGCCGAGGAGTGGACGCTGCTGCTCCTGCTGCACCACATCGCCGGTGACGAGTGGTCGGAGCGCCCGCTGACCGGTGACCTGGCGCTGGCCTACGCCGCCCGGACGGCCGGGCGGGCGCCCGTGTGGGAGCCCTTGCCGGTCCAGTACGCCGACTACACGCTGTGGCAGCGGGAGGTGCTCGGCGACGAGCGCGACGCGGAGAGCCTGGCGGCTCGGCAGGTCGCGTACTGGAAGCGGGCGCTGGCGGGGCTGCCGGAGGAGTTGTCGCTGCCGGTCGACCGGCCCCGGCCGCTGGAGTCCAGCTATCGGGGCGGTGCCGCCGATCTCTCCCTGGACGCCGGACTGGCGGAGGGGCTGCGGGCGTTGGCGCGGGATCACGGCGTGAGCGTGTTCATGGTGGTGCAGGCCGCCGTGGCGACGCTGCTGTCCCGGCTGGGCGCGGGCGACGACATCCCGCTCGGCAGTCCGATCTCCGGCCGCACGGACGCGGCCCTGGAGGACCTGACCGGGTTCTTCCTCAACACGCTGGTGCTGCGCACCGACACCTCCGGCGATCCGGCGTTCCGGGAGCTGCTGGCGCGGGTGCGGGAGCACGACCTGGCGGCGTTCGACCATCAGGACGTGCCCTTCGAGCGGCTGGTGGAGGTGCTCAACCCGGCGCGGTCGCTGGCCCGGCACCCGCTGTTCCAGGTGATGGTGGTGTACCTGGCGTCCGGGCCGGACGGGGCGGAGCTGCTGCCCGGGCTGCGGGCGCGGCGGGACGAGGTGGCGGCGACGACCGCCAAGTTCGACCTGTCCTTCGACTTCGTGGAGCGCGGCGACGGCGACGGCGTCGACGGGGTGCTGGAGTACAGCGCCGACCTGTTCGACCACACCACCGCGCAGTCCTTCGCGGACCGGCTGCGGCGAATCCTGCGGGCCGTGGTCGCCGACCCGGACGTGCGGATCGGCGCCGTCGACATCCTCGGCCCGCAGGAGCGGCGGCGGTTGCTCGACGGCTGGCACAGCCGTCCGCCGCTCGCCGCGCCGACCACCGTGCCCGCCCTGTTCGAGGCGCAGGTGCGCCGCTGCCCGGAGCGGCCCGCCGTGGCCTCCGACGGCATGGAGCTGAGCTTCGCCGGGCTGGACGCGGAGGCGAACCGGCTGGCGCGGCTGCTGATCGCGCGGGGCGCGGGCCCCGAGCGGTACGTGGCGCTGGCGCTGCCGCGTACCGCGCGGTTCCTGGTCGCCGTACTCGCCGTGCACAAGGCGGGCGCGGCCTATCTGCCGCTGGACCCGGACGCGCCGGTGGAGCGGACGGCCGGGGTGCTGGCGGATGCCCGGCCGGTGCTGACGCTGGCCACGCGTGAGCTGCGCGGGGCGCTGCCGGAGGCGGCCGAGGTGCTGCTGCTCGACGATCCCGGCACGGCGGAGGACATCGCCGGGCGGGACGCGTCCGGTGTCACGGACGCGGACCGGACCGCGCCGCTGTCGCCGCGTCACCCGGCGTATGTCATCTACACCTCCGGCTCCACGGGCCGTCCGAAGGGTGTGGTGATCACCCATGAAACGCTCGGGAACCTCTTCCACAGTCACCGCGAGACGCTGCACCGACCGGCCGTCGAGGCCGCCGGGCGGCAGCACCTGCGGGTGGGGCACGCCTGGTCGTTCTTCTTCGACGCCTCCTGGCAGCCGCAGCTGTGGCTGCTGGACGGGCACTGTGTGCACATCGTGTCGGAGGAGGTCCGGCGCGACCCCGAGTTGCTCGCCGCCGCTGTCACCGCGCAAGGCTTCGACTTCCTGGAGGTCACGCCGTCGTTCTTCGCGCAGATGGCGGAGGCCGGGCTGCTCGACGGGGACGGCTGTCCGCTGACGGTGGTCGGGGTGGGCGGTGAGGCCGTCCCGGCGGCGCTGTGGCGGCGGCTCGCGGGGCTGCGGGGCACCGAGGCGTTCAACCTCTACGGGCCCACGGAGTCGACCGTGGACGCGCTGGTGGCGCGGATGCGGGACAGTGCACGCCCGCTGGTGGGGCGGCCGGTGGCGGGAACCCGGGCGTACGTGCTGGACGACCGGTTGCGGCCGGTGCCGCCCGGGGTGACCGGGGAACTGTACCTGGCGGGCGGCGGTCTGGCCCGTGGGTACCTGGGGGCGCCGGGGCTGACGGCGGAGCGGTTCGTCGCCGATCCGTTCGGGGCGCCCGGTGGCCGTCTGTACCGCACCGGCGACCTGGCCCGCTGGACGCCGGACGGCCGCCTCGACTACCTGGGCCGGGCGGACGACCAGGTCAAGATCCGGGGCTTCCGCATCGAACCGGCCGAGACCGAGTCCGCCCTGACCGGTCATCCGGCGGTCGGGCAGGCGCTGGTGACGGTACGTCAGGACGGACCGCGCAAGCAGCTCGTCGCGTACGTGGTCCCCGTGCCCGGCGCGGTGGCGCCCGACCCGGCCGAGCTGCGCGGGCGGGTCGCTGCCCGGCTGCCGGACCACATGGTCCCGGCCGCCGTGGTCGCCCTGGACCGCTTCCCTGAGCTGGCCAACGGCAAGCTGGACCGGGCCGCGCTGCCCGCGCCGGACTTCTCCGCCCTGTCCAGCGGGCGCCCGCCCGCCACGCCCGTGGAGGAGGCGCTGTGCGCGGTCTTCGCCGAGGTGCTGGGCCTGGAACGGGTCGGCGTGGACGACGACTTCTTCGTCCTGGGCGGGGACAGCATCGTCGCGATGCAACTGGTGGGGCGGGCGCGGGCGGCGGGGGTGCGGATCAGCCCGCGGCTGGTCTTCCGGCACCGTACGGTCGCCGCGCTGGGCGCCGTCGCCGCGTCGGCCACGGCGGCGGGGCCGCGTACCGAGGACGACGGCACGGGCAGCGTCCCGCTCACCCCGGTCATGCACTGGCTGCGCGAACTGGGCGGCCCCTTCGCGTCGTACCACCAGGCGGCCGTGGTGCGCACGCCCGCCGAGCTGGATCTGCCGGGTCTGACCGGCGTCCTCCAGGCGCTGGCCGACCGGCACGACATGCTGCGGGCGACGCTGGTACGGCCCGCGGGCGGGGACTGGTCGCTGCACGTGCCGCCCGTCGGGGCGGTGGACGCCGCCGGGTGGCTGGAGCGGGTGGACGTCGCCGGGCTCGACGCGGGGGCGCTCGCCGCGACCGTGCGGGAGCACGCCCACGCGGCGCGGGCGCTGCTCGACCCCGACGCGGGGGTGATGGTGCGGGCGGTGTGGTTCGACGCGGGCGGCGCGCCCGGGCGGCTGCTGCTGATGGCCCATCACCTGGTGGTGGACGGTGTGTCGTGGCGGGTGCTGCTGCCGGACCTGGCGGCGGCCTGGCGGGACGTGCGCGCCGGGCGCGCGGCGCGGCTCGACCCGGTCGAGACGTCGTTCGCGCGCTGGTCGCGGCTGCTGGCGGAGCTGGCGCGGGAACCCGCGCGGGAGGCCGAGTGGGAGGACTGGACGGCGGTCCTGGACGGGGAGCCCTTCCCGCTCGACCGCCGTCCGGACCCCGACCGGGACACCGCCGCGACCCGCCGTGAGGTGGTCCTGCGGCTGCCCGCCGACCGCACCGGGCCGCTGCTGTCCACGGTGCCCGCCGCCTTCGGCGCCGGGGTCGACGACGTGCTGCTGGCCGCGCTCGCCCTCGCCTTCGCCGACTGGCGGCGCCGTCAGGGCGGTGCGGAGACGTCCCTGCTGGTCGATCTGGAAGGGCACGGCCGCGCGGCGGAACTGGCGGGCGACGAGGTCGACCTGTCCCGGACGGTGGGCTGGTTCACGAGCGTCCATCCGGTCCGGCTCGACGCGGGCCCGCTCGACCTCGCGTCGGCCTTCGCGGGCGGTGCGGAGGCGGAGGAGGCGGTGCGGCGGGTGCGGGAGCATCGGGGGTCGCTGCCCGCGAACGGCGTCGGCCACGGCCTGCTGCGGTACCTCAACCCCCGTACCCGCGACGTGCTCGCCGCCTTCGAACCCGCGCGGGTCGAGTTCAACTACCTGGGCCGGTTCGGGGTGCCGGAGGAGACGGACTGGTCGTACGCGCCGGAGGACGACGTGGCCGACATCGGTCCGGAGCCCGGGATGCGGCAGGGCCACGCACTGGAGATCAACGTGGTGACCGAGGACCGGGCGGACGGGCCGGTGCTGGCCGCCCACTGGGTCCATCTGGCGGAGCTGTTGCCGGGCAAGGCGGTTCGGGATCTCGCCGAGACGTGGTTCCGGGCGCTGGAAGGGCTGATCGCGAGGGCGCGGGACAGGTGACGACGAGCGAGGACGAGGAGAGGAAGGCCATGACCAATCCGTTCGAGGACCCCGACGGCGTGTTCCTGGTGCTGGTGAACGACGAGGACCAGCACAGCCTGTGGCCGGACTTCGTGGACGTACCGGCGGGCTGGCGCACGGCCCACGGGCCCGCGTCCCGGCAGTCCTGTCTGGAGTACGTCGAGACCCACTGGACCGACATGCGGCCGCGCGGTCTGGCACAGGCGATGGAGGGCTGAGCGCACGAGGAGGGGCCCGGCCGTGCGGGCCGGGCCCCCTTCCATGTCCCGATCAGGCGGCGGGCTGCTCCACCTTCGTGTCCGTCTTGCCGTCGACGGCGGCGGTCAGCTGCGGCACCAGCCGCTCGACCACGTACGGCAGGCTGAGGACGGTGATGAACGAGGTGGCGTGGCCGTAGTCGGTGCTCTCGGCGACGAACACCTCACGCTCCTCAGCGACCACGTTCAGGTCCTGGTAGGAGGCGTCCTTGTGGAGCTTGTCGGCGTCCTTGGTGACATCGCCGACGAACCACACCAGGGCGTCCTGGTCGAGCAGGTCGGTGCGCTCCTTGCTGATGTTGGCGCCCCACTGGTCCCCGATCGCCTTGTCCAGGTCCTTGGGCAGCTCGAAGCCGAGGTCGGTGAGGAGGCGGGAGCGCGGATCCTGGCTGCCGAAGACGAACATGCCCTCGTACGGCGTCGCCATCAGCGCGGTCGCGCCCTTGAACTCGGGGTGCTCCGCCGCCGCGGCGGCGATCGCGTCCTCGGTCGCCTTGACGGCCTTGGCGGCCTCGTCGGACTTGCCGAGGGCCTGGCCGACCTTCTCGGTCACCTCCTGCCACGGGATGCCGTAGTCGTTGTACTCCTCGGGCTGGGCGACCACGGGCGCGAACTTCGACAGGGACTCGTACTGCTCCTTGGTGAGCCCGCCGTACAGCGCCAGGATCAGGTCGGGCTTGAGCGCGGCGATCTTCTCCACCTGCGGGCCGGTGCCGGTGTCCTTGAGGACGGTCGGCACGTCCGCCCCGCCGAGCCTGTCCTCGGCCCAGGGGCCGATGGCGCCCGGGTAGCCGCCGAGCCACTCGGTGGTGCCGACCGGGACCTCGCCGAGGGCGAGGACGGCGTCCTGGTCGGTGAGGCCGACGGTGACGATCCGCTCGGGCTCGGACTCGATGGTCGTACTGCCGTACTTGTGGTCGATGGTGACGGGGAACGCCGACTCTCCGGAGGCGCTCGCCTTCGAACCGGCGCCCGTGGTGCCGGAGTCGGAGTCGTCGTCGCCACCGCAGGCCGTGGCCGCGGCGAGGAGCAGGAGTGCGGAGGAGAGCGCGGCGGCGAGCCGTGGTGCGCTGCGGGAGCGGAACATCGGTGGTCCTTCGTTTCGGGTTCCTGTGGTGCCGGGTGGTGCGGGGGGTGGCCGTGGGGGGCGTCAGGGGGTGCGGGTGTCCGACCAGGCGTGCCAGAGGGCGGCGTAGGGGCCGTCCGCGGCGCGGAGTTCGTCGTGGGTGCCGTTCTCGACGACGCGGCCCGCGTCCAGGACGACGACGCGGTCGGCCGCGGCGGCCTGGCTGAGGCGGTGGGCGACGATCAGCGCGGTGCGGCCGTCGACGGCGCGGGCGACGGCCTTCTCCAGGGCGCGGGCCCCGGCGCTGCCCGCCTCGGCGGTGGCCTCGTCGAGGATCACCACGGGCGGGTCGGCGAGGATCAGCCGGGCCAGGGCGAGGGCCTGGACGCGTTCGCCGCTGATCCGGTGGCCGCCCTCGCCGACCACGGTGGCGAGACCGTCGGGCAGGGCGTCGGCCCAGGCGAGGGCGTCGACGCGGTCGAGGGCGGCGCGCAGTTCGTCGTCGGTGGCGTCGGGGCGCGCGAGGCGGAGGTCGTCGGCGAGGGGGCCCGCGAAGACATGGGTCTCCTGGGTGATCAGGGCGACGGTGCGGGGGGTCAGGTCGGCCGGGGGGACGCCGCCGATCAGGACGGTGCCGGTGGTCGGGGCGTGGATGCCCGCGACGAGCCGGGCGAGGGTGGTCTTGCCCGCGCCGCTGGCGCCGACGAGGGCGACGCGTTCGCCGGGCCGGACGGTGAGGTCGACGTCGTGCAGCACGGGGTGGCCGGGGCGGTAGGCGTGGCCGACTCCTCGTACGGTGATGCCGGTGCCGTCCGGTGCGGCGCGTCCGGCGGGCGGTGGGGGCTGGTCGGCGACGCCGACGAGGCGGGCGAGGCTGGCACCGGCCGACTGGGCGTCGTCGAGCAGCGCGAGGGCGGCGTTGACCGGGGTGAACAGGCTGTGGAAGTACAGGGCGGCGGCGGTCGCCGTGCCGAGGGACGCGGAGCCCTGCCGGACCAGCCAGTAGCCGGTGGCCAGGACGGCGGCGAGACCGAGGTACTCGGCGATGTGCAGCCGGGCGTAGAACCCGAGGACGAGCCGGACGCCGCGCATGGTCAACTCGACCAGCGACCGGGACCGTTCGGTGACCCGCTCGGTGTGCTCGGCCTCCAGCCGCAGCGCGCGCACGGTGGAGCTGCCCGCGACGGTGTCGAGGAGTTGCTGCTGCTGTGCGCTGCCCGCGACGCGCTGTGCGGCGTAGAGGGGGACGGCGCGGGCGACGTACCAGCGGGCGGTGGCGGCCTGTACGGGTACGGCGATCAGCGCGGCGAGCAGGAACCGCCAGTCGAGCAGGGCCATCGCGCCGAGCGTGAGGACGATGGCGAGGGCGGACCGGACCAGCTCGGGGAGGGCGTTGCGCACGGCCTCCGCGATCAGCGACACATCGGCGGTGACCCGGGCGGTCAGGTCCCCGGCCCCGGCCTTCTCGACCCGGTCCAGCGGCAGGTGCAGCGCCCGCTCGACGAACCGCTCCCGCATCCGGGCCAGGGTGGTCTCCCCCAGCCGGGAGACGAGCGACAGCCCCCATCCGGTGGTCAGGCCCTGCGCCACGGCGACGGCCAGCAGCAGTGCCGCGATGACGGTGACGGCGTCGGCGGAGCCCTCGCCCTCGGCGACCTCGTCGACGATCCGGCCGAGCAGCGGCTGCGTCAGCAGGCCGACGGCGGTGGCGACGGCCATGACGGTGACGGCGGTGAGGGCCGGTCTCCGCTGCGGGCGCAGGAGTTCGGCGACGGCGGCGCGGGTGCGGGTGGGGGTGGCTACGGGGAGCAGGGTGGGCTCACCGGGGGCCTTCGCGGTCATGTGAGCACCACCGTCCGGTAGTCCGCGCACTCGTGGAGGAGCCGCTGGTGCTCGCCGGTGGCGGCGACCCGGCCACCGGCGAGGAGGACGACCCGGTCGGTCGCGGCGAGCAGGGCGGGGCTGTTGGTGACCAGGACGGTGGTGCGTCCGGTGCGTACGGCCCTGATCCCGGCGGCGATCTGGGACTCGGTCACGGCGTCGACGGCGGTGGCGGGTTCATGGGCGACGAGGACGGGCGGATCGGCGGCCAACGCGCGGGCGAGGGCGACGCGTTGCCGCTGGCCGCCGGAGAGCGAGCGCCCGCCGGAGCCGACCTGCGTGTCCGCGCCGTCCGGCAGGGCCCGGACGACCTCGTCGGCGCTCGCGGCGGCCAGGGCGGCGGGCACCTTCCGCGGTGCTGCCGCCGCGGTGACGTTCTCCAGCAGCGTCCCCTCGAACAGGTCCGCGTCGTGTGCGGCGACCAGGATCGCGGCGCGTACGTCCGTCAGGGGCAGGTCGGTCAGCGGTGTGCCGTCGAGTTCCACCGTGCCGTCGTCGGGATCGGCGCGGCGAGCGAGGAGGCGCAGCAGGGCGTCGGCGTCGGCGGGGTCGGTGGTGACGACGCCGACGGTCTCGCCGGGGGCGATGTCGAGGCCGACGCCGCGCAGGGTGCCGTAGGACAGGGCGCGCAGGTGGACCCGGCCGGTGAAGTGACGGTCGGTGGGGGGCGGTCCGGGCGGCACCGCGTCCTCGGCGTCGAGGACTGCGGCGATGTGGGCGGCGGAGGCGCGGCCCTGGGCGAGTTCGGCGTTGACCCAGGCGAACTCGGAGAGCGGGCCGATGAGGAAGAGGGCGAGGCCGACGGAGGAGACGAGTTCGCCGAGGCTGATGTCGCCCTGGGCGGCGAGCCGTCCGCCGACGAGGGCCACCAGGGCGAGGAAGGCGCCGGTGAGGATGGCGACGACGCCCTTCTGCCAGGCCTCGGCGCGGGCGGCGCGCAGGGTGGCGGACAGGGAGTCCTGGCTGATGCGCCGGTAGCGGGTGACGGCGGCGGACTCGGCGCCGATGCCCTTGAGCACCCGCAGTCCGGCGACCAGGTCGGCGGCGATGCCGGAGGCGTGGCCCGCGCGTTCCTGTTCGGTGGCGCTGCGGTGCTCCAGGGGTCTGCCGAGGAGGTGGCCGAGCCACAGCAGCAGCGGGGTGCCCAGCAGGACGAGCAGGCCGAGCGGCACGGACACCCGTAACAACACGACCGCGCCGACCAGCAGGCCCGCCGTGGCGGAGACGGCGACGACGACGGCCATGGCGACGGCGCCCACCCGGCGGGCGTCCTCGGTGGCGATGTTGGCGAGTTCGCCGGGCAGCCGCCCGTGGTCGGCGCCGCCCTCGGGGGCGAGGACCCGGCCGGTCAGCCGGGCGCGCAGTTCGTGCGCGGCGGTGACGGAGGCGCGTTCACCGGCGCGGGCGCCGATGCGGAAGCCGTAGGAGAGTCCGACGTAGACGACGGCGAGGACGCCGAGCCACAGCAGCAGGACGGGCAGGTCGTCGGCCGCCACGCCCCGGTCGATGGCCACGCCGATGAGGACGGGCACGAGGGCCTCGCCCGCCTGGTGGCCCATGCCGGTCACGGCGCCGACCGTGATGTCACGGCGCTGTCCGCCGACCGCCTGTCGCAGGACGTGCCGCCCCGACGGGTCCGCTTTTCTCACGCATCCCTCCGGACGGGGAGTCACAGCGCACGATCACGGCGCCCACAGACTTAGGTAAGGCTAACTACAATTGCCGACGCGGACCAGACCCCCTGCGCCGCAAGGCGACTGAGGAAAGGTCACTTCTCCGGTGGGCCGTCCCCGACCCGCACGAGCCGGTAGCGCCGCTCCCCCTTCCGGGGCCGCGCCCGCCGCGCGGCGAGCAGCAGCGCGGCCACCTCGGGGCGTTCCCGGCGCACCCGGTACAGCGCGCGCACGGACAGTCCGACGAGCGCGGCGACGGAGGCGTTCGGCACGCCTTCGCGCACGCCCTTGAGCAGCACCCGCAGGGTGTACGGGGTGAGCGCGGGCGGCGCGCCCCGGACCAGGTGGGCCCGGGTGCGGCCCAGTCTGCGGGCGGCGCTCATGGCGGCGGCGAAGGCGGGCTCCCGCTCCTCCCAGCCGGTGAGCAGCCGCTCGGAGACCCCGGCGGCCAGCGCGCATCCGGCGGGGCCGAGTCCACAGGCCGCCGCGCGCACGGCCTCCGCCATCCGGGCAAGGGTCTCCTCACCCAGGTCCGGCGTCCGCCCGAGGGCGGCGCTCAGCCGTCGGTCGAGATCCTCTTGCGCGTCGACGCGCTCCAGCACACCATCGGCCCATACGGCCAACTGGCGGGCGGAGTCGGAAGGTTCAGCCACCCCAACCCCCATTAGGTTAGGCTTACCAAACCACACCCGGCCGTGGTGTGCCAGCCACTCGCCCGCAGGACCCGGGGGAACGGAAGGATCTGGCCGTGCTCGATACGAGGATCACCAACGCCCGTGTCCTCACCATGGACCCGGCCCGCCCGACCGCCCGCGAACTGGGCGTCTGGCACGGCCGGATCGTCGGCCTGGACGAGGAGGTCGCGGGCCTGCCCGCCCGGCGCACCCTGGACCTGGACGGGGCCGTGGTGCTGCCCGGCTTCATCGACCCGCATGTGCACCTGACCTGGACGGGTCTGAAGGCCGCCGCCCCGAGCGTCGCCCCCTGCCAACGGGCCGACGACGTCCTGCGGGTGGTGGCCCAGGCGGTCGCCGGGTCCCCCGAGGGCGCCTGGCTGGACTTCGGCGGCTACGACCAGCGCACCCTCGACCGCCCTGTGACGGCGGCGGACCTCGACGCGGTGAGCGCCGGGCGCAAGGTGTTCCTGGGCCATCTGTCGGGCCACGCCTGCCTGGTCAACTCGGCGGTCCTGGAGGGCGCCCCCGCCGTCGGCCGCCCGGACGGCTTCCTCGCCGAGGGCGCGATGGGCGCGGCGCTGCGCACCCGGCCGCCGCACTCCCTCGCCGAACTCGCCGGGGCGATCGAGCGGGCCGCCCTGACCTGCCGGGCCGAGGGCATCACGGCCTGCGCGGAGGCGGGGGTCGGCGGCAGACTCTTCGGCCGCACCCCGGTGGAGGCCGCCGCCTACCAACGCGCCCACGAGACCGGCCGACTGCCGCTGCGGGTGCGCCTGATGGTGGCTGCCGACGCCCTGCACCCGGTGACCGCGGCCCCGGAGGACACCACGAGCCGGGCGATCGACCTGGGCCTGCGCACCGGCTTCGGCGAGGGCCGACTCTCCCTGGGCGCGCTCAAGGTGTTCACGGACGGCGGGATGATGGCCCGTACGGCGGCCCTCACCGCCCCCTACAGCGACGGCTCCGGCTCCTCGGGCGAACTCCAGGACACCCCCGAGGCGTTGACCGAGACGATCGTGGCCGGACACCTGGCGGGCTGGCAGCTGGCGGTGCACGCCATCGGCGACCGGGCCGTGGACGTCGCCCTCGACGCCCTGGAGACGGCCCAGCGCCGGGCCCCCCGCCCCGACGCCCGGCACCGCGTCGAACACGCGGGCCTGGTCCGCCCGGACCAGCTCCCCCGGTTCGCCGCCCTGGGCGTCACCGCCGTCGTCCAGCCCAGCTTCCTGCGCCACTACGGCGACGACTACGCCACGGTGCTGGGTGCGGACCGCGCCGACTGGCTCTACCGCGGCCGGGCCTTCCTCGACCACGGCGTCCCCCTCGTCGCCAGCTCGGACCGCCCGGTCGCCGACGGCGCCCCGCTGCGCGCCATCCAGTTCATGGTCGAGCGCGCGTCCCTGTCGGGCCGGATCATCGGCCCCGCCGAGGCCGTCACCGTCGACGAGGCCCTGCGCGCCTACACCACCGACGCCGCCCGCGCCTGCCACTGGGAGTCCGAGACCGGCAGCCTCACCCCGGGCAGGCGGGCCGACCTGGTGGTCCTGGGGGACGATCCGCGCCGGGTGGAGCCGTCGAAGATCGGCGACATCGAGGTGCTGCGCACCTTCCTGGACGGCGACGACCGGCTCTGACCGCGCCGCTCATCCGGTGGCCGCCAGCAGCGCCGTACCGCCGAGGGCGCGGGAGAACACGTCGGTGACCTGGGCCAGGGCCTCGGCGGGTCCCGGCGCGAGGGTCAGCGAGCCGTCCTCGCCCACCGTGATGTCCTTGTCGAGCGTGAACCAGCCGGGTGTGATGTGCGCGGGGCCCATGGAGTTCAGCACGGGACGCAGGGCGTAGTCGATGGCCAGGACGTGCGCGGTGGTGCCGCCGGTGGCCAGCGGCAGCACGGTCTTGCCCACCAGCGCGTACTGCGGGAGCAGGTCCAGCAGGGACTTCAGCAGCCCGGAGTAGGCGGCCTTGTAGACGGGGGTGCCGATGACGATCCCGTCGGCCCGCTCGAACAGGGCGGTGGCCCGGGCGATCGCCGGGTGGCCGAAGTCGGCGTGCAACAGGGGCTCGGACGGCAGGGTGCGCACGTCGAGCGGGATCACCTCATGGCCCTGTGCGGCGAGCCGGACGTCCAGATGGCGCAGCAGCCGGGCGGTGCGGGAGGTGGCAGAAGGGCTGCCGGAGACGGACAGGACGGTGGCCATGCGGGACCTTTCAGGGGTGTGGGGTGGAACCGGGGAGCGGCGTCGGGCGCACGGACCGCGTTCGCGCGGCGCCGGTACCGGGCCGTCGAGACTCGCGACGGCACCGGCGCACCGCAGGGGGGAAGGAAGAGGGGGGCCGCGACCCGCCGCACGGGCGGCGGAGAAGGGAGGAGAAATGAGGAGAAGTGAGGAGAGCCCGCTACGGGGTCAGACGCGACACGCGGCGGACCACACGCGACCGAGGTCGATGTGGTGGCGCGAGAAAAGGCGCTGCCGGGCGTTCATGCGGTCCATTGAGCAGTACGTGCCGCGGTTCGTCAAGCCAGGTCGACCACCTTCCCCACTTTTCCTACCTGGTTACTAGGAAAGTCTTGACGGTGCCTCGCGGCGCCGCGCAGGATGATGCACATGTCCCACACGCAGCAGCGGCTCGTTCGTCGTCGGCATGTCGACTTTGGTCACGTCGTCAGTGCCGCCTGCTGTCGCGCCTGACGCCCCGCGTCCGACGGCCCGACACCACTTCCTGAGGGACAACCGCCATGACCACGGCACTTCCGCAAGAGACCACCCCACGCCACCTTCGTCTGGTGGGCGGCGACACCGCCCCCGGCCGCACCGAGGGACACCCCGCCACTCCGCTCGTCGGCTATCTCGTGCTCGTCCCCGAGGGCACCGACCTGGCCGAACTCTTCGTCAAGGACGCCCCGCGCCCCGAGTTCCGGCCGATCTCCCCCACCGCCCCGGCCGCCGACCGGCGGACCACCGGTGACGACGTCGTCCGCATCGACCCCGCGCGGCATGTCGCCGAGGTCGACGGACATGAACTCGACCTCACCTACCTGGAGTTCGAGCTGCTGACGCACCTCGTGCTGCACCCCCACCGCGTCCACTCCCGAGAGCAACTGGTCGCCGCCGTCTGGGGCTACGACCACATCGGCGACGGCCGCACCGTGGACGTCCACATCGCCCGGCTGCGCCAGAAGCTGGGCCGGGCGCACCGGCACCGGATCGTCACCGTGCGGCGCGTGGGCTACAAGTACGTGCCCGGGCCGCAGTCGGCTCCCGGGACCGCGCTGCCCGGCCGCTCCTGAGCCGATCCCGAGGAGACCGCCGCCATGGGCGTAGCCGCCGCGCCGTCCCGCCCCGCCGAGGACTCCGCTCCGACCGGGCCGGGACCCGCGCACTGGCTGCGCACGGCCCGCGAGGCGGCGGACGACCTGGCCACGGACGCGGCGGCGAGGGAACAGGCGGGGAAGGCCCCGTTCGACGAGCTGTCCCGGCTGCGCGAGGCCGGACTGCTGACGCTCCTGGCCCCGGCCGGGACCGGGGGCGGCGGCGCGGACTGGCCCACGGCCCTCGCCGTGGTCCGGGAGATCGCCGCGGCGGACGGGGCGATCGGTCAACTGCTGGGCTGTCACTACTTCCTGTCGTCAAGCGCCCGGTTCTTCGCCGAACCGGCGCTCGCCGCGCGGCTGGAGCGGCGGTCCGTGGCGGAGCAGTGGTGCTGGGGCGGCGGTCTCGCGCGGCAGGAACCCCCGTTGACGCTGGTCAGGACGCCCGGTGGGCAGGTGCTCGACGGTCGGCAGAGCCATCCGGCCGGGGTCGCGGTCGCCGACCGGCTCGCCGTGCGGGCCGTGCGCGCCGACACCGGTGAACCCGTCGCCGTCGCCGTCGACACCGCCGCACGCGGTGTGCGCGTCGACGGCGACGGCGACGGCGACGGCGACGCCTTCGGCCAGCGGCTCGCGGGCGGCGGGAGCGTGGAGTTCCACGCCGTGCCGGTCGCCGCCGACGACGTACTCGGCTCCCTGGCCGTGGACGAGGACGCCCTGTCACCCGGTGCCGCCCTGGCGTCCCCGGTCGGGCGGCTGGTGCCCGTGCAGGTGCTGCTCGGCATGGCCGAGGGAGTGCTCGCCGAGGCCCGCGAGTACCGCCGGGCGGGGCACCTCCCACGGCACCCCGCCGGGCCCGTCGGCGCCGCGCAGGAACCACACGTGCTGACCGCCTACGGGGAACTGACCGTCCTCACCCGCGCCGCGTCCGCGCTCGCCGCACAGGCGGTGGCGGCCGTGCGCGACGGGCTCGCCCGCGGTGCGGATCTCACCTTCGACGAGTACGCCGACGTCTCCGTGCTGGTCGCCATGGCCGAGGCCGCGGCCTCCCGGGCCGCCCAGGAGTCCACCGCCCGCGCCCTCGACGTCATCGGCGCCCGCTCCGCCTCCGCGCGGCTGGGCTTCGACCGCTTCTGGCGCAACGCCCGCACCCACACCCTGTACGAGCCCGTCGCCCCTCGTGTCCGCGATGTCGGCGACTACTTCCTCAACGGCACCCACCCGCCGTTCGTCCTGCCCGCCTGAGCCAATTCCCCGCGCGCGCATTGTGAACGCCGTACTTCGGTCGTATGTCGCGCGATGGAGAACACGCTAAGTCCACCCGATCGATATTGACCCGGCCGGGGTGCGCTGCAACGCTTTCTGATCAATCCGGGAACGGGAAAACGGCGCCGCGCGCGACTTCGCGAACGCCCGCGCCGGAAGCCACGGATTTCCCGACCCTTTTTCACCATCCTCCTAAACCCTCCCCGTCACAGTTCTCGACATCCTTCTCGCCATTCTTCTCGAACAGAAAGACCTTTCCATGGCCACGACGGCAGCCTCACGACGTCAGTTCCTCACCCTGCTCGGACTCTCGACGGTGGCCGTGGGCTGCGGCACGGCCGCGACCGGGGCCGCGTCCGGCGCGGGCCGGACCAAGACGCTGCGCTACCAGGGCTGGGCGGGCCAGGTCACCCCGCCGGAACTGGCCGCGGACCTCGGCTTCCTGGAGGACGTGCGGCTCGAGTGGGTCGGCAACACGATCAGCGGGCCACAGGACATCCAGTCCGCGGCCACCGGACAGACCGACTTCGGCGGCGCGTTCAACGGCGCGGTCGTCAAACTGGCCGCGAACAACGCCCCCGTGACAGCGGTCATCAGCTACTACGGCTCCGACCGGTACGCCTACAACGGCTTCTACGTCCTCGAGGACAGCCCCCTGCGCTCGGCCGCGGACCTGCTCGGCAAGAAGGTCGGGATGAACACGCTCGGCGCCCACTCCGAGGCGATGCTCGACATCTACCTGCGACGCGGTGGGCTGTCCCGGGCGGACATCGACAAGGTGGAACCCCTGGTGGTGCCACCGGTCAACACCGAACAGACACTGCGCCAGAAACAGATCGACGTGGCCGTGCTCGGCGGCGTTCTGCGGGACAAGGCACTGGCGGCCGGAGGCATACGCCCGCTGTTCACGGACCACCAGCTCCTGGGCTCCTTCAGCGCGGGCACCTATGTCATGACGAACCGCTTTCTCGAACGGAACCCCGACACGGCCAGCACCTTCGTCACCGGCGTCGGAAAGGCCATCGAATGGTCCCGGGCCACACCGCGCGAAGAGGTCGTCGCCCGGATGACGGACATCGTGCGCGGGCGGAATCGCAACGAGGACACCGAGCCGCTGAAGTACTGGCGGTCCTACGGCGTCTCCGGAACGGCGGGCCGGATCGCCGAGGACGAACTCCAGTTGTGGATCGACTGGCTGGCCGACCGCGGTGACATCGAGAAGGGGCGGGTCACGGCGTCGGACCTGTACACCAACGAATTCAACGCCACGCCTTCGGTCAATCCAACCCCTTCGACTTCCCCCTCGACCTCCCCTTCGACTTCCCCTTCGACTTCCCCCTCGACTTCCCCTTCGACTTCCCCTTCGACTTCCCCTTCGACTTCCCCCTCGACGAGCCGGAGCTGACGCCATGCCGGATACCAGTACACCCAGAATCGTGTTCGCGGACGTCCGCAAGGAGTTCACCGTCAAGGACCGTCCGGGGGACCGGCACGGCACCCGGTTCGTCGCCCTCGACGGCATCGACCTGGAGATGGCGGACGGCGAGTTCACCGTCCTGGTCGGCCCCAGCGGCTGCGGCAAGTCGACCCTGCTGGATCTGCTCGGCGGCCTCACGCGGCCCACCAGCGGACGGGTCCTGCTGGACGGTCGGCCCGTCACCGGGCCGGGACTTGACCGGGGCGTCGTCTTCCAGCAGTACGCGCTGCTGCCGTGGCGCACGGCGCGGGGCAACGTCGAGTTCGGGCTGGAGGCCACCGGCGTCCCCCGGCGGCACCGTGCCGCACGTGCCAGGGAGTTCCTGGACCTCGTGGGCCTCTCGGGGTTCGAGGACCGTCATCCGCACGAGCTGTCCGGCGGGATGCGCCAGCGGGTGGCGATCGCCCGCAGCCTCGCCTACGACCCCGACGTGCTCCTCATGGACGAGCCGTTCGCCGCGCTCGACGCGCAGACCCGGGAATCGCTCCAGGACGAACTGCTGCGTGTCTGGCAGCGCACCGGCAAGACCGTCGTCTTCATCACGCACGGCATCGACGAGGCCGTCTACCTGGGGCAACGCGTCGCCGTGATGACGTCCGGGCCGGGTCGCATCAAGCAGGTCGTACCGGTCGACCTGGGGTCGCGCACGACGACGGACGACGTCCGCTCCAGCCCCGAGTTCGCCCGGTACCGGCACCGGGTCTGGTCACTGCTGCACGACGAGGTCGCCAGGGCCCAGCGGTGGGAGAAGGAACAGCTGGAGAAGGAGAGGGCTTCCGCATGAGCGGCACCACGAGCACGGCCACCGGGAGGCCCACGGAGCACGCCCCGACCGCCTCCCCCGAAGCCCCCGCCGCGTCCGCCCGGTCGGCCCGGCCCGGCACCGTGGCGCCGTATCCGCGCCGGGCGGTCCGCCGACTGCCGTACCTGCTGCTGAACGCGGTGGTCAGGTCCGCGGCGATCGTCGCCCTGCTGCTGCTGTGGGAGACGGCACCGCGGCTCGGCCTGGTCGACCGGACCTTCCTGCCGCCCTTCAGCGAGGTCGCCCGCGCCTGGTGGGGGCTGCTCGCCGACGGACAGCTCGCCGACAACGCGCGCGCCAGCCTGGTGCGGTCGTTCAGCGGATTCGGTCTCGCGGTGGCCGTCGCCGTACCGCTGGGGCTGCTGATCGGCTGGTACCGGCCGGTCGCGGACCTGCTGGGCCCGCTGCTCGAGGTGTTCCGCAACACCGCCGCGCTGGCCCTGCTGCCGGTGTTCGTGCTGCTCCTGGGCATCGGCGAGACCTCGAAGATCTCCATCGTGGTGTACGCGTGCACCTGGCCCATCCTGCTCAACACCATCAGCGCCGTCCGCAGTGTCGACCCGACCCTGCTGAAGCTCGCCAGGTCGATGGACCTGTCCGCGCCCCGGCTGTTCCAGAAGGTCATCCTCCCGGCGTCGGTCCCGGTGATGTTCACCGGCATCCGGCTGGCCGGAGCGGTGTCCATCCTGGTGCTGGTCGCCGCCGAGATGATCGGCGCCAAGGCGGGCCTCGGCTATCTGGTCAACGCCTCGCAGTACAACTTCGCGATCCCGCAGATGTACGCGGGCATCATCACGATCTCCGCCGTCGGCGTGGCCTTCAACCAGCTCCTGGTGACCGTGGAGCGACGGCTCAGCTCCTGGCGACCGCCCACCGACGGCTGACGGCGGCACCGGCCGACCCAGCCCGCCCCCCGCCCCGACCCCGACCCCGACCCCGACCCCGAGGTACCCCATGCCCGCGACCAACCCCCGGCAACTGCACCTCAACGCCTTCCTGATGAACGCAGGCCACCACGACGCCGCCTGGCGACATCCCCTGACCCAGCCCGAAAGGGTCACCGACCCGCGCTACTTCCAGCAGCTCGCGCACACCGCCGAGCGCGGTCTGCTCGACTCGGTGTTCCTCGCCGACGGTCTCGCCCTGTGGGGGAACGTCCGGCACAACGCGCTCGGCGGCTTCGAACCGCTCACCCTGCTGTCCGCCCTGGCGGCGGTCACCGAGCACATCGGCCTGATCGCCACCGTCTCCACCACCTTCAACGAGCCCTTCCACACCGCCCGCAAGTTCGCCTCCCTCGACCATCTCAGCGGGGGCCGCGCCGGGTGGAACATCGTCACCTCCGGCACCGTGCACGAGGCCCGCAACTTCGGCCAGGACGAACACCTGGAGCACCGGCTGCGCTACGAGCGGGCGCGGGAGTTCCTCGACGTCGCCACCAGGCTGTGGGACAGCTGGGACGACGACGCGATCCTGCTCGACCGGGAGCGCGGCGTCTACGCCGACACCGGCAAGGTGCGGGAGATCGACCACCGCGGGACGTACTTCGGGGTACGGGGCCCGCTGAACGTACCGCGCTCCCCCCAGGGTCACCCCCTGCTGGTGCAGGCGGGTTCCTCCGAGGACGGCAAGGAGTTCGCCGCCCAGTGGGCCGAGGCCGTCTTCACCGCCCAGCAGACCCTCGCCGACGGCCAGTCCTTCTACAAGGACCTCAAGTCCCGGCTGGCCCGGCACGGCCGCACCGAGGACGAGTTGCTGATCCTCCCCGGCATCGCCCCCGTACTCGGCTCGACGGAGGCCGAGGCCCGCGCGCTGGAACGGGAGCTGACAGAACTCCAGGTTCCGGAGTACGGGCTCGCCCAGCTCTCCGGGATGCTCGGCACCGATCTGTCCGGGCTGCCGCTGGACGGCCCGCTGCCCGAACTCCCCGAGGAACGGGACATCAACGGCAACAAGAGCCGCTTCACGCTCGTCGCGGAACTCGCCCGTCGCGACGGACTCACCCTGCGCGAACTCATCGCCCGTCTCGGCGCCGGGCGCGGCCACCGCGTGTTCGCCGGTACCCCCGAGCAGGTGGCCGACCAGTTGGAGGAGTGGTTCACCCAGGGCGCCGCCGACGGCTTCAACATCATGCCGCCGCTGCTGCCGAGCGGCCTGGAGGACTTCGTCGACCACGTCGTGCCGATCCTCCAGCGACGCGGCCTGTTCCGCACCGAGTACACCGGCCGCACCCTGCGCGACCACTACGGACTGCCCCGCCCCGCCAACCGGCCGCCGCGCGCGGCCCGCACACCGTGACACCGCTCACCTCCGGAAAGGACATCCGCACATGACCACCAGCACCGGCTTCGACATCCGCAGGATCGGTGGCCGCATCGGCGCCGAGATCCTGGGCGTCGACCTCTCCGCCGACCTGGACCCCGCCGTCGTCACCGAGATCAACTCCGCGCTGCTCGAACACAAGGCGCTGATCTTCCGCGACCAGCGGCTGGACGACGCCCACCAGCTCCGCTTCGCGTCCCTCTTCGGCGAACTCACCACCGCGCACCCCACCGTCCCCTCGGTCGACGGGCAGCCGAACATCCTGCCGGTCGACGGCGAGGAGGGCATCCGCGCCAACCAGTGGCACACGGACGTCACCTTCGTCCGGACACCCCCGAAGGTGTCCACGCTGCGCGGCATCGTGATCCCGCCCTACGGCGGCAACACCCTCATCGCCAACGCGGGCGCCGCCTACCGGGACCTGCCCGAGCCGCTGCGGGAGCTGGCGGACAAGCTGTGGGCCGTACACACCAACGACTACGACTACGCCGCCCCGAAGACCGAGAAGGCGGCCGAGCACCGCAGGCGGTTCGTCTCCCGGAAGTACCGCACCGCCCATCCGGTGGTCCGGGTGCACCCCGAGACGGGTGAGCGCGGGCTGTTCATCGGCGGCTTCGCACAAAGCCTCGTCGGCTTCGGCCCGTCCGAGTCCCGGGACCTGCTGCGCATCCTGCAGGCGTACGTCACCCGGCCGGAGAACGTCGTGCGGGTGGCGTGGGCACCGGGCGACCTCGTCGTGTTCGACAACCGCGTCACCCAGCACTACGCCCCGGACGACTACGGCGACCTGCCGCGCCTGCTGCACCGGGTGACCGTCGCGGGTGACGTCCCCACCGGTGTCGACGGCGCCCTCAGCCGGGTCGTGGAGGGCGACGAGGCGGCCCACTACACGGCACCGTCATCTCAGTAACCGACACGTCCGCGTCCGCCATGTGAACACCCCCTTGGGGCAGCGGCCTTCTTCTGCCACGATCCCTAGCAATCAGGTAGGAAAGCTAGGGATCGTGGAGGGGACATGAGCGCGTTCAGCCGCGTGAACCGGTCGCTGCCCCTGCTCACCTCGCGCCGCCACATCGACCACGGCCGTATGTCGTCGGCCCTCTGTCGCCCGCTCTGAGCCCTTTCACCGACCAGAGCGCCGTACGTCCGGCGTCTTCCCCCACCTCCCTTGTCACCCTGCCCCGAGAGGACACCTCCGTGTCTGCCGCACGACCGCTCACCACCCTGCGCACCCTCGCCGTCATAGCCGCGCTCCCCCTCCTGCTCACCGCCTGCGGCTACGGTGCCGAGTCCGACGACGACGCCGAGCGGGCCGGGGTCGCGGCGGACGCCGAGAAGCTCTCCGTCGACGAGGTGCGGATCGGCTACTTCCCCAACCTCACGCACGCCACCGCGCTGGTGGGCGTCCAGGAGGGGCTGTTCCAGAAGGAGCTGGGCGGCACCACGATCAAGGCCTCGACCTTCAACGCGGGCCCCTCCGAGATCGAGGCGCTGAACTCCGGCTCCATCGACATCGGCTGGATCGGCCCCTCCCCCGCCATCAACGGCTACGCCAAGTCCGAGGGCAAGAACCTGCGGATCATCAGCGGTTCCGCCTCCGGAGGCGTGAAGCTCGTCGTCAACCCGGAGAAGATCAAGACCCTGGACGACCTCAGGGGCAAGAAGATCGCCACCCCGCAGCTCGGCAACACCCAGGACGTGGCGTTCCTCAACTGGATCGCCGAGCGCGGCTGGAAGGTCGACGCGCAGAGCGGCGGCGGTGACGTCTCCGTCGTCCGCACGGACAACGCGGTCACGCCGGACGCCTACAAGTCGGGCTCCGTCGACGGCGCCTGGGTGCCCGAGCCGACCGCGTCCAAGCTGGTCGCCGCGGGGGCGAAGGTGCTGCTCGACGAGGCCGACCTGTGGCCGGACAAGAAGTTCGTGATCACGAACATCATCGTGTCGCAGAGCTTCCTCAAGGAGCACCCGGACGTCGTCGAGGCCGTCCTGCGCGGCTCGGTGCGGACCAACGAGTGGATCAACGCCAACCCCGAGGAGGCCAAGGCCTCCGCCAACGCGGCGCTGAAGAAGCTGTCGGGCAAGGAACTGCCCGCCGAGATCCTCGACCCGGCGTGGGAGTCCGTCACGTTCCTCGACGACCCGCTGGCCGCGACCCTCGACAGCCAGGCCGACCACGCGGTCAGGGCCGGACTGCTGGAACAGCCCGACCTGAGCGGCATCTACGACCTCACACCCCTGAACGAGGTCCTGCGGGCCGCGGGCAAGGACGAGGTCGACGACGCCGGGCTCGGCGTCGAGTAACCCACCCGGTCCCGTCAGTCGCCAGGAGGTGACGACCATGTCCACCACGATCGCCAGGACGGCCGAGGACACCACGGCGGTGACACCGGCCGCCCGCGTCGAGCACGTGTCGAAGTCCTTCGCCGGAGCGGCCGGACGGCAGCTCGTCCTCGACGACATCACCCTCGATGTCGCCCCCGGCGAGTTCGTCACCCTCCTCGGCGCCTCCGGCTGCGGCAAGTCCACCCTGCTCAACCTCGTCGCGGGCCTGGACGCACCGACCGCCGGAGCCATCACCACCGACGGCCGCCCCGCCCTGATGTTCCAGGAACACGCCCTCTTCCCCTGGCTCACCGCGGGCAAGAACATCGAACTCGCCCTCAGACTGCGCGGCACACCCAAGAGCGAGCGCCGCGACCGCGCCGAGGAACTCCTCGAACTCGTCCGCCTCAAGGGCGCTCACGGCAAACGCGTGCACGAACTCTCCGGCGGCATGCGCCAGCGCGTCGCCATGGCCCGCGCCCTCGCCCAGGACAGCAACCTCCTCCTCATGGACGAACCGTTCGCCGCCCTCGACGCCATCACCCGCGACGTCCTGCACGACGAACTCACCCGCATCTGGCGCGAGACGGGCGTCTCGGTACTCTTCGTCACCCACAACGTCCGCGAGGCCGTCCGCCTCGCCGAACGCGTCGTCCTGCTCTCCTCACGCCCCGGCCGCATCGCCAAGGAATGGACGGTCGGCATCCCCCAGCCACGCCGCATCGAGGACGCCGACGTCGCCGAACTGTCCGTCGAGATCACCGAAGAACTGCGTGGGGAGATCCGCCGCCACGGCCAGCACTGAAGCGGGCCCGGACGGCCTGGCACCGGCCCCTCGCGGCCGTCCGACGCCCGGCTAACGCCCGGTCCCCGCCTGCCCGTACGGCAGTGTCGCCCCCGGCAGCGCGTACTCGTCGCGGCGCCCGCACATCCCGTAGCCGCCGCGACGGCTGGGGCCGCACTCGTACGCGGTCGCCTCGGCGAGGTGGGCGGGGTCGTCGTCGGCCAGGGCGTCGAGGTGGGCGCCGGTGCGTTCGGCCGCGGCCAGGGCGCCCGCGCGCCACAGCTCGCGCCAGCCGGGGACCATGTCCCGCACCAGGCGCGCGGCGGCGCGCTGGAAGTCCCGGTACGGGCCCGGGTCCCCGGCGACCAGGGCCTCGCGCAGCCGCAGATAGCCCGCCACCGCGAGGTCCCGGCGTCGCCGTGCGGCCGACTCCGTCTCCGGCCCCGTGCCCGGCGGCAGCGTGGCCGCGGCGGCATAGGCCCCGGGGTCGGCGAGCACCTCGGGCGGGAAGGTGAACACGGCGTCACCGGCCTCCGGCAGGCCGCTGTTCTGCATCAGCACGGTGACGCGCAGACCCCCGCCCTGCACCATGCGGTGCACGGTGCCCGGTGTGAACCAGGCCACCGAGCCCGGCGCCAGGGGGAGTTCGCGGTAGCCGTCCGGGCTCAGTGTCTGCACGGCTCCCCGGCCGCCGGTGACGACGTACGCCTCGGTGCACACCAGGTGCAGATGCGGGGTGCCGCCGCAGACGCCGTCGGCGGCCTCCCAGTCGTAGGCGCTGAGGTGGGAGAGGCCGACGGCGCCCGGCAGCGGGGCGGGTCCCGGGCCGGTCACCATGGCAGGGACGCCAGATGGGTGGCGACGCGGTCGCGGTCCCAGGCGCCGTCGGCGACCACGATCCGGTAGCGGTAGCCGAAGGACTCACCCGGGGGCAGCGCGAACTCCTCGAAGAACGCCCAGGAGAACGCCACCGACGGGATCGGTTCGGAGCGTACGAACCAGTGCGAGGGGTGGATCGCGGTGCGCGCGTCGAGGTTCTCCGGCGCGTGGGCGAAGACGAGGGTGGAGTGCGCGTCGACCTCGTCGTGCTCGGCGGTGAAGGCGAGCCACGGGCTCCGGGAGCCCATCAGGTCATCGCCGTCGGGGTCCGGGGCGAGGACCCGGCCGCCGGTGAAGTCGCGCGGGCCGCGCCACTGGAGGCCGGTGTACCCGGCCATCTCGCGGCCCGCGGTGGTCGGGGAGCCGAACACCAGCGGCTCGGCGCGGACGTTGGTCAGGTGGATCGACCAGTCCAGGACCCAGGCACCGGCCTCCTCGTCGACGCAGTGCACGACCAGCCCGCGCCGCTCGCGCGCCCACTCCGCCCCGTCGTACGCCACCCAGGTCAGGTTCTCGGTCGCCGCGAACCGGTCGTCGGCCGCCGTCAGGGCGTCGAAGCCGTCGTGCCGCATCGAGCCGACCCGTTCCGGCAGAGCGAGGTAGCCCCGGCCGTGGACATAGGAGTTGCCGCCCCAGAAGTTCTGCCCGGACAGATGGCTGGCGGTCATCTGGAGGCCCTTGTGCCAGCGGTGGTCGCTCGGCCGGTACCCGGTCACCGTGCGCCCGGCGAGGGTGCGCACCGGATGGGCGTACGGCTTGCGGGACTCGAACGGGTCGGGGTCCGGGCGGTAGACGTAGCGGAGGATCTCGGTGCCGCCCGCCGCCGTGACCGCGATGTGGTCGCCGTGGGTGTGGCTGACGCGGAGGGTCATACGCGCTCCTTGGGGGCCCAGTCGGGGTGGCCGCCGTGCATGGCCGCGTGGAAGGGGTCGCCGGGGCGGATCTCCCCGGCGCGCACGGGGCAGCCGGTGAACGCCGACTTGTACAGGGCGGCGGCGAATTCCAGCGTGGCGCGGGCGTCGGGGCCGCTGCCCGGTGGCCGTACGCCGCTGTCGTAGGCGTCGAGGAGGGCGCCGAGCTGGGCGGTGTGCGAACTGGGCACGTCGGCGGCGGGGGTGCGCCAGGCGGCGGCGCGTTCGGGGGCGACGTGCCGGGCGGGGGTGTAGGTCCAGTCGTCGTTGCGGTGCCCGTAGAGGTGGGTCAGCTCCACCGTGGCGTCGGCGCAGTCGACGCGGATGCGGCTGGTCTCGTCCGGGGAGAGCACGCTGTTCACGACGGTGGCCAGGGCGCCGTTCCTGAAGCGCACCAGGGCGGTGGACACGTCCTCGCTCTCGGTGTCGTGCACCAGCCGCGCCGCCATCCCCCGCACCTCCTCCCACTCACCGAGCAGGTGCAGCAGCAGGTCGTACTGGTGGATGCCGTGCCCCATGGTGGGCCCGCCGCCCTCGGTGGCCCACCGTCCGCGCCAGGGCACGGAGTAGTACGCCGCGTCGCGGTGCCAGGTCGTCTGGCAGTGCGCGACCAGCGGGGCGCCCAGCTCCCCACTGGCGATCAGCTCACGCGCGTGCGCGGCGCCGGAGCCGTACCGGTGCTGGAAGACGACGGACGCGTACGCCCCCGACGCGTCCTCGGCGGCGGCTATCTCGTCGTACTCCGCGAGGGACAGACACAGCGGCTTCTCGCACAGCACCCAGGCACCCGCCTTGAGCGCCGCCACCGTCTGCTCCCGGTGCAGCGAGGGCGGCGTGCCGATGAGCACCAGATCGGGGCGTACGGCGTCCAGCATCGCCGCCATGGACGGGTACCCGGCGACCCCGTCGCCCGCCAGCGCCCGGAAGGCGGCGAGCCTCCCCTCGTCGACGTCGACGGCGGCGACCAGCTCCGCGCGGTCGGCGTGCGCCTGAAGCGCGGTCAGGTGGCTGCCCGCGACGATGGCGCCGGTGCCGACCACGGCGACGCGGCGGCGGACTGGGGGCGGGGACAGGGGCATGGGCGGTGCTCCTCGGACGGCCGACGGGTGTACCGGGGACGGGCGAGCCGACACACACAGCGAGACAGAAAGCGCTTACCGCGTCCGAGGAGGAACCCTAGGCGCGCTCACGGGCCAGGACAACCCCCGGTGACCGGGGACACGTGGACCGTCGCCGGTCAGGGCACGGACCAGAGCACGGTGCCCCCGTCCACGATGGCGACCCTGCCGTCCGCCTGGAGGATGAGCCGCGCGTTGGGATGACCGTAGGTCCCGGCCGCCCAGATCGGTCCGCCGTCGGCGTTGAGGACCACGAGGTTGCCGTCCTCCTGGAAGACGGCCCGGTGGTTCTGCCCGAAGGTCATGCACGCCCACAGCGCGTTGTCACGCTCGTTGTAGACCACCAGGTTGCCGTCCTGCTGCATGATCAGCTCGATCCGGTTCGTGCGCCAGGCCTGCCCGGTGTGCAGCACGCTGTTCGGCGTGACGACCGTCGTGGTCCACTCCGGCGCGGCGCTGGTCCGGGCCGTCTCCGGCTCACTGGCCCGTTCCGTCGCCTTGGGCTCGGGCTTCGGCCGTGCGGTGGCGGTCTTGGGCGGGTCGGCCGGGGCGGGCTCGCTGGGAGGGACGGGTGGGGCGGCCTTCCGCTTCTTGGACGGCGACGGGCTCGGCTCGGGCGTGGACTCGGTCTCGGTGGCGTACTCCTCGGGTCCGCGCTCGGCGACGTCGCCGCCCAGCGTGGTGCCGGAGTCCTGGCCCGTCAGCTCCCGGGCGCCGTCGTCGCGGTCCTCCTTGTCGGAGGCGCCCCCGACCAGCAACACCGGTACGGCCAGCAGTACGGCGCCCACGATCGCGGCGGCCGCAAGGACGGGTTTCCTCGGACGCCCGCCCTGGGCGGCCGGGTCGGCGGGGTCGTCCGGTGGGGGTGTGGGGGCGGTGGCGGTGGCGGTCGCGGGGGCCGGGGTGGTCGACGCGGGGGCGGCTGCGGGGCGGGAGGCGGCCTGTGGGGTCGCGTCGGGGTCCGGATCCGGGTCGGTAGCGGAGTCGGGGGCGGGGGCGGGCTCAGCTCCGGCCTCGGGCTCGGCCTCGGGCTCGGGCTCGGGCTCGGGCTCGGGCTCGGGCCCGGCAAGGGGGCGGGGCTCCGGCGCGGGCGTCGCGGGGTTCAGCGCGCCGACGGGTGGCTCCGCCGAGGCGGGCAGCGGTACCGCCATGCGCACGCGCGGCGTCGGGGCGGGGTCACCGGCGGGCTCGTCGGCGGCGGAGGCGGGGGGTTGGGAAGGCATCGGGTCAGTTCTCCCTGCGGGTCAACGGCGGTACCAGGTCTGGTTGGCGGTGCCCGTGCACGGCCACAGGGCGGCCGGGGTGCCGTTGGCGGTCTGGCCGTCGTAGATGTCGACGCACTTGGTGGCGATCTTGGCCACCAGGTCGTCGGTGGAGTTCAGGTAGAACTGCTGGGCCGGGTTGCCGCTGCACCAGGCCACCTGGATCGCCGTACCGTTCTGCGCGGAGCCCCAGGCCACGTCCATGCACAGGCCCTGGGAACGGATCGTGCCGTCCGGCCGGAAGTCCCAGCGCTGCGCGGCGGAGCCGTTGCAGGTCCACAGCATCAACGGGGTGCCGTCGGTGCCCGGTCCCGAGCTGAGGCATTTCCCCGAGTCCTTGCTCACGAGCGTGTCACCTACGACGGTCACGGCGGACTGGGCGGGTTTGCTCGTCGGTGTCGAAGACGCCTTCTCCCCCGTGGTGTCGGCCGCTCCGGCCACGGAGCCCGCCTTGGGGGGCTGTTCGGCCGCCGCTGTCCTCGTCGGTGTCCTCGTCGGTGTCGTCGCGTTCGGCTCCGGAGCGGCCTTCTCCTTGGCACCCTTCTCATCGCCGTCGCCCTTGCTCGCGGGCTTCGACGGGGAAGCCGACCGGGAGGGCGAGGGAGCCTCGACGACGTACTGTCCGGGCCGCTCCTGGTCGGGGCCGTCCAGCACCGTTCCCGCCGACGGGTCGGCGGCGGTCGCGACGCCGGTACGGTCCCGGTCGGGGCCCGGGATCAGGAACGGTACGGCGACGAGCACCACCCCGGCGATGGCCGCGGCGGCCAGAACGGGCTTCTTCACCCGCCCCGGGGCACCGTCCGCTTCGGCCTCGGGAGCCTCGGGAGCCCCAGGGGAGTCGGGGGCGGTCGCGGCGTCGGGGGCGGTCTCCGCGTCGGGGGCGGTCTCCGCGTCGGGGCCCGCTTCAGCGTCCGTTTCGGTGTCCGGGTCGGGGCGGCCGGGCTCCTTGGTCGCGGGGCGCGTGGCGGGGGCCGACGTGGGTTCCGGCGCACCGGCCGGGGTGGCGGGCAGGGCGAAGGCCTGGCGGACCCTCGGCGTTTCGGAGGCCGCGGCGGTTCCGGTGGCGGCGGGCGGCTGTGTGCCGTCGTTCTGGGCGGACATGGGTCTTGCGGTCCCTCGGGGATCGGTCGCGTCTCGGACAGACGCGGACGGTGGGTGCTCGGGCGACGGGGTGCTCATGAGAACGACCACAGGTGGTCGTCGCTCGCGGCGCAGTCGTAGATCGTCAACCGTGCGTCCCTGCCGCCGACGCCGTTGAAGCCGGACACGTCCAGGCAGCGGTTGCCGCTGGAGTGGCTGCGGATCCAGAACCTGCCGTCGGACCTCTTGTCCAGGTACCACAGCTGGTTGTCGGCGGTGGTGCCGTTGCAGTGGTACTCGGACACCGGTGTGCCGGAGGCCCGGCCCCCGTAGTCCGGCAGGTCCAGGCAGTAGCCGTCCGCGCTGTTGCGGATCACGAAGAGGTCGGCCCCGGACGGCCCGGCGCCGTCGCCGGTCACCACCAGGTCCCAGAGTTGGTTGTCGCCGGTCCGTGCGCAGGGGAACTGGTTGACGGGGCCGTCCAGTTGGCCCTTGCCGTAGCCCGGGACGTCGACGCACATCCCTGTCATCACGTTCTTCACGAGCAGTTGGGTGGTGGTGCGGAAGTCGGCGCCCTGCGGGACGTACCGGCCCGTGGTGCGGGTCGTCTGTGTCTTCCGCTTGGGGGTCGGACTCTCGGACGGTGTCGTGGAGGGCGACTTGGGGCCCTCGGTCGTGGGAGGCGCCGCGGCCTTCTTCCGTTCCTTGGGAGGGGTGGTCTCCCGCTCCTTCTCCGGCTGCTTCGCCCGTGCGCTCTCCGGACTGGAGGACGGCGAGGAGGCGGCGTACTGGTCGGCCCCGGCGCCGTCGCCGTTCCCGTTGTCGGGAAGGTAGGTGCCGCCGAGCACCTGTGCCCGGTCGGGCTTGCCGGGATCGTCGTCCGCGCCACGGCCCAGGAGGACCAGCGGCACGCCGATGAGGACGGTGCCGACGATCGCCGCCGCCGCGAGCAGCGGTCTCGTGGGCCGTCCGGGTGTGGTTCCGTCGTCGGCCGCCGCTGTCCGGCCCTCTGCCGGAGGGGTCGGTGCGGTGGCGGTGGCGGCTGGGTCTGTCTCCGCCGTGTCGGTGGTCTGGGCCGCGGGCGCCGATGACACGGGCTCGGGCGGTGTCTCGTTCTCGGGTGCCGTCCTGCGGGTGGTGGACGTCGTCGTGTCGTCACCCTCCTCCCGGGCGGAGGGGGGCGCGAGGGCGGGGCCCGGTTCGGCTGCCACCGCGGGCAGGACGGAGGCCCTGCGCACGGCGGGAGTCGGGGAGGGCGTTTCGCCTTCGGGCTTGGGCATCGGTGCTCCGTTCGGGTTCGGTCGTCTCAGTCGGCCGCGGACCCCACGGGCCCGGAACAGCGGTCCGGCCACTCGAACGCAGCCGTCCCCGAGGGGTGGCGGGCCAGGGCCTCGTCGAGCCGTGCGAGTACGGCGTGGTCGGCGTCGGTCAGCGGCGCGTGGCTGAGGAGGGGGGTGTCCGGGGCCGACGGCAGTTCCCTCAGCAGCACCAGCGGCCCGGAGTCCCCGGTGCGTACGTCGAGCACCCGGAACGCGGTGCCGGGCGCGAAGACCACCTCGTCGTGGGCGGCGGTGGAGCCGCTGCCGTCGTACAGCTGGCGCACTCGACGGCCGGTCACCGACCAGATGGCGTACCCGGCGCTGGCGAGGGAGGGGCCCCGCCCGTCCCCGGGCAGTCCGCTGACGGGGGTCGGGTCCCGCAGGAGGGTGCCGGGCCGCCACGCCCCGTGCGCCGCCGCGGGTGCGCACAGCACCGGTCCCCGGAAGGCGGGCAGCCGTCGGAGGGCCGAGGCCACGCAGGCGGCGTAGGGCAGCAGCCGGGTGTCACCGGCTCGCGTCTGACGGTGCAGTTCCTGGTGTCCGAGAGGGCCTTCGGGCGTGCGCAGATAGAGCAGCAGGGCGATCAGGTCGGCCCGTGCCGCCTCCTGTTCCTGACCGCGCAGTGCGGGCATCCGGGTCAGGGCGCGGGTGACGGCGGCGGCGTGGCGGTCCCACTCCGACGCGGCGAGCGCGCGGAACGCCTCCCGCTCCTTCTGTGTGCTGCGGTGCCCGTGGGGGACGGGGACGGGAGGCAGCGGGCGGGCGGGCTCCAACGGTGCCTCGTTGGGGGGCGGGGTGCCGACCGACGGGGGCCGGGGGCCGGTGGGAGTCTCAGGTTCCGGAGCCGCCGCTGCGGGGGGCTGCTCGTTGTCGGGGCCCGTGGCCGGATCGGGGGCCGGGACCGGCGGGTCCGGCTCCGGGTCGCTGCCGGGGGCTGGCGTTGGTGCCTCGTCCGGGGCCGGGGGTGGCGTGGCGAGGTCCGGCAGGGATCTCAGTTCGGACAGCACGGAGGCGGCTACGGGTGCGCTCTGCTGCCGCGCAGCAGCCGAGGCGGGCCCGGACTCGGACGCGGCCCCGGGCCCGGGCCCGGACGCGGACGCGGGCCCGGACGCGGACGCGGAGGACGGTGTGGGCGCGGCGGACGGTATGGGCGCGGCGGACGGTATGGGCGCGGCGGACGGTGTTCCAGGAGTCCGCGGCGCAGCGGACTGTGTTCCCGGAGTCCGCGGCGCGGCGGACTCCGGGGAACCGCCCGTCGTACCGACCGGCCGTGGCCGGGGCGAGCCGTTGGCCGGTGGCGTCGCGCTCGCGGGGCGCTGCTGTGGTCCGGCGCCCTGCCGGGCCCCGTCCGGCGCGGTGGTGCCGAAGGAGGCGAACCGCACGCTGCGGACCTGGTGTTCGGCCGCCACTCGGCGCAGTTCACGGCCGCCGTCGGTGGCGGTGCCGTGGACGTGCAGCCGGGCTCGGGCGGGCAGTCCCGGGGGGAGCGAGCCGAGCAGTCGGCCCAGTTCCGGCCAGAGCGAGCGGTCGAGCCGTTCGCCGGGGCGCCCCACCTCGATGGCCGGGCCCCGGGCGTCCACGGGGCGGGCGGCGAGGGCGGGCGGCTCCCCGTCGGTCCCGCCGACCCACAGGCCCGCGCGGGTGGCGGTGACCTGCCAGCGGTCGGAGAGCCGTACCACTCCGCCGCGCGGGTCGCCGGGGCCGGGCAGCGGGGGGCTCCAGCGCAGCAGACGGGGCGCGGACGCGCCGGGGGCGCAGATCACGGAGTCGACGAACGGCTGCCAGGACGGCGACCCGTCGGCGTCCACGGTCACCGCGCGCACGATGTCCCGGTGTCTGGTGCCGGACTCGGCGAGCAGGGGCAGCCCGCTGTAGACGATCACGTCCGCGTCGACGAGGTCGGCGACCTCCTGGCCGACGCGCAGCGCGTCGCGGCGGCCTCCGGGCGCGATCCGCAGGGCGGTGCGGGCGGTGTCGGGCAGGGCGGTGACGACGTCGGCGACGTCATCGGTGACGATGTCCTCACCGTCGGGCACGCCGAGGACGACGAGCGGCCCGTGCCGGTCGACGGGGACGGCGTGGCACAGGTCCCCGGGGCGCGGGGCGCGGGCGTCGGCGGGGAGGACGAGGATCCCGGCCGGGATCTGTTCGACGAGGCAGCCGTTGCGGGTACGGGACGGCAGGCTGCCGGGGTCGGGCTGCCAGGCGGGGGCGGGCTGACGGGGACCGAGCGCGGCCGGGGGGCGACCGGGCGCGAAGCGCCACCAGCCGCCGTCCCGGGTGCGGGCGGTGGCGTCCGGGTTCGGGTCCGTGCCCGCGTCCCGGACGAAAAGCCCGCCGCCGGGCACCCCGAGGACCGTGCCGTCGGGGGCGATGACGTCGATCTCCCAGGCGTCGGCTATCCGGCGGGCGACGGCGGGCCGTTGGGGGTGGTCGGCCCCGGCTCCGGACATCGCGAGCCGTACGGTGCCGACGCCGTCGTCGCGCAACGCGTCGAGCAGGGCGCCGAGCCGTGGCCACAGGGCGGCGGCCGAGGCCTCGTCGGCGCCCGCGACGACGGTCACCGTGTCGTCGGTGTCCGTCTCCAGGACCCGGACGAGGTCGGATATGTCCGTGGCGCCCAGCAGTTCGTCGGTGGACTGACGCAGCAGCACCAGGCGCTCGTACTCCTCGACGAGGAATCCGGTCGGAGAGGGATCGGTCACCCGGGTGCGGTCGGTGTCCGACGGCCGTACCCCGGCCCGGCGGCGGCCCCAGCGCATCAGCGGCCCTTCTTTTCGACGGCCGGTGACCGGAAATACGTATCCAGCTTCATTTCATACGCCACAGACATGTAGGTGAAGCTCCGGTGACCTGCGCGGACCAAAACAGTGAATGCCAGCCAACTTCCTTGTTGTGCAAGGCATCTGATGGAGCGTCGAGTGAAGTACCCGAGCGAGGCGGGAATTTACCCCACCTGCCTCTCGTACGGAAAACCGGGTGGCCCGGCATCAACCTGCGGGAGGAAATACCGCATGCCGTCGAAATAGAGCCGCACGGAGCCGTGCCGGGCGGTGCCGAAGGTGTGGTGGCGGCCGTCGGACGTGATGACGACGATCTCCACGCCGAGCACGTCGGCGGCCGTGGCGAGCGTGCGTTCCCCGTCCCCGCCGGGCCCTCGGGTGAGCAGCCAGGTCAGGTGCTGGGCGGGGGTCAGACCGAGGTCCCGCACGGTCGACGAGCCGCCCAGCAGCACCGCTTGGGCCGCCTGACCGGCGGTCGGTACGACGCCCAGGTCGGCCAGGTCGTCGAGCGGCACCAACTGCTCCGGGTCCGCCCACGGGCGCGGTCCGGTCGCCGGGAGCGCCGCCAGCAGCGCCTCGGCCAGCGGGAGTCCGGGGCGCGGCGCGGACGGTCCGGCGGTGACCTGGTGGAGCGGGTCGGCGAGTTGGTAGTGCTGGTCGTCCAGGAAGAGGACGAGGCGCGGGCGATCGCGCGCCGCCCCGTTCTGGTCGAGGAGTTCCGCGAGCCGTCCGGACCGGTCGCCGTCGCCGGGGGTGAAGTCGTGGAAGGTTCCGTCGCCGCGTACGACGGTCAGGTCGATGCCGAAGGTGCGTGCGGCGAGCACGGGCAGCAGGTCGGCGGCGCCGTGGTCCCAGCCCGCCCGGTGTTCGGCGTCACCCGGCCGCGTGAGCTGCGCGGCGGCCAGCCGGGCACGGGCGCCGTCGTCCAGGGCGGCGGAGTGCGGTACGACGCCGAGCGCGTCGAACTCGCGGCGGCCGGGCGTGCCCGCGGCCAGGTCGGGCGCGGGGCCCGTGAGCTGGATCTCGGCGGCGGTGAACTGGTCGCTCTCGTCGGGGGCGACGGCGGCCAGCAGGTCGGCGTCGGCGGGGTCGGACAGCCGGGCGGCCAGGAGGGCGCGCAGGGTGGCCGCCAGCGTCGGCGAGGCCGGGTCGATTCCGAACTCCGTGAGCAGGGCGGGGGCGTTGCGGGCCAGGCCCTCGGCGAGGGCGCGGAAGAACGCGTCGCCGTCCCTCGGGACGTCGACGAGGGCGTACGTGGTGTCGTCGGGCGAGGTGAGCCGGGCGCCGTCAGCGCTGCGGGTGTAGCGGGGGGCGGGCGGCGCCGGGAGGGTGGGTGGCGCCGGAGGGGCCGGGGGCGGGGTGACGGGGGCGGGTTCGGGCAGGCCGTCGAGCAGGGCGGTGCCCTCGTCGGTGGCGGCCAGTTGGTGCCAGCGGGTCAGCTGGTCGGTCGCCGCCCTGATCCGGTGGAACTCGCTGGCGGCCGTCTCCGCGGTGGCGCGCAGGGCGTCCAGTTCGGCGCGCCGCGCGTCGAACGCGGCCTGCGCGGCATCCCGCCGGACCGTGGCAGCGGCCCGCGCGGCCCGCGCGTCGGCATCGGCCCGCGCGGGCCCGACCAGCCGACGCGCGGCGGCGTCCTGCGCCTCCTCGGCCCGGCCGACCCGCTCGTCCGCGTCGGCGACCAGGGTGAGGGCGGTCCGCCGGGCGCGGTCGGGGTCGGGGTCCGAACCGGTGACCGTCCCCGCTCCGGTCGCGCTCCGCTCGGCGTTCCCCAGCCGGGTCGCCGCCAACTGGTGGGCGCGACGGGCCGCGTCGACCGTGCGGGCCGCGGTGGCGGCGCGGGTGGCCGCGGAGCGGGTGGCGGTGGTGAGGGCGGTCTCGGCGCGGGTGAGCGTGTCGGTGTCGAAGTCGTCGCCGGGGAGTTCGGCCCAGCCCTGGAGGGTGGCGAGTTCGTCGCGGGCGGTGTCGATGGCCGCCTGGGCGGCGATGCGGTCCCGCTCCGCCGCTCGCACGGCGGTGTCCAGGGCGGCGCGGGTGGTGTCGTAGTCGTCCGCGGCGGCGTCGAGGGTGCGGGCGGTCTCGCGGGCCTGGCGGGCGCTGTCCCTGGCCCGCTGAAGGGCCGCGTCGGCGGCGTCCGCCGCGGCCTGGAGGGAGGCCAGGGTGCGCGCCGCCTCGTCGGCGGCCGTGCGGGCGGCGGCCAGGGCGTCGCGGGCGGCGTCCCGTTCCTCGCGCAGGGGGAGGGCGGTGCGGCGCTTCTTCCAGTACGCCTGGTCCGCGCTGGTCCACGCCTTGCTCGCCTTGCCGACCGCGTCCCACGCCTGGGCGACCCGGTCGGGGAAGGTGCGGTCGCTGATCAGGCCGAGTTCCCGGGCGATGTCCTCGCGGATCCAGGCGAGGGCGTAGGTCCGCGAGCTGACCGCCTTGACGCCGGGGTGGCGGATGCCGAAGGTGCCGGACAGGAACCGGCCGACGCGGGCGTCCTTGATGCCACGGTGCACCTGGGCGACGCTGAGCCAGTCGGTGGGTACGGCGAACAGGAAGCTGCGGCCCGTAGCGGGTTTGACGTTGACGGACGAGAGCTGGTCCGCGCCGACCGGGGTGCCGTCGGAGTCGGAGGCGTACGGGCCGCTGACCGCGGCGCCCATCTGGTTGACCCCGGTCGCCTCGCTGCGCACCATGACGCCGCCGCCGAGGGCGGAGTCCTGGGTGTTCTCCTGGGAGACGGAGGTGCCGACGCCCTCCGCGGTCTCGCGCGCCACCTCCAGCTTCTTGCCGTCGGCGACGCTCAGCAGCACGGCGGCGCCGAAGTCGGGTTTGGAGAGCAGGGCGAGGCGGGCGGAGTCGGTGCCGAGCGGACCGCGGTGCGTCAGGCCCGGGACCTGGTAGCCGGACGTGGTGAGCGCCTGGTCGTAGAAGGCGGACAGCGCGGTGTTGGTGGTGCCGTCCTCCAGGGCCTGCGCGGGGGCGCCGCCGGGCCGGGTGAGCGCGGTGCCCCGGGCCCGCTTCAGCAGGGTGCGCCGGTCCCGGCCGTCGTCGAGGCCGGTGAGGTCGATGCCGTACGCCTCCGCGAGGGCGCGTTCGTTGGCCTCGTGGAGGTGGTCGAGGCCGACGATGCGGCGGACGTGGAAGCCGTTCTCCGGGAAGGTGAAGGGCCGCATGGTGCCGTCGCCGTGGCGGACGTCGGTGCTGAGCTGGCCGTGCCGGGGGCCGGAGCGGGGGCGGGTGGTGACGGTGAGGTCGGGCGGGGCGAGCCGGGGGTCAGGGGCGGGTGCCGAGGCGCCGGGGACCGGGGCCATCAGGCTCAGCGGCACGTGTTCCACGAGGGTGCCGACGTCACCGGTCTCGGTGACGCGTTCCTTGCCGGTGAACCGGCGCAGGGAGTCCCGGGTGGCCGCGTCGGCGGCATCGTCAGGGACGTCGTCGAACTCCAGGGTGAGCCGGAGCTGGTAGGGGGTGGCGACCTCGGCGTGCGGTTCGGTGGACGCGGCCCGGTAGGTGGTGCTGGTGGCGACGGAGTGTCCGGCGGAGATCTGGCGGCGGGAGGTGCCCGTCTCGGCGTAGGTGGGGCCCGAGGCCACGGCGGTGGGGTCGCCGGTGCCCACCTGTTCGCCGGTGAGCATGCCGAGGTCCTTGCCGGAGGTGTACTCCGCGCCCTGCTGGACGACTTCGACGGCGCGCCGGTTCTCCTCCATCTCGGTGCCGTGGTCGAGGGCGAGGAGGCCGGGGGTGCCGGGGAGCAGTTCGGCGCGGACCCGGGCGCGGTGTCTGCCGACGCGGACGCTGCCCCAGCCCCAGCCGCCGGACCGGGCCGGGGTGGCGGCGCCGGTGCCGGTGAGTTCGCGGTTCATGGCGCGCAGCACCCGGGAGGTGGCCAGGGTGCGGATGCGTTCCTGGGTGTGTTCGTCGAGGCCGAGGCGGGCGACCCTGCGCTGGAACCCGGCGAGCACGGTCGTCGGGTCGAGGGAGTTGACCGGGTAGGTGCCGAAGGAGTTGCCGCGCATCCACGGTTGCGGCGACCACTGGTCGCGGGTGTAGAGGGGTACGGGACCCATGCCGTCGTCGATCAGGTTCAGCCGGTGGGCGCTTTTCTCGGGCAGGTGGGCGAGCCAGCCGCCGGGCACGGTGAGCACGCTGCCCGCGGCCCCGGCGAAGAACGACGGCACGAAGGAGCGGCCCGCGGCGGCGGTGCCGAGCATGCTCGACGCCATCGCCGCCCAGTGCTCCACCGTGCCGGTGAGGAGCACCTGGTGGCCGAAGCCCTTCAGGTTGAGGTCGGCGACGACGCTGCGGCTGACGTTCAGGGTCTGCTGGGAACTCTCCGACCACGGGTTCAGGACGATGCCGTAGACGCCGACCGGGCCGGGGCCGGGGCCGTGCGGGACGACGTAGGTGAGCTGGCCGCCGAAGGAGTGCGTGACGCTCCTGCCGGTCTTCCCGGCGGCCTGGCTGCCGCTGCCGAGGATCATCTCGGTGTCCATGGCGATGGCGGAGGTGACGGCCTGGACGCCGGTGACGGTGGTGAAGTGGCGGAAGTTGGCCCACAGGGTGGCGTAGGGCGACTTGCCCATGAGGCCCGTGATGCCGAGGCCGAGGGCTCCGCTGCTCTGGTCGAAGTTGGCGGTGACGAACTGCGGCTGGAAGGAGCGCAGGATCGCCTCGCGGGCGGGCGTCCCTTCCTCCGTCAGCTGCCAGGCGCCGCCCGAGGCGGTGGCGACGACGTCGGTGACGGCGGCGAGGAGGCCGGGCGGCACGATGACGTTGATGGTCAGGAACGGGTGGTTCTGCAGGTCCCGGAAGATCTGGCTGCCGCGCTGCGCGGCCCGGCCGTCGGGCCGGGTGAGGTCGCCGGAGGCGAGCGCGAAGGCGCGGCGACGGGTCATGGGCGCCGGGGTCAGCGGGGCGCGCAGGGCGGGGTACGGGTTGGCGGCGCCCGGCCGGTGCGGGTCCACCGACGGGGTGTGCTGGTTCGGGACGCTGATGAGGATCTGGCCGGTGACGGGTCCGCCGCGCACCTGGGTGCCGTGGGCGGTGGTGCCGATCAGGACGTCCTGGGGGCGGCTGAAGACGAACGGCTGGGTGCCGAGCAGACCGAGCGTGGCGAAGCCGCGCAACAGCCCCCGGAACCGCCAGTAGCCGCCGTGGGTGACGGTGAGGGAGAGGTCGTAGCGGTAGAGGTGGGAGGGGCCGGTGCTCACCGACATCGGCTCGTTGGATGCCTGGTACCCGAAGCCGGACTCGTCGTCGTGCTGGATGCCGGAGCGCCAGCCGAGGCTCAGCACCCCGGAGTTGTCGGGGACGCCCACGTCCTCGTTGACGAGGCTGTCCGGGTCGCGGAAGCCGAGCTGGACGTCCGCGCCACCGGCCAGGGCGCGCTTGCGGCTCGCCTGGCCGTCGAGGCGCTGGCCGCCGGGGGCGCTGTGCCGCAGCTTCAGGTCGTCCTGGCGGCCCGCGTAGCGGCGGTTGGTCAGGTCGCCGTGCACCCAGATGTAGCGGTGGCCCTGGCCGAGGGTGCCGGGCTCGGTGAGGCGGATCCGGATGCCGGTGGTGATCAGCGCCTCCATGCCGCCGGACAGGCTCTGGTGGGAGAGGAGTTGGAGGATCTGGAGGGTGTTGCTGACGGCGGTCTGGTAGGCGTCGGCGTCGCTGAACCGGTGGGCCGGTGAGCGGCCCGCCGACGAGAACAGGGAACGGGCGCGGGCCACGACGCCGCGTGCGGCGGGCGGGGCGAGCTGGTCCAGGGGTGCGACCAGCCCCGGGTGGGCCTCGGCGACGGCGGAGACCACGACGTCGGCGAACGCGTCCGCGAAGGTGCGGCCGGGTGCGTGCGGGCCCGTGCCGTCGGTGCGGCGGCCGTCCGCGTGGGCGATCTCCTCGACGCGGTGCATGCCGAGGGTGACCGGGTGGTCGGCGGTGAGGTGGGCGGGCGCGAACGGCTCGGGCAGCCCGTGCCGCTGCCGCAGCCCGGTCCCGTCGTCCCAACCGGCCAGGCGGCGGGCCTCGGTACGGGTCATGCGGTCCACGCTCCAGGTCTGGAACACCCGCGGTGGTCCGCCGCTGCCGGACCGGCGCACATGGACCGTCTTCTTCACCAGGTACAGGCCGGTCGCGTCGCCCTTGACCTGGCCTGACGTCTTCAGCGCGCCGAAGCCGCCGAGCTGTGCCGCGCTGGACGCCGCGTACAGGTAGCGGAACGCCGGGCCGAACTGGAGGCGCAGGGTGAGGTTGCCGAGGTCGAGGAAGTTGAAGGCGGGGCCGAGGACCCCGTCGACGGAGAAGAAGGCTCCCCTGGTGAGAGCGCGGTCGTTGCGGACCGTCGAGGTGTTGATGTCGCGCAGCTCCGCCTTGGCCGTCTCGTCGATGAGTACGGCCTCGGTCGGGACGACCCGTTCCACGACGAAGAAGCCGAGCGGGGTCCGTTTGCGGTCGTCGGCGAAGAGGGGCGCCGTGGCGAGGCGGCCCTGCGCCAGCAGCCGGGCGTGCCGGTGGAAGGAGTCGGTGGAGAAGAAGGTGTCCAGTTCCTGGTAGGCGGTGCTGCCGGGTTTGACACCGAGTTCGGCCGCCGCCCAGTCGCGGATGCGGGAGACGGGGCCGAAGCCCTCCGTGCGCACCAGGCGGTACTGGGAGTCCTGGTCGAGCGGGATGGTGCGCGGGATGCGTCCCGGCCTGGACGGCTTGACCGCGCTGTCCGGCAGCCGCACCATCAGCCCGTCGCGGACGGCGAAGGAGCGGCTGCCGGGCACGGGGGCCGTCACCGGGTGTCCGTCGGCGTCGGTCACCCGCACGTCCAGGTACACGTCGTCCAGGTAGACCTTGGAGCCGTCGAGGGTGCGGGTCTCCATCTGACTGCTGACCTGGTCGGTCTGCCCGTAGCCGACCTTCTTGCTGACGCCGCCGCGCACCGCGAGCCGCCCGAAGCCGCCGAACACCATCGTCGAGACGGGGGCCAGGAAGGGCCCGGACAGGCCGAGTTGGGTGACCGACTGCACGCCCTTGCTCTGTCCGGCCTGGAGCGTGGCCCGCTCCATGGTGTCGATCTTGCTGGGGTCGCCGTAGTCGTCGGCGAAGCGGGACCAGTTGCCGTAGTGCCGGGCGGAGATGTGCAGCACCCGCGTCTGCTTCGCGGCGTTGCGGTACGGGAACTGGCGGCCCGTGCCGGTCAGGGTGCGGGGTCGGCGGGCGAGCGTCATGCGTACGTCGGCCAGCAGCCCCGCGCCGGGCGGCCCACCGCGGCCGGGGTCGCCGGGGCGCAGTGCCGCGTCGCTGTCCAGCAGGCCCTCGATCTGGGCGAGTACGTCGGGGATGCCGCGCAGGGTGACGTCGCTCTGCCCGAACGTGACCGGGTTGACGAGGAGTTCGGCCAACTGGTCCGCCGGTACGGCGGGCAGCAGCGAGGACAGGTTGTCGATGTACGCGGGAATGGCCGTGCCGTCGTCGAAGGCCGTGCGCGCGGGGATGGGGGCGGGGGCGGTAGCGGTGAGGTCGAGCCGCGGTGGCCGGGTGCGCTCCAGGTGGGAGTTGATCCAGTGCCGCTCGCGGGGGTGGGGCGGGGGGGCGGGCGGGTCGAGGTCCGGCCGGGGGATGACCTCGATGTCGTCGCCGTCGTCGTTGGCGTCCTCACCCTCCACGGTGGCCGTGGTGTCCGGGCCGGGGGCGGTCCCGCTGTCGCCCACCGTCGCCTGGGGAGCCGCCGGGGCCGGAACGGGCGGGTCGCTCACCGAGGTGCCCGTGGTCGCCACCGGGGGGCGGGGGGCGCGCGGTTCGGCACCCAGGTGCACGTCCGCCGTCGTCGTCACCGGGCGGCGTTCGTCCGCACCGCCGGTGGTGTCCGGTGTCGCCGTGGTCAAGTCCCCGACCAGCGCGCCGAGCAGGGCCAGATGACGGCCCCGCAGACCACCCTGCGCGAGCCCGCCCGGGGCTGGCCGGGTGTAGTCGCCGAGCAGGCTGCCCGGGATGTCGGGGCGCGCGGACGCGGCCGGGTCGCCGCCCCTGGCCTCGTCCCGCAGGCCCAGCTGGTGGGCGATCTCATGGGCGTAGTCGATCGGATCGGCATCCGCCCACCAGGCGGTACGGGTCATCGGCTGGTCGTGTCCCACCAGGCTGACCTGGAGCGCGTTGGGGTGCGTACCACCGCCCGACGCCTGCTCGACGGTCACGTGCAGCAGGTCGCCGTTGGGCAGGCGGTGACCCGCCGCGTTGAAGTACTCCTCCACACCGGCACGCACCTTGTCCCAGACCTCACCGGGCAGGCCCTCGGGTGGTCCGGCGACCTGAACGGTGAGATCGGTGACCCACTGCCCGTCGTACTCGAAGCGACGCGCCTCGAACATCGACCGGACGACATACTGCGTGGTCTCCCCCGGCCGCGCGGGGTCGTCGGGCGTGGAGACCGGGTCGACCCACGTGTGCGCCCGCGTCACCGGCTGCGCGGTGGAACGGGCGGCGTCGAAGGCGGGGTTGGCGGAGGTGACCCGTGGCACGTCGTCGGTGCCGGACTCGGGGGTCGGGCGTACGTCCGTGGCGTGCGGCGACGTGGTGTCGGCGCCGTCGGTGTCCGTGCCGGGCAGGGTCGTACGCGCGGACGCCCCGTTTCCCAGGGGGGTGCTCCCCGGCGAAGTCGTGCGGGGCGTGCCGCCGGGGGGGTGGGTGTCTCCCGCGAAGGGCGTGGAGGGGCTGGTGGTGGACGTCACCGGTGTCGGCCCACCGCTCGTCGGAGCCGGAACCGGGGTTGGCGTGAGAACCGGCGTCGGGACGGGCGTCAGGCCCGCTGTCACAGTGGGGTCGCTGACCGTCGGCAGAGGAGCCGGGACAGGTGCCGGGTCAGGTGCCGGGACAGGTCCCAGGTCAGGTCCCGGAACAGGTGCCGAAACAGGTCCCAGGTCAGGTCCCGGAACAGGTGCCGAAACAGGTCCCGGGTCAGGTACCGGAACAGGTCCCGAAACAGGTCCCGGGTCAGGTGCCGAAACGGGTCCCGGAACAGGTGCCGGAACAGGTGCCGGGACCAGTGTGGTCGTCGCCCGCGGCCCCCCGGTGGCGTCGGGGCCGCCGCCGCGCGTCTCGTCGAGGAACTTGGCGGAGTCGTTCGCCGTGCCGGAGTCGGTCGTCGGCCTGAACTTGTCGTGCAGCCACAGCGCACCGGCCAGCACGGCCCCGCCCGCGACCACGTCGAACATCGCACTCGTGCCGGAGCCGACGAAGGTCTCCCACTTGAAGTCCCAGTCGCCCTCGAAGGCACCCTGGATGAGGTACTCGCCGACCGACTCACTGACCGCGCCGACGACGAAGGCACCGCCGAGTTCACCGGCGCCGTTCAGTGTGATGTTCCAGTTGGGGTGGTTCTTGGCGAAGTGGTCGAAGTCGTCGAACCGCTTCTTCATCAGGTTCTTGAAGTACTGCCCGCCGAACTCCAGGACCGACCCGAAGAGGCCGATGACCGCACCGAACGCCGCCGCCTTGCCGATGTCCTTCCAGTCGATACCGTCCGGCTTGCGGCCCCCGGGGTTCAGCGCGATCTGCGCCAGGCGTACGGCGAGGGTCTGCAACGCCTCCTCGAACGCCTCGGTGAGCGTGGGCGCGAGGTGGGACATCCGCAGCAGGCGGTCGACGATGAGGAGAACGGCCAGCCTGCTGCGGGCCCGGGCGAGTGCCATCTTGGACAGCGAGGTGCCGCCGGTGATCGCGGCCAGCGCGGCGAGCAGGGCCAGCTCGATGAGGAGCATGACGATCTCGGCGATGATCTCCCACTTCGCCGCCTGGATGTTGATCGAGTGGTCGACCTGGCCGCGGGCGATGTCGTTCAGGTCGTCGATCATCCGGTTGAGGTGGTTCACCCCGCCGTCGTTGGTGAGCAGCGACAGACCCCGCACGTACTGGTCGCCCACGTCCTTGGGCAGGGAGGTGGACGCGTCGACGATCGAGCGCTGGATCTCGTCGCTGAGGTCCCGGATGCCACGGCCGAAGTCCAGGTAGAGGTCCTTGCTGGCGTAGGCGAGGTTCTCCCTGGCCTGCACCGGCATCTCGCCGATGAGGATCCAGAGCATCTTCCGTACGTCTTCCGGGAAGTTGATCTCCTGCACCCGAAGCTCCCGCTCGTCCCCGGCCGGTCCTGGCCCTCGCTCTAGTGGCGCCCGCCGCCGTCCCCGACCGCCCCCTCGGTACGCCGCTGGTGCTCGCGGATCCGCTCGGTGGAGTCGGTGCGGGTCTGCTCGATGTTCTCCAGCGCGGCGAGGGTCGCGGCGACCAGGCCGTCCAGCGCCTCGAAGAGGGTCCGGCTCGTCCCCAGGCAGTACTCGTTGTTGCTCTGGTAGACGGGGCGTACCTGGTGGGCGTAGTCGTCCGTCCAGCCGGGCCACTCGGTGTACACGCGCTCGCGGTTGGTGAAGTCCTCGCCGAGCGCGCGGGCCATCACGGGCAGCCGCTTCATCCGTTCGACGCTGGCCCGCAGGGCGTCGGGGTTGGCCTCGTACACACCGCTCATGACCGGTTCCCTCCTCGGGTCCGTCCGGGGTCGCCGTCCTCGTGGATCTCGTCGCGCAGCCGGTCGCCGCCGCGCCGGGACCCGCCGCCGGTCTCCGCGCTGAGCGCCGGTCCGAAGATGTGCTCCCAGTCGATGTCGACGCCGCGCAGTCCGGGCACGTTGCCGCTGGGTTCGGTCAGCGGACCGAAGACGTCCATCACCTCGCGGGCCATCCGGGCGCGGCCCCGCCCGACCGCCTCCATGACGGAGGCGGCGAGTTGGGCGGGGTTCATGGTGCGGTACTTGTTGTCCAGGAACTTCAGTCCGGTCAGCTCGCCGCCCGCGCCGACCGTGACCTCGACGGCGCGGTCCCGGGAGCGGACGGTCGCCGAGGCGGTGGCGAGCCGTTCCTCGGCCTGTGCGGCGGCGGCCCGTACGGCCTCCAGTTCGGCCATCGCCGCGGCGATGCGCTGTTCCATCGGTTCGCTCATGACGAGATCCCTCTCATCGGCCGATGACGGCGGGTGCGCCGCCCTCGTCGGTGCCCCACACGTCGTCGTCCTCCTGCGCCCAGGACTCCCGGGTGCGGTCGCCGCTCTGGGTCTCCGGCCGTCCTGCGGGTGCGCCGCCCGGCCCGCCCATGGGCAGGAAGGGGCTGGAGCCGGTGGTGGTCGCGGTGGCGCGGGGCGTGGAGACGCGTACGTCGTTCTCGTCCTGGCCCGCGCGGGTGGCGGCGCCGGTGCCGTAGCGACCGCCACGGGTGGAGAGCGGCTGGCCGTCGTCGATGACGTTCCGGACGCGTTCGGACTGCGACTGGCCGCCGCCCGCCCCCGTGCCACCCATCGGCATGCCCCCCATCGGCATCCCGCCCATGGGTGTGCCGCCCATGCCGACGCCGCCGGGCAGGGAGCCCGTGTTCAGGGGGGTGCCCAGGTCTCCGGTGGACGCCGAGGCCGGGGTGGCGTACGGCGGGGTGTCGACGGAGTCGTACGGGGAGTCGTCGTACAGCTCCTCCTCGTAGGAGCCGTAGTCGTAGGAGGGGAGGTTCCCTGAGCCGTACGAAGGGGGCAGCGTGGTCGGGCCCGTCGGCAGGTCGCCCGTGGTGCCGTTGAGGTAGCCGGAGCTGACGGTGCCGTCGGGGCGGGTGGTCGTGCTGGCCCCTGTGTCGGGGTCGACCGTGGTGACGGTGCCGTCCGGGTACTCGGTGACGATGTTCCCGTCACGGTCGATGCCGGTGACGCTGCCGTCGGGGTTGGGGAGCTGGTCGCCCACGTTGAGGGGGCCGGTCTGGACGGTGCCGTCGGGGAGGGTGACGGTCGCGGTGCGCAGGTCGGGGTCGACGCGGACGGTACTGCCGTCGGGGTACTCGGTGACGAGGCGTCCGTTGTCGTCGAGGGTGGTGACGCTGCCGCCGGGGTTGGTGAGCGTGTCGCCGGAGTACGGGCTGTCGGGGATGTCGTAACCACCGGGCAGGTCACCGGTGTTGAGGTCACCGGACCCGAGGTCACCGGACCCGAGGTCACCGATCCCGAGGTCACCCGTATTCAGATCACCACCGCCGACCACCCGAGAGGTCGGGTCGTCCGAGCCCGGCAGACCATCCAGGTCCAGACCACCGGCGACGGCCTGCGCCTCCTGGCGGGCGGCCTCCTGGCGGGCCTCGGCCTCCGCCTGGCGCTCGGCCTCCTGCCGCTCCATCTCGGTGAGCATCTGCTCCTGGCGCAGCTCCTGCTCGGTCTGGAGCCTGCGCTGCTCCTTCTCGGCCTCGGCCTGTGCGGCCTCCTGCTCCCTGAGCCGCTGTTCGGCCTTCTCCTCGGCCTCCTGCTGCTTGGCCTCGGCCTCCTGCTCCTTGGCCTCCTGCTCGGCCCGGGCCTCGGCCTCCTTGCGCTCGGCCTCCTCCTCGGCCTCGGCCGCCTTGCGTTCCTGCTCCTTGCGCGCGGCCTCCTGGTCGGCGCGGGCCTGGTTGAACTGGCTGATCTGGAGCTGCTCGGCGCGGGCCTGGGCCTCCTCCTGCTTGCGTTCGGCCTCCTGCTGCTTCGCCTCCTGCTCGGCGCGCAGTTGTTCGGCCTTGGCCTCGGCCTCCTGTTCCTTGGCCTCCTGCTCGGCCCGCAGCTGGGCCTCCTTCTGCTCGGCCTTGGCCTCCGCTTCCTGCTGCTTGGCCTCGGCCTCCTGCTCCTTGTTCTCCTGCTCGGCCCTGGCCTCGGCTTCCTTGCGTTCGGCCTCGGCCTTGGCCGCCGCCTCCTTGGCCTCCGCCTCCGCCTTGGCCGCGGCCTCCTTCTCGGCCGCCTCCTTCTCCTTGCGTTCGGCCTCGGCCTTGGCCTCCGCTTCCTTGCGCTCCGCCTCCGCCTTGGCCGCGGCCTCCTTCTCGGCCGCCTCCTTCTCCTTGCGTTCGGCCTCGGCCTTGGCCCGTTCGGCTTCCGCCTTCTGCCAGGCCATGAACTCCTCGTTCTTGCGGTTGGCCTCCTCGGCGGCGGCCTCGGCCTCCTCTTCCTTCTTCTTGTTCAGATCCTCGGTGTAGGAGCTGGTGAGGTCGTCCTCGCCGCGGGTGCGGACGGAGCCGAGGTCGATGTTCTTCGTGCCCCAGGCGTTGTGGATCTCGTCGAGGGCGGCGTTGGCGGGTTCGACGAGGTTCTCGATGACGGACGCCTGCCAGTTCTGCACGGCCCGCTCCCCCACCGCCTTCCAGGTGCTCAGCTGGTCGAGCGGGCCGAAGTTGTCGCTCTTGCCGAACCGGGTGGCGGTCTGGTCGAAGCCAGCCGTGGCGTGGTACGTCGTGTAGTAACTGGTCCCGTAGTAGCCGCCGATGCTGTTCACCTTGTAGGTGATGAGCTTGATGTTGCGCTCCCACACATGGTCGGTGATCTCCACGAGCAGGTCGTGCAGCCAGCGCAGCGGGTTGCCCATGTACAGCTCCCAGTGCGCCCACTTGGAGTGCAGCTTGAGGGCGGCGTTGCGGAACGCCCGGGACGCCTCGCGCAGCTCGTTGCCCTGCTTGGACCGGCCGCCCGCGGCGCCCATGTCCTTGGCGTAGCCCTCGTACTGGCGGTTGATGGTGTCGATGAGGTGCCAGAAGACCCCGGCGGCCTGCCCGCGCCAGGCGTCGTTCTGTTCCGTGCCGACCCGGCGCTGCCACTCCGCGACGGTCTGCTGCCGGTCGGAGAAGAACTGGGCGACCCGGTCGAAGGCGGCTGCGGCGGTGTCGAACGACTTGAGGCTGACGGCCTTCTCGTCGGCGACGTTGACGCCGTTCCAGGAAAAGCCGTGGGTGCCGTTGTCGGTGTTGAGGAGCGCCTCCAGGGCCCGCCCGGTGCCGTAGGCGTACTGGGTGAGCGGGGCGGTCGACCACACGGCGTCCTTGAGGCCGAGGTGTTCGGAGTACTGGCTCTTGAACTCCCCGCCCTCGACCACGCCACCCGCCGGGGGCGAGTCGGTGCTGTGGTTGCCGAGCATGGTGATCCGCGCCTTGTACATGGACACCTGGTCGCCCGCGGAGGCGTCGTCACCGCTCGTCATGTAGAAGGGGATGACGAAGTCGGTGTTCTCGATACGGTAACCGGCGTTCTCCACCCGCCAGTTGAAGTCGTTGGGGTCGACGTACTTGACGCTGCCCTGCTTGGTGATCTCCACCTTCATCTGCTTGATGCCCTCGTTGCCGAGGAGCTTCTCGAAGAGGGTGTGCCGCAGCGGCGCCTCGTAACCGGTGAGCAGGGCCACCGCCTTGTGCCAGGCGTCATTGTCAGAGGTGAGCGGTATGACGTTTTCTTCGGCCACGGGGGTACTCCGATGACGGGCTGGGGGCGAGGGCGGACGGGAAGGGGGCCGGTCCGGCCCCCTTCCTCAGTCGTCGTCGGGGTCGCCGCTGCCGCCGAGGGACTCGTCGACGTCCTCGAAGATGTCGAGCAGTTTGTCGCCGTCGATCCTGGCGAGGTTGTCGCCCTGGGTCTTGAACAGCTTGTCGATGCTGGTGCGCAGGTTGTCGTCGATGTCCTCGAAGAGGATCTTCTGGTTCTCCAGGATGAGGTCGATCGCGCCGATCAGTTCGGTGACGGCCTCGACGAGCGCCTTGCCGTTGGTCCGGGTGTCAGCGGCCATGGAGCCGATGGTCAGCGGACGCACCGCGCCGGGCAGCGAGCCCTCGGGGATCTGGCCCTCGGGCAGCAGGTTGGCGAGCGCCGGGACGATCTCGCCGCTGGGGCCGACGCCGTCGTTGACGATCTTCTTCAGTTCGTTGCGGAAGTTGAGGATGTCGTTGTTGAGGAAGTTCTCCAGCCAGGCCTTGTCGAGGTTGACCGTGGGGGCGTCCGCCATGTCCTGCTCCTACGGGGAGGGCGTAGCCGGGATACCGGTTGCTCGCGGGCTCAGCGGCCGACGCGGACCTCGCTCCACAGCTGGGTGAGGGACTTCTCGCTGTACTGGTAGTTGCCGGAGACGTCCGTCAGCAGCCGGGAGTGGTTCTCCAGCAGGGTCTTCATCGCCTCCACGGCGTTGTTCCAGGCGGCCTGCTTGGTGTTGTAGACGTCGCGGTCCTCACCCTCCCAGGTCGCCTTCAGCTCCTGGAGTTCGGCGTCCAGGTTGACCAGGATGCTGGCGATCGCCCTGGTCTGCTGGACCATGTCGTCCGCCGCGTTCGACGCGTGGCGGTAGTCGACGTAGATCTGACCGTCGGTGAAGTCACTCATCGTGGGGCCTCGTCTCGCGATACAGGTGGGAGTGGGGTGGGGTCAGCCCTGCAAGGCGTCGAAGATGGCCTGCGACTGGCTGTAGGCGGTGTTCACGGCCTCGTTGTTGGAGCCCTGGGTCATGCCCTGGACCCGGAGGGTCTCGTTGAGGGTGTCCACCATGGCGCGGACGTTCCTGGAGATGATCTCGGCCTGGTCGTCCCAGAGCTTCAGCAGGTCCTGGAACGCCTTGCCGTCGGACCCCTTGAGTCCGGAGGCCAGGTTGAACTTCATGTTCTCGACGTCCTGGCGGCAGTTCTGTACGCCGGTGAAGGCCGACTCCAGGGCCTGGATGCCGTTACGTGTCGCGTGCGCCTGTGACTGCTGCATGCCGCCTGCGCCTGCCATGTGCTGCTCCTCCCGGTGGCCGGGCCGTCGTCTTGAACCCGTTGATCAGACAGTAACCGTTCCGGGAGGGGTTCTTGCGTTTCCTGTGACAGCAACTGACCTTTGATAAAGGGAATTTGACTGCCCGTCATACAAAGGTCATGTCAGCTTCTCCTGTCCGGATCGGCGGGGCCCGATCCCGGTTCCCGGCGCCCCGCCCCACACGCCTCCGTCGTGCTGCCGCCCCGCCCGGTCACCGCGGCCCGTGGGCTGAGGTCGGGACCGGTGGGCAGCATGGCCAGCAGGGGTGAGGGCATGCCGCGTGCCTGCCCGGCGCTGTACCCGAGGGCGGTCAGCGCCTCCTCGTTTGGCACCCGGTACTTCATGCCGCTGTCGGTCACCAGGTAGGTCGTGTCGCCCACGGCACCGCCGCCCGCCCCCAGGGCCCGCACCAGCGCCCCGCCACCCGCCCGGACGGCGATCCGGTCGACGGGCACGCAGGCGGGGGTGAGGCCCTCCGGCGCGGGCTGCGCGGTGGGGCCGAGCCGTGCGGCGGCGGTGAGCGCGACGGTGACCCGGGTGCCGCCCGCCCCGCCCTGGATCCGCGCGCACACCGTGCGGCCCGGGTCCAGGTCGACGGCGCGCGGCGGCGTCTCGGGCAGGTCCCCGGCGTCCGGGCCGGACGCGTTCGCCGTACGGCCGTCCAGGGCGTCGGCGCCCACTTCGGTCACCGTGGGCGCGGCACCGTCGTACGCCTCGCTGCGGGTCCGTGGGTCGCCGAGCACCAGGGCGGCCCCGGTGGCGGTCAGCGGGGCCAGGCCCTCCTTGCGGAGCAGGTAGTAGCGGGGGTCCGAGCCGGGCGCGGTGACCTGGAAGACCTGTCCGACGCGGGTGGGGCGGCCGTTGAGTCCGGGGCCGTCGTCGCCGCGGCCGGGCACGTCGGGCGGGGACAGGTCGGGTCCGGCGGGCAGCGCGTTGAGGAAGGCCGCGGACACCGGGACCCGTACGGCGGTGTCGAAGCCGAGGGAGCGGGAGGCTCCGCGCGCGTCGTCGAGGCGCAGCCTGCTGCCCCGCCACACCAGGTGGTCGGCCTGGTCCGGGCCGGTCACGACCAGGGCCTGGGCGGCGCCCAGACCGGTCCCGTCCGTCGGGGCCCCGAGGGCGAGGACCGTGGTGGCGGCGCCGTCGCCCGTGCTGGTGCCCGAGCAGACCTGCCAGGGGCCGGGGTCCAGGTCGTCGGCGGCGGGCAGCGCGTCGGGCGCCCCGGGGATGCCGACCGGGGCGCCGTGCGCCACCCCGGCCAGGGAACCGGAGCCCACCGAGGTGACCGTCAGGTCCGCACCGGCCAGCAGCCGGGCGGAGGCGTAGTTGCGCACCGGGCGCAGCCTGCCGTCGAGGTAGAGGTAGCGGGAGCCGGTGCCCTTGTCGACGACGACGGTGCCCGGCTCCTTCCAGGAGTCCTTGGTGCCCGGTTTGAACAGGCCGAGCACGAAGGCGCCCGCCGAGATCAGGACGGCGATCACCACGCCTATGGCGACCCCGCGGTTGGTGCGGCCCTGCGGGCTCTCCGGGGCGTCGGGGTCGCCGCGCAGCATGGCGGAGGTGAGCCGCCCCATGACGAACATGTGGGCCTGGACCTGGTCGCGCTTGGACTGCACCGTGTCCTCCGTCAGCCGTTGAGGGAGCGCAGGGCCCCGTAGACACCGAGCACCCACAGCACCAGCGGCAGCAGGGCGATGGCCGCGGCCGAGTGCAGCAGTTCGGCACCGCGGCCCCAGTAGGGCACGAGCCTGCGGCCCGGCACCGTCCAGGAGGCGATGGCGACCGCGGCCGTCACGGCGAGCAGCCCGGCCGCGAGCAGCAGCCGCCCGAAGGGCCCGGACTCCTGGGCCTCGGTGAACGCCATCAGGGCCAGGCCGCCCGCCCCGGGCAGCACCAGCGACAGCCGCTGCCACACGTTGCCCAGGCCCCTGGCGTGCAGCAGGAGCAGCAGGGCGAGGGTCAGGGCGGTGCACTTCCCGGCGAGTCCGGGGTGGCGGGCCAGCACGGCCAGGCAGCCCGCGCAGACCAGGCCGACGGCGCCGTACAGCGCACTCATCCAGCCGTCGGCCAGCACCGAGCGGGTCGCCACCACCGTGGTGGGGTGCGGTTCGATGCCCTCCTGCAACTGCTGGGCGTTGGTCGGCAGCGGCGGCATCCGCAGTCCGGCCATCCGGAAGGAGAGGGTGGGCACGAAGGCGCCGAGCAGCACGGCGACGAGCGCCACGATCCCGGCCACCTCGTACGCGCTGAGTCCGGCCGCCAGCATCAGTACGGCGGCCAGGGCGCCGAGGGCCGCCAGCACGGCGGGGGCGAGGAACAGGGCGGCGTAGGCGGCCACGGCGGCGAGCGCGAGGACCGCGCCGCCCGCTCCGGCCGCGCAGGCGGCGAGCATCCGGGAGGCCAGCGCCTCCTGGCCGTGCGCTCCGGTGATGTCGCCGCCCGGCAGCAGCCAGCCCGCCAGCGCCAGGTAGGGGGCCACCATCAGGCCGAGGACGGCCCCGGCGCCGCCGTCGCCGACCGCGCGGCTGGCCGCGGCGGAGCCCGCGAGCAGCAGCAGCGCCGCCGCGGCGGCGCAGGTCGCCCGGGTGGTGCCGGAGCCGCCGGGCAGCGCGAGCACCACCAGGCCGACGGTCAGGGTGGCCAGCGCGAGGCCGCGCAGCAGGGCGCGGCTCGCGCCCGGGGTCCAGCCGTACGGGCGGTCGCGCAGGGTGGTGGAGATGCCGTCGACGAGGTCGTCCAGGTGCACCTCGGGGAGGGCCTCGACGCGGGGCCGCAGATAGAGGGTCTCGCCGTCGCGCAGGTCGAGGGAGTCGAGGGTGCGTTCCTCGTCCAGCGGTTCGCCGCCGAGGCGTTGCAGCACCCAGCCACCGTGGTCGAGGCCCGCTTCCTCCAGGTCGTCACCGGCGTAGCCGAGGACGGCGGGCAGCAGGTCCGCGACGGGGACGTCGGCGGGGACCGCGAGGTCGATCGTGCGGGCCGGGGCTCGTACGGTCAGGCGACACAGACCGGCCACCTGTTGGTCACTCATCGGACTCGCTCACGCCTTCCGGGGATGCATTGCCGCACGTCAACGGGGGTGTGCGGCAACGAAGTTGGTTGGTGTCCAGCGCGGATGATCGTAGTATCAAACGCCTCCGCGGGGTGTGTCCGCCCCCGTGGCGTCAGCCAGTCACAGCCCCTCGCGCGCCTCCCCCTCCCCCGGGACGGCCGCTCCACCCAAGGAGTCCGTACGGTGAGTGTGGTCCTGTTCCGCCGTCCCGCCCGCAGACGCGGCCCCGAGATGCCGGACGGAGAGCTCAGCCTCCAGGAGCCGCCCACGCTCCCCGAGGTGGTCCCCGACTCCTCCGCGGTGTGGACGTATCTGCCGATGGCGCTGATGTCGGTGTCGATGATGCTGATGTTCATCCGCCCCGGCGCGAGCGGTGGCGGCAGCTTCATCTACCTCGCCCTCGGCCTGATGGTGATCTCCTCGGCGGCCATGATGGTGGGCCAGTTCGTGCGCCGCGCCAGCGAGCGCAAGCAGCGGCTGAAGGGCGAGCGCCGGGACTACCTGCGCTACCTCACCCAGACCCGCCGCAAGGTCCGGGCCGCGGTCCGGGACCAGCAGCGGGCGCTCGCCTGGCGGCACCCCGAACCGGCCGCGCTGTGGTCGCTGACCGGGTCCACCCGGCTGTGGGAACGCCGCCCGCAGGACGAGGACTTCGGGGAGGTCCGGGTCGCCGTCGGGGACCAGAAGCTGGGCCTGCGGCTCAACCCGACCGCGACGACGCCCGTGGAGGACCTGGAACCGCTCGCGGCGCACGCGCTGCGCAGCTTCATGCGCGCCTACGCCACCGTCCCGGACCAGCCCATCGCCGTCTACCTGCGGGCCTGGGCGCGGGTGCTGTTCCGCGGCGACGAGGAGCGGATCCGGGCGCTGGCCCGCGCCCTCGTCGCCCAGGTGGCCACCTTCCACTCGCCCGACGACGTGTGGATCGCGCTGTGCGTGTCCGACGAGCGGCGCCCACAGTGGGAGTGGGCCAAGTGGCTGCCGCACCACCTGCACCCGCAGGAGACGGACGGCGCCGGACCGGCCCGGATGACCGGCGCCACCTTCAACGAGCTGGAGGACCTGCTCGGCGCGGAGTTCCTGGAACGCCCGCCGTTCGACCCGGACGCCGTGCCCGGCCGTGAGGAGCCCTTCACGGTGATCGTCGTCGACGGCGGCACGGTCCCCGGCGGGCACCGGCTGGACGGCCCCGGGCTGCGCAACACGGTGGTGCTCGACCTCTCCGGCGCGCTCACCTGGCGGCCCGGCCGCGTCACCCTGCGCTTCGACGTGACGGGCGACGACTTCTGTCTCGTACGCACCGACCGGGACCGCAAGGAGCAGACCACCCGCCTGGGCCGCCCGGACGACTTCGGGCCGGTCGGCGCGCGGGCGCTGGCCAAGCGGCTGGCGCCGTACCGGATGGGCAGGGGCACGGACGCCGCCGAACCGCTGGCCAACGACGTGGAACTGACCACCCTGCTCGGCATCCAGGACCTGTACCGGTACGACCCGCGCGCCCTGTGGCAGCGCGGCACCGGCCCGAGCAGGCTGCGGGTGCCGATCGCGGTGGGCGCCGACGGACAGCCGGTGGAGCTGGACATCAAGGAGTCCGCGCAGGGCGGCACCGGCCCGCACGGCATGCTGATCGGTGCCACCGGCTCCGGCAAGAGCGAGCTGCTGCGCACCCTGGTGCTGGCGCTGGCGCTGACCAACTCCTCCGAGACGCTCAACTTCGTGCTGGTCGACTTCAAGGGCGGCGCGACCTTCCTCGGCCTGGACGAACTGCCGCACGTCTCGGCGGTCATCACCAACCTCGCCGACGAGGCGGCCCTGGTCTCCCGGATGCAGGACGCCCTGCACGGCGAGCTGATCCGCCGCCAGGAACTGCTGCGCGCGGCGGGCAACTTCACCTCCGCCCTGGAGTACGAGAAGGCACGCGCCTCCGGGACCCCGCTGGCCCCGCTGCCCAGCCTGTTCGTCGTGGTCGACGAGTTCAGCGAACTGCTCGCCGCGCACCGCGAGTTCATGGAGCTGTTCGTGATGATCGGGCGGCTCGGCCGGTCGCTCGGGGTGCATCTGCTGCTGGCCTCGCAGCGCCTGGACGAGGGCCGTATGCACCAGTTGGAGAGCCACCTGTCCTACCGGATCGGCCTGCGCACCTTCTCCGCGATGGAGAGCCGGGGCGTGCTCGGGGTGCCGGACGCCTACGAGCTGCCCCCGGCGCCGGGCAGCGGCTACCTCAAGTCGGGCGTGGAGGCCCTGACCCGGTTCCGGGCCGCCTATGTCTCCGGCCCCTACCGGCAGCGTCGCGGTGGCGCCGGGCAGGCCCGTGCGGCGGGGCAGACGGTGCCGTGGACGGACGGCTACGTCGTCCCGCGTGCCGTTCCCGACCTGCCGGACCCCGAGCCGGAGTCCGACGAGAGCGGGGACACCCTGCTCGCCGTCGCCGTCGACCGGCTGCTGGGCGCCGGACCGGCCGCGCACCAGGTGTGGCTGCCGCCGCTGGACCTGCCCGCCACCCTCGACCAGGTGCTGCCGCCGCTCGTGCCCGACCCCGAGCTGGGTCTGACCACGGTGGGCTGGCCGGACCGGGGGCAGCTGAAGGTGCCCATCGGGATCGTGGACCGGCCCTTCGACCAGATGCGGGACCTGCTGACCGTCGACCTGTCGGGCGTCGGCGGGCACATCGCCATCGCGGGCGGCCCGCAGAGCGGCAAGTCCACCATGGTGCGCACCGTCCTGACCGCGCTTGCCCTCACCCACACCCCGCGCGAGGTGCAGTTCTTCTGTCTGGACTTCGGCGGCGGCACCCTCGCCGGACTCGACGGGCTGCCGCACATGAGCGGTGTCGCCGCCCGGCTGGACGGCGAGCGGGTGGGCCGGACGATCGCCGAGGTGAACGCGCTGCTCGCGGCGCGGGAGAAGTCCTTCCTGGAGCAGGGCATCGACTCCATGGCCACCTTCCGGCGCCGCCGGGCCGCCGGGGAGTTCCCCGACCACGAGTTCGGTGACGTCTTCCTGGTCATCGACGGCTGGTCCACGGTCCGCCAGGACTACGACCGGCACATCGCGTCCTTCGGCGCGATCGCCGCCCGCGGCCTGAACTACGGCGTCCACCTCATCGTCACCACCGCCCGCTGGGTGGAGCTGCCCTCGGCGGTGCGCGACCAGGCGGGCACCCATCTGGAGCTGCGGATGGGCGATCCGATGGACTCCGAGATCGACATCAGGCGGGCCGCGACGGTGCCCCGGGTCCCCGGCCGAGGGCTGACCCGCGACGGCAGGCTGCACTACCTCACCGCGCTGCCCCGTATCGACGGCGTCGAGAGCGCCGACGACCTCGCCGAGGGCGTGTCCGGCCTGGTCTCCGCGCTCGCCGAGAGCTGGCCCGGCCCGCGCGCGCCCCGGGTGCGGATGCTGCCCACGGAGCTGCCGGTCGCTCAGTTGCCGGACGCGGAGGGCGACTTCCGGATGCCGCTCGGTCTGGAGGAGGACGAGCTGGCCACGGTCTGGCACGACTTCGCCGAGAGCCCGCACATGGTCGTCATCGGCGACACGGAGAGCGGCAAGACCAACCTGCTGCGGCTCACCGCCCGGGCCATCACCCAGCGGTACTCCCCCGCCGAGGCCCGCATCATGGTCGTCGACTACCGCCGTGAGCTGGTCGAGGCGATCCCCGACGCATACCGGCTGGGGCACGCCGTCTCCATCGACGCCCTGCGCGACCTGGTGGACGGGGCGGCGAGGGCGGTGCGGACCCGGGTGCCGGGGCCCGACATCACGCCCGGCCGGATGCGGCGCGCCGACTGGTGGACCGGGCCCCGGCTGTTCGTCCTCGTCGACGACTACGACATGCTCGGCTCCGGCCCGATGAACGCCCCGTTCGACCCGCTCCTGGACCAGTTGGCGCTCGGCTGGGAGGTCGGTCTGCACATGGTGGTCGCCCGCGCGGCGACCGGCGCCGGGCGGGCCATGGGCGACCACCTGATGCGCCGCCTCCAGGAGGTCAACACCCCCACCCTGCTGCTGTCCTGCCCGCCGTCCGAGGGCTATGTCATCGGCAACACCAAGGGCCGCCTGCTGCCCCCGGGCCGCGCCGTGCGCATCGCCCGCCGCCGCACGGTGCAGGTGCAGACGGCGCTCCTGGAGGACGAGGGGAGAGCAGACGGCTGACGTCAGCGCTCCGCCGCCCGCCAGCCCCGCGCCCGTCCCCGGGGGATCACCGCGATGCCCGCCGCGACCAGCAGGACCAGCCCGCCACCGGCGGCGGCGATCACCACGGCCCGCTCGCGCGGCGCCGTCGACGGGTCCGGCGGCAGGTGTGCGAGGGGTTGTCGGGGCGTGGCGCCGACGGTGTCGGGCAGCAGCGTGGTGAGCGCGGCGTAGGTGTCCAGGCGCGGCGGCAGCGCCGGATAGGCGGTGGCCGTCAGACGCCGGGACACCTCGGCCGCCGTGAGGTCGGGGTGCCGGGCCCGCACCAGGGCCGCCGCCCCGGCGACGTGGGCCGCCGCGAGGGAGGCGCCGGAGCCCAGGTAGTGGCCGCTGCCCTCGGGGCCGTTGGAGACCACGGAGTCACCGGGGGCCGCGAGGTCCGTCGCCAGCGCGGTGGGCGCGTCGGCGGGACGGCCGCCGCCGGGGCCGTAGTCCCTCACCGACAGCACCTCGGGCACCGCGCCCGGCCAGTACCAGCGCGGGGCCGCCGCGTCCGGGCCGCCGGGCAGCGCGTCCGGGGCGAAGGGCGCCACCACCAGGGCGTCGCGGCGGGTGGCGTGCGCCACCGCGGCGGTCAGCTCCTTCTTCCCCTCGGGCAGCGCCCGCCCCACGTAGATCACCCGGGCGCCCCCGTCGGCGGCTGCCCGGATGCCGTCGGCGAGTTGCCCCGGCGTGGTCGCGCCGCGCTCGTCGGTGCCGCGCACCGCGAGGATCCGCGCCTGCGGTGCCACGCCCGCCGCACCGACGCCCTCGGCGGGCGCGGCGGCGATCAGCCCGGCGGCGAAGCTGCCGTGGCCGACGCAGTCGACGTCGGCGTCCCCGGCGGCCGTCACCCGCCCGGACAGCGCCGGTACGGAGGTGCCGACGCCGGTGTCCACCACCGCCACGGTCACACCGGCGCCGCGGGCATGCTGCCAGGCCCGGGACAGGCCGAGGGCGCCGCGGGTCCACGGCTCGTTCCTGGCCGTGCGGTCGGACGCGTCGGCGCACTCCTCGTCCGCGGCCAGTTCGGTGCGCACGACCGGCAGCCGTACCGGCCCGTCGGCGGCCACGGCACGGGGGGCGCCGGACAACAACAGGGGAAGGGCGGCCAGCGCCGCGGCGGCACGCGCGGGGCGCGGGTGGGGTCGCATGGCGCGCATCCTATGGTGCCCGGCGGCCATCCCCCGGCAGGCGGACAGCGGGCGACGCGCAGGTGAACTCCCTTGCCACGTCTGGCAGATGGCCTGATCCCTCACGTAGCCTGCAACCCGCGCGCCCCTGTCGTCCCACCGCGACGGTCAGGGCGCCACAGCGAGGAGGATCAAGCTTGTCTCGGCAGTTGCTCACCGTCTGCGCCGAGCAGCCGGGGAGTTTCCGGACCATCGGCGAAGCCCTGGCCCAGGCGCGCAGCGGCGCGGTGGTCCGGGTGCGGCCCGGCCGTTACGCGGAGAACCTGACCGTGCGGACCCGGGTGACGATCGTCGCCGACGGTGAGCGGGGCAGCGTCGAGATCTGTCCGCGGCGCGGCAGCGCGCTGGTGCTGGTCGCCGACGCGGTGATGCTCACCGACCTCACGCTGCGCGGCGGCGCCGAGGACGTGCCGGTGGTCGACGCGGCCCGCGGGCAGGTCGCGCTGGACGGCTGCACGGTCGCCGGGTCCGGCTGGACGGCGCTGCTGGCCCGGGACTCGGGCTCGTTGGCGATGCGGGACTGCCGGGTGACCAACCCGGACGGTGCCGGGATCGTGGACACCACGGACACCGGCAGTGTCATCGCGGACTGTGTGATCGAGAACCTCGGCACCACCGGTGTGGTGATCAGCGAGCAGGGCCGGACGACGGTGCGGGACTGCCGGATCCGGGACGCCCGGGGCAACGGGGTGCTCGCGAACGGCGAGGCGCGGGGCGTCGTGGAGGACTGCGAGGTGTCCGGCACCGAGAAGCCCGCCGTCGCGCTGGAGGGCAGCAGCGGCACCCGGGTGCGGCGCGTGCGGGTGCACGGCGCCGCCGTCGGCGTGTACGTGACCAGCGACTCGCGTCCGGTCCTTGAGGAGGTGACGGTCACCGGCGGCACCGGCCCGGGGTTCGTGGTGGCCTCCGGCTCGGACCCGGAGGTGCTGCGGTGCCTCGCCTCGCACACCAAGGGCACCGGGCTGACCGTGAGCGAGCGCTCCCGTGGCACCTTCCGGGAGTGCGTGTTCGACTCGGTGGACGGACCGGCGATCCGGGTGATCGGCTCCAGCACCCCGACGTTGACGGACACCGTGGTCCGGCACTGCGCGGACCGGGCGGGCGCGGTGGTGCTGGAGGAGGACTCGGCCGCCGAGTTCGACCGGCTGGAGATCGCCGACGCGGCCGGTACCGCCCTGGTGATCCGCGGCGGCGGCAACCCGCTGGTGCGCCGCGCCCGCATCACCGCGCCCGGCGGACACGGCGTCGAGGTGGTAGACGGCGGCCGGGGCCGTCTGGAGCACGGCGAGATCGAGGGCGCGGGGGCGACCGGGGTGCTGGTGTCGGGCGGCGCGGACCCACAGCTCCGGGACACCACCGTGCGGGAGGCCGCCGACGCCGGGATACGGGTCGGCGCGGACGGCCGGGGCACGGTGCGGGACTGCCGGGTGCACGCGTCCGGCGCGTCCGGCGTCGTCGTCGACAAGGGCGGCGAGGCGTCGGTGGCCGGGACCGAGGTGACCGGCGCACAGGCGCACGGCGTGCTCGTGGCGGACGGCGGCCGGGCGGCCCTCGACGCCTGTGTGATCACCGGCAGTGTCGGCGACGGCGTGCGCGTCGACAGCGCCGAGCAGATCACCGTCACGGGGTGCGCCGTACGGGACAACCGGGGCGCCGGGCTGAAGCAGACCCGGGCCAGCGAGCGGTGCGTGGTGACGGAGCTGACCAGCGCGGGCAACGGCGCCCCGGACGTGTGGGGCGCCGAGGCGGGCGGAGGTACGGCGTCCGGCGAGCCGGGCGGCGCGGGCAAGGGCGCGAAGGCCGCCCCGGCGGGCCCGCTGGAGGAGCTGGAGTCACTGATCGGGCTGGCCGACGTCAAGCACCAGGTGCGCACGCTGGTCAACCTCAACCAGCTGGCGCAGCGCCGCGCCCGGCTCGGGATGCCGGTGCCGCCGATGAGCCGCCACCTGGTGTTCTCCGGCCCGCCCGGCACCGGCAAGACCACCGTGGCCCGCCTGTACGGCGGCATCCTCACCGAACTCGGCGTGCTGCGCTCGGGTCACCTGGTGGAGGTGTCCCGGGCCGATCTGGTCGCCCAGGTCATCGGCGGTACGGCGATCAAGACGACGGAGGCGTTCAACGACGCCCTCGGTGGGGTGCTGTTCCTGGACGAGGCGTACACGCTGCTGTCCGACGGCAAGGGCGGCGGCGCCGACTTCGGGCGGGAGGCGATCGACACGCTGCTGAAGCTGATGGAGGACCACCGCGACGAGGTGGTGGTGATCGCCGCGGGCTACACCGACGAGATGGCCGCCTTCCTCAACTCCAACCCCGGTCTGGCCTCACGGTTCACCCGCACCATCGAGTTCGCGAACTACTCGGTGGAGGAACTGGTCACCATCACCGAGCGGATGTGCCACGCCCACCACTACGAGCTGGACCCGCGCACCCTGGACGCCCTCACCGCGCACTACGGCCGGATGGAGCGCGGCGCCTCCTTCGGCAACGGCCGCGCCGCGCGCCGGGTGTTCGAGGAGATGGTGGACCGGCAGGCGTTCCGGCTCGGCTCGATGAGGGACCCGGCCGAGGCCGACCTGTCCCTGCTGCTGCCCGAGGACGTCGGTGGCGGTGCGGACGCCGCCGACTCGGCGACCGCGACGGCGGAGGAACTGCTCGCGAAGCTGGACGCCATGGTCGGTCTCGCGGCCGTCAAGCGGGAGGTCACGGACCTGGTGAACCTGCTGGCCGCCACCCGGCAGCGGCGCGCGGCGGGCCTGCCCGCCCCGCGGATCAGCCAGCACCTGATCTTCTCCGGCCCGCCCGGCACCGGCAAGACCACCGTGGCCCGGCTCTACGCCGAACTGCTGCACTCGCTGGGGGTGCTGCCGCAGGGTCAGCTCGTGGAGGTGGCCCGCGCCGACCTGGTGGGCCGCTACGTCGGCCACACCGCGCAGATCACCAAGGAGGTCTTCGAACGGGCCCTGGGCGGGGTGCTGTTCATCGACGAGGCGTACACGCTCACGCCCGAGGGCGCGACGAACGACTTCGGCCGGGAGGCGGTGGAGACGCTGCTGAAGCTGATGGAGGACCACCGCGACGAGATCGTGGTCATCGCCGCCGGGTACACCGCCGAGATGCGCCGCTTCCTCGACTCCAACCCCGGCCTGACCTCGCGGTTCACCCGCACCATCGAGTTCGAGGACTACACCACCGAGGAACTCGTCGGGATCATCGTCGCGCAGGCCGCTGACTCCGGCTACGACCTGCCGCCGCGGACCGTGGCCGCGCTGCGCGAGCACGTGGCGGCCCTTCCGCGCGACCGCTCCTTCGGCAACGCCCGCACGGGGCGGCGCCTGGTGGAGGCGATGATGACGCGTCAGGCCCGCCGGATCGGGCTGCTGCCCGCCCCGGGCCTGGAGGACCTGCGGCTGCTGCTCCCCGAGGACCTCCCGGCCGACAGCACCGCCGGGGTACCGCGCTGACCCGCCGTCACCGTGACGTCCCTCACCCGGACTGATGAGGTGACGGCCGCCGGGCGGTGCGCCACCCGGACGGACGCCGTCCACGCAGGTACGTAATCGAATGCGAAGGACGGACGTTCTTCCGGGTACGGCCGCCGATCCGACGGGCGGCCCCGCACGCGTACGGCGAGGAGAGAACCATGAGCACGACTGGCCCCACCACACAGGAGGCGCGCGCCCGCACCGTCACGGTCGACGGTGCCCGCGTGGCCTGCTGGGAGTCGGGACCCGAGGACGGCGAGCCGGTCCTACTGCTGCACGGCTACCCCGCCGACCACCACAGCTGGGACCACCAGGCGCCCTCGCTGGCCCTCACCCACCGGGTGATCGCACCGGACCTCCTCGGCTGGGGCGACTCCGACCAGCCCCGGCACCTCGCCTTCGACTACGACACCGAGGTGGCCCGGCTCGGCCGCCTCCTCGACGCGCTCGGCATCAGCGCCGTCAACCTGGTCGGCCACGACTACGGCGGCTTCCTCTCCCTGGGCCTCGCCCAGACGCAGCCCGGCCGGGTGCGCAGGCTGGCCCTGCTCAACAGCCGCTCGCAGGCCACCTTCGTACCCCACTGGCGGGCCCTGTTCACCGCCTTCACGCTGGCCGGACGGACCCCCGGGCTCCGGTCGCTCGCCGCGCGGCTGCCCTACGGCGTGCTGCACCGCTGGGCCTTCGGACCGCTGGTGGAGAGCGGTTACGTGAGCCGCGAGGTCATGAGCGGCTACCTCGCCCACGTGGGCCCCCTGGAGAGCCGCCGGTGGCTGACGCACTTCTTCGGCCACTACCGCACCGCCGCGCGCCCCGAACTGCGCCGCCGTCTGGACCGGGTCACCTGCCCGGTGGCGGTCGTCTGGGGGCGCCGGGACAAGTACCTGAGCCCCGCCATCGCGGCCGAGCTGGCGGCCCGGATCCCGCACGCCGAGCTGACGATGGTCGACGACGCTGGCCACTGGGTGATGGACGAGCGCCCGGCCGAGGTCAACGCCGCGCTGGAGCGTCTCCTCAGCCGGGAGGCGTGACCCACTCACCGGTCGTCCACCGCCACCGCCAGCACCCGCGCCAGGGCACCGTCGGGACGAGCCGTCAGCTCCTCCCAGGTGCCCTGCTCCACGACCCGGCCCTCCTCGAGCACGGCGATGCGGTCGGCGCGGCGGATGGTGGCGGGTCGGTGGGCGATGACGATCGTGGTGCGGTCCGGGTGGGCCAGCGCGGCGGCGAGTTCCGCGTCGCCGGTGTTGTCGAGGTGGGCGGTGGTCTCGTCGAGGACGAGGACCCGGGGCTCGGCGAGCAGGGCGCGGGCCAGGGCGATACGGGCGCGCTGGCCGCCGGAGAGGGTGGCGCCGCGCTCGCCGACCGGGGTGTCCAGGGACGCGATGCGGTCGACCCCGCACAGCCGCGCCACCTCGGCGAGGCGTCGGCCGTCCGCGCCGGGCGCCGCCAGCCGCAGGTTCTCGGCCAGGGTGCCGTGGAAGAGGGGGCTGTCCTGGCCGACGACGGCGACGGCCGCGCGCAGTTCGGCGTCGGCGAGGTCGCGCAGGTCGACGGGGTCACCGGTGGCGGGCAGGAGGTGCACCGCCCCCGCCGTCGGGTCCCAGAACCGGGCCAGCAGATGGGCGCAGGTCGACTTGCCCGCGCCCGAGGTGCCCACGAGGGCGAGGGTCTGCCCGGCGGGGACGGTCAGTTCGGTGTGCCGGAGCACCGGGCGGCGGTCCCCGTAGCCGAAGCTCACGTCGTGCAGCCGGACGCCGAGGGGTCCCGGCGGGAGGGGCCTGGGTGTGGTGGGCGGTGGGGCGAGGGTGGGGGCGTTGATCCCGGCGTCGACCCTGGACGCGGCGGCGCGCAGGCCCATGGCCTGGCTCAGGGACCGGGCCGACTCGGCGACCGGGCCCAGCACGGCCAGCGCCAGCGCCATCGCGGCGGGCGCCCAGGCGCCGTCCAGGCGTCCGGCGGCGACGGCCCCCGCGGCGGCGGCCACCACGCCGAGCACGGCGAGGACGATGAGCAGTTCGCGCACGGCCGCCGCCATCGCCTCCCAGGTGACCTCGGCGCGCTGGGCCTCCCCCAGCCGCCCGCCCTGCCGGGCGAGCCGGGCGCGGCGCTCCGGCAGCGCGCCGAAGGCGAGCAGTTCGCGCAGCCCGTCGACGGTCTCCACGGTGTCCGCCGACAGGTCGGCGGCGGCCTGCCGGGTGCGGGCCCCGCGTGCGGTGCGCCCGCGCGCGTCGGCGAACGGCGCCACGGCCAGCAGTACCGCGACCGGTACGACGGCGGCCAGCAACCAGGGCTCCACGGACGCCAGTACCGCCGTACCGGCCGTGAACACGGTGCCGGAGGCGAGGAGTTGGGCGGTGGTGTGGGCGTAGAAGAACTCCAGCGCCTCCACGTCCGCCATGGCGGTGGCCGCGAGGTCGCCGCTGCGCTTCCCGGCCACCCGCGCGGGCGCGCTGCGGGCGAGCCCGTCGAAGACGCGGACCCGCAGCTCGGCCAGGACGCGGTAGGCCAGGTCGTGCGAGAGGTCCATCTCCCGCCAGGTCATCAGGGCGCGTACGACGACCAGGGCGGCCAGCGCGAGGACGGTGCCCGTCGACGGGGCGCGGCCGGAGGCGACCGCGGTGCCGACGGTGTGCGCGGCGAGCGTCACCAGCGCGACCAGCGAGCCCTGTTCGGCGAGGGCGGCGGCGCAGGTGCGGGCCATCATGGCCCGGTGCCCGGCGAGGACGGGCAGCAGGGCGCGCAGCGACCCACGCGCGCGTGCGGTGTCGGCGGTGCTCACCGGGCGTGCCCCCCGCCCTGCGCGAGCCCGGCCACGGCGAGCCGGGCGTACAGCCCCCCGGCGGCCACCAGGTCGGGATGCTCCCCGATGGCGTCCACGCGTCCGCCGTCCAGCACCACGATGCTGTCGGCGTGCCGTACGGCGGCCAGCCGGTGGGCGACGACGAGGACGGTCCGCCCGCCCGCGACGGCCGTCAGGTCCCGCACGATGTCCGCCTCCCGGCGTTCGTCGACGGCGCTGGTGGCCTCGTCGAGCACGAGCACGCGCGCGTCGGCCAGCAGCGCCCGGGCCAGGGCGAGCCGTTGGCGCTGGCCGCCGGAGAGGGTGGCGCCGCGCTCGCCGAGGACGGTGGCGTAGCCGTCGGGGAGGGCGGCGATCTCGTCGTGGATCCCGGCGGTGCGGGCGGCGTGCGCGAGGTCGTCGTCGGTGGCGCCGGGGCGGGCCAGGCGCAGGTTGGCGGCGATGGTGGCGTGGAAGAGGTAGGTCTCCTGGGAGACGACGGCGATTCCGCGCCGCAGCGCGTCGAGGGCGTAGGCGCCGGTGTCGAGGCCGTCGACGGTGATCCGGCCGCGCTGGGGGTCGTGGTGGCGCAGCAGCAGGGCGAGCAGGGTGGACTTGCCCGCGCCGGACGGGCCGACGACGGCGGTGGTGTGTCCGGCCTCGGCGGTGAAGGTGACGCCGCGCAGGGTGGGCCGGTCGGCGCCCGGGTAGGTGAACTCGACGTTCTCGAAGCGCAGTCGGGGCGGGCCCGCCCAGTCGGCGACGGCCGTTCCCGTGTCCCGCACGGCGGGTGCGGCGGCGCGCAGGGCCGCGAGTCCGTCGGCGGCGGAGACGCCGAGGTATCCGGCGTGCCACTCCCGGGCCAGGTCGCGCACGGGCCGGAAGCACTCCCCGGCCAGCAGCAGCACCAGGTAGGTGCCGGTGGCGCCGGTCGCGCCGGTCACCGACGACCAGCAGGCCAGCAGCGCGGCGGCGACGGTGCCGCCCTGGATGGCGAGGTCGGTGATGCCGGTGTCGACGAGGGAGACGCGGAGCTTGGCGACGGTCGCCCGGTGCAGGGCCGCCGACCGCTGTTCGAGCCGTCGCCGGGTGCGGCTGACGGCGCCCGCGGCCCGCAGGGCGGGCATGCCCTGGAGGGCTTCCAGGTAGTCGGCGCCCAGTCCCTCGTAGGTGTCCCAGTGTTCCTTGCCGCGCCGGGCGAGCAGCCGGTCCCAGGCGCGGGGTCCGGCGAGGGCCAGCAGCAGCGCGGGGACCAGGCCGAGCAGGGCGCGCGGTTCGATGACGGCGACGGCGGTGAGCAGCAGGGGCGGCGCCACGAGGGTGACGGTCAGTTGGGGCAGGTAGCGGGAGACGTAGGCGTCGACGCCCTCGACGCCGTCGACGAGGGTGGTGCGTACGGCTCCGGCGCGGGCGGTGGTTAGATGGGCGGGCCCGAGGCGGCCGAGGTGGGCGAGGAGGTCGTCGCGCAGCCGGACCCTCACGCGGGCCCCGGCGCGGGCGGCGGTGCGCCGCTGGGCGAGGCCGAGCCCGGCGCGGACGGCGACGGTGGCGGCGACCGCCGTGAGCAGCGGGGGCAGCGGGCCGGTGTCGCCGCGTGCGATGGCGGCGAGCGCGTGGGCCAGCAGCACGGCCTGGGCGAGCCAGCCCACGGTGACGGCGCCTTGCAGCAGGGTGGCCGCAAGCAGCGTGCGCCGTGCGTGGCGGGCGGCGCGGCGCAGCTCCGGATGGACGATCACTTGGTCCCCTCCTCGGGTCGGCCGGACCCGAGGGCCAGGCCGTGGACGATCCAGTTCTGTCGGGGTGCGCCGCCCAGCGCGGCCCCCAGGTCCGCGCCCTGCCAGGAGCCGACCGGACGGCTCGCCAGAGCACGGCGTACGGCGGTGAGTTGCGCGCGTCCGACGGCGTATCCGGCGTGCAGGTGGTCGCGCCGGACGCGGGTGGCGTCGGCGCCGGTCGGGCAGCCGTAACCGAGCAGTACGGCGCCCGCGTCGGCGATCCAGCGCTGTCCGGCCGCCCAGGCGGCGAGGGTGGGCCGGGCCTCCCCCGCCGCGAGCCGCCGCAGTGTGCCGTCGGGTGCGCGTTCGAGCAGCTCGGGGCGGGGCCCGCCGACGGCGACGCACCAGCGCAGGTGTCCGGCGCCCGCGGTCTCGGCGGTCGTGAGCAGGGCGCGGAGGTCGCCGGGGGCGGGGGTGCCGGGCAGCGGCGGGCGGGCGCTGCGGCGGGCGAGCAGGGCGCAGAGCGGGGCCTGTTCGGGGCGGTGGCCGGGCAGGACGCGCACGGTGGCGAGGGGGTGTTCGCGCGCGCCGTCCAGGTGGGCGGTGACCGGTCCGGTCCCCAGGGCGCGGGCGGCGAGCCAGAGCGCGGCGGCGGCGTGCCCGGTGTCGAGCAGGAGCAGGGGCCCGGCGCGGTGGCCGTAGTGGCTCTCGGTGCGGCGGGCGGTGACGGACAGCTCGACGGTGGCCCCGGGCGGGGTGTCGTCGGGCGGCACGGGGCCGAGGTGGTGGACGCGGTGGCGCAGGGGGTCGTAGCCGTAACGGCCGGACGGCAGTGTGCAGTCGGCGCCCACGGTGAGCCGGGCGTCGACGGGGTGCAGGGCGCCCGCGGAGGGGGTGGGCCGGAGTCGTCCGGTGGGGTCGGCGGCGGCCAGGGACAGGCGCAGCAGCCGTCCCAGGTCGAGCTGTCCGGGCCGCCGGGCGCGGGGCAGCTCGCGCGCGGGGCCGGGCCAGTCGGGTACGGCCGGGCCCGCGGGGGTGTCGGGGCCGGGCGGCTCGGTGCCGCGGGCCCGGTCGAGGGCGGTCACGAGGTCCACGGGACGGCTCACATGTGTGGCGGGGGAAGGAGGGTGAAGTCGTCCGGCGCGCTCGGCGCGGTGGCCCGCCAGCCGCGGGTGACGGCGGCCTCGGCGAGGCGCGGGCAGCCGAAGTACCCGAAGGCGGCGGGGGCGTTGGGCAGCAGCCCGGAGACCAGGACGCGGGCGACGCGCAGCGCCGTCTCGGCGATGTCCTCCGTCGTGAGGTCGAAGGTCATGACGCGGTGTCCGCCCCGCTCCAGGGCGCCCTCCAGCCGTTCCCGGCTGCCGGACGGCACGGCGTCGAGCGGGACGACGCCGTGCGCGGGCTCGGTGAAGCGCCGCGCCTCGGCGGCCGTGCGCGGGTCCAGCCACACCTGGACATGGGCGCCCAGGTCCCGTACGTGCCCGAACCGCTCGCCGCACGCGTCGAGGTAGCGGCGGTCGGCGCGGTGGTCGAGGTAGAGGCCCTTGGCGAGCAGTCCGGCGTCCACGGCCTGGAAGACCCAGCCGTCCGGGTCGGTGAGGCCCTGGGTGAAGACCCAGGTGTGGACGGCTTCCAGGACGGCCTTGCGGGCGGCCTCGGCGGGGTCGTACTTGCAGGCGAACCCGGCGGCGTACAGGTCGAGCCGTGGATCGTGGACGAGGGCCGCCACGCAGGGCGCGAACTCGGACGGCATCTCCACGAGCCACACCCGCAGCCCGGACCTGGCGAGGTCGTCCGCGAGGCCGGGCACGGTGTCCGGGTCGATGCCGCGGGTGGGCCCGTCGAGGTGCCACCACACCTCCAGCGCGTCCCGCTCGACGATCTCCAGCAGCGCCCGCTCCACGGCGTCCTCGAAGCCCTGGCCGGTGGCGATGCCCGCGTAGTTGAGGTGGTGGGTACGCGGCAGCGCGCGCAGGTCCCCCTGCCGCCAGTTGAGATGGGTGAGCGCGACGGGCGCCCACACCTCGCCCCGCTCCCCGCCGGGCAGCCGATCGGTGCCCCGGGCCCACAGCGCGGGCGTGTCGGCGGTGAGCGGGCGGTAGGGGAACCTCTCGCGGGCGTACTGCCAGTCGGCGTACGACGGCAGTTCCCCGGGCCCGTACAAGGGCAGCCCCTTGCCCGCCAGTTCGGCGGCGGTGGCGCGCAGGGGGGCGTCGGGGTGGCCGGGCGGTGGGACGCGGTTGCCGCAGTAGCGTTCGACGCCCTCGGCTATGGCGGCGACGCGCGCGGTCTGCGGGTCCCCGAAGGAGGTGCCGAGGGAGACGCGGTCGGCGGGCCACAGGCCGAGTCTGCGGGCGTCGGAGATCTCGGCGGTCATGGCGGTGTAGCGGGGCGGCGCGCCCGTGGGGTGTTCGACGGGCTTGACCTTGCGGACGACGCCGCAGACCGGGTCGACCAGGGCTTCCAGCGGCAGCGCCGTCATCGGAGGATCTCCTCGGTGGGGTCGGTGGGTTGGGGGCGGGTGGCGAGCGCGGTCAGCCGCAGCCCGGCGTGGTGCACCTCGCGGGCGGAGGCGGTGAGGCGGGTGGCGGTGACCGGGTCCTCGCCGGTGTGCGGGTTGCGCGCGTGCGCCGGGAAGTGGTGCCCGGCAACCTCCAGCCGCAGCCGGGTCCCGGCCCGCAGCCGCCGGGCGATCCGGCCGAGGGGGACCCCGAACTCCGCCATGTGGCCTGGCGGTTCGTGGCGCCGGACGATCCCCACGGCCAGTCGCTCGGCGTGCCCGTCGGGGGTGACGGCGACCAGCCGGGCCGCCCAGTCGGCGCCGGGTGTGTCGGCGGTGGCGCGCAGACGGGCCTCCGCGGGGCCGAGGAGGTCCAGGGGGCGCGGCAGGGGCGGGGTGACGAGCAGGCAGCGGTCGGGGGTGCCGGTGGCGGGCACCGTCAACTCGTCCGACCTGACCGGGTGTTCGGGGTCGGCGGTGAAGGCGGCGCCGTGCAGCAGCCGCAGTGCCGGGGCGTACGGCCCTCCCTGCGTGTCCGCCGTCAGCCACAGCGGGCTGCCGCCGAGGGCCACCGCGCCGGACCGTCCCGCCGCGAGCCGCCCGGCGAGGGCGGCGTGCGCCCAGCGTGCGTACAGGTCACCGAGGTCGACCCGGTGCGCGGGATCGGCGTCGGCGGTCAGGGCGTGTCCCCAGGGGCCCATCAGCAGGCGTGCCGAGGGTCCGCCCCAGCGGTGCCACAGGTCGGCGGTGTCCTCGGCGAAGTGGTCGCGGTGTCCGCCGACGGCGAGCAGCGGTACGGCGGCCCGCGCGCCGAGCACGATCAGCCGCCCCCTCTCGCGCCGCGCCCACACGTCCGGCCAGGAGGGCAGGTCCCGGCCGAGCCGCCGGGGCAGGTCGAGGAGCGGGACGTGGGTGAGAAGTGCGGGGTCGGCCGCGAGGGCCTTCGCCAGCGCGCTCTCCTCGGAGTCCGGGCGGTCGCCGTGCGCCGCCCACCAGCCCGCGCGGGTCAGCAGCCGTTCGACGCCCGAGGGTTCGCGGGCGGTGTCGGCGATGCCGAGCGCGGGCACGGCGGCGATGACGGCGTCCGGGCGGGCGTCCTCGGGCGCCTCCAGGGCGAGGGCGAGGGCGCAGTGGGCGGCGTAGGAGGCGCCGGAGGCCACCAGGCGTCCGTCGCTCCAGGAGCGGCGGCGGATCCAGCGCGCGGTGGCCGCGCCGTCGGCCGCCTCACCGTCGTAGGGACGCCAACGCCCCGGCGACGCGTGCCGCCCGCGCACGTCCTGGGCCAGCGCGGCGAAGCCCCGGCGCGTCCAGCCGCGCAGTTCGGCGCGGTGGCGTCGGCGGTCGTAGGGGGTGCGGACGAGGACGGCCGGGAAGGGCCCGGCGCCGTCCGGGAGCCGGACGTCGGTGGCGAGGCCGTGCACGGTCGTGGTGTACGACGTCACCTGGCGCTCACCGGATGCCGGGCGACGGTGGGGACGGGCAGCACGGGGTGCTCGGTGACCGTCAGGGTGCGCAGGTCCACGCGGCGCAGACGACGCCGGGCGGGCAGGGGGCCGGGGTCGGGGGCGTCGGTGGCCCATCGGGTGAGGTCGTCGGTGAGCAGTGCGGCGAGCAGTCCGGCCGTCGCACTGGTGGGACGGACGGGGGCGCCGGTGGTGCGGGGGCCGGTCCAGTAGGCGGCCAGTTCGCGGTGGGCGGGGGTGGCGGCGAGGCGGCGGGCACGGACGTGGGCCGAGGTGACGTCCCCGGCGCGCGCCGCCAGGGGTTCGACGTAGGCCTGCCAGCCCTCGCGGTGGCAGCGCAGCCAGGCGACGCCGTGCTCGGGGAGCCGGTCGGCGCTGTCCCAGAGCCCCGCGGGCACGGGTCCGTCGAGGCACCACACGACCGCGGCGGCGTCCGGGGCGCGGTCCGGTTCCGGTGGTGTGCCGGGGTGGGGGTCGGCACCGGCGGCCCGCAGCGAGTGGGCCAGGGGGTCGGTCAGCGCGGGGTCGCCGAGCAGGAGGATCTTCCGGCGTTCGGCGGGCCAAGGGGTGGGGGCGGGGTCGGAGGCGGGGGCGGGGTCGGAGGCGGGGGCGGGTTCGGGGGCGAGGTATCCGGCGTCCTCGAACGCCGCTGTCAGTCGGTCGATTTCGGCGTCGGGGTCGGAGGTCCGCCCGGCGAGCCGGGCCAGCAGCGCCGTCGGGTCCGCGTCGCCGGTGCGGACCTGGAGGAACTCGCCGTCGGCCGTGCGGACGGCCAGGCCGCGCCCCTCGACGGCGACGACTTCGACACCCGGTGCGAGCTGGCTGCGGGACACGTCGGCTCTCCTGGGGTTCTGAGGGTGGGTCGGGAGGGAGACGGGCCCGCCCGGAGGCACCTGGGCGGGCCCGCTGTGAGGGAGTCGCCCTCGCTTACTCCTCGGTGTCCTCGAACGGGTTCTCGACGAGAGCGTTGGAGTGGGACGCCGAGTCGTGGGCCAGCTGACCCGGGTCGGCGATCGGAGCGAAGACCTGCTCGTTCTCCATGAACGTTCCTCCTTCACTTGGGAGTTGTGGCGATCCGCTGATCACCACACGAGAGAAGTTAATGAATATGATTATCGTTCCGCTAGTCGTGGAGAGGGTGATCTGGGTAACACACGGGCCACCCCCCCTCGGGGTCCCGCCCCACCCGGCCCGCCACCCGCAGCACCCGCGCGAGGAAGTCCGGGGTGACGACCTCCTTGGGCGCCCCGTCGGCCACCACACGGCCGTCCCGCAGCGCCACGATCCGCTCGGCGAACCGGGCGGCGTGGGCGAGGTCGTGCAGCACCATGACGACGGTCAGACCGCGCTCCTCGCGCAGCCGCACCACCGTCCGGAGCACGTCGAGCTGGTGGTGCAGATCGAGATAGGTGGTCGGCTCGTCCAGCAGCAGCACCCGGGTGTCCTGCGCGAGCGCCATCGCCAGCCGCACCCGCTGGCGTTCACCCCCGGAGAGCGCGTCGACGGGACGGTCCGCCCACCCCGTCACGCCCACGTCCGCCAGCGCGCGCCGCACCACGGCGTCGTCGCCCTCGCGGAGCATGCCGAGCGGGCCGCGGGCGGCGTACCGTCCCTGGCGGACGAGCTGACGTACCGTCATACCGGGGACGGCCGGGGCCGACTGGTGCAGCAGGGCCACGTGCCGGGCGGCGGCGCGCCGGGAGAGGCGGGCCAGGTCGTGGCCGCCGAGCAGCACCCGCCCCGCGCCGGGGCGCAGCAGCCCGGCCGCGAGCCGCAGCAGGGTGGACTTGCCGCAGCCGTTGAGGCCGACGAGGGCGGTCAGTTCGCCCGGCTCGACGGTCAACTCGACGCCGTTCAGCACCGGTCGGCCGGGATATCCGAAGTGGACGTCCTCCACGCGGATGCCCGTGAGTTCGCTCATGTTCTCGGTCCTTCACCACTGAGGATTTCCGCACGGCCTAGAAGCTCCCGCCCGGTGTGCGCCGCACGACCACCAGCAGCGCCACCGCCCCGGCGCAGGTGGTGAGCGCCCCGACGGGCAGGGTGAGCCGGTCGCTGTCCAGCGCGAGGGCCAGCAGCCGCGACGCCGCCTGCGCCGCCGCGTCCGCCCCGCCCACCACGACCGCCCCCAGCAGTCCGGCGCCGGGCAGGGAGACCCGTAGATCGGCGCCGAAGACGGCCACCGCGAGATGCGGTACGAGCAGTCCCACGAAGCCCAGCGCGCCCACCGAGGCCACCGCGCCCGCCGTCAGCGCCACCGCGCACAGCAGGGCGAGGGTCCGGGCGCGGGCGGCCGAAAGCCCCGCGGCGGCGGCGAGTTCGTCCCCGCAGCGCAACAGGGTCAGCGGCCCGGTCAGCAGCCACGCCGCGGCGCCCCAGAGCAGCGCCCAGGGCCAGAGCAGGTGCCAGTGCTCCCACACCCGGCCCTCCGTGGTGCCGACCAGCCACTGCACGACACTGCCCAGCTCGCCCGGCGCCACCAGCAGCACCATCGCCGTCAGCCCGCCGAGCACCGCCGAGACCAGCACCCCGTGCACGGCGGTCTGCGCGGGGTCCGCCCGGCCCCGCCCGGTCAGCAGCCACAACAGCCCCGCCCCGGCGCAGCCGCCCGCGCACGCGGCGACGACCACGGCGAACGGCGACTGCCACCCCGCGAGCCCCAGCCCGGTCGCGGTGACCGCGCCCAGGACCGCCCCCGGCGTCACCCCGGTGACCTCGGGCCCGGCGAGCGGATTGCGCAGCGCCGACTGGAGGACGAGACCCGCCACCCCGAGGCAGGCGCCCGCCCCGAGCGACACCAGCAGCCTCGGCAGCCGCAGCCGGAACAGCACATGGCGCTCCAGCTCGCCTCCGCCGCCGGTGAGTACGTCCCACACCACGGGCGGGGACATGGCCCGCCCGGCGAGCAGCGAGGCGGCGGAGGCCAGCAGCAGGAGCGCGCCGAGGACGCCCCACGCGCGCGCCCTCATCGGGACCTCCGCAGCAGCGCCACCCCGGCCGGCACGCCCAGCAGCGCCGTCCAGGCACCGGCCGGGGTCTCCACCGGCGCCAGCGCGAGCCGGGCGGGCACGTCGGCGACGGCCACGACGGCCGCACCCCACGCCGCGGACCAGGGCAGCCAGCGCACCGCGTCGGCACGGGGGTTGAGGCGCCGGGCCAGGTGCGGGGCGAGGAAGCCGACCCAGGCCACCGGCCCGCACACGGCGGTCACCGGCGCGATCAGCACGACGGTGACGGCGAGCGCCGCGAACCGGGCCCGCCGCACGCGTACCCCCAGCGCCTCGGCGTCGTCGTCGCCGAGGCGCAGCACCGCGAGCACCGGTGCGCACAGCACCAGCGCGGGCACCGCGACCAGCAGCCACGGCCACAGCCCCGTCACGTCGTCCCAGGTGCGGGCGGAGAGCGAGCCGAGCAGATACCGGTAGATGAGCTGGAGGTCGAGCTGGTCGGCCATCACCATCAGCACCAGCAGCGCGGCCTGGAGCGCGGCGGCGACCGCGGCGCCGGTGAGCAGCACGGCGGACGGGCTGCGCCCGAGCCCGGCGGCGAGCAGGGTGAGCCCGCCGCCGAGCGCCGCCCCGCCGATGGCGAGCAGGGGCTGTACGGCGGCGGGCACCGCCACCGCCAGCACCAGGGGTGCGGCGACCCCGAGGGCCGCCCCCGAGGAGACGCCCAGCATCTCCGGGACGGCCAGGGGGTTGCGCAGCGCCTCCTGGAGCACCAGCCCCGCCGCGCCCAGACAGGCCCCCGCGAGCAGCGCCAGCACCAGCCGGGGCACGCGCAGTTCGGTGACGACGACGCGGGTGATCCCGTCGCCCCCGCCGAACAGCCGGTGCGGGGGGACGTAGGGCGTGCCGAGGCTCAGCGCGCACAGGGCCGCCGCCACCAGCAGGGCGAGCAGGGTCAGGAGCTGTGTTCTGGGGTACGGCCGTCCGGTCACCGCAGCGCGGCCACGGCCTCGTCGAGGACGATGCCCAGTGAGCGGGTGCCGCGTCCCTTGGCCCACACCTCGGAGTTGACCTCGTGGACGTTCCCGTCGCGCACGGCCGGGATCTTCCCCCACAGCGGGTTCTTCGCCAGCTTCTCGGACAGCTTGCCGTCCGGTTCCCCGAAGCTCAGGGTCTCGACGAAGAGGACGTCCACGCCCTGGGCGAGGATCTCCTCCAGGCTGTAACTGCCCTCCACGCCACGGGACTTCCAGGGGTAGTCGGCCAGCTTCGGGAAGAGTCCGGCGGCGACGTCGGTGCCGGGGGTGGCGACGCCGAAGTTCTCGTCGCTGCCGTAGATGATGAGCGCGGTCTTGTCGCTCCTGCCCTTCTCGGCCTCGGCGAGCTTGGTGCGGAAGGTCTTCTCGGCCTTCTCGCCCTGGGCCGTGCGGCCGGTGAGCGCGGCGGTGTCGCGCAGGTAGGCCACGCTGTCCTGCCAGGTGGCGGGCTGCATGGGCCAGAAGGTGGTGGCGCCCTTCAGCGCGGGGGCCAGCTTGCCGTGGGTGTCCTCCAGGCCGATCACCAGGTCCGGCTTGTGGGAGAGGATCGCCTCCACCTCGGGGGCGATGAACCCGCCGGGTATGACGGCGACCTCCTTGGCCTTTGCCTCGCCCAGGAAGCCGGGCTGGGCGAGGAGTTCGTTGTTGCTGGCCACCGGGGTGATGCCCAGCTCGGTCAGGATGTCGTCGCAGAGCGCGACGAGGCAGACGATCCGCTGCGGCTTCTCCTCCAGGGAGATCGTGACGCCGTTGGCGTCGGTCAGGCGCCGGGTCTCCTTGATGGGTTCGACGGTGACGTCGGTGACGTCGCTCCCGGCGTCGTTCGCGGTCTCCTCCGTCTCGGTGGCGGCGCCGCAGCCCAGCAGGGCCGCGCCCAGGACGGCGGCGGCCAGGCCGCGTCGTATGACTCTCCAGGGGGAGCGCAGCATTCGGTGCCCTCGCTTCTGTTCGTGGTCCGGAACGCACCGACCATACATGATAATCATTTTCAGTCAGAGGTTCCGGATCACCGATGGAGGCCGCCCATGACCACCGACCCGCTACTCCTCGTCTCCGACCACATGGCGGGCCATGTGTACGCGGTGACGGTCCCCGACGGTGACGTCCTCTGGGAACTGACGGGCCGTCACCTCTCGGAGCACGCCGGGTTCCTGTCGCTGTCGCGCGGACGCGTGGCCTGTGTCGACGACCGGCGCGGGGAACTGCTCGTCCTCGACCCGTACGGACCCGAACCGGTGGCCGCCGCGATACCCGTGGCCGTACCGGCCGAGCACCTCGCCACCGATCCGTCGGGCCGATGGGTGGCCGTCACGACGGGACTGGGCAGGAACGGCGCCCCCTGGTCGGACCTGCTCACCGTCGCGGACCTGGCCACCGGCGACGCGGCGCGGGTGCGGACCCGGGTCGGTGAGCCGGGGGTGACCGTGCTCGGCCCCGGGGACCCGGTCGTCGTGCTGCGGCACCGTGAGCCCGGCTCCCTGGACGTCCACCGGTACGCCGATCTGCTCGCCGCACCGCCCGGCTGCCCGCCCGTCACCCCCGTCGCGACCCTGCCGTTGCCGGACGACGGGCACGGTGACGCCCAGGACCCGGGCGAGCGACGGGTGTTCGCGGCCACCGGCGAGGGAGTGCACCGGGCGCGGTGGGCGGACGGCACTCTGGTCGCGGAGCCGGTGATTCCGTGGGGCGCGCCCGCGCGGGGCTGGTACCTACGGCTGGACGGGCGGCGGCAAGCCCTGTGGTCGACGTTGCGCGGCGGCCCCGCCGACCCGCTGCGCTGGCCGGAGTGGACCAACCAGGCCTGGCGCCACGACCTCGGCACCGGGGCCACGACCCTGACCGACCTCGGCCCGGGACTGGTCTTCCGGCTGGCCCCGGCCCGGCGGCACACGGCGTTCGCCCGGATCCACCCCGGCGGCGACGAACTCGTCCTGCTGGGCGAGCCGGAGGGGGCGGTGCGCCGTGTCCCGCTGCCCGCCATGGACGGCGCGCCCCGCGCCGGGGGCACGCCCTGGGAGGGCGTCCAGCGCCGGGCGGTGGCCGCGTCGCCGGACGCGGACTGGGTGGCGGTGACGCGGGGTGGCCACGGCGAGGTGCATCTCGTCGACGCGGTGACCGGGGAGGAGGCCGACCGGTTGCGGCTCGGTACGCCGCTCCGGCACGGGGGCCATGCCGTGCTGCTGCCGCAGCCGTGCGGCCCGGACGGTGATCCGGTCGGCCGGTGAGCGGGGCACGCCGGGCTGACCCTGGCGTGCCCCCTCGATCAGCGCTTCCTGTACACCGCCGTCACCTCCACCTCCACCAGCCAGCCCGGTACGGCCAGCGAGGCGACCTCCATCGTGGCCCGCGCCGGGCGGGCCTTGTTGGCGAGCAGGGGTGGCCGCGGCGCGGAGGTACCCATCGGCACCGGCACGACCTGCCGGGTCTCCAGGTCGACATTGGCGAAGTACTGCCGGTACGCGCGGTTCCAGCCCGCGTAGTCGGCGACCTGGGCGCCGGGCGGCTTCATGAGGTAGCACTTCATGGTGACGACGTCGGCCGGGGTGAGGCCCGCCGCCGCCAGATTCGTCCTGATGTTGCGCAGGACGACGAGCGCCTGCGCCTCGGTGACGGTGACCCCCTCGGCGCCCTCGGTGAGGGCCGGGTCGGTGTAGCGTTCCGGGGTCCCGGCCGGGGCCGCGGGGTTGAGGGCGGAGGGCCCGAGGCCGCTGCTCTGGTACCCGGCGACCTCACCCCCGGTCACCACGCCGTTGGCGATGGCGGGATTGGACTGCCCCTCGGGCAGCATGACCCGCACTTCCTTGGGCCCGGGCCACCAGCCGCCCGCACCGGCGACCGTGGCGCCGCCGGTCAGCAGCGAGCCGGTCAGCACGGTTCCGACGAGCACCTGAGTACGTCGCTTCACGCCGCCATCACCCTCTCGTGGATACCGGTCACGACCTTGCGGGCCGAGGTGAGGGCGCCGTGCTGCCAGGCGATGACGTGGCTGAGCCAGTCACCGGCGAAGTAGACGTGCCCGGCGGGCTGGTTGAGGAGCTTGTACTCCGGTCCGTCCTGCGAGGGCCAGCCCACCCAGCCGCCCTCGATGTGCGGGGTGCGGTGCCAGGCCACGCTGAAGGAGCGCTCCAGTTCGGAGCGGTACTTCTCGCCGTGGATCTTCACGCCCTGGCTCACCGCCCGCGCGAGACGCTGCTCGTGCGGCAGGGCGCCGTAGGAGAGGGCGTTGGCGCCGAAGTGGTAGTAGCCGATGAGGGTGCCGCGGCGGCCCTGGTAGCCGTACGACGGGTACCAGATCGTGGAGAGGTCCATGTCGGTCGGCGTGATGCCGCCGTATATGTGCTCGTCGGTCTCCCACCAGCGGCTGCGGTACTCCAGGCCGATCTTGCCGACCGGCGTCGCGGTGGGGTACTCCAGCGCGGCGGTGACCTGGGCGCCGAGGTTGTGCTTGATGCGGGCCATGACCATGGGCGGTACGGCGGCCACCACGAAGTCGGCGCGCTGGCCGCGGACCCGGCCGCGGGCGTCCTGGTAGGTGACCTCGGCGCCGTCGGGGAGGTCGGTGACCTCCAGTGCCCGGGCGCCGTAGGTGATGCGGTCGGGGCCGATCGCCTCGGCCAGGGCGTAGGGGATGGCGTCCATGCCGCCGACCGGCTGGAACATCAGCATGGCCTGGTCGTAGCCGAGTTCGAAGGAGAACCGCTGTCCGACGCCGCTGGCGATGACGTCCGACAGGGAGGGAACCGGTCCCAGGACCGTGCCCGCCTCGAAGGCGGCGCCCGGTTCGACCGCGTAGCCGCGACGGTCGGTGCCGGTGTAGGCGTAGCCGTCGGCCTTGCCCTTGATGGCGCCGAAGCTCTGCAGGAAGGCGATCAGCCGTTCCTTGTCGGAGGCGGTGAGCCGGGTGTCCAGGGCGCCCTGGTCGGTGGCCTTGGCGAGCAGTTCGGAGACATAGCCGTAGACGTCGGCCTTCGCGGTGCGCCAGCGGATGGGGCGGCTCGCGAGGGCGGCGCTGTTCTCGTGGTAGATGTACGCGTTGGCGTTCTGGTTGGTGAACACCTCCAGTTCCACGCCGAGTTCACGGCAGTAGTCGAGGGTGACGTGGGACTGGGGCAGCCGGGCGGGCCCGGCGTTCATGTACTGGCCCTTCGAGAAGGACGCGGTCTGCTTGCGTCCGTCGAGGTCGGTGAGCGAAGTGCCGCCCCTGACGGTCCAGTTGCGGCCGCCGGGCCGGTCCCCCGCCTCCAGGATCCGGCAGTCGTAACCGGCCTTGCCCAGTTCGTACGCGGTGGCCAGGCCCGCGATGCCGCCGCCGAGCACCAGGACCTTCTTCGCGCCGCGCCCGCTGAGCGTGAAGTCGCTCCTGCTCGGCGGCCGGTACCGCTCGGCCCGGACGTCGGGAACGGGCGCGAGGCCCAGCGCGCCCATCGCCGAGTAGAGCACTCCCGCGCCGCCCGCGATCCCCACGGAACGCAGGAAGTCACGCCGGGACCCGGTGGATCTCTCCGCAGCCATCCACTCCTCCTCACCCACGCCCACGGCACGGGGGCCGGGGCGCGCATTGCGGTCAACCCGGTCACGTGGGGGGTGAGGTGCAGTTGAGACCGGAGGTGCCAGATGAGGGTGCGTCAGGAGTGTTACGGGTGAATACCGATGACGTATCCGGGATATGAGCAGGAACGCCGGGGTGCCGTCAGCTGTCGTAGTCGACGGTCAGCGCCTCGGAGACCGGGTACGACTGGCAGGTCAGGACGTATCCCGCGGCGACCTCGGAGTCCTCGAGGGCGAAGTTGCGGCGCATGTCCGCGCGGCCGTCGGTGACCAGGGCGCGGCAGGTGCCGCAGACGCCGCCCTTGCAGGCGAAGGGCAGGTCGGGGCGGGTGCGCTGGGCGCCCTCCAGGATGGAGCGGTCTCTGGGCAGGGCGGCGGTGGTGGAGCGGCCGTCGAGGGTGATGGTGACCTTGCTGACGGGTCCGCGCGGGCCGGTCTCCTCGTGACGGACCTCGCGTACGGGTTCGTCGTCGGCGAAGAACAGCTCGCGGTGGACGCGGTCCTTGGGGACGCCGAGGCCGGACAGCAGCCGCTGGGCGTCGCCGACCATGCCCTGCGGGCCGCACAGCCACCAGTGGTCCGCGGCCGGTACGTCGACGAGGGCGCCGATGAGCGCGGCGAGCCGGTCGGCGTCGAGGCGGCCGGAGAGCACCTCGGCCTCGCGGGGTTCCCGGGACAGGACGTGGGCGAGGTGCAGGCGGGTCGGGTGGAGGTCCTTCAGGTCGGCCAGTTCCTCGGCGAACATCACGGTGTCGGTGCGCCGGTTGCCGTAGAAGAGGGTGACGGTGGAACGGTCGTCGGCGGCCAGCACGGACTCGGCGATGGACACCATGGGCGTGATGCCGGAACCGGCCGCGATCAGGACGTGGTGGGCGGGGGTGGTGAGGTCGGGGGTGAAGGCGCCGGTGGGGGCCATCACCTCGAGGGTGTCGCCGGGGCGCACCTCGTTGACCAGCCAGGAGGAGAACAGACCGCCCGGCACCGCCCGCACGCCGATGCGCGGCGCCGCACCGGCCGGTGCGCAGATGGAGTACGAGCGCCGCTCGTCCCGGCCGTCGACGTCCCGCCGCAGGGTGAGCGACTGGCCCGGCGCGAACGCGAACTCCTCGGCCAGCTCCGGCGGGATCTCGAAGCCGACGGCCACGGCGTCCTCGCACAGCCGCCGCACGTCGGCGACGCGCAGCGGGTGGAAGGCCGCACGGCGGCGCGGGCGTGCGGCCCGGGAGGGGACGGTCGCGGTCATCTAGATCTCCTTGACGTACTCGAACGGCTCGCGGCAGTCGCGGCAGCGCCACAGCGCCTTGCAGGACGTGGCGGCGAAGCGGGAGGTCTCCTCGGTGTCGGCCGAGCCGCAGCGCGGGCAGGGCACGGTGCGCCGGGTGGGCGACAGCGGCAGCGGTACCGGTCCAGGGTCCCGGCGGGGTGCGGCGCCGGGCGGGGCGATGCCGTGCTCGGTGAGCTTGCGGCGCCCGGCCGGGGTGATCCAGTCGCTGGTCCAGGGCGGGTCGAGGACCGTACGGATCTCCACGCGCGCGTACCCGGCGTCCCGCAGCCGGGCGGCCACGTCGGCGCGCATCTCCGCCATCGCCGGGCAGCCCGAGTAGGTCGGGGTGAGGCTCGCGACCACCGTCCCGTCGTCGGTCAGTTCGACGCCGCGCAGCACGCCGAGGTCGGCCAGGGTGAGCATGGGCAGTTCGGGGTCCGGCACCCGCTCGGCGACGCGGCGGGCGCGGCGGGCGTCCAGGCCTTCCGGGGCGGTGGTCACCATGTCGCCTCCGGGTGGGCGCGGGCCACCCCCTGCAACTCGGCCAGCAGCGGGGCGAGGTGCTCGGTGTGCTCCCCGGCCCGTCCGGCGCCGGGCAGCGGCCGGTACGGCGGCATGGGCAGCCCGCCCGCGTCGGTGACCTGCCGCAGCACGCCGACGACCTCGTCCCGGGCGTCGTGGGCGGTGAACAGCTCGCCCAAATACGGGCCGACCCGCTCCAGGGCCGTGCGCGTCCGGCGGTGCGACTCCTCGGTGCCGTCGCCCAGGCGCACCACCCACTCGGCCGCGTACTGCCGGTGGTACGTCAGTTCCTTGACGCCCTTCGCGGCGACCGCCGCCAGCACCGGGTCGGCGTGCGACGACAGCCGCTGGAAGTGGGCGAGCCGCCAGCTGGACAGCACCAGCAGCCGCACCATCGAGAACGCGAAGTCCCCGTTGGGCAGTTCGGCCAGGCGTACGTTGCGGAAGTCGCCGGGGTCGCGGAAGTAGGCGTAGGCGTCCTCGCCGCGGCCGGTGCCGTCGGTCTGTCCGGCGCGGGTGTAGAGGAGCCGGGCCTGTCCGAGCAGGTCGAGGCCGATGTTGGCGAGCGCCACCTCCTCCTCCAGCTCGGGCGCGCGGGTGATCCACTCGGCCAGCCGCTGGGCGCTGACCAGCGCGTCGTCAGCCAGTGCCAGGCACTCGGCGGCCAGCCGCCCGGCGTCGACGCCGTCGGGCACGGTGGTGTCCACGCCGTGCAGGGGGTCCTCGAAGCCGGTGCCGTAGGCCCAGCGGGTGTCGTCCTCGTGCCCCTCGGCGAGGGTCATGTAGACGTGATCGTCCTTCATGGCGCTCATGGCTGTTTCCTCGCGGCCGGGGCTAGATGTGGGGGACGTCGTCGGGGATGTCGTAGAACGTCGGGTGGCGGTACACCTTGTCGGCGCTCGGCTCGAAGAAGGGGTCCTTCTCGTCGCGGGTGGAGGCGGCGATGTGCTCGGAGCGCACCACCCAGATGCTCACGCCTTCGTTGCGGCGGGTGTAGAGGTCCCGGGCGTGGGTGAGGGCCATCCGGTCGTCCGCGGCGTGCAGGGAGCCCACGTGGACGTGGTTCAGCCCGCGCTTGCCGCGCACGAACACCTCGTACAGGGGCCAGTCCCGCTTCTCGGCGGTCATGCCACCGCTCCCTTCGCCGCGCGCGCCGCCTGCTTGGCCGCGTGCGCGCTCGCCGCCTCGCGCACCCAGGCGCCTTCCTCGTGGGCCGACCGGCGCCGTGTCATCCGTTCGGCGTTGCACGGTCCGTCGCCCGTGATGACCCGCTTCAGCTCCTCCCAGTCGGGGGTGCCGAAGTCGTGGTGCCCGCGCTCCTCGTTCCACCGCAGCTCCGGGTCGGGGAGCGTCACGCCGAGCTTCTCGGCCTGCGGGACGGTCATGTCGACGAAGCGCTGGCGCAGCTCGTCGTTGCTGTGCCGTTTGATCTTCCAGGCCATGGACTGGGCGGAGTTGGGCGAGTCGTGGTCGGGCGGGCCGAACATCATCAGCGACGGCCACCACCAGCGGTCCACCGCGTCCTGGACCATCTCCCGCTGGCCTTCAGTGCCCCGCATCATGGTCATCAGCAGCTCGTAGCCCTGCCGCTGGTGGAACGACTCCTCCTTGCAGATCCGCACCATCGCCCGCGCGTACGGCCCGTAGGAGCTGCGGCACAGCGGCACCTGGTTGCAGATCGCCGCGCCGTCCACGAACCAGCCGATGACGCCGACGTCGGCGAAGCTGAGGGTCGGGTAGTTGAAGATCGACGAGTACTTCTGGCGGCCCTCGATCAGCCGCTCGGTCAGCTCCGCGCGATCGGCGCCCAGCGTCTCGGCAGCCGAGTAGAGATACAGCCCGTGCCCGGCCTCGTCCTGGACCTTGGCGAACAGGATGGCCTTGCGGCGCAGCGACGGGGCGCGGGTGATCCACTCCCCCTCCGGCTGCATCCCGATGATCTCCGAGTGCGCGTGCTGGGCGATCTGCCGGACCAGCGTCCTGCGGTAGCCGTCCGGCATCCAGTCACGCGGCTCGATCCGCTGGTCCCGCGCGATGGTCGCCTCGAACTGCGACTGGAGTTGCGTCTGGAGTCCCGACTCCGTATCCATCCGTCCCTCTCCCCAACCGACCATTCGTTCGGTTCCATGCTACGACGTGGGCCCCCGTTCTGGTAAGTACCGCGCACGCGATCTCCGAGGTGGACCCGTGGGCGCCGTCCGTGATGAGCTGGGGCGTGACGGACTACACGGACGGGACACGGCGGCACGAACCGGCCCGCCGTGCCGTCCTCGATCATCTGCTCCGGCTCATCGCGGACTCCCCGCTCGGCGAGTCGCTGATCCTGCGCGGCAGTATGGTGATGCCCGCCTGGGTGGGCTCCTCCGCACGCGAACCGGCCGACCTCGACTGGATCGTCCGGCGGCCGGACCTGGTGCCCCTGGACCCCCTGCATCCGCACCCCTACGTCACCGGGCTCGAGGACGTCCAGCAGTGGCCGGAGGCCGCCGACGGCGCCGCCCGGTACGAGATCTGGCAGCACGAGGACTTCGACACCGGCGGGCTGCGGGCCGTCCTGCCGCCCGAGGGCCTGCACTGGCTCATCGAGCCCGACGCCGACACCCTCATGCTGCGCGAGGAGTTGCTCGCCCTCGTGCGACGGCGACCGGTCGCCGCGCCGGGCGTCGTACTGGATCCGGACGGCGCCCGGGACGACCCGACCTGGGCGTACTCCGAGTACCCCGAGTATTCCGAGTACTCGGAATACTCCGTGCACTACTCGTCGTACTCCGACGGCGGCGGCCCCGGCATGCGCGTGGTGATCCCCTGGTCGGCGGAGGGCACGTCGTCCGGCGAGGCCCGGCTGGACTTCGCCCGCGACGAGCGCCTGCCGCAGGCCCCGGTCCTCACCGCGATCCCCAGCGCGGACGGCAGCGGGCCCACCCCCGTGCGTACGGCGAGCCGTGAACTCTCCCTCGCCTGGAAGCTCCTGTGGCTCCACGCGGACGCGACCGAGGGGTGCGCCCAGGGGAAGGACCTGTACGACGCGGTGCTGCTCGCGGAGGCGCCGGGGGTTCGGGTGTCCCGGGGACTGTTGGCGAGGGTGTTCGGGGGGCGGGGAGTGGTCTCCGCCCGCCGCACTCCCGACCATCCGTCAGCCGCCGACGCCGCGCTGGCGCGCCTGGCGGAGGTACGGCCCTCCGCCGTGGACTGGGCGGCCTTCCAGGAGGAGCACCCGTGGGTGCCGGGCACGGCCGAGCAGTGGCTGGACCGCCTGCGCGAGGCGCTGGCCACGGCGGTCCAGGCGTAGGGCCGCCGGTCGGGCCCGGGGCCCGGCGATGCGGGTATGGGAACTGCCGGTCAGACCCCGGAGCCAGGCGGTCCAGACGCAGGAGCTGCCGGTCACACCCCGGAGCCCACCGGTCCAGACGCAGGAACTACCGATCACACCCCGGAGCCCACCGGTCCAGACGCAGGAACTACCGATCACACCCCGGAGCCCACCGGTCCAGACATAGCAACTGCCGATCGCACCCGGGGCCCGGCGTCGGGGAGCGGCCCCGTCACGTCTCCCGTTCCGGTATGTAGGCGTCGGCGTCCAGCCCGAAGGTCCAGGCGACGCCCTCCCGGGCGGTCCGGGTGCGGGGCGGCACCCGCAGCCAGTAGGTGCGGTGGCTGCCGTCGGGCTCCGGGGTGGAGTTGAGGACCTCGACCATCACCAGCGGCTCGTCCCCCTCCAGTTCGATCCGCCACAGCACCCCGGTCTCGTCCCGGTGCACGGGCTCCGCGCCGGACTCCTCCAGATAGCGGTCGTAGCCGTAGTGCTCCAGCATCACGCGGCGCAGCTCGGCGTTCTCCTCCTCGCGGATCCGCCGCGGGGTCAGCGAGGCGAGTTCGTCGAGGAACGCGGCGGGCACCGGCATGCCGCCCCAGGCGTGCAGCGCGAACCCGTCGGGGAAGGCGAGCGCCGGGCCGTCGCCCCGGTGCAGGCGGCCCGCCTCGTCGCGGTGCAGTCGCACCGGGCGTTCGGTCACGATGGCGCACTTCTCGTACGGCCACCACCAGCCCGCCGCACGCGCGACCGCGGCGATCCCGGCGAGGCCCTCCTCGCCGTCCGGGCCGTCGAAGGCCGCCAGCCAGGCCGCGTCGTGCTGCCCGAGGACCGCGTCGAGCAGCACCAGCCGGACGGCCCGCTCACCCCCCGGCAGCTCGGGCAGCGCCTCGACCACGCCGGTCTTGATGCGCTCGGTCAGCCCGGTCGTGCCGTCCCAGAGCTGAGCGCCCGTCAGCAGCCAGTGCTCGGCCCACCCGGACGTCCCGAGCCGCTCGGCGGCACGCTGCCGCGCCGCCGCCCACGGCCGGGTGCGCACCTCGTCGCGGACGCTGCGGCCGGTCGCGTCCTCCGCCGTCAGCCGTGCGGCCAGGGCGACGCCCTCGCGGGGCGAGCCCGCCCACAGGATCCGTTCCGGCTCGGGCAGCCCGGCCAGCCGGTAGGCCAGGCGCACCCCGTCCTCCGCCGCCGCACGGTCCGCCGGTCCGGTCGCGGCGCCGACCGCACGCCACCTCGCGGTCGTGTCCAGCACCGTCACATCCGCCGGTGCGGTGGACGCGGGAGCGTCCACCACAGTCATCGCAGCCGCCCCAGCCACCGAAGTCCCCGTCTCTGTCTTCGTCCCGGTCGTCGTCATCGCTTCGCTCTCCCCCGCCGTCTCAGTCCGCCACGACGCGCACCGCGCCCGGCACGTACTCGCGCTGCCGCACCACCCGGTACCAGCCCTTCGGCAGCGGTATCGCCGCGTGCTCCTCGTGCACCACCCGCCCGCCGTCCGGGAGATGGAGGTACGCGGCGCCGAACGGGCCGGTCTCCCGCACCAGCGTGCCCGGCCCGACCACGGCGTGGGCGTGGCCCGTCACCTCGCCGAGCGCCAGCACCAGCCGCCCCCGAGCGTCCCGCGGCTGCTCCGGCAGCCGGTCCGTGCCCGGCGGCACCGCCGACTCGGCCACGGGCACGATCAGGACATCCCCTTGCCGGTACATACAAGTCTCCCTTCACCGTCGGCACTTCGCCGACCGATGTCCACGACGCTACGCGGGGGGTCTGACAACGCCCTCGGACCGGGGCGGCGGCGGGCAGCCCGCGAACGGTGTTGTCAGTGCGGCTTGGTAGAACTCTTGGCGGGCCGGCCGAGGGCGCCGGGTCCGCACATCCGAGGAGACCAGTCATGTCCCACGTCGAGCATCTGCAGGAACTGCACGGCCTCGCCGCCTTCGACTTCCCCGCGCCGGGTGCCGGTCAGGACCTGCCGGAGGCGGGCGCCGTCGCCTGGCGGCTCTCCGTCGACCCCTACGACGACGACTGCAAGGAGACCTTCGGCGAGCTGTGGGACCGCTTCCTCGACACGGTGGACCTCGCGGGCGTCCGCGCGCTCATCGTGGGCCAGTGGGGCGAGTCGTACGAGAGCGACTCCTCCGTCATCGTGGGGCGGCTGGTGGGCGCCAAGGAGCGGCTGACCGGGCTGCGGGCCGTGTTCATCGGCGACCTGGAGATGGAGGAGGCGGAGATCTCCTGGATCGAGCACGACGACGTCACGCCGGTCCTGGACGCCTACCCGCTGCTGGAGGAGCTGGGCATCCGCGGCGGCACCGGCCTGCGCTTCCCGGCCGTCCGGCACGAGCGCCTGCGCACGCTCAGCTTCGAGGCCGGTGGCCTGCCCGGCGAGGTGGTGCGCGGTGTCGCCGCGAGCGAACTGCCCGCGCTGGAGTACCTGGAGATATGGCTCGGCGTCTCGGAGTACGGCGGTGACGCCACGGTCGCCGACCTCGCCCCGATCCTCAGCGGCGGGCGGTTCCCGGCCCTGCACCATCTCGGCCTGCGCAACAGCGAGATACAGGACGAGGTCGCGGCGGCGGTCGCCTCCGCCCCGGTCGTCGCCCAGCTCAGGTCCCTCGACCTGTCGCTCGGCGTGCTCACCGACGAGGGTGCGACGGCGCTCCTTGACGGTCAGCCGCTCACCCATCTGTCCTGGCTGGACCTGCACCACAACTTCCTCTCGGAAGGCGTGGCCGAGCGGGTGCGGGCCGCGCTCGAGCCGTCCGGCGTCGAGGTCGACCTGTCCGAGACCGGCGAGGAGTGGGAGGACGACGGCGTCGTCCACCGCTTCACCGCCGTCGCCGAGTGAGGCCGTCATGACCTTCGCGGAACACCTCACGACGCTGCACGGACTGCCCGTGTTCACGCTCCCCGACCCCGACGCGGACCCGGCCGACCTTCCGGCGGCCGATGCCGTGGCCTGGCGGCTGGACTGCTTCGAGGCCGGTGAACTGCCGTTCCCGCAGGTGTGGCGGAGCTTCACCGACCGGGTGCCGAGCACCGAGGTGCGGGCCCTGGTCCTGGGGCCCTGGTGGGAGGAGGAGTACGTCGAGCTGCGTCCCAGCCTGGAGCTGATCCTGGCCGACGCGGACCGCTTCCCCGCGCTGCGGGCCGTGTTCCTCGCCGACGTCACCGGCGAGGAGTGCGAGATCTCCTGGATCCAGCTCACCGACGTCACCCCCGTACTGGAGGCCTTCCCCCTGCTGGAGGAGTTCGGCGTGCGGGGCGGCGACCCCCAGGTGCTGGGCGAGGAACAGCTGTCGCTGCGCGCGGTGCGCCACGAGGCGCTGCGCGTGCTGCGGTTCGAGTCGGGTGGCCTGCCCGGCCAGGTGGTGCGGGCGATCGGCGCGAGCGAACTGCCCGCGCTGGAGCGGCTGGAGCTGTGGCTCGGCGTCCAGCAGTACGGCGGTGACGCCACGGTCGCCGACCTCGCCCCGGTCCTGAGCGGCGGGCGGTTCCCGGGCCTGCGCCATCTGGGCCTCCAGGACAGCGAGTTGCAGGACGAGATCGCGGCGGCGGTCGCCTCCGCCCCGGTCGTCGCCCAGCTGGAGTCGCTGAGCCTGTCCATGGGCACCCTCACCGACACCGGCGCCGAGGCCCTGCTCGGCGGCCAGCCGCTGAGCCACCTCAAGCGGCTCGACCTGCACCACCACTTCCTCAGTGCGGCCATGGCCGAGCGGGTGCGCACGGCGCTCGGCTCCGGCGGGACCGAGGTGGACCTGTCGGACGCGCGCAGCCCGCATCTGTGGGGGGACCAGGAGTGGCGGTATGTCGCCGTCTCCGAGTGACACGGGGGGCCGGGCGCCCGGCCCGCGCTGGGCCGTCGTGGGCAACCCGGAGAACCGGCGCACGACGCTGTTCGCCGACGCCGTGCGCGTGGCGGGCCACCCGGCCCCCCGCGTGCTGGCCTGGCTCGACGTGCTGCGCGGCCGGTACGCCTTCGCGCCGGGCGAGTTCGTGCGGATCGACTCGCCCGGTGAGAACGCCGAGGTCGACCGGCTGCTGCGGGGCACCGACGACTCCACCCGGGTGGAGGGCACGGCGCTGTGGTACCGCCGCTTCACGGCGGCGGTCCGCGAGGTGACGGACGCGGCGCGGCGCGCGGGTGCGGTGCCGTCCCTCGACGCCGAGGAGGTCGCGGTGATGTTCGACAAGCGGCGCTGCCATGCGCGGCTGGCCACGGCGGGCGTCCCGGTGCCCCCGGCCCTGCCGGGTCCGGTCGGCGGCTGGGCGGACCTGCGGGAGCGGTTGGGGGCGGCGGGCGTCTCGCGGGCGTTCGTGAAACCGGCGCACGGTTCCTCGGCGTCCGGCGTCGTGGCGCTGTCGGTGGCCGGTCCCGGCCGGGTCAGGGCGACGACGTCCGTGGAGACGGCCCCCGACGGCCGTCTCTTCAACTCCCTGCGGGTACGGCAGTACGGTTCGGAGCCCGAGGTCGCCGCACTGATCGACGCGCTGGCCCCGGACGGCCTGCATGTGGAACGCTGGGTTCCGAAGGCCATGCAGGACGGCCGGGCCGCCGACCTGCGGGTGGTGGTGGTCGCCGGACGCGCCACGCACGCCGTTGTGCGTACCAGTCGGCACCCCATGACGAACCTCCACCTGGGCGGCGCCCGTGGTGACCTGGGTGCCGCCCGCGCGGCGATCCGGGCCGCGGGCGGCAGCCTCGACGACGCGTTGCGGGTCGCCGAGAGCGCGGCGGCGTGCTTCCCGGGCACGCTGTGCGTCGGCGTGGACGTCCTGCCGTCCACCGGCTGGCGGCGCTTCACCGTCGGTGAGGTGAACGCCTTCGGGGACCTGTTGCCCCGTCTGACCGGCCTGCCCGGCAGCGGCGCCGAGGGTCTGGACACCTACGGCGCCCAGGTGGCCGCCGTACCGGCCGCGACGCGGCACGCACAGCACGAGGAGCACCACCATGACGCCACCGGCTGAGTCCCCGTCGGCGCCGCCGCCGATCGACATGAACCAAGTCGTCGGCAGCCACGACCTGTTGCTGGTCACCCTGGACACGCTCCGCTACGACGTGGCCCAGGAGCTGGCCGCGGCGGGGCGCATCCCGAACCTGGCCCGGCACCTGCCCGGCGGCGCATGGGAGCGGCGGCACGCCCCCGGCAGCTTCACCTACGCCTCCCACCAGGCCATGTTCGCGGGCTTCCTGCCGACACCGGTCACCCCGGGCCCGCACCCCCGGCTGTTCGCCGCCGCCTTCGCGGGCAGCGAGACCACCGCGCCGGGCACCTTCGTCTACGACACCCCCGACCTGGTGTCAGGGCTGGCCGCCGTCGGCTACCGCACGGTGTGCGTCGGCGGCGTCGGCTTCTTCAACAAGCAGGGTCCGCTGGGCTCGGTGCTCCCCGGCTTCTTCCAGGAGAGCCACTGGGAGCCGGAGTTCGGGGTGCCCTCGCCGACGTCCTTCGAGGCGCAGGTGGCCCGCGCGGAGAAGGTCGTCGCGGGGCTCCCCCGCGACCAGCGTCTGTTCCTCTTCGTGAACGTGGCGGCGCTGCACCAGCCCAACTGGTTCCATCTGCCCGGCGCCACCCGCGAGGCGGGCGACACCCGGGCCACCCACGCCGCGGCGCTGGAGTACGTGGACCGGCACATCGGCCGTCTCTTCGACGCCGCCCGCAGCCGCCGCCCGTGCTTCGCCGTCGTCTGCTCCGACCACGGCACCGCGTACGGCGAGGACGGCTACACCGGCCACCGCATCGGCCACGACGTGGTCTGGACCGTGCCCTACGCCCACTTCTTCCTCGACGAGGCCCGATGACCACGCTCCACGCAGCGCCCCCCGTCCGCCCGTACCAGCAGTACGTCTACGCCTACCCGCACAAGACCGCCTACCGCCCGCTGCGCCGCGAGGAGGCGAGGCTGCGCGACCTGTGGGCCGAGGAGCCCAAGAACGCCCTCTCGCTCTACTTCCACATCCCGTTCTGCGAGGTGCGCTGCGGCTTCTGCAACCTCTTCACGCGGATCGGGGCGCCGGACGGACTGACCACGGCCTACCTGGACGCGCTGGAGCGGCAGGCGACCGCGGTGCGCGAGGCGCTCGGCGAGGGCGCGCGGTTCGCGAACGCGGCCTTCGGGGGCGGCACCCCGACGTTCCTGGCGGCCCCCGAGCTGGAGCGGCTGTGCGACCTGGCCGAGCGTGGTCTCGGCGCCGATCTGCGGGCGGTCCCGGTGTCGGTGGAGGCGTCGCCCGCCACGGCGACGGCCGACCGGCTGGCCGTCCTCGCCGAGCGCGGCACCACCCGGCTGAGCCTGGGCATCCAGAGCTTCGTCGACACCGAGGCCCGCACGGCGGTCCGTCCACAGCGCCGCGCGGACGTGGAGGCGGCCCTGACCCGGATCCGCGAGGCGGGCTTCCCGGTCCTCAACATCGACCTGATCTACGGCATAGCGGGCCAGACGGACGACACCTGGCGCCAGTCGCTCGACGCCGCCCTCGCCTGGCGCCCCGAGGAGCTGTACCTCTACCCCCTCTACGTCCGCCCCCTGACCGGCCTTGACCGCCGCCGCGACCGGGCGGCGGCCGACGCCGAGTGGGACGAGCAGCGGCTGCGCCTGTACCGCCTCGGCCGCGACCATCTGCTGGAGCGCGGCTACGAGCAGGTGTCGATGCGCATGTTCCGCCGCACGGACGCCCCGGCGACCGGCGGCGAGGACTACTCCTGCCAGTCGGACGGCATGATCGGCCTCGGCTGCGGCGCCCGTTCGTACACCTCGGCGCTGCACTACTCCTTCGACTACGCCGTGGACATGCACCGTATCCGCGGCATCGTCGACGACTACACGGCCCGCACGGTCGACGGCTTCCGGCACGCGGACTTCGGCTGGCGCATGAACGCGGACGAGGCCCGGCGCCGCCATCTGCTGCAGTCGCTGCTCCAGGTGGAGGGCATGCCGACACCGGACTACCGGACCCGCTTCGGCACCACCCCCGAGGCCGACTTCGCCAGCGAACTCTCCCGCTTCGAGGCCCTGGGCTGGCTGGACGACTCCACCGGCCCGGAGCTGCTGCGCCTCTCCCCCGAGGGCCTGGCCCACTCGGACGCGCTGGGCCCCGAGTTGTTCTCCCCGGCGGTGCGGCGGCGCATGGCCGCGTACGAGACCAAGTGACGGGGTCGGCCATGAACCTGACGATCCTCTACCGCGGCCCCCTGGCGTCCTGCGACTACGACTGCCCGTACTGCCCGTTCGCCAAGCGCCGCGACAGCCGTGCCCAACTCGCCGCGGACCGCGAGGCGCTGGCCCGCTTCGCCACCTGGGCGACGGAACAGCGGGAGGACCGCCTGTCCCTGCTGTTCACGCCCTGGGGCGAGGGCCTGGTGCGCTCCTGGTACCGCCGTACCCTCGCCGAGCTGAGCCACCTGCCCCACATCGACCGGGTGGCGATCCAGACCAACCTCAGCTGCCGCACGGACTGGCTGGCGGACGCCGACCCGGACACCATCGCCCTGTGGTGCACGTACCACCCCGGCCAGACCCCGTACGACCGCTTCCTGGCCAAGTGCCGGGAGCTGGCCGACCGCGGCATCCGCCACAGCGTCGGTGTCGTCGGCCTGCCCGAGCACCTGGAGCACGCCCGCCGTCTGCGCGCCGAACTGCCCGCCCATGTCTACCTGTGGATCAATGCCGCGGAGGGCCACACCTACACGAACGCCGAGGCCGACGGGTGGACGGCCCTCGACCCCCTGTTCCCCTACAGCCGCCGCCCGCACACCAGCGCGGGCCTGCCCTGCCGCACCGGCGAGTCCGTGATCTCGGTGGACGGCGACGGCACGGTGCGCCGCTGCCACTTCGTCCGCGCGGAACTGGGCAACCTGTACGACGGTTCCTACCGCGCCGCGCTGCGCCCGCGCGCCTGCCCGCTGGCGGTGTGCGACTGCCACATCGGCTATGTCCACCTGGAGGCCCTGCCGCTGTACGACGTGTTCGCGGGCGGAGTGCTGGAGCGGATCCCGGCCCGCCCGTTTCCCGGCCCACCGGCCGGAACCCGGCTCCTGACCGGTACGGCGTGAGTGGTGAAGGCTGGCCACGAAAGCCGGGGGGCGGCCGACCCGGCCTCCGGTTCCGGGCCCCTCACCGCTCCCGCCTCCGACCGGCGCGCCCACCTGATGGGCGGGCTCGCGCGCGGGCTCTCGATCGGACCGGCCTACGGACCGGCCCAGTCCGCCTGGGGTCATCCCACCCTCGCCCACGCCTACCCCGCCGAGGAGCACCCGCGCCGCGGCCTGCCAGGTCAGCACCCTTGCCCCACCCCGGCACACCACCTAGCCTGCTTTTGTGCCGCTAATAAACAAAACCCGTTCGCACAATGTCGTGCCGGACAACGGCAGGGACCTCACCCGGCTCCGCACCGCCCTCACCGTCTTCTTCGCCCTCGACGGCTTCGTCTTCGCCGGATGGGTCGTCCGCATCCCCGCCATCAAGCAGCAGACCGGCGCCTCCGCCACCACCCTCGGCCTCGCCCTCCTCTGCGTCTCGGCGGGCGCCGTCATCACGATGATGCTGACCGGCCGCCTGTGCCGCCGCTACGGCAGCCACCAGGTCACGGTCGTGTGCGCCGTACTCCTCTCCCTCAGCGTGGCCCTGCCCCCGCTCACCCACTCCGCGGCGGCCCTCGGCGCCGTACTCCTGATCTTCGGCGCGGCGTACGGCAGCATCAACGTCGCCTTCAACAGCGCCGCCGTCGATCTCGTCACCGCCCTGCGGCGGCCGATCATGCCCAGTTTCCACGCCGCGTTCAGCCTGGGCGGCATGCTCGGCGCGGGCCTCGGCGGACTGGTCGCGGGCGTGCTGTCGCCCACCCGTCATCTGCTCGGCCTCACGGTCGTCGGCCTGCTGGTGACCGCCGTGGTCGGACGAACGCTGCTGCGCCAGCAACCGCCCCTCCCGCCGGACCGGGAGCGCACGGCACGGGGCGCCCCACGCCGCCTGGACCGCCGTACCCGCGCCCTGGTGACCGTCTTCGGCCTGATCGCGCTGTGCACGGCGTACGGCGAGGGCGCGCTCGCCGACTGGGGCGCGCTGCACCTGGAGGAGGACCTGCACGCCTCCCCCGGTGTCGCGGCGATCGGATACTCCTGCTTCGCGCTGGCCATGACCGTCGGCCGACTGACCGGGACGACCCTGCTGGAACGCCTGGGCCGCACCCGCACCGTGGTGGCGGGCGGCACGACGGCCGCCGCCGGGATGCTGCTGGGCGCGCTCGCCCCCGCCCTGTGGGCGGCGCTGCTCGGTTTCGCCGTCGCCGGACTCGGCCTCGCCAACCTCTTCCCCGTGGCCGTGGAACGCGCGGGCGCCCTGGCCGGTCCCACCGGCGTCGCCACCGCCTCCACCCTCGGCTACGGCGGCATGCTCCTCGGCCCGCCCGCGATCGGTTTCATGGCCGACTGGTTCTCCCTGCCCACGGCCCTCACCAGCGTCGCCGTGCTCGCGGCGGTCGCCGCCGCCATCGGGCTCGCCACGGGGCGCGCGACGGCGGGGACGAAGGCCTCCCCGCCGTAGACACGGCGGCTACGGTCCCGGAGGTGTGTCGCCCTGGAACAGCCGGACCAGGGTCTCCACCGCCTTGGCCATGGCTCCGGCGCGCGACGGCTCCTTGCCGAACGACAGGCTGTAGCTGTTCTTGCCGTCCCGGCGCGTGATCTTGACGTCGAACCGGACGGACAGCCACACGACGAGGGCCGAGCCCAGCACCAGCGCCGTGTCGGCGGGTACGGCCGCGAGCTGGTCGTCCGTCGGCGGGTCCGCCAGTACGGCGGAGGCCTCCGGCGCGGACTCGGGGGCGGCCAGCATGTCCTGGAGCAGGCGCCGCCCGATCCGGGCGTGGGTCTCCCCGGTGCCCTGTGCCGCGTCCCGGACGGCCCGGGTCCCGGCGCCGTCCGCCTCCGCGAGGGCGAGCAGTACCGCCCACGCCTCCTCCCTGTTCTCGGGGAGGGTGGGGACGCGGACGGCGAGATCCTCGGTGATCTCCCGCAAGGAGAGGAACACCGAGCGGTCGGTGAGGGTGTCGGTGGTGGCCAACGCGGTCCCTTCTTTCCGGTTTCTTCCTTGGGGGCGATCAGCGCCAGTCCCCGGTCAGGGTGAACACGGCCCAGTGGTAGGGATGCGCGAGCCAGCGGCGTTCGGGGTCCTGGGCGAGCGCCCGCTGGGCCAGCCAGAGGGCGCGCCACGCGGGCTGCCCCGCGAGCCGGTGGCGGTGGAAGGCGGTCAGCAGTTCCGCGGAGCTGCCGCGGTCCGTGTTCCAGACGGGGGCGAGCACGGTGCGGGCCCCGGCGCGCAGCAGGCCCCGGGTCAGGCCGGTGAGGTCCTCGCCCTGGTGGTCCGGGCTGCTCCAGCCCGTGGAACAGGCCCGCAGCACCACGGTCCTGGGTGCCCCGTCGCCGCGTGCCAGGTCACGGGCGCGCAGCAGGAAGTCGAGCCGGTCCCGTAGGTCATGGCCCTCCCATCGGGCGTCCGGGCGCGCGCGTCCGTCGGAGAGGAGGACGCAGGAGTCCAGGGGGTCGTCGGTGTCCGCGTACCCGTGGCAGGTGATGTGGGCCAGATCGTGCTCGGGCAGGGCGGACAGCACGGCGTCCGGGGTAGCGTCGGTTCCGGTGAGCACGCGGACGGGGCCTTGCTCGTGGAACAGGTCGCCGTCCCTCTCGAAGTCGGCCACGCGGTCGCCGCGGCCCGCGACGCCCACGACCAGCGGCCGGACGGGCGGTCCGGGTGCCTCGCCGAGCAGGACGTAGCGCAAAGTGGTGAGGCTGGGCAGGTGGACGACCGGATGGTGCTCGCCGAGCCGACTGTCGTCCGGCAACGGGAGCGCCGCCATGGGGAGTTGGCCGAGCGGCCCGTGGGGGGCCAGGGCCACCAGCGCACGGCCGCCGAACCGGCCCTGGAAGGGCAGCGCACGGTCGGCGACCGGCTCGAGGAAGCCGAGGTCCCTGCGGTGCGGCCGACGCGGGTGCAGGGGCGGGGTCGGCGGGCAGGCCTCGGGGTCCCCGTTGACGGCCCGGCGCATCCGTACCGCGGCGTCGGCCACCTCCGCACGGCTCAGCCTGGCGCCGTGCACGCGGACGTCACCGGTGGGATCGCGCGAGTCGAGGACGAAGCAGAACGTCCAGGAAGGGCCGCAGAAGTAGGAGACCAGGACCAGGCCCTCGTCCGGCGCCTCGCGCGCGAGCAGGGCGCTCACCTCGGCGAGGCTGGCGGGCTTCGCGGTGCGCAGCCGTACGTAGTCGGGCGCGTACGGGAGCATGGCCGTGTACAGCTTGTCCTGCGTCCGGCCGAGGCCGTGCGCGACGTACGCGGTGAGATGGCTCGGCATCCTGGACACGCTCTGCACGTCACGGATCATCCGCGCCGCCGCCAACTGGCTCCGCTCCGCCGCGAGCAGGTGCTCGGGCACCTGCGCGGGTTCCGGCAGCGGCGCGGCGGCGAGGTCGCTCACCACGTCCAGTGAGCGGATCTCCTCGTGGAGGTCGAAGGCGAGTTCCAGGGGACCGCGCTGATCAGGCGGGTCCAGTTCGTCGCCGTGGTGGACCAGCAGCCGCAGCAGGGACTCGTACAACGGCAGGAGTTCGCCGACGCGTTCGGCCCGGACATCGGCGTCGTGCTCGGCGTCCAGTCGCTCCCGCTCGAAGTCCCGTACGGCGAGGAGCAGTTCGAGGCACTCCTGCCGCAGTTCCGGCTCGTCGAGGAAGGTCTCGCCGTAGAAGCGGCACGCCTTCGCCCAGAGGTCGTCGTCGGGTGCCGCCGCCTCGGTCACCAGGGACCGCGCCAGGCCGAGGGCCTCCCCGCGTCTGGCGAGCAGCAGCAGACAGCGGACGAGCGCCTGGCCCACCCACAGCCGCCCCTCGGGATGGCGCCCCTCGCTCCAGGACTCGAACAGCGCCCCCAGGGGTGGGAGTGCCTCGGCGGCGATCACCGCGGGGCGCGGGCCCTCGCAGAGCCAGGCGATGTTCTTGCCGAGGCGACTGCCCGCCACGCGGCTCCAGCCGAACCGGGCCCTGGTGCGGGCGGCGTGGAAGAACCAGTCCAGCGCCTCGACCGGTCGGCCCAGACGTCCGGCCGTCCGGCCGAGCCCTTCGGCGATGTCCGCTTCGACGCGCAGGGGGTACGGATGGGCGCGGACCTCCGCCAGGGCGCGCAGGTACTGCTCGGCCGCCCGCTCGACCCGGCCCAGCTCGAGGAGCGCCTGCCCGACGAGGGCCCGGTGGGCGGCGGTGACCCCGCCCCGGCGTTCGACGGCGGTCAGGTTCTCCTCGAACGCGCGCAGCGCCTCCCGGTGCCGACCACGCGCCAGCAGACACTGGGCGGCCAGACTCATCGCCTCGCTGTCGTCCCGGCCCCGGGCGCGCAGGATGCGGGCGGCGGCGCGCACGTCGACCTCCGCGGCGCGCGGCTGCCCGTGGTCGAACGCGGCCACGCCGCGCGCCTCGAGCATCTCCGCCACCCAAAGGCTCGGGTCGGTGCCCGCCTGCTGCTCCGCCGCCCGCACCGCCTCGTCCAGGATCCGCCGGGCAGCACGGTGCCGGCCGAGGTGTCCCAGGTCCCCCGCCAACGCCCGTTCGAAGTGCAGCCACTCCGTGGTGACCGTCTCCGGTCTGACCGTCTCCCGGCATTCCAGCATGAGGGCGGCGGACGTCAGATGGTCGTCGAAGGCGCGGTGGGCGCGTGCCGCCATCGAGTGCACCAGCAGGGTCAGGTCGCTGCCGCCTCCGCCGCGCGTGGCGACGTCCAGGGTGCGCAGTTCCCGCAGGGCCCGTTCGCCGTGCCAGAGGGCCCATGCCCGGTACCAGGTGTACTCGGCGCTGTCGGCGGCGCCCACGCGTTCCAGTGTCTGGGCGCGCTCCGACTGGCAGAACGACCAGAAGCCGCGCCCCCTGATCCGGCTGACGGGGTCGCCCGCGGCCATGCACACGGCGGTCATGGTGCGGGTGCGGCCTTCGGTGCTCAGGTGCTCCTGCTGCCACAGCGCCTCCTCCGCCACCGCGGTGGCGTCCGCGGGAAAGGCGTCGCGACGCGCCCGCAGGGCGAGGAACTGGGCGAAGAGTCCGGGGACCGCGCTGACCTCGACCACCAGCCGCTCGAAGCCGGAGTCCGGGGGCTCCTCCTGCGCCCACAGCCTGCGGGCCAGCTGGCCGACATGCGCCACGAAACGGGCCCGTGCCGGACGGCCCGCCGCCTGTGCCGCCGCCCGGCGCTGGTCGAGTTCCTCCGCGACGGTGTCACGCGTCCCGGGTGGTACGCGGGACAGCTCGCTCAGCAGCTTCTCCAGCGTGTCGATGTCCAGCAGCGCGTCGACCGGGTCCCGCTGCCCCAGGCCCCTCATGACGACCCCTGCCCGGCTCGTGCGAAGGCGTCGGCCAGTACGTGCCGGTGTACGTCCTGCAAGGTGTCCTGCACCGGGGTCAGCAGCCGGTGCGCGTCCTCCAGCCAGCCCTGGTCGAGGGCGGAGAGCGCGGCGCAGAAGGCGTAGTCGGGAACGTCGGTCCGGGCCCGCGCCAGGAGCCGTAGCTTCAGCCACGCGACCTGGCCCTCGCCCTCGCTGTATCTGACCGAGTCCAGCAGGGCGAGCGATTCCTTGGAACTCTCCACCCAGTGCAGCCCCCGCTCCATCCGGGAGCGCGGCGCGCTCACCCGCAGGGCGGCGGAGTGCGGGGCGACGGCGTGGAGTCTGCGCCGGGTCAGTTCCACGAGTCCGGGGCTGTCGCTGCCCGCTGCCGCATGGAGGCGTACGAGCATCTCCAGCGCGACGACGTCGGTGGTGTCCTCCTCGATGAGCGAGGTGAGCACCTGGGCCGCCCTGTCGTAGGGCTCGATGGCCGGTGACTCCTCCGCCTCGGCGATGAGGGTGCGCGCCCAGCTCAGCCGCTGGCTCCTGGTGATCTCGCCCGCTGCGGCCGACTCCTGGAACATCTCGGCTCGCAGCCGCTGGAAGTCGATCTCCCAGAGCTTGAGGTGCGTGTGGCGGACCAGTTCGCGCAGGCGCGTCGCCAGCCGTTCCCCGTGGCGGTCGGTGAGGTCGGGGTCCGGCCAGTTGTTCAGCAGGTCGGCGAGGACGCCGATGGCCTTCTCCCACGCGTCGCCATGGGCGTAGGCCGTGGCCAGGTCGGCTCGGACGAGATCGGTGTGCCGGTCGGTGCCGGGCGCGGCGGCGCCGAGTTCCGCGACCGCCTCCTCGAGGGCCTCTCTCGCCGTGTGGGGCAGGCCCGCCCGCAGCAGCACCACCCCGCACAGATGCCGATGGGCCGGGTCCCGCCCCGCCCGTTCCAGCACGGAGGAGGCCGCCTGCCATCGCCGGGGGTGTCCGGGCACCGTGAAGTCCAGCAGCGGCATGGCGTTCTCGGGGAGCACGCCGAGGTCGAACGGCACGGCCCAGTCCATGAGGAAGTTCTTCAACACGCCCCCGTTCGGCCCAGGTCCCGTTTCCGTGCGGTTCCCGCGGCCCGATCCCGTTCCCGTCCGGTCAGTGCGTCGCTCGGGGCGGCACCCCAGCGCGCGTCAGGTCCCCCCAGGAGATGCCGTGCCCGTGGCCGACGACCGACACGGAGCGCGAGCCCTGTCCCCTGCGCCACCTGGGATGCCGCGCGCCCACTGTCGCCCGAGCCGACCGGCGCTGTCATTGGCAGCGCGCGCAGTCCTCCTTCGCATCCGGCGCAGCCGCCCGGACCTCGCTCGGCGGGACACCGTAGGCGCCCCGGAAGGCGCGGCTGAAGTCGGCGGGGTGGCGGAAGCCCCAGCGGGCGGCGATCTCGCCGATGGACAGGTGCCGCAGCCCGGGGTCGGTCAGCTCGGCCCGGGAGCGCTCCAGTCGGCGGCGCCGGATGGTGGCCGCCACGGACTCCGGTTCGCTCTGGAAGAGCAGGTGCAGGGTGCGTAAGGAGATGTGGTGGTGGGCGGCGATGGCCGCGGGGCGCAGCTCGGGGTCGGCCAGGTGGTGGTCGATGAAGGCGTTGACACGGGCGAGGAGTGCCGCCTGCCGTGTCTCGGCGGGCAGCCGCTCCTCGTCGCCGAGGTGCGCGGCGAGCAGGGAGGCGGCCAGGTCCACCCCGATGGCGCCGAGCCGGGCCAGTTCCGCGGGCCCGCAGGCGCGGGCGGCCTGGGCGAGCCCGGAGAGATACGCGCCGAGCAGGGCCCCGGACCCGGACCGACCGGACAGCGGTTCGGCCAGCAGCCGGTCCGCCCGTCCGCCGGTCAGCGGCAGCAGGCCTCGCGGCAGCCGCAGCTGCGTCGTCCGGCAGGGCCCGCCGCGGTCGATGAACTCGCAGGCCAGCGGGTACGACGTGGAGAACAGGGCCAGGTCACCGGCGTCGAGGCAGGCGGTGGCGCGCCCCTGCTCCAGCCGGATCGAGCTGTTGTCCCCGACCATGACGAGGAAGTAGTCCTCGGGGTCGTCCTGCCGGATCTGCACCGGTGAGCGCCGGGCGCTCATCGGGGAGTAGGTGTAGGTGCCCACCTGGCTGTGCGGCAGTTGGACGATCTCCGCCCGTCCCTCGAAGCGGGGCGCGTGCGGGCTGCGGATCGTGACGGACATGACCTCCTGGCCCACCAGGTCGCCCCACCAGCCGAACCGGTCCGCCACCGCGACCGCGTCGGTGTCCACCGTCACCACCGGCCCCACCGGAGCACTGCCCCGCTCCGCGGCCGTCCCGGGAATCGACATGCAACGATGATGCGGGGCCGTGGAGTTGACGGGGAAGCACGCGGCGGCCGAACCAGCCTCTCACGGCAACGGCGTGCCGCCCGTCACGTTCAGGATCTCCGCGGTCACGTAACTCGCCTCCTGCGACGCCAGATAGACGTACGCGGGCGCCAGTTCGGCGGGCTGGGCCGGGCGGCCCAGGGGGCTCTGCTTGCCGAACTCCGCCGTGTCGGGGAGCGTCGAGGGGATCAGCGGCGTCCACACCGGGCCGGGCGCCACCGCGTTGACCCGGATGCCGCGCCCGGCGAGCATCTGGGCCAGCCCGTGGGTGAAGGTGACGATCGCGCCCTTGGTCATCGCGTAGTCGAGCAGGTGCGGGCTGGGCTTGTAGGCCTGCACGGACGTGGAGTTGATGACGCTGCCGCCCTCCGGGATGTACGGCAGGGCGAACTTGGTCAGCCAGAACATCCCGTACAGGTTGGTCCGCATCACCCGGTCGAACTGCTCGGTGGGGATCGCCTCGATGCCGTCGGGCTGGGACATCTGGAACGCGGCGTTGTTCACCAGCACGTCGACACGGCCGAACTCGGCGACCGCCCGCCCGATCAGCGCCCGGCAGTTCTCCTCCTCGCGGATGTCACAGGAGACGGCGACGGCCTTGCGGCCCGCGTCCTCCACCAGGCGGGTCGTCTCGCGCGCCTCGTTCTCCTCCTCCCGCAGGTAGGTGAGGAGCACATCGGCGCCCTCACGGGCGAAGGCCAGGGCGACCGCGCGGCCGATACCGGAGTCACCGCCGGTGATGACCGTCTTGCGGTCGGTGAGTCGGCCGCTGCCGCGGTAGGTCTCCTCGCCGTGGTCGGGAGGTGGGTCCATGGGACCCGTCCAGCCGGGATGGGGCTGGTCCTGGGCGGGGAAGTCGGGCTGCGGATGCCGGGTCGCCGGGTTCTGCCGGGGGTGGTGTGCGTCGGTCACGTCGGTCTCCTCGGCGCCGGGGGAACGCATGGCGTGTGCGCGAGTTCCCCTCCCGCCCCGCCCTCAATCGACCGTCCTGCCACGCGTCCGTGAGACGGCCCTTGCGCTGCAGCCCACTCCATCCGGCAGACTCCGCCCATGGAAACTGCCGAGTACATCGATGTCCTGGACCGGGAGGGCCGGTTGCTGGCGGGTGCCGCCGCCGAGGCGGGGCCCGATGCCAAGGTGCCGCCCTGTCCGGGCTGGCAGCTGCGCGACCTGTTGCGGCACACCGGCATGGTGCACCGCTGGGCCACCGCGTTCGTCGCCGAGGGATACACCTCCTACCACCCCGACGGGGGGCTGCCGGACCTGGACGGCGCCGCGCTGCTCGACTGGTTCGAGGACGGCCACCGGCGGCTGGTGGCGACCCTCTCCGCCGCCCCGCCCGACGTGGAGTGCTGGCACTTCCTGCCCGCCCCGTCACCGCTGGCGTTCTGGGCGCGGCGGCAGGCGCACGAGACGACCGTGCACCGGTTCGACGCGGAGTCGGCGCGCGGCGGCACGCCGAGCGGGATCGACCGTGACTTCGCCGTCGACGGCATCGACGAGCTGCTGCGCGGCATGCACGCCCGCGGCAAGAGCAAGGTCCGCACCGCGGAGCCCCGGGTGCTGCGCATACGCGCGACGGACGTACCGGACGGCGGGGTGTGGACCGTGCACCTGTCCACCGAGGCGCCGGTGACGGCGTACGGCGACGACGGGAGCGACGCCGACTGCGAGATCAGCGGTCCGGTGGCCGGGCTCTACCTGGCGCTGTGGAACCGGGTGCCCTTCCCGGAGGTGACCGGGGACAGCGCGATCACCGACCTGTGGCGCGCCGCCTCGGCGGTCACCTGGAACTGAGCCCGGCTCAGTTCGTCAGCATCCGCGTCAGCACCGCGCGCTGCACCGGCAGTACCCGTCCGTGCAGCGCGCGCCCCCGCGCGGTGAGCCCCACGCGCACGCCCCGGCGGTCCTCCGGGCACATGCCGCGTTCGACGAGCCCGTCCTTCTCCAGCCGGGCGATCAGCCGGGACAGGGCGCTCTGGCTCAGATGGACCCGCTCGGCGATCTCCTGGACGCGGTAGGAGCGCACGCACTGGGCGGTGGCGTCCTCGGCCAGGACATCGAGCACCTCGAAGTCGCTGGCGCACAAGCCGTGTTCGTGCAGGGCGCGGTCGAGTTCGCACTGGGTGCGCGAGTGCAGGGCCAGGATGTCCCGCCACTGATCCACGAGAGCCTGTTCGGCCGTCTTCGCCGCCATGTCCGCACGGTAGCAGAGAAACGGCTTTGTTGCATCGTAATTAAATGCACTTGCACCTCATGCATGTGCATGTAGTGTCTGGGGTCATGACCTCTCCGCACACCCTCCCCGCGTCCGAGGGGCGCTGGACCCCGCGCCTGTGGGGCACCCTCCTGGTGCTCTGCGCCGCGATGTTCCTCGACGCGCTCGATGTGTCGATGGTCGGCGTGGCCCTGCCGTCCATCGGCTCCGACCTGGGTCTGTCGACCTCGACGCTGCAATGGATCGTCAGCGGCTACATCCTCGGCTACGGCGGTCTGCTGCTCCTCGGCGGCCGGACGGCCGACCTGCTGGGCCGCCGCCAGGTCTTCCTGGTCGCCCTCGGCGTCTTCGCGCTCGCCTCGCTGCTCGGCGGCCTCGTCGACTCGGGCCCACTGCTGATCGCCAGCCGCTTCATCAAGGGCCTCAGCGCGGCCTTCACCGCGCCCGCGGGCCTGTCGATCATCACCACCACGTTCCCACAGGGCACCCTGCGCAACCGCGCCCTGTCCATCTACACCACCTGCGCGGCCACCGGCTTCTCCATGGGCCTGGTGCTCTCCGGCCTGCTCACCGAGGCCAGTTGGCGCCTGACCATGCTGCTGCCCGCGCCGATCGCGCTGATCGCCCTCATCGCGGGCCTGAAGCTGCTGCCGCGCAGCGCCCGCGAGAAGGACCACAACGGCTACGACATCCCGGGCGCCGTCCTCGGCACCGCCTCGATGCTGCTGCTGGTGTTCACCGTCGTCCAGGCACCCGAGGTCGGCTGGGCCAGCGCCCGTACGCTGCTGTCCTTCCTGGCCGTCGCCGTCCTGCTGACCGTCTTCGTGGCCGTCGAGCGCCGGTCGCCCGGACCACTGATCCGGCTCGGTGTGCTGCGCTCCGGCAACCAGATCCGCGCCCAGCTCGGCGCGATGGCCTTCTTCGGGTCGTACGTCGGATTCCAGTTCCTGGTCACGCTGTACATGCAGTCCCTGCTGGGCTGGTCCGCGCTGCACACGGCGCTCGCCTTCCTGCCCGCCGGTGTGCTGGTCGCGCTGTCGGCCACCAAGATGGGCGCGATCGTCGACCGGTTCGGCACCCCGCGCCTGCTCACCCTGGGCTTCGCCCTGATGGTCGTCGGCTACGCGCTGTTCCTCGGCGTCGACCTGGACCCGGTCTACGCGGTCGCGATCCTGCCGAGCATGCTGCTGATCGGCGCGGCCTGCGCGCTGGTCTTCCCCTCGCTCAACATCCAGGCCACCAACGGCGTCGACGACCACGAGCAGGGCATGGTCTCCGGGCTGCTCAACACCTCGGTGCAGGTCGGCGGCGCGATCTTCCTGGCCGTCGTCACGGCGGTGGTGACCGCGCACGCGCCCGAGAACGCCACCCCGCAGGGCGTCCTCGACAGCTACCGGCCCGGCCTGATCGTCATCACCGGCATCGCCCTCGCCGGGCTGCTGATCACCCTGACGGGGCTGCGCACCGGACGCCCGCGGCAGTCCCTCGTCGTCGCCCAGTCCACCGTGAAGGAGACGGAGGCGGAGCGGGTACCGGTCCGCGACTAGGGGGACCGTCTCCCGGTGTGCCCGGCGGGGCCGCTTGTCCCGCCGGGCACACGCCTGTTTGACTCACCGGATGACCTACGACGGGGGACGGCGGACGCGGGCCCATGACGGTGGGCGGCGGACCCAGGCCGACCGGGACGCGATCACGGTCGAGATCGGGTACGCGCTGTGCAGCGCGGCGTTCGCGGCGGCGGTGGTGTTCGGGGCGGTCGCCGGTCCCGCGCTGCTGTTCACGCTGCCGGGACCGCTGGAGACCGTACTGGTGCGCACGGGCCTGGTGCTCGGGCCGGCGCTGTTCACCGCCCGGGTCGTCGCCGTCCTCGTCCGCTTCCAGCGGGCCGCCGGTCAGCCCAGCCAGCCCGGCCGCACCAACCCCGACTCATAGGCGAGGACGACCAGTTGGGCCCGGTCGCGGGCGCCGAGCTTCACCATGGTGCGGCTCACATGGGTCTTGGCGGTGAGCGGGCTGACGACCAGTCGGCGGGCGATCTCCTCGTTGGACAGGCCGATGCCGACCAGGGCCATCACCTCCCGCTCCCGCTCGGTGAGCCCGGCGAGCGCGTCGGCCCCGGCGGGTTCCTTGGAGCGGGCCGCGAACTCGGCGATGAGGCGGCGGGTCACACCGGGCGAGAGCAACGCGTCACCGTCGACCACCGCCCGTACCGCGCGCAGCAGTTCCTCCGGCTCGGTGTCCTTCACCAGGAAGCCGGAGGCGCCCGAGCGGATCGCCTCGAAGACGTACTCGTCGAGTTCGAAGGTGGTCAGCATGACGACCTTGACGTCCTTCAGCCCGGCGTCACCGGTGAGGTGACGGGTCGCGGCCAGTCCGTCGAGCGCGGGCATGCGGATGTCCATGAGGACGACGTCGGGCCGCAGTTCGCGCACCGCGCGCACGGCCTCCTCCCCGTCGGCGGCCTCCCCGGCGACCTCGATGTCGGGCTGCGCGTCCAGCAGCGCCCGGAATCCCGCGCGGACCAGTGACTGGTCGTCGGCGAGCAGTACGCGGATCACCGGTCGCCCTCCTTGGCTGTCGTACCGGTCAACGGCAGTACGGCGAGCACCGTGAAGCCGCCGTCCGGGCGCGGGCCCGCCTCGATGGTGCCACCCAGCGCCGCGGCCCGCTCCCGCATCCCGGCCAGACCGTTGCCGCCGCCGCCCGCGTCGGCGCCGGTCGCGGGCCCGTCGTCGTCGACGCGCAGCCGCAGCGCGCCGCCCGCCGGATCGAACCGCACGCGCGCGTGCCGCGAACCGGAGTGCCGTACGACATTGGTGAGGGCCTCCTGGACGATCCGGAAGGCGGCCAGGTCGGTGCCGGGTGGCAGCCGGGGGTGCTTTCCCTCGACCTCGACGGTCAGGCCCGCGCTCGCCGCCTGGGTCACCAGCTCGGGCAGCCGGTCCAGGCCGGGGGCGGGGGCGCGCGGCGCCTCTCCGGGCGCGCGCAGGTTGGCGAGCACCTGGCGGACCTCGCCGAGCGCCTCCTTGCTGGCGGCCTTGATGGTGGTGAGCGCCGTACGCGCCTGCTCGGGGTCGGAGTCCAGCAGCGCGAGACCGACACCGGCCTGCACGTTGATCACGGAGATGCTGTGCGCCAGGACGTCGTGCAGTTCGCGGGCGATGCGCAGCCGCTCCTCGTCCGCGCGCCGCCGGGCCGCCTGCGCCCGCTCCGCCCGCTCCCGGGCCCACTGCTCGCGCCGGACCCGGGCCAGCTCCGCCAGGGCCATGATCGCCACCACCCAGGCGAGGACGACCGCCTCCTGCCCCCACGAGAGCGCCGAGTCCCCCGACGGCGGCAGCCACCGGTACAGCCAGTGCGCCACCAGCACATGCGCGGCCCACAGCACCCCCACCGCGGTCCAGGCGGCCCGGCGGTGCCCGGCGACGACGGCGCTGAAGCAGGCGACGGCCACGGTGAGGAAGACCGGCCCGTACGGATAACCGGCGCCCAGATAGGTCGCCGCGGCGGCAGCCGTGCCGAACAGCACCGGCACCGGATACCGCTTCCGCCACAGCAGCAGCCCCGCGGCCACCACCAGCAGCACCCGCGCGAACGGGTCGAGGGCCGCCCGCTCGCCCTCCTGGCCGTGCGCGGCGAAGGTGGAACCGACCAGCACGAACGCCGTCAGCAGCAGGGTGGACCGCCAGGGCCAGCGGGCGCCGCCCGGGACCTCGTCGTCGTCCCACCGGGAGGCCCACGGCGGCCCCTGCCGCCACCAGGCCGGTCCCTGGCGGAACCACCCCGGCCCCCGTACGCGCCGCTCGTCCATGACCGCCACGCTAGACGCCGCGCACCCGCTCCGACGTCACCCGCGCGTGGTGATCACACGTACTCCCTGGGCAGTACGTCGGCCACCGGTTCCTCCCGCACCCGGACACGGCGCAGCGCGCGGGGCGCCCACCAGTTCGCGCGGCCCGCCAGCCGCATCGTCACCGGCAGCAGCACCACACGGATGAGGGTGGCGTCCACGAGGATCGTCAGGGCCGTGCCGATGCCGAGTTCCTTCAGGAAGACGACGCCGCCGGTGGCGTACGACAGGAAGGACAGCGCGAGGATCCCGGCCGCCGCGGTGACCAGCGGCGCGCTGCGCCGGATGCCCTCGCCGACGGCGCGCACGGTGTCACCGGTGCGCTCGTGCTCCTCCTTGATGCGGGCCAGCAGGAACACCTCGTAGTCCATCGACAGCCCGTACGCCACGCAGAACATCAGCACCGGGATGCTCGGCTCGATGGAACCGGTCGGGGTGAAGCCGAGCGGCCCGGACAGGTTGCCGTCCTGGAAGACCCACACCAGACAGCCGAACATCACCGCCAGGCTGAGCAGGTTGAGCACGGTCGCCTTGAGCGGCAGCAGCACGCTCCCGGTCATCAGGAAGAGGATCACGTACGTCGCCACCAGCACCAGCCCGACGGCGACCGGGAGCCGCTCGAGGAGGGTGGCGCGGAAGTCGGTGGTCTCGCCGGGGTAGCCGCCGACCAGGGCGGGCGCGGGGGCCGGGGTCTCACGGACGCGTTCGACGAAGGCGGGGACGTCGCCGTACATGGCCTCCTGGGTGGGTACGACGGCCAGCCGCACCCGTCCGTCGGGCGCGGTCAGCCGGTCCTGGCCGGGGGCGCCGGTGCGGCGGCCGTCGCGGTAGCTGCCCTCGGGCGCGTCGACCTGGTACACGCCGGGGACGCGGGAGAGGGCGGCGGCGTACGCGCGCGTGCCGGTGGGTTCGGCGAGGACCACCTGGATGGTGTCGGTGGGTTCGGCGGCGAACTCGCGGTGCACGATCTCGGAGGTGGTGCGCGAGGAGGTGCCCTCGGGGAGGGTGCGCTCGTCGGGCAGGCCGAAGCGCAGGCCGAGCAGCGGGGACGCGGCGACGAGGATGACGGTGAGGACTCCGGCGCCCGCGAGCAGGGGGCGGCGCATGGCGTGCAGGGCGGTGCGGTGCCAGAAGCCGGAAGCGGGGACGGTGGCGCGTTCCACGCGGTGGCCCCAACGGGCGAGCGCGGCGGGCAGGAACAGCACCGCTCCGGTGACGGCGGTGAGCACCACGAACACCCCGGCGTACGCGAAGGAGCTGAGGAAGAAGAACGGGAACACCAGCAGCGCGCACAGCGACACCGCCACCGTCACCCCGCTGAAGACGACCGTCCGCCCGGCCACCCGGGTCGCCCGCACCACGGCCTCCGGCTGGGCGTGTCCGGCGGCCCGCTCCTCGCGGTACCGGTTGATCACGAACAGGCTGTAGTCGACGCCCAGTCCGAGCCCGAGGACGAGCGCCAGGTTCGCGGCGAACGTCGACACCTCCGTGAACTGCGCGACCGCCCGCAGCCCCGCCAGCGTGCCGAGCACCGCGAACAGCCCGACCGCCACCGTCAGCAGGGCGGCGGCCGTGCGCCGGTAGACCAGGATCAGCAGAAGCAGCACGGCCGGGAGCGCGAAGACCTCCGCACGCAGGAAGTCGGCGCGGGCCTGCTCGCTGACCTGACGCGAGATCTCCTCCTGGCCGCCCACCCGGACCTCGAGTCGAGCGGTGCTACGGGTCAACTCCGGCGAGAGCCTGGCGAGTTCCTCGCGGGTCTCGGTGGCGGTGCCCTCGAGCCGGGCGAGGATCAGGGCGCGGCGGCCGTCCTCGCCGCGCAGGGCCGGGCTGTTCGCCTCCCAGTAGGAGGTGACGTCCGTGACCAGCGGCAACCCCTGTATCTCCGCCGTGAGTTCGCGGGCCGCGCGGGCGGTGTCCGGGCTGTCCACGTCGCCGTCGCGGGCCGTGACGAGGAGCGCGAGGTTGGGGTTGCCGGTGCCGAACTCGTCGCGCAGCACCTCTCCCGCGCGGACCGACTCGGTGCCGGGCGAGTCCCAGCGCGAGAGGTCGAGATCGTTCTGGGCGCCCGCGCCGTACGCGCCGAGGCCGAGGAAGGCGAGCAGGACGCCGAGCAGGACGGCGCGACTGCGCCGCACGGCCAGACGGCCGAGCCGGGTGAGCATGGGAGGGGCCTTTCTCCGGGAAGGGAACGCTGTCCACGGCTCACGGTCGGTGAGACCGCTGGAACGCCCGCTGGAAGATCCACTGGAATACGGGCCTCGGGATACGCTCGACCGCATGGCTGAGGGGACAACAGGGACATCGACACCGGCACCGGCACCGGCACCGGCACCGGACGGTCAGGGGCGGGGTGGCGGCCAGGGCGTCCCGCGCTTCGAACTGCTCGGCCCGCTGCGCGCGTCACGCGACGGCGTCGACCTGCCCCTGGGCCCGCCGAAGCAGCGCGCGGTGCTCGCGGTCCTCCTCCTCCAGGAGGACCGGCCCCTGTCCTACGAGGGTCTGGTGGAGGCCGTCTGGGACGGCGAGCCGCCGGTCCACGTACGCAACCTGGTGCAGAAGTACGTCTCCGGGCTGCGCCGCGCCCTCGGCCCGCACGGGCCGGAGCTGACCTGGACCGGCGCCGGATACCGGCTCACCGGCGCGGACATCGCCGACCTGCGCGAACGGCGGCGTCTCGTCGACGGGGCGCTGGCCGCGCGGGACGCCGGTGACATCGGGCGCGCGGTGGAACTGGCCCGGCGGGCCGAGGAGTTGTGGCGCGGCGACTTCGCCGAGGGACTGAAGGCGCCGTACCTGGCGGCGGAGCGGCTGCGCTGGGCGGAGAAGCGCCTCACGGTCCTCGAGGGACGGCTGGCCGGTGAGATAGAGCTGGGGCGGTCCTTCGAGTACGTCCATGAACTCGTCCGGCTCGTCGCCGCGCACCCCCTGCGGGAACGGCTCACCGAACTGCTGATGCTGGCGCTGTGCCGCACCGGCCGCCCGACGGACGCGCTCACCGCCTACGAGGCCACCCGGCGGCGGCTCGCTCAGGCGCTGGGCGCCGATCCGGGGCCCGCGCTGCGGTCACTGCACGAGCGGATCCTGCGTCAGGACCCCGCCCTGCTGCCCTTGCCGCCCGTCCCGGTGCCATGACCGGCCGGGCGCCGGGCGGCCCCGTTCCGGTAGGGGTCCACCAGCCCCACGCCCTGCGCCAGTTGTGTCACCGCCTGCCGGAAGAACGGCTCGCGGTCCTCCACGACCCGGTTGAACTGCCCGAACACCTCGAACCCGACCAGCCCGTACAGCTGCGCCCAGGCCGCGACGAGCGCGGTGACCACCTCCGGCGGCAGGTCGGGGGCGAGATCGGCGGCCAGCCGGGCGGCCTCGGTGCGCAGGTCGGCGGCGAGCGGGGTCCTGGCCAGGCCGACCTCCCGCTGCGCGTCGCGCAGGATCCGGATGAGCAGCAGCCCGACCCGGGAGGCGGCCGGGACGGTCGCCTGCGGCGCGGTGTAGCCGGGCACCGGGGAGCCGTAGATCAGCGCGTACTCGTGCGGATGCGCGAGCGCCCAGCCGCGCACCGCCTCGCACACCCGGGTCCAGCGGCCCAGCGGACCGGCGTCGGTGACCTCGTCGTGCGCGGTCTCGGCCGCCTCGCCGAGGGAGTCGTAGGCGTCGATGATCAGCGCGGTGAGGAGGTCGTCGCGGCTGGGGAAGTAGCGGTAGAGCGCGGAGGAGGCCATGCCCAGCTCGCGGGCGACGGCCCGCAGTGAGAGCTTGGCGGCACCGTCGGCGGCGAGCTGTCTGCGCGCCTCGTCCTTGATGGCGGCGGTGACTTCGATCCGGGCTCGGGCTCGGGCGCCGTGTGCGGTGCTCATGGGGTGAGTGTCGCATGGAAGCGGAGCGGTGCACACAAACGAGAGCACCGCTCTTGCTTTGGATCACCGATCTCGCGCACACTGTTCTCAAGCGAGAGCGGCGCTCACAAAAAAGAGCACCGATCACCAAAAGAGCGCCGATCACCAAAAGAGCGCCGCTCACCACCACAAACCCAGGGGCCACCCATGTCGTCATCGCAGCCGCAGCCGTACTACCTCCAGGCAGGCCCGATCGCCAACCGCTTCAACAACGTCATCGGCTGGCTCGCCCGGCACGGGATCAGCTTCGCGGGGACCGCCGAACTCTCCGTCCGCGGCCGTAAGAGCGGCAAGATGCAGCGCATCCCGGTCAACCCGCACACCCACGACGGCGGGCAGTTCCTGGTCTCGGCCCGCGGCCACTCCCAGTGGGTGCGCAACATGCGCGCCGCCGGGGGCGGAGAGCTGCGCGTCGGACGCAAGGTGCGCACCTTCACGGCCGTAGAGCTTCCCGACGAGGAGAAGCTCCCGATCCTGCGCAGCTACCTGGACAAATGGGGCTGGGAGGTCAACCAGTACTTTCAGGGAGTCACGGCCAAGTCCTCCGACGAGGAGATCACCGCCGCCGCCCCGGACCACCCCGTCTTCCGCGTCACCGTCACGAAGTGACGTCGCCGTCGTCGGACTTCTCCGCCGCAGGTTCCCCCGCGGGGACGGCACCGTCGCCACCCCCGGCCCGCCGGTCCAGCACGGCCATCGCACGCTGGACCATCGGCCGGTTGCGCACCATCTCGCCGAGCGTGGTCGAGCCCCGGGTGATGTCCATGAACGCCCGCCACGCGGGCCGCAGTCCGGTCAGCGCCGCGTGGAAGACGCCGGGCCGCCGCTCGAACACGGTCAGCAGCCGCTTGCCCACCGCCATCTCCACGCCCAGCCCCGCCTTGATCGCGAAGGCGTAGTTCAGCGCCTGGCGCCGGGTGTCCACGGCGTCGTGCGCCTCGGCAATCCGCACCGCCCACTCCCCCGCCAGCCGCCCGGAGCGCAGCGCGAAGGAGATGCCCTCGCGGGTCCACGGCTCCAGCAGGCCCGCCGCGTCCCCGCAGACGAGCACCCGCCCGCGCGACAGCGGCGAGTCGTCGGCCCGGCAGCGGGTCAGATGGCCGGAGGAGATGCTCGGCTCGAAACCGGCGAGGCCGAGCCGCCCGATGAAGTCCTCCAGATAGCGCTTGGTCGCGGCGCCCTCACCGCGCGCGGAGATCACGCCGACGGTGAGCGTGTCGCCCTTGGGGAAGACCCACCCGTAACTGCCGGGGATGGGGCCCCAGTCGATGAGGACCCGCCCCCGCCAGTCCTCGGCGACCGTCTCCGGCACCGGGATCTCCGCCTCCAGGCCGAGGTCCACCTGGTCGAGCTTGACGCCGACGTGCGCTCCTATCCGGCTGGCGCTGCCGTCCGCGCCGACCACGGCCCGCGCGAGCAGCGTCTCGCCGCCCTGGAGGACGACGGCGACCGTGCGCCGGTCCGGCACGGCCGAGCCGTGCTGCTCGACGCGCGAGACGGTGGCGCCGGTGCGCAGCTCGGCGCCCGCCTTCTGCGCGTGCTCGACCAGTTGCTGGTCGAACTCGGGCCGGTTGATCAGCCCGAACAGCATCTGGCGGGAGCGCCGGGTGCGGGTGAAGCGGCCGTTGTGGGAGAACGTCACGGCGTGCACGCGGTCGCGCAGCGGCAGTTCGAAGCCGGGGGGCAGGGCGTCGCGCGAGGGGCCGATGATGCCGCCGCCGCAGGTCTTGTACCGGGGCAGCTCCGCCTTCTCCAGCAACAGCACACGGCGTCCCGCTACCGCCGCGGCGTACGCCGCCGAGGCCCCGGCTGGTCCCGCCCCCACCACGACGACGTCCCACACCTGCGCCACATCGTCCGCCGAAGAGTTCTCGCTGCTCACGATGGTCTGCTGCTCCCGATCCCGCCGCCTGCCGCTGTTGTCCCCCGCATCCTACGGCGGCGGTTCCCGCAGGTCGTTGTGGGAGGATCGGCGGCGTCCGTCTCCGGAAGCACCAGGTCCGTTCACCGGACGGCCGGAGGCCGGGACAGCCACCCGGCAGTACAACGTCGCACCCACAAGGAGCGTGCCCATGTCGTCGAATCCGGTCGCCGAGACCGTCGCCTCGCTGATGCCCAGGGCCAGGGCGGAACTCACCGAGCTGGTGGCCTTCAAGTCGGTGGCGGACTTCGACCAGTTCCCGCGCGAGGAGAGCGAGGGCGCCGCCCGCTGGGTCGCCGACGCGCTCCGTGCCGAGGGCTTCGAGGACGTGGCCCTGCTCGACACCCCGGACGGCACCCAGTCGGTCTACGGCTATCTGCCGGGTCCCGAGGGCGCGAAGACCGTCCTGCTCTACGCCCACTACGACGTGCAGCCGCCGCTGGACGAGGCGGGCTGGGCGACTCCGCCGTTCGAGCTGACCGAGCGCGACGGGCGCTGGTACGGGCGCGGCGCCGCCGACTGCAAGGGCGGCGTCATCATGCACCTGCTGGCGCTGCGCGCGCTCAAGGCCGACGGCGGCATACCGGTGCATGTGAAGGTGATCGCCGAGGGCTCGGAGGAGCAGGGCACGGGCGGTCTGGAGCGGTACGCCGAGGAGCACCCCGAGCTGCTGGCGGCGGACACGATCGTGATCGGCGACGCGGGCAACTTCCGTGTCGGTCTGCCGACGGTCACCGCCACCCTGCGCGGGATGACGCTGCTGCGCGTGAAGGTGGACACGCTGGCGGGCAATCTGCACTCCGGCCAGTTCGGCGGCGCCGCCCCGGACGCGCTGGCCGCGCTGATCCGCGTACTGGACTCGCTGCGCGCCGAGGACGGTTCGACGACGGTCGACGGGCTGACGAGCGAGGCGTCCTGGGACGGGATCCAGTACGACGAGGAGCAGTTCCGTCAGGACGCCAAGGTGCTGGACGGGGTCGAACTGATCGGCTCCGGCACCGTCGCGGACCGGATCTGGGCCCGCCCGGCGATCACCGTGCTCGGCATCGACTGCCCGCCGGTGGTCGGGGCCACGCCGTCCGTGCAGGCCAGCGCGCGGGCGTCGGTCAGCCTGCGGGTGCCGCCGGGGGTGGACGCGGACGAGGCGACCAAGCTGCTCACGGCCCACCTCCAGGCGCACACGCCGTGGGGCGCGCGGGTGAGCGTGGAGCAGGTCGGCCAGGGGCAGGCGTTCCGCGCCGACACCGACAGCCCGGCGTACCAGGCGATGGCCGACGCGATGGCGGTGGCGTACCCGGGTCAGCGGATGCAGTACGCCGGTCAGGGCGGCTCCATCCCGCTGTGCAACACCCTCGCCGCCCTCTACCCGCGCGCGGAGATCCTGCTGATCGGGCTGAGTGAGCCGGAGGCGCAGATCCACGCCGTGAACGAGAGCGTCTCCCCCGAGGAACTGGAGCGGCTGTCGGTGGCGGAGGCGCTGTTCCTGCGCAACTACGCGGCGAGCTGAGCCGACGGGGGCGGGACCCGGCGCGCGAGGCGTGTGACGTAGGGCGTCGGCCGGACCCCGCCCCCTGGCCTCAGGTCTGGCCTCCCATCGGAATCCCCGCCTCCAGGTACAGCGCCGCGCCGCGTTCCCTGGCCCGCAGGGCCCAGCGCAGGCGTTCGTAGCGGACCGGTGGGAGCAGGCCCGCGGCCTCCTCCTCGGTGACGAAACGCCAGTCGCGGAGTTCGGGGCCGGGCAGGAGCAGCCGCTCGGTCTCGCTGGAGTCGAGCCGTCCGCCGTCGAAGAGGAGGCGCAGTCCGCCGTAGCCGGGCGGTGCGGGCGGCTCCCAGTCGACGACGAGCAGCCGCGGTACCTCGTCGAGGTCGATGCCGGTCTCCTCGGCGACCTCGCGGATCCCGGCGCGGGCGGGGGCCTCGCCCGGTTCGACGACGCCGCCGGGGAACTCCCAGCCGGGTTTGTAGGTGGGGTCGACGAGCAGGACGCGGTCGTGTTCGTCGAAGAGCAGGACGCCCGCGGCGAGGGTCTCGGCGGTGGGCTCCGGGGTCTGCACGATGTCCCGGACGGGCGCGGCACCGGAGGCGACGGCCTCGGCGATCCGGGCGGCGGTCTCGTACGGGGTGAGGCGGCCGTTGTCCACGGGGTGGGCGTCGGCGGTGAGCCAGGCGGCGAGGGCGGTGCGGTAGGGCTCGATGTGGTCGTAGCACCACTGTCGTATGCGTATGTCGCCGCCGGGCAGGTCGGGCGGTGTCTCGCGGTGGGCTATCCGCTCGCGCAGGATCGTTTCGGCCGGGGCGAGCAGGATGTGTCGGACGGCTATCCGGCGGGCGGCGAGGCCGCCGAATATCTCGTCCCGGTACTCCTGACGCAGCAGGGTCATCGGCACGACCAGGGTGCCGCCGAGTTCGGCGAGCATCGCGGACGCCGTGTCGATGACGAGCCGCCGCCAGATGGGCAGGTCCTGGTAGTCGCCGACCTCGGCGAGGTGCTTGGCCGGCAACAGGTGTGTGAGCGCCCCGCCGATCACCTCGGGGTCGAAGAGCGTGCTGTTCGGGATCAGCTCGATCAGTTCCCGTGCGGTGGTGGTCTTCCCCGCACCGAACGCGCCGTTGATCCAAACAACGATCACGTTTCCCCCTCTTCTTTTGGACCCCTGTGGCTTGCCCGCTCCACACTGCCACGGAAACCAGCCGCAGTTGAGGGCACGCAAAGCGAAAGGCGCCGGGCCCCCGCGAGGGGGACGCCCGGCGCCTCGGTGTCGGCTGCTGTGCAGGTCAGTCCTTCTGCCGCCGATCGGCGGCGCCGTCCCGGCCGCCGTCGTCCATGGCCAGGCTGTCCTTGCCGAGGGTCTTGCCCACGGCGCCGAGGGCCTTGTCGACGTCGACGGCACCCAGCTTGTCGACAGCGCCCAGCTTGTCGACGGCACCCAGCTTGTCAACGGCGCCCAGCTTTTCGACGGCGGCGTGGGACGGGGTGACCGCCGCGACGACGAACCCGGTGGCGAGGGAGGCAATGGCCAGCATGCTGCGCTTCTTCATGCCCGGCCCAACGGCCGGGACCGGCTCGGGGTCACGGCCTGATCACGGAGACGAGGGCCAACAGGGCGGGACGCGGGGGCGGCGTACGGGCGCACTGGACGTCCTCCGCCGGGCGCCCCCTCACACCCCCGCCCGCCTCACACCCCCATCCCAGCCCGCCCGCCTCACACCCGCGCCGCAGCCGCGCTCTCCCGCCCCATGAGCGCCGCCGCGGCAGCCCCCACGAGGCCCGCGTCCGTGCCCATCCGGGCCGGGGCCACGGTCAGGTGCTGGACGAAGGAGAGGGTCGCGTAGTCGGCCAGGGCCTTGCGCAGGGGCTCGAAGAGGATGTCGCCCGCCTTGCCGACCCCGCCGCCGATCACGGCGATGTCGATCTCCACGAGGGTCGCGGTCGCGGCGATGCCCGCGGCCAGCGCCCGCGCGGCCCGCTCGAAGGAGGCCACCGCCACCGGGTCCCCCGCGCGCGCCGCGGCGGCCACCGCGGCGGCGGAGGTGTCACCGTCGGTGCCGGGACGCCAGCCGCCCTCCAGGGCCCGGCGGGCGATGTTCGGGCCGCTCGCTATGCGCTCGACACAGCCGCGCCCGCCGCACGGGCACGGATCGCCGTCCAGGTCGACGCTGATGTGCCCTATGTGGCCCGCGTTGCCGGTGGGACCGGGATGCAGTCGGCCGCCCAGCACCAGACCGCCGCCGACACCGGTGGAGACCACCATGCACAGCGCGTTGGCGTGCCCGCGCGCGGCGCCCTGCCAGTGCTCGGCCGCGGTGATCGCGACGCCGTCGCCGATCAGCTCGACCGGCAGCCCGCCGGTCGCCGCCCGGACCCGCTCGACCAGCGGATAGTCACGCCAGCCAGGCACGTTCACCGGACTGACCGTGCCCGCGGAGGCGTCCACCGGGCCCGCGCTGCCGATGCCGACGCGGCCCGCGCGGGCCCACAGCGGTGACGCGATCAGCTCGCCGAGCACCTCTTCGACGGCCCGCATCACGGTGTCACCGTCCTGCTGAGCGGGCGTCGGTCGCTGCGCCCGCACCAGGATCCGGCCGTGGCCGTCGATCAGCGCTCCGGCGATCTTGGTACCGCCGACGTCGAGTGCGGCCACGAGATCGATGTGCATGAGTGTCAGAACTCCCCGTCAACCAGGTCAGTTTTTCCCCACCAGCAAGGGAAAAGGGCAGGCCGGTCCAGCGGTGGGGCGCGGGCCGGAGATGTCAGGGGACAGTGTCTCCCGCGCCTGACAACGTTGTCCAGGCTCTATGCTCGACGCCACATCCTCATACAAACCACGAGCCGACGCATCCCCGTGGACCACAGGACAGGACGCCGAAACGTGCCCGACACCCACCGCCGATCCGAGAGCCGCTACGGCAACCGCCCGACCATGAAGGACGTCGCCGCACGTGCCGGAGTCGGACTGAAGACGGTCTCGCGTGTCGTCAATGGTGAGCCCGGAGTCACCCCGGAGACCGAGCGCCGGGTCCAGGAGGCCATCGACGCGCTCGGCTTCCGCCGCAACGACAGCGCGCGGGTGCTGCGCAAGGGCCGCACCGCCAGCATCGGCCTGGTCCTGGAGGACCTCGCCGACCCGTTCTACGGCCCGCTCAGCCGCGCGGTGGAGGAGGTGGCCCGCGCGCACGGGGCCCTGCTGATCAACGGCTCCAGCGCCGAGGACCCGGACCGTGAGCAGGAGCTGGTACTGGCGCTGTGCGCACGGCGGGTGGACGGGCTGGTCGTGATCCCGGCCGGGGACGACCACCGCTACCTGGAGCCGGAGCTGAAGGCGGGCGTCGCCACCGTCTTCGTGGACCGTCCGGCCGGGCAGATCGACGCCGACGTGGTGCTGTCGGACAACTACGGCGGCGCCCGTGACGGCGTGGCCCATCTGATCGCGCACGGCCACCGCAGGATCGGCTTCATCGGCGACATGCCCCGCATCCACACCGCCGCGGAGCGCCTGCGCGGCTACCGGGCGGCGATGGAGGACGCGGGCATCACGGTCACGGACTCCTGGATGTCCCTGGGCGTCACCGACCCGGAGCGGGTGCGCCGCGCGGCCGAGGAGATGCTCGCCGGTCCCGAGCCCGTCACCGCGATCTTCACCGGCAACAACCGGGTGACGGTCACCGTGATCCGCGTCCTCGCCGGGCACTCCCACCCGGTCGCCCTCGTCGGCTTCGACGACATCGAGCTGGCGGATCTGCTCCAGCCGGGTGTCACGGTGGTCGCCCAGGACGCCACCGCCCTCGGCCGCACCGCCGCGGAGCGCCTCTTCCGCCAGCTGGACGGCTCCCTGATCCTGCCGGAGCGGATAGAACTGCCGACCCGGCTCATCACCCGCGGCTCGGGCGAACTGCCTCCGGCGGGCTGACGGGGCCGGTGCGGCTGGCGCTTGCGCTCCCGCGGAAGCCGCTGGGCGCCGGAGATCCCCCGGCCGGAAACACGGACAGGAGACGGAGACCCCCCTGCACTCCTACGACCAACGCGACCCCCGCGACCGCATCTCCGCCGACGACCACACCCTCGAGGCACTGGGCCTGGCCGCCGCTCCCCGCGAACATCCGCTGACCTACCCCGGCGCCTGGCCCGCCGCGTCCGGGCTGCTGGACGGGGACCGGTTCCTGCCGCTCACGCGGCTGGTGCACGAGGACCGCACCCCGGTGATCGCCGTCGGCTCCAACGCCTGCCCCGGCCAGCTCCGGCACAAGATGGCCGAGTTCCGGATCGACTCCCCCGTCCCGATGGTCAAGGCCCGGGTCACCGGCGTCGAGGTGGGCGTCTCGGCGCATGTGAGCCGTATGGGATACGTCAGCGCGTCACCGGTCAGCGCGCCCGGGACCACCCGGGAGCTGTTCGTGATCTGGCTGGACGCCGCGCAACTGGCGGTGATCGACGCGAGCGAGGGCGTGCCGCTGCCGGACGGCAACTACCGCCGGGCCTGGCTGCCCGCGCCGGACGTGAGCATCGAACTCGACGGCGGCGAGACGCTGCCGGGCGCGCATGTCTACGTCAATCAGCACGGCGTCCTGCACAACGGCGACGGCGCCCCGCGCCGCCACCCCGGCCAGCGCGCGCTGCTCGGGGAACTCCTGCTCACCCAGCCGCGGCTGCGGGAGCTGTTTGGCGTGACGCCGGAGGAGTTCTGCGCCCGGGCCCGTGCCGACCGTGCCCTGTGCGCGCGGGGGACCCGGCTGTTCGTGGAGGAGGAGCTGGTGACGGCGTCCGGTCTGGAGGGGTACGTGCGGCCTCAGCAGACGGGGAGTCCGGGCACCGGGGCGTCGTTGTCGCCGCCCTGGACGTAGACGTCGCTGACGTAGACGTCGGTGTTGCCGCTGTCGTCGTCCGTCTTCGCCCACCAGACGTTGGTCCACTCGCCGTGGGTCTCCCGGCGCCCCAGGTTCTGCTGGCAGTAGAAGTAGTTCGTGCCCGCGTTGAGGACTCCGGCCTCGGCGCCGGAGGCGGTGTAGGACTTGGCGGTGCGCCAGACGTGGCAGTTGTACTTGCCGCCGCCGATGGGGTGGCAGGCCGCCGGGGCGGACGAGGGGGCGGTGGGGGTCTTCGAGGGTGCGGGCCGGTCGGAGGCGGTCGCGCGGTCGGTGGGGTCGGCCGCGGCCTCCTGGTCGGGCGCGCGTGACGCGGTCGGGGTGCGCTCCTCCTCCTGCTCCCGCTCGCTGGGCCCGGGGTCGGACGGACGGTCGGAGGTGTCGCGCCCGGCCGGTGCGGCGGAGGCGGTGGACGTCGGCTGGCGACCGGCCTCCGGCTCACCCTCGTCGGGGCTGTTCAGCAGCGCGACCGTGATGCCGGTGGCCGCGAGGAGGACGGCGACGGCCACGGCGGCGAGCACGGCGCGGTTCCTGCGCCGGGGCGGTGGGCCGGTCAGCGGGCTGGTCGGGGCGGAGCCGTACGGCGGCTGTCCGACCGCGGGGCCGCCCGAGGCCGGACCGTGTGCCCCCGGCCCGGTTCCGGGCGCGCCGAAGCCCGGCGGCACCGCCGGGGCGACGCGTTCCGTGTGCTGCCGTACCGGCTCGGGGGCCACCGTGCGCAGGGTGGTCGTGGCCTGGTCGGGGTGGTCACCGTCCGCCACCGCCTGGAGCAGGGCGCGGGCCTGGTCGGCGCCCGGCCGGGACTCGGGGCGCTTGTCCATCAGCTGCCGCAGGACCGGGCCGAGGGGTCCGGCGCGGCGGGGTTCGGGAAAGGGCTCGGAGACGATGGCGGTGAGCGTGGAGTACGTCGACGTGCGGCGGAAGGGCGAGGCGCCCTCCACGGCCGCGTACAGGGTGGCGCCGAGGGCCCAGACGTCGGAGGCGGGGCCGGGGTCGGCGCCCTGGGCGCGCTCCGGTGCCAGGTAGTCCAGGGAGCCGACGATCTCTCCGCTGCGGGTGAGGTGGGTGGCGGAGCCGTCGCCCGGGTCGTCCATGGTGGCGATGCCGAAGTCGGTCAGGACGACCCGGCCGGAGCGGTCGAGCAGGATGTTGCCGGGTTTGACGTCGCGGTGCAGGACGCCCGCGCGATGGGCGGCGGCGAGGGCGTCCATGACCTTGGCGCCGATGTCCGCGGTCTCGTGCGGGTCGAGGGTGCCGCGCTCGGCGAGGACGTCGTCGAGGGAGGGCCCGTCGACGAGTTCCATGACGATGAGCGGGCGGCCGTCGACCTCGGCGATGTCGTGCACCGCGACGACGCCGGGGTGCCGGATCCGGGCGGCGGCGCGGGCCTCGCGCTGCATGCGCAGGCGCAGGTCGGCGAGTTCGGGTCCGCCCGCGTCGGTGTAGGTGCGCAGTTCCTTGAGGGCGACGTCGCGGCCGAGGACCTCGTCGACGGCTCTCCAGACGATGCCCATGCCGCCGCGGCCGAGCCGGGCCGTGACGCGGTAGCGCCCGGCCAGCAGCCGTCCGATGCCCTCGCCCCGCCCGTCCTGCCCGTACTCCCCCGATGACACCGCTGCCCCGTTCCCCGCTGTCCCACGTTGCCGTTGTCGCGTCGTGCGTGCGGTACAGACTACGGGGCGGCGGTGACAGCGGCGGTCCTCGGTCCGGTCACGGGGCGGAGGCGGTCAGGTCGCCGCGCCGGGGTGCCGCGAAGCCCTCCAGGTCGGCCCGGGTCAGACCGGTCGCGCGGGCCACCTCGGCGATGTCGAGGGCGCCGCAGTCCAGGCCGCGCAGCAGATAGCCGCTGAGGGCCTTGGCGGTGGCGGGCTCGTCCATGACGTCGCCGCCGGTGCGGCTGGCGTAGCGGGCGAGGCGGGCGGCGGCCTGTTCGAAGCCCTCGCGGTAGAAGGCGAAGACCGCGGCGTAGCGGGTGGGGAGGTGGCCGGGGTGCATGTCCCAGCCCTGGTAGTAGGCGCGGGCGAGGGCGCGGCGGGTGAGGCCGTAGTGCAGCCGCCAGGCGTCGTGCACGTTCGGGGTGGTGCCGACCGGCAGGACGTTGGTGGAGCCGTCGCTGACGCGTACGCCGGTGCCCGCTGCGGCGACCTGCATGACCGCCTTGGCGTGGTCGGCGGCGGGGTGGTCGCTGGCCTGGTGGGCGGCGGAGACGCCGAGGCAGGCGCTGTAGTCGAAGGTGCCGTAGTGCAGTCCGGTGGCGCGGCCCTCGGCGGCCTGGATCATGCGGGCGACGGTGGCGGTGCCGTCGGCGGCGAGGATGGCCTGGCTGGTCTCGATCTGTATCTCGAAGCCGAGCCGTCCGGCGGCCAGGCCGTGGGTCTTCTCGAAGGCCTCCAGCAGCCGGGCCATGGCGGTGACCTGCTCGGGGTAGGTCACCTTGGGCAGGGTGAGCACCAGCCCGTCGGGCAGGCCGCCGGTCGCCATGAGGCCGGTGAGGAAGATGTCGAGGGTGCGGATGCCCCGGTCGCGGACGGCGGCCTCCATGCACTTCATGCGGATGCCCATGTACGGGGCGGCGGTGCCTCCCCCGGCCTCCGGCCGGGAGGTGCCCCCGGCGTACGCCTGGGCGATCAGCCGGGCCGCGCGGGCGGCCGTGGCGTCCTCCTCGGCGTCGGGGCGGGGGCCGTAGCCGTCCTCGAAGTCGACGCGCAGGTCTTCCACGGGTTCGCGTTCCAGTTTGGCCCGCACGCGCGCGTACACGGGTTCGGCGAGGTCGTCGCCGAGTCCGAGGACGGCGGCGAAGGAGGCGGCGTCCGGGGCGTGCTCGTCGAGGGCGGCGAGGGCGCGGTCACCCCAGGTGCGGAGGGTGTCGGCGGCGAAGACGTCGCCGGGGACGTAGACGGTGTGGACGGGCTGGCGGGTGCCGGGGTCGCCGGGGTAGCGGCGGGCCAGTTCGGCGTCGACCGGTGCGAGGGAGGCGCTGATCTCCTCGCTGACGGCGCCCGCGAGGCTTGTCGACACCTTCTCCTGCTGGCCCTGGCCCATTCCACGTCCTCCCATTTTCCGCAGTACGGAATCAACAATCCGTTGAATGAAGTTATCCGGCCACCTTCCCGGTGGTCAACACCGCTTCCGCGCCCAGCCACTCCGGACGTTGGGCATGTTCACGCCCATCTCTTCCGGCGGTAGGAGACTTCCGAGTGGTGGCAGACTCCCGTCGAGCAAGGAGCCCCCTGTGCCGGTCCACAGCCGTGTTACGCGCCGCCTGGGCCTGAGGACCGCGTTGGCGGCGGCGGTCGCCCTGCCCCTGTCCAGTACAGCACTGTCCGCGCCGACCGCCTCGGCGGAGGAACTCCGCGACCGCCGACTGCGCGTCACGACCTTCAACCTGTGCTTCGCGAGCACCTCGGAACCCCACCCGTCGAGTACGACCACTTCTGGCTCTCCGACACCCCGGACGTCATCGCGTCCAACACCTGGGGCGGCGGTTCCATCCGGACGGCCACCTGGGTCCGCTTCCGCGACCTGGCGGACGGCGGGCGGGAGTTCCACGTCCTCGACACCCACCTGGACAACGCCAGCCACGACGCACGCGCGCGTGCCGCCGCGCTCATCGTGCGCCGGATCGCCGGGCTCGGCGCCTCACTGCCCCTGCTGATGACCGGCGACTTTCAACGTGGCCGCGCACGGAAGCCCGGTCTACGACACCCTGCTGGGCGCCGGGCTGACCGACACCGGGGACACCGCGGCCGAACGCGGCCCGCGGTACGCGACCTTCCACGGCTACCGGCCGCTGACCCCGGACGGCGACCGCATCGACTGGATCCCGGCCACCCCGGGCGTGACGGCGCACCGGGCGGACGTCAACACCTTCTCCGTCGAGGGGCGGTTCCCGAGCGGCCACCTGCCCGTGCAGGCCTCGCTCGGCCTGGGATGAGCGAAGGCCCCCGCGACCGGCGACGGTCACGGGGGCCTCGTACGGCTCAGGCGGGATCAGCCCTTGCGGGTCTTGATCTCCTCGGTGAGCTGCGGGACGACGTCGAACAGGTCACCGACGACGCCGTAGTCCACCAGGTCGAAGATCGGGGCCTCGGGGTCCTTGTTGATGGCCACGATGGTCTTCGAGGTCTGCATACCGGCGCGGTGCTGGATGGCGCCGGAGATACCGGAGGCGATGTACAGCTGCGGCGAGACGGACTTGCCGGTCTGGCCCACCTGGTTGGTGTGCGGGTACCAGCCCGCGTCCACCGCGGCACGCGAGGCGCCCACCGCCGCGCCGAGCGAGTCGGCGAGGGACTCGATGATCGCGAAGTTCTCGGCGCCGTTGACGCCACGGCCGCCGGAGACGACGATCGCGGCCTCGGTCAGCTCCGGGCGGCCGGTCGACTCGCGCGGCGTGCGCGAGGTGACCTTCGTACCGGTGGCCTGGGCGGAGAAGGCGACGGACAGCGCCTCGACCGCACCGGCGGCCGGGGCGGCCTCCACGGCGGCCGAGTTCGGCTTGACCGTGATGACCGGGGTGCCCTTGGAGACCCGGGACTTGGTGGTGAACGCGGCGGCGAACACCGACTGCGTCGCGACCGGACCGGAGTCACCGGCCTCCAGGTCGATGGCGTCGGTGATGATGCCGGAGCCGATGCGCAGCGCGAGGCGGGCGGCGATCTCCTTGCCCTCGGCGGAGGACGGGACCAGTACGGCGGCCGGGGACACGGCGTCGTAGGCGGCCTGGAGGGCGTCCACCTTCGGCACGACCAGGTAGTCGGCGTACTCGGCGGCGTCGTGGGTCAGGACGCGGGTCGCGCCGTGCTCGGCCAGCGCGGCGGCGGTGTCGGCGGCGCCGCCTCCGAGCGCGACGGCGACCGGCTCGCCGATGCGGCGGGCCAGGGTCAGCAGCTCGAGGGTCGGCTTGCGGACGGCACCGTCCACGTGGTCGACGTAGACGAGAACTTCAGCCATGGGACTTCTTCTCTCCTGCTTGCGGAAGATGAGGGGCGGTCAGCGGATCCGGGCTCAGATGAACTTCTGGCCCGCGAGGAACTCAGCGAGCTGCTTGCCGCCCTCGCCCTCGTCCTTGACGATCGTGCCCGCGGTGCGCGCGGGGCGCTCGGCCGCGGCGTCGACCGTGGTGTACGCGTTCTCCAGGCCGACCTCGTCCTCGTCGATGTCGAGGTCGGACAGGTCCCAGGACTGCACCGGCTTCTTCTTGGCCGCCATGATGCCCTTGAAGGACGGGTAACGCGCCTCGCCCGACTGGTCGGTGACGGACACGACGGCCGGGAGGGAGGCCTCGAGCTGCTCCGAGGCGGCGTCGCCGTCCCGGCGGCCCTTGACGGTGCCGTCCTCGACGGAGACCTCGGAGAGCAGCGTGACCTGCGGGACGCCCAGGCGCTCGGCCAGCAGGGCGGGGACGACGCCCATGGTGCCGTCGGTGGAGGCCATGCCGGAGATGACCAGGTCGTAACCGGCCTTCTCGATCGCCTTGGCCAGGACCAGGGAGGTGCCGATGGCGTCGGTGCCGTGCAGATCGTCGTCCTCGACGTGGATCGCCTTGTCGGCGCCCATCGACAGCGCCTTGCGCAGCGCGTCCTTGGCGTCCTCCGGGCCGACGGTGAGGACGGTGACCTCGGCGTCGTCGGCGTCCTCGGCGATCTGGAGGGCCTGCTCGACCGCGTACTCGTCCAGTTCGGAGAGCAGACCGTCGACGTCGTCGCGGTCGACGGTCAGGTCATCGGCGAAGTGCCGGTCGCCAGTGGCGTCGGGCACGTACTTCACAGTGACAACGATCCTCAAGCTCACGCCGGCTCTCCTACTGCCTCGTCATTTCTCGGCTGCCTCTTGCAGGCAGCATAGGCGCCCCAAGCGGCCGATCCCGGTCGGGGCGGCCCGCGCTCCGACCGGAATATTACTCGTCAGTACACCCAGTTCTTTCCCGCTAAGCAAGCGCTTTGAACTGTGACCTTCGCAACGCAGCGTAACCGGAACCGGACGGTTTCGCAGAACGGGGCGGACGTGATCAATCCCGCAGCGCGGTGAAGCGCCCGTGGTGGTAGAGCAGCGGCCGTCCGGTGCCCGCGGGGTCCCCCATGACGACCTCGGCCAGCACGATGCGGTTGTCCGCGGCGGGCACCAGCGCGGCCACCCGGCACACCAGCCAGGCGAGCACCCCGTCGAGCACGGGAACGCCCTTCGGGCCCTCGCGCCAGGCGGTGGGGGCGGCGAAGCGGTCGATGCCGCTGCGGGCGAAGGTGGCGGCCAGCTCCCGCTGGTGCTCACCCAGGATGTGCACGCCGATGTGGTCGGCGCCGGATATCGCGGGCCAGCTGGAGGAGGTCCCGCTGACGCTGAAGGAGAGCAGCGGGGGCTCGGCGGAGACGGAGGTGAGCGAGGTGGCGGTGAAGCCGACCGGCCCCGCCTCCCCCGGCGCGGTGATCACCGCGACCCCGGCCGCATGCCGCCGGAAGGCGGAACGCAGCAGGTCGGGCTTGGTGAGCTGATGGGTACCCAGGTCGGACGTGGCCGTCATGGAGTGATCTCCGCAGACATACAGTCAGACTGACGATAGATGGTACGCGCAGTCAAGTTCGTCCCGGGATGTGGGAGATGACTCACCCTCCGCACTGCCTCACCCTCCTCGGCCGACTCACGACTCCCGGACGGCCGCCCCCAGGGCCGCGATCACATCCGCCTTCCGGGGCTGACCGGCTGCCCGCCGCACGATACGGCCCTCGGGGTCGAGAACCAGCACAGTCGGGGTCTTGCGGACCCCGAGGGCGCGCACCAGCTCCAGCCGGGCCTCGGCGTCGATCTCGACATGCGCGACCCCGGGGACCAGCTCCGCGACCTCGCCGAGGATCCGCCGAGTGGCGCGGCAGGGCGCGCAGAACGCGCTCGAGAACTGCACGAGCGTGGCACGCTCGCCGAGTTCCCCGCCCAGTTCGGCCGATCCCAGCCGTTTTTCGCCCTCCTGTGCGGACGCTTCTGGTGCAGGCACGTCTGGTGCAGGCACGTCTGGTGCAGGCACGTCTGGTGCAGGCATGTCTGGTGCAGGCATATCTGGTGCAGGCACTTCGCGCTCCACCGCCCTCGCTCTCCCTCTACTCGTCCTCCGTCTCAGCACCCCCGGGGCCGCCGTGATTCCCTGACCCGGGACGGTGAAGTGACGAGGATCTCGCCGTACACGGGCACCAGGGCTGGCTACCCGTCCGTTCTTGGGGCACGATCTGCGGGATGCCGTAAACCTACGGCTGCGTAGCTTTCCCGCGGGGACTCCCTTCCCCGGCGGAGAAGGAAGGGTCAACACCGTCCATGGCCGAGCTTGTCTACCGTCCCGTCATCGGTCTCGCCCTGACCATGTTCAAGGCGTGGGACCTGAAGATCGACTGCAAGGGATCGGAGAACATTCCGCGCTCGGGCGGTGCCGTGCTGGTGAGCAATCACATCAGCTATCTGGACTTCATCTTCAACGGCCTCGCCGCCCTGCCGCAGAAGCGCCTGGTGCGCTTCATGGCGAAGGAGTCCGTCTTCCGGCACAAGGTCTCCGGTCCGCTGATGCGCGGCATGAAGCACATCCCCGTGGACCGCAAGCAGGGCGAGGCCGCGTACGCGCACGCGCTGGACTCGCTGCGCGCCGGTGAGGTGATCGGCGTCTTCCCGGAGGCGACCATCTCCCAGTCCTTCACGCTCAAGAGCTTCAAGTCGGGCGCGGCGCGCCTGGCCCAGGAGGCGGGCGTGCCGCTGGTCCCGATGGCGGTGTGGGGCACCCAGCGGCTGTGGACCAAGGGCCAGCCGCGCAACTTCAAGCGCAGCCACCTCCCGGTCACCATCCGCGTGGGCGAGCCCATCGAGGCCCCCCGCGACCAGTACGCGGGTGCGATCACCCGGCGGCTGCGCGAGCGGGTGCAGGAGCTGCTCGACACCGCGCAGCGCGCCTATCCCGTACGTCCCAAGGGCACCGACGACTCCTGGTGGCTCCCCGCCCACCTCGGCGGTACGGCACCGACGCCGGAGCAGGTCCGCGCCGCCGAGGCGCGCTGACGCGGGCGCCCTGCCCCGCGGTCAGGCCGTGGCCGGGCCGGGGGCGTGGACGGCGATACGGGCGCCGGGGCTGAACTTCTCCAGCAGTTCCGCGAGTTCCGCGGCGGCGCCCCCGACCTCGGCGACCGGCAGGGGCGCGAGGCTCTCCAGCAGGAAGATGCCGGAGACGGTCTCCTCGGTGAGCCGGGTGCGCGGCCCCTGCCGCCAGTTCCAGCGACGGCAGGTCACCCCGAGGTCGTCGCGCCACACCACCTCACCGGCGTCGGGGTGTTCGACGGTCTCCTCACCGCCCGCGACGGTCACGAAGTCCTCGTCGCCGGTGGCGCGCACCAGCCGCATGCCGCCCTGGACGCGGTCGATGTCCTCGCCGCCGACGGGGATGAGGTGGGCGACGCTGATCGCGTTGTAGAGGTCGACGAGCACGTTGATCCGGGGCAGTCCGCCGTCCGACAGCGCCCGCTTGGCGAGCGCCTCGGCGGAGTTGCGGGTGCGGGACGGCTTCGAGCCGAACGCCGTGTAGGTCGCGCGCCAGGCGGCCATGTGCGGGTCCTCGTGCGGGGCGCGTCCGGCCAGCCGCGCGGCGAGGCGGCGGGCGGCGTCGTCCAGCAGCGCCGAACTCGCCTCGCCGCTCGGTCCGTTGACCAGCCCATGGGCCTCTACGGCGACATGGGTGAAGCCGGGCGCGAGGGCGCGCACCTCGTCGGACACGGTCAGCGTGAAGGTCATGGTCGGCCTTGCCTCAGAGTGCGGTGGGCAGCGTCTGCCACAGGTGCGGCCGGTCGCGGGCGGCCTTGAGGGCGTCGAGCACGACCGGGTGTGGTTCAGCGTACAGCACCGGATAGTCCACCTCACTGGACTTCGGGTCGGGGATCCAGGCCAGCCGCTCGCCGTCCAGGGAGAACCGGGCGTCCACGCCCGGCTTGTTGCCGCGGGGGTCCTGCCGGTGCCAGGCGCCGTGGAACCTGACCGCGACCAGTCCGTGCACGACATGCCCGGGACCGTCGTCGCAGGCCAGCCGCTGGTAGCAGAGCGCGGTCGGGATGTCCTCGGCGCGCAGCAGCGCGGCCAGCGCGTGCGCCTTGGCGTGGCAGATGCCGGTGCGCTGGGTGAGCACGTCCGAGGCGCGCCAGGTGACGCGCAGATCGCCGGAGTCCTGGGAGTGCGGGATGGTGTCGCGGACGAACTCGTACGCCGCCCGCGCATAGGCATACGAGTCGGCGGCGCCCTTGGCGAGTCGGGTGGCCGTGTCCTGTACCACCGGGTGCTCATGGTCGATGGCGTCGTCAGCCACGAGGTACGTCGAAAGGTCGGGGGTGTTCTGGATCAGCTGCATGCCCGCAGAGCATAGGAATGCGATCACCCAGGAGTCAATGACTTTTCAGGTGACCGCATACTTATGCATAACCGCTCAGCGGGCCATCTCCTCCTTGAGGGCGGCTACGAAGGCGTCCACATCGTCCTCGGTGGTGTCGAAGGAGCACATCCAGCGGACGTCGCCCGCGGCCTCGTCCCAGAAGTAGAAGCGGAACCGCTTCTGGAGCCGCTCACTGACGTCGTGCGGGAGGCGCGCGAAGACCGCGTTGGCCTGCACGGGGTAGAGGATCTCCACGCCGTGCACGGCGCGGACGCCCTCGGCCAGGCGCTGGGCCATCTCGTTGGAGTGGCGGGCGTTGCGCAGCCAGAGGTCCTTGGCCAGCAGCGCCTCCAGTTGCACGGACACGAAGCGCATCTTGGAGGCGAGCTGCATGGACAGCTTGCGCAGGTGCTTCATGTGCCGGACGGCGTCCTGGTTGACGACCACGACGGCCTCGCCGAACAGGGCGCCGTTCTTGGTGCCGCCGAGGGAGAGGATGTCGACACCGGCCGCGTTGGTGAAGGTCCGCATGGGGACGTTCAGGGAGGCGGCGGCGTTGGATATCCGGGAGCCGTCCAGGTGCACCCTCATGCCGTGGGCGTGGGCGTGGTCGCAGATCGCGCGGATCTCGTCCGGGGTGTAGAGGGTGCCCAGCTCGGTGCTCTGGGTGATCGAGACGACCTGCGGCATGGCGCGGTGCTCGTCCTCCCAGCCGTACGCCTGCCGGTCGATCAGCTCGGGGGTGAGCTTGCCGTCCGGGGTGGGCACGGTGAGCAGCTTGAGCCCGCCCATGCGCTCCGGCGCGCCGCCCTCGTCGACGTTGATGTGCGCGCTCTCGGCGCAGACCACCGCGCCCCAGCGGTCGGTGACCGCCTGGAGCGCGACGACGTTCGCCCCGGTGCCGTTGAAGACCGGGAAGGCCTCGGCGGTGGCGCCGAAGTGGCTGCGGATGATCCGCTGGAGGTTGAGGGTGTAGTCGTCCTCGCCGTAGGCGACCTGGTGCCCGCCGTTGGCCAGGGCCAGGGCGGCGAGCACCTCCGGATGCGCCCCGGCGTAGTTGTCGCTGGCGAAACCGCGGACCTCGGGGTCGTGATGGCGACGCGCGTCGGTCTTCGCAGGGTTCACGGCTTCTCTGTGAGCCACAGACGGTTTCCGTTCACTTCGGCGGCGGGCTGGTCCCAGACACCGACGATGGCCTCGGCGAGATCCTCGACGTCCGTGAAGCCCGCGAACTTCGCGTTGGGGCGCTCGGCGCGCATCGCGTCGTGCACCAACGCCTTCACCACCAGGATCGCAGCCGCGGCCCGCGGCCCCTCGGCACCCCCCGCCTTGCGGAAGGCGTCGGCGAGCGCGAGCGTCCAGGCCTCGGCGGCGGCCTTGGCGGCGGCGTACGAGGCGTTCCCGGCGGTCGGCCTGGTGGCACCGGCGGCGCTGATCAGCAGGTAGCGTCCGCGGTCGCTGCGCTGGAGGCCCTCGTAGAAGGCCAGCGAGGTGTGCTGGACGGTGCGGATCAGCAGCAGCTCCAGGAAGTCCCAGTCGTCGAGGCTGGTCTTGATGAAGGTCTCGCTGCCGCGCCAGCCGCCGACGAGGTGGACCAGGCCGTCGATGCGGCCGAACTCCTTCTCGGTGCGGGCGGCCCAGTCCCGGGTGGAGTCCAGGTCCAGCAGGTCGACGGTCTCGCCGGTGACCGTCGCGCCGCCGTGCGCGTAGCGCGCGGCGTCCACGGCCTCCGCGAGCCGCTCCGGGTCGTTGTCCGCGCCGACGACGGTCGCGCCCGCCTCGGCGAGCCGCCGCAGCGCCGCGCGCCCGGCGGGCCCGCCCGCACCGGCGACCGCGATCACCGCGCCGTCGAGCGCCCCGTTCCCCACCATGGTCCTCGCCTCCTGAGCCGTCTGATCCGTCGTACCGGAGTCGTCGCTCACGCGGCGGTCCGCTCGGCGCGGTCCGCCCGGATGCCCCGGGTCGAGGCAATCACGTTCCTGAGTTTCTTGGACAGCGCCTCGTAGAACATGCTCAGCGGAAACTCGTCCGGAAGCACGTCGTCGACGAGCTTGCGCGGCGGGAGGGTCAGGTCCAGGGCGTCCGGGCCCTTGGCCCACTTGGAGCCCGGGTGCGGGGCCAGGTAGGTGGAGACCAGCTCGTACCCGGCGAACCAGTGGACCAGCTTGGGCCGGTCGATGCCGTCGCGGTAGAGCTTCTCGATCTCGGCGCACAGCTGGTTGGTGAGCTGCGGGGCCCGCTGCCAGTCGATGGACAGCTTGTTGTCGGTCCAGCGGACGACGTCGTGCTTGTGCAGGTAGGCGAAGAGGAGCTGGCCGCCGAGGCCGTCGTAGTTGCGGGTGCGCTCGCCGGTGACCGGGAAGCGGAACATGCGGTCGAACAGCACCGCGTACTGCACGTCACGGGCCTGCGGGACGCCCTCGTCCGCCAGCTTCACGGCCTCCTTGAAGGCGGTGAGGTCGCAGCGCAGTTCCTCCAGGCCGTACATCCAGAACGGCTGGCGCTGCTTGATCATGAACGGGTCGAAGGGCAGGTCGCCGTGGCTGTGGGTGCGGTCGTGGACCATGTCCCACAGCACGAAGGCCTCCTCGCAGCGCTTCTGGTCGTGGACCATCGCGGCGATGTCCTCGGGCAGCTCCAGGCCCAGCAGGCCCACGGCGGCGTCGGTCACCCGGCGGAAGCGGGCGGCCTCGCGGTCGCAGAAGATGCCGCCCCAGGTGAAGCGCTCGGGGGCCTCGCGGACGGCGATCGTCTCGGGGAAGAGGACGGCCGAGTTGGTGTCGTACCCGGCGGTGAAGTCCTCGAAGGTGATGCCGCAGAACAGCGGGTTGTCGTAGCGGGTGCGCTCCAGCTCGGCGAGCCACTCCGGCCAGACCATGCGCAGCACGACCGCCTCGAGGTTGCGGTCGGGGTTGCCGTTCTGGGTGTACATCGGGAAGACGACCAGGTGCTGGAGGCCGTCCCGGCGGTCCGCGGCGGGGTGGAAGGCGAGCAGCGAGTCGAGGAAGTCGGGCACGCCGAAGCCGCCGTCCGCCCACTTGCGCAGGTCCCCGACCAGGGCCGCGTGGTAGGCGGCGTCGTGCGGGAGCAGCGGGGCGAGTGCCTCGACGGACTCGGTGATACGGCGTACGGCGGCCTCGGCGTCCGCGCGGGCGGGGGCGCCGCCCGCGTCGAGATCGATGGATCCGTCCTTGGACTGCCACGGCCGGATCTGCTCCACCGCATCCTTGAGCACGGGCCACGCCGGGTGCTCCACCACCCTGCTTGCGGGAGGAACCTGGGCCTCCGCCGCCGCCTGCACAAGAATTTCCGTCATGTCCCATCCTCAACTGGAGAACCTTGCGTAAGAAGACCGTATACACAGCGGGTTCCCTCCAGCAAGACGGGGGGCGAAAATCTTCCTGCTCACACCCCGATTTCACCGCACTTTTTCCTGTCGACAACGGTTGGCGCAACGACTTCTACCCACAACTAGGCTGCGCATGCACCGCAGTCGACGGAAGCGAGTGAACCTTGAACTTCGTCACCATCGGACACCGCGGGGTGATGGGCACCGAGCCCGAGAACACCCTGCGGTCCTTCGTCGCCGCCCAGCGCGCCGGGCTCGGTGTGCTCGAGCTGGATCTGCACCTCAGCAAGGACGGCGCGCTGGTCGTGATGCACGACGAGGACGTGGACCGCACCACCGACGGCAGCGGGCCGATCGCCGGGCAGACCCTCGCCGAGCTGCGCGCCCTGGACGCCGGGCGGGGTGAGCGGGTCCCGGTCTTCGAGGAGGTGCTGCAGGCGGTGGACACGCCGTTGCAGGCCGAGATCAAGGACGTCCGCGCGGCACGGGCGCTGGCGGAGGTGCTGAACGCGCGGGAGCTGGCGGGCCGGGTGGAGGTGTCCTCGTTCCATGACGAGGCCATCGTGGAGATCGCCCGGCTGGTGCCCGGGGTGCGCACCGCGCTCATCGCCAGCCGGTACGGCACCGACATCGTGGAGCGCGCCGTCGAGGCGGGAGCGGCGACCGTCTGCCTCAACATCCGGCGGCTCACGCTGGAGACCGTGGAGCACGCGCGCGGGGCGGGGCTCAGGATCATCGGCTGGGTGGTGAACACCCCGGACCACGTACGGCTGGTGCGGGCGCTGGGCCTGGACGGCGCGACGACCGACTACCCGGAGACCGGGCGCCTGCTCAGCCAAGCTCCCTGACCAGCAGCTCGAACTCCAGATCGTCACGCTGCGGGATGCCGAAGCGCTCGTCGCCGTACGGGAACGGGGTCATCCGGCCCGTACGGCGGTAGCCGCGCCGCTCGTACCAGGCGATGAGGTCCTCGCGTACGGAGATCACCGTCATGTGCATCTCCCCGGCGCCCCACTCCTCGCGCGCCAGCCGCTCGGCCTCGGCGAGCACGGCCCTGCCGAGGCCGCCGCCCTGCTGGCCGGGGCTGACCGCGAACATGCCGAAGTAGGCGTGCTCACCGCGGCGTTCCAACTGACAGCAGGCGACGACGACACCGTCCCGTTCCACCGCCAGCAACCGGCTGTCGGGCGACTCGACGACCTCCCGCACCCCCTCGGGATCGGTCCGCTGCCCCTGGAGGATGTCCGCCTCGGTCGTCCACCCGGCCCGGCTGGAGTCCCCCCGGTAGGCCGACTCGATCAGCGCGACCAGGGTGTCCACATCGGCGAGGGTGGCATCACGGAAGCTCAGGGCGGTGGCGGGGGCGGCGGTGTCCATACGGGTACGTCTCCGATCTCGGCGCGGCTCGGACCGGGACGAGCCTAACCCCGCGGTTAGGCTCCACCGCATGGTGCATGTACTGAGCAGCCGCATTCTGCTCCGGCCCACGGACCCCGACCGCTCCCGCGCCTTCTACGGCGACCGGCTGGGGCTGCCGGTCTACCGCGAGTTCGGCACCGGCCCGGAACGCGGCACCGTGTACTTCCTCGGCGGCGGCTTCCTGGAACTCTCCGGCCGCTCGACCGAGCCCCCGTCGTCGGCCACCCGGCTCTGGCTGCAGGTCCCCGACGTCGAAGCCGCCCACCACGAGCTGCGGGACGCGGGCGTCGCCATCGTGCGACCGCCGGTGCGGGAGCCCTGGGGCCTGATCGAGATGTGGACCGCGGACCCGGACGGCACCCCCATCGTGCTGGTGGAGGTACCGGCCGACCACCCCCTGCGCTACCGGCCGGGCATCTGAGCGCCGGACCCGGGACGGTGCTCCCAACCGCGGTCGGTGCGGGTGAGTTCGCCGAAGCCCGCGCTCGTCAGCCGGTCGATCGCCGCCTGGTCGGTGGCCGTCTCGTAGGCCACGAGCCGGTCGACTCCGCTGAGGCGCAGCCAGTCGGCGGCGTGGGCGAGCAGGTGGTGCTCCCAGCCCGGCCCGCGCAGGTTGCCGATGTCGGCGAGACCGGCGGCGCGGACGTGCCGTTCCGGGCGGGCCAGTGCGGTGTCGACCTCGATGAAGCCGAGGGCGCGGCCGTCGGCGTACGCCGTGAATCGGGTGCCGCACTCCCCCAGCGTGCGCGCGAAGGACACGCCCGGCGGAGGCTCGGGCAGCGGCAGGTCGGCCACCCGGGCGAGCAGGATCACCTCGGTGTCCCCGGTGTGCCGGAAGCCCGCGCGCTCGTAGACGGCGCGGATGTGCGGCCAGTTCCGGGGCAGCCCGTAGACCATCGGGGCGGGCAGCGCGCCGTCGGCGAGACGGGCACGCACCCGCCAGCGGGCCAGCTGGGCCAGACAGGCGGACATCAGCAGATCGGCGGCCTCGTCGGTGCCGGGCCGGAAGGACGCGGGCGGGTGGCTCACGAACCAGGCGACCTCGCCGGTGTCGCGGTAGCAGTCGCCCACCTCGTCGTCGGCGCGGTAGCGCAGCAGATGGGCCGCGGCGACGACATGCCCGCGCGACTCCGCCACGAGGGTGACCCGCTCGCTCACCCACGGGTCGACGATGAACTCCTCGGGCCGTCGCTCCAGCTCGCTGAGCACGGTGTTCACGGAGACCGACACTCCGGGGACGACGGCGGCGACATGCCGGTTGACCAGGTCGGTGAGCTGGTCGCGGTCGCCGCGGTGGAAGGGGCGCACCCGGGCTGCGGGCATGGGGGACCTCCGGACGGGGTGGTGGGGTGGAGGCCGCCATGCGGTGCGGTACGGCGCCGAGGGTACGCCGGGAGCGGGGCCGGACACCAGGGCCCGCGTCGGCTGGCCGGGCCGCGGGGGCGGGCTTAGCGTGCTGCGGGGGTACCCCGCGGTGAGAGGACTGCCATGAAGCTCGACAGGCCGGTGACCGGCGGGCCCTGCTGGGCGGAGCTGGGGACGAGCGATGTGGACGGGGCCCGGCGGTTCTACGAAGGGCTGTTCGGGTGGCGGACCGAGACCGACCCCCGGTCGGAGGCCGGTGGGTGCACGATCGCGCACCTCGAGGACGCCGCGGTCGCCGCGCTGACCCCGCTGTACCAGGAGGCACAGCCGGTCGCCTGGAACGTGTCCTTCGCGGTGACCGACGCGGACGCCGCCGCCCGGCGGGTGACCGCGGCCGGGGGCACCGTGCTGCTCGGCCCGAAAGACGTGTTCGACCTGGGCCGGTTCGCGGTGGCCGTCGACCCGGGCGGCGCGGTCTTCCAGCTGTGGCAGGCACGGACCTTCCCCGGCGCCGGGGTGTTCAACGCGCCCGGCGCGCTCGGCTGGGTGGAGCTGCTGACCCGTGACCCGGCGCACGCCACCGACTTCTACCCCGCGGTGTTCGGCTGGACCGTGCACGCCTCCCGGAACTACAACCAGTGGGGCGTCGACGGCGCCGACTTCGGCGGCATGGTGGCGATGGACGAGAAGTTCCCGCCCGAGGTGCCGCCGCACTGGCTGCCGTACTTCGCCGTCGCCGACGTGGACGACACCAACGCCGGGACGGTCCAGGCGGGCGGCGCGGCCCTGATGGACCCGACGTCGCTGCCCGACGGCCCTCGGATCGCGGTGCTGCGTGACCCGCAGGGGGCGGTGTTCGGGGTCTACCGGGCCGGATCCGGTTTCTGAGACCCCGAGTCCGGTTCCCGGGACGGCTCAGGCGCGCGGCGGAGCCGCCAGTCGGCCCTCCAGCTGGGCCAGCAACTCCCCCAGCAAGCCCGCCAGTTCCTCCTGCTGGAGCAGGCCGAGGCCGGACAGCACGGCCGTCTCGTAGGCGAGCTGCTCGGGCAGGATGCCGTCGACGAGGTCGCGTCCGGCGTCCGTCAGGCGGACGTGGGCGACCCTGCGGTCACGGGTGTCGCCGCGCCGCTCCACCAGCCCGCGCTCGGTGAGCTGCTTGAGCCGCTTGGTGACGGCGGCGCCCGAGGAGAAGGTCTCGCGGGCCAGCTCGCCGGGGGTGAGTTCACGGCCGGTGCGGCGCAACGCGCCGAGCAGGTCGAACTCGGCGCGGCTGAGCCCCGCCCCGCGCAGGGGCGCGTCCTCGGCCTGCTGGAGGAGGGCGGCGCAGCGGTTGACCCGGCCGATGATCTCGATGGGGCCGGTGTCGAGGTCGGGGTGGACGGCCCGCCACTGCCGTACGACCGCGGCGACCGTGTCGCCCGTCGCCGTCCGGCCGCCCGCGCCGCCGCCCGGCACTCCGTTCGTCCCCGTCATGGCCGTACGTCCTCCGCCTTCTCGTCCCTGGTTCCGGCCGCGCTGCCGACCGCGTCCCCGGCCGGTCCAGGAGCAGCCCTGGCGTCGTACCGTACCGGCGAGCGTACGGCGTCCGGCCCGCACCACGAGGACGACCCACTCGCCCGGCGTCCGGCCCGCACCACGAGGACGACCCACTCGCCCGACGTCCGGCCCGCACCACGAGGACGACCCACTCGCCCGACGCGTGCTCCGTCGAATGCTCCCCGTGTACACCCTTGCGCTCGCGTGCGCACCGCACGGTCCGGGCATGCCTCGACTGCTGCTGACCGTCGAGCGGGAGGTGCGCGTGCACGGACCGGCTTCGCCCGGCTGGCTGCTGGTGGCGCTGTGCGCGGCGACCGGCGCCTACTGTCTGCTGCGGCTGCGCAGCGGTGTCGAGGAGCAGCGCCGGGCCGCGGGCGGCGAGGCGCTGATGGGGTTCGGGATGGCCGCGATGGCGGTGCCCGCGGCCGTGTTCACCCCGCCGTCGTGGGCCTGGCCGCTGTACGGCGTGGTGTTCGGGGCGGCGGCGCTGCACGCGCTGTGGGCGGCGCGGTCCGACGCGCACCACCTGCACCATCTGGTGGGCGCGGCGGCCATGGTCTACATGGCGGTCGTGATGGCGGGCACGCCCGGACACGCGAGCGGACACGGCTCCGGGGTCGCGCCGCTGACCGGTGCGCTGCTGCTCTACTTCACCGGGTACGTCCTGCTGTCCGGCGTCCGGCTGGTACCCGTGCCCGGCGTGGTGGGCGGCCCGCCCGTCACGGGGTGGGCGGACCGGCCGGAGCTGGCGCGGGCGTGCCGGGTGTCGATGGGGATCGCCATGCTCGCGATGCTGCTGACCATGTGAGCGTCCGACGGCCGGGGCGGTGGACGAAACCGTGGTCTGTGTCACTTCGGCGCGCAGGCCGTGCCGCTGAGCGGTCCCCGCTCATAGGCTGATTCCCATGATGGTCCCCGCGGCACTGCTGCTGCTCGGCGCGTTGACGGCGCTCGCCGCCCCCCGGCTGCTCGCCCGGGCCGACTGGCCGGACCGGGAACCGGTGGTCGCCCTGTGGGCGTGGCAGTGCGTGGTCGCGGCCGTCCTGCTGTGCTGCGCGCTGTCGATGACGCTCAGCGCGGCGGCCGCCTGGCAGGCGGTGCGCGGCCCGGTGTTCGCTCCGGCGCCGAGCGCGGTGGTGGAGGCGTACGCCCTCGGCGCGGCGGGGCCCTGGGCGGCGGCGACCGCGGTGGCGCTGGCGTGCGGCGGTCTGTGGACCGGGGCCATGCTGGTCCGCGAGGTGCTGCGGGCCCGGGCGCGGCGTCGGCGTCGGCGGGCCCAACTCCTCGTCCGCTCTCCGCTGTTGCCCGGCGAGCAGCCCGGTGAGGGCCGTCTGGTCGTGCTGGAGGGCGAGCGCCCTGACGCCTGGTGGCTGCCGGGCGCCGCGCCACGGCTGGTCGTCACCACCGCCGCCCTGCGCCGACTGAAGGGCCGCCAGCTGGACGCCCTGCTGGCCCACGAGGAGGGTCACGCGCAGGCCCGGCACGACTGGCTGCGGCACTGCTCGTCCGCACTGGCGGGCGGGTTCCCGCAGGTGCCGGTCTTCGCCGCGTTCCGGGACGAGATGCACCGGCTGGTGGAACTCGCCGCCGACGACATGGCCTCCCGGCGCTTCGGCAGGCTCACCACCGCCCTGGCCCTGGTCGGCCTCAACGAGGACCGGGGCTCCTTCGGCCCCTGCCCGACCCCGCAGGCCCAGGTCCCGCAGCGGGTGAACCGCCTGCTCACGCCCCCGGACCGGCTCACCGCGGCCCGCCGCCTCGGGCTGACCGCGACGATGGCGCTGGTGCCGGTGGTCCCGGTGCTGGTGACGTTCATGCCGGGGCTGCGCGCGCTCGGGTGACCGGCCGCGGTCCGTGCCCACAGGGGCGGGATCCGGCCGTGTCCCGTCCAGGGGTTGGTGTTGTGCCCCAGGGGTCGGCCAGGATCGCACCATGCACAACGCGCCCGTCGACTCCCCTCCCCGCCCACCGGCCCTGCGTGCCACCGCCCGGACCACGCTCGCCCTCGCGGGGTGTTCGCTGCTGCTGCTCACCCTGGTCGCGCTGGAATGGCGTCCGCTGATGTCCCTGGACGACGGCATCGCCCGCACCACGCACCGCTGGGCGGTCCAGGACCCGGTGCTCACCCGGACCTGCCGCATCCTCACCGACTGGGTCTGGGACCCCAACACCATGCGCATCCTCGTCGGGGTCGTCGTGGTGTGGCTGGCCTGGCGGGCGGCATGGTGGACGGTGGGCTGGCTGGTGGCGACGGTGGCGCTGGGCACCGCGTTGCAGCAGGGCACGAAGGCCGCGGTCGGCCGGGACCGCCCCGTCTGGCCGGACCCCGTGGACTCCGCCCACTACGCCGCCTTCCCGTCCGGGCACGCCATGACGGCGGCGATGGTGTGCGGTCTGCTGGTGTGGCTGCTGCACCGCCAGGGCGCCGACCGCACCCTGTGGCGCATCGCCCTCGCCTGGGCCCTGGTCTCGGTGGTCGGCGTCGGTCTGACCCGGGTGTGGCTGGGCGTGCACTGGTTCACGGACGTCCTCGGCGGCTGGCTGCTCGGCGCGCTGGTGGTCGCGGTGGCGGTGGCCGTGTTCGAGCGCCGGGCTCCGCGCGCGTCCGCTCCGGTCGCCCGTGCATCGCGGCGGGAGACCGCGCCGTAGCATCGCCGTATGACCGCCGTGCTCTTCGACTTCTCGGGCACCCTGTTCCGGATCGAGTCCGCCGAGTCCTGGCTGCGGGCCGTGCTGACCGAGGCCGGTGTCGCCCTGCCCGCGGCCGAACTCGCCGCCACCGCGCGGGCGCTGGAGCGGGCGGGGGCGCTGCCGGGCGGGGCGTTCCCGGAGCGGCTGCCCGCGGAACTGGCCGGGGTGTGGGAGGTGCGGGACGAGAGTGCCGCGCTGCACCGGAGCGCGTACACCGGTCTCGCCCGTCAGGTGCCGCTGCCCGCGCCGGGCCTGCACGAGGCACTGTACGACCGGCACATGACCCCGGCCGCCTGGGCGCCGTATCCCGATGCCGCCGAGGTGCTGGGCGGGCTGCGCGAGCGGGGGATCAAGGTCGGGGTGGTCAGCAACATCGGCTGGGACCCGCGGCCGGTGTTCCGGGAGCACGGCCTCGACGAGCAGGTGGACGCCTATGTGCTGTCGTACGAGCACGGGATCCGCAAGCCGGACCCGCGGCTGTTCGCGACGGCCTGTGCGGCGCTCGGCGTGGAGCCGGGTCGGACGCTGATGGTGGGTGACGACCGTCGCGCCGACGGCGGTGCGGCGGCGCTGGGCTGTGCGGTGCACTTCGTCGACCATCTGCCGGTGGCCGAACGCCCCGACGGGCTGCGGCCGGTGCTCGACCTGGTGGACCGCGACGGCCTCGGCATCCGCCCGTGAATACCCGTCACGCACCCAACAGCGGTATGCGGCCGTGAATTCCCGCCCGCTCTGGACGATCCCCCGCGTCGCCCAGAGCGGACGGTCTCCGGCCGGGCCGAACGGGCCGGGCCGGATGCGCTGAGTATAGTTGGCTGGCAGCCAGTCAACGCAGGAGTCCAGCATGTCCCCTCGTAGCGCCGCGGTCAATGAAGAGTTGCGGCGGCGTTCCCGGGAACGGCTGTTGCAGGCCGCCGTCGAGGTCGTGGCGGAGCGCGGATACGAGGCGACGACGCTCGCGGACATCGCCGACCGGGCGGGCTCGGCCCGCGGTCTGGTGTCGTACTACTTCCCCGGCAAGCGCCAGTTGGTGCAGTCCGCCGTGCACCGGCTGATGCACCGCACGCTGGAGGAGGCGCTGGAGCGCGAACCGCCCACCGAGGACGGGCGGGAGCGGATGGCGCGGGCCATCGACGCGATCCTGGGACTGGCCCGGGACCGGCCGGTGCTGATGCGTCAGCACATGGCGGGCCTGCTGCAGGCCGAGGGGTTCGTCCAGTGCCCGGAGCAGCAGCGGCTGGCGGAGCTGTTGCGGGACACCGTCGTCCGGCACGGGTCGTGCGAGGTCGACGCCGACTACCCGATGCTGCGCGCCCTGCTGATGGGGGCCGTCTACGCGATGGTGCTGCCGAACGTCGGGATGCCGGTACGGCCCCTGCGCGCCGAGTTGTTCAAGCGCTACCGGCTCGACTGGCGGCTCGGGGCCCCGCCGGACGCCGAGGCGCCCGGCGGGGTGTGCCGCGATGATCTGTCACGGTTCTTCGCGACGGGTGAGACGGCCGGGGATCAGTCGAAGTAGTCCGGCTGGGTCTGCACGTTCAGCTCACCGAGCCGGACCCGCTTCGCCGGGTCCGTGCGCCGGTCGTCGAGCTTCAGCACGTCGAAGCCCTTGGCGATGTCGTTGGAGTAGATGTAGCCGTTGTAGTAGTACGCCGACCAGGAACCGCCCGTGACGATGTTGGTGGTGCTGAGCGGGCCACGCTCGAAGTAGGCGATCTCCTTGGGCTTGGCGGAGTCGGTGAACTCCCAGACGGAGACACCACCCTGGTACCAGGCCTGGACCATGAGGTCCTTGCCCTTGACCGGGATCAGCGAGCCGTTGTGGGCCACGCAGTTCTCGGTGTCGGCCTGGTGGCGCGGGATCTTGTAATAGCTGCGGAAGACGAGCTTGCTCTTCTCGCCCTTGCCGACGATGTCGTAGATGCCGTTGGCGCCGCGGTTCGGGCCGATCGCCTCGTTGCAGGTGGCGCCGCCGCCACCGCCCAGCTCATCGGTGAACACGACCTTCTTCGCCGTCTGGTTGAAGGTCGCCGAGTGCCAGAACGCGAAGTTGACGTTGTCCTGTACCTGGTCGATGACCTTGGGGTTCTCGGGGTCCTCGATGGACATCAGGATGCCGTCGCCCATGCAGGCGCCCGCCGCCAGGTCCTCCGAGGGCAGCACCGTGATGTCGTGGCAGCCGGTGGTCTTGGAGACGCCCGGGTTGGTGGGGCTGCCCGGGTTGCCGCCGCCGTCCGGGCCCTCACCCGGGAACAGCACCGGGAAGCCCACGACCGCCGCCTTCTCGGGGGCGTGGCGCGGCACCTTGATGATGGAGATGCCGTCGTGCGGCGGCTGGCAGTCGGGGTAGGCCGCGTTCGGCGAGTACGAGGAGACGTACACGTAGACGTTGCGGCGCTCGGGCACCAGCGTGTGGGTGTGCGAGCCGCAGGCGGTCTCGACGGCGGCGACGTACTTCGGGTTGCGCTTGTCGCTGATGTCGAAGACCTTCATGCCCTCCCACGAGGACTTCTCGGTCACCGGCTGGGTGGTGCTGTTGCAACTGTCGTCGCTGCGCGAGGAGTCGGTCGACAGGAACAGCAGGTTGCCGGAGACGGAGATGTCGTTCTGCGAGCCGGGACACAGCACCTGGGCGACCGTCTTGGGGGCCTTCGGGTTGCTGATGTCGAAGATGCGGAACCCGTCGTAGTTACCGGCGAAGGCGTACCTGCCCTGGAAGGCGAGGTCCGAGTTGGTGCCGGGCAGCAGGTCCTTGGGGATGTTCGTCAGGTGCTCGATGTTGGCCGAGTGGACGATCTCGTCCTGGCCGGGTATCTCGCCCTCGGCGATCGCCTCCTTCACCTGCTCCTGAGCGGAGCGGGAGACGCCTTCCCGCGCGGGCGGGGCATCACCGGGGTCGGGCGTGGCAACCGCCGGATGGGCGGTGAGCAGAGCCGCCAGGAGTCCGACGGCCGCTGCGGCAACTCCTAGGCGTCTGTGCCGCGTTCGGGGGTCTTTCGACAGGGTCACTGCTTCCTCCCTCGTTCCGTTCACGAAGAACGGTGCACGGATCAACGAAGTATGGTCCTGGGCATGCCCAGATCAAAAGAGGTAAACGAACTCGTAATCAAGGTTTTTGATCACCAGGGCACGGAAGCGTGCTAGGACGGTCGTCGACACTCACAAGGTGTCGCCGTTCCTCCCCCGCAGGGGGTGGTCCCGCCAGACTCAGGAGGTCGTCGTGCCCCACCGCCGTGCCCGCCGCGTCCGATACGCCGCGGCCTCGCTGACCGCGCTCGCCGTACTGGCCCTCGGCGCCTGCGACTCCGCCTCCGAGCCCGCGCCGGACGCCGCGAGCGGCCCCTCGGTGCTCGTGCCCGGCAAGCCCGGCGAGGACAACCGCACGATGTCCGCCGAGGAGGCGGCTCAGCACCGCGCCGACGATGACAGCCCCAATTCGGCTGATGTGTCCTACGCCCGGATGATGATCGAGCATCATGCGCAGGCCCTGGAGATGACCGAACTCGTCCCGGACCGCGCCAAGTCGACGAAGGTCACCGCGCTCGCCGAGCGGATAGCGGCCGCGCAGCAGCCGGAGATCGCCGCCATGGAGGGCTGGCTCACCGAGCACGGGGAGGACAAGGTCGCCGACGGCGGCCACGACCACGGCTCGATGCCCGGGATGGCGACCGAGGCCCAGCTGAAGAAGCTGCGCGCGGCACGCGGCGACGCCTTCGACCAGCTCTTTCTCACTCTGATGATCACCCATCACGAGGGCGCCATCACCATGGCCACGGACGTGAAGGCACAGGGCAACAACATCCGCGTCGAGGAGATGGCGGACGACGTGGTCGCGCAGCAGACGAGCGAGATCACCCGGATGCGCAAGATGCTCTGACGGTCTGCCAGCCTTGCGGCTTCAGGCGCGAGCGTGACGTGGGGTCAGGAAGCCCGCGTCCCGCGCCTGTGCGATCAGCCGCAGCGACCCGCGACGGCTGTGACCGGTCGCGCACATCACCGCGAGCACGGGGTCGGCGCCCTCGTCCTGGGCCGCCCGGTACTCCCGCGCCACCAGCCACCGCCCCTCGACCCCGCGCGGCCAGGCGGGCCGGGCACGCCGCGCCGCGCCCACCGGCCCCGGCGCCACCCCGCACGCCTCGGCCAGCGGTCCCTCCAGCCAGTCGGCGAGCACCGCCAGGTCGTCGAGGGACAGCGCGGGCTGGGCGCGCACGTCCTCGACGCGGACGCGTCCCCCGGCCACCACCGCGAGGACGGCGACCTCGGCGCCGTCGGCGAACGTCAGCCGCACCTGCAGCCACTTCGTCGCACCGGCCTCCTCCTGCACTTCCCACGCGGGCCACACGGACACGGCGCCGTCCGTCGGACAGCGATCAGAAAGGTTGAGAAAGGATGCTTCGAGCACACACGGAACGTAACCGCATGATCACAATCCATACCTTCGGACACGCGCGCCCGCACCCTGTCAGCGCAACGGCCGCAGTGCGATGCTGGAGGCATCAGCGATCTCCTGATGAATCCCTCGGGTGAGGAGTTCCGCAGTGCTTCGTGTCGCCGTCGTCGGCTCGGGACCGAGCGGGGTCTACACCGCGCAAGGCCTGGTCCAGCAGGATCCCGGGGTGCTCGTGGACGTCCTGGACCGGCTGCCGTGCCCGTACGGACTGGTCCGGTACGGCGTGGCGCCGGACCACGAGAAGATCAAGTCGCTCCAGAACAACCTGCGTACGGTCCTCGAGCACGAGCGGGTGCGGTTCCTCGGCGGGGTGCACATCGGTTCCGGCGGGTTGCCCGCGGCCCGGCTGCGGGAGCTGTACCACGCGGTGGTGTACTGCGTGGGCGCCGCCACCGACCGGCATCTGGGGATTCCCGGGGAGGAGCTGCCGGGCAGCTTCTCGGCGACCGAGTTCGTGTCCTGGTACAGCGCCCACCCGGACGCCGCCGCCGACTCCTTCGTGCTGGGCGCCCGCTCGGCCGTGGTGATCGGCGTCGGCAACGTGGCCGTCGACGTCACCCGCATCCTGGCGCGGGGCGCGGCGGAGCTGAGCCCGACCGACATGCCGCAGGCCGCGCTGACGGCGCTGACCGCGAGCCGGGTCACCGACATCCACATGGTGGGGCGACGCGGGCCCGCGCAGGCCCGGTTCACCACCAAGGAGCTGCGCGAACTGGGCACCCTGCCGGACGCCGAGGTGCTGCTCGACCCGGCGGAGCTGGCGCTGGACCCGCCGTACGGGGACCCGTCCGCGCTGCCCGCGGTGCAGCGCCGGAACGTCGAGGCGCTGCGGGGCTGGGCGGACCGTTCGCCCCGGGGTGCCGCGCGCCGGATCCGGCTGCGGTTCTTCCTGCGGCCGGTGGAGCTGCTCGCCGACGGGGGGCGGGTGGGCGCGGTGCGCTTCGAGCGGACGGCGCCGGACGGCCGCGGCGGGGTGCTCGGCACGGGGCGGTACGAGGACATCGAGGCGCAGCTCGTGCTGCGGTCGGTGGGCTATCGCGGGGTGCCGCTGGAGGGGCTGCCGTTCGACGCGGAGCGCGGGACCGTGCCGCAGTCGGCGGGGCGGGTGCTGCGCGGCGGGGTGGTGGCGCCGGGCGAGTACGTGGCGGGGTGGATCAAGCGGGGCCCTACGGGGGTCATCGGCACCAACCGGCCGTGCGCGAAGGAGACGGTGGCCTCGTTGCTGGAGGACGCCTCCGTGCTCGTCCGCAAGGACCTTCCGGAGGATCCCCTCACGGCATTGCGCGCGCTGGGGATCGAGCCGGTCGAGTGGGCCGGGTGGCAGGCCATCGAGCGGGCGGAGGCGGAACTGGGGGCCTCGCTCGGGCGGGGTGTGGTGAAGCTGCCGGACTGGGAGGCGCTGCGGGCGGCGGCGCGGAGGGGGTCGTAGCGGGCGCGGGCGGACGCGGGCGCGGGCGGACGCGGGCGCGGGCGGACGCGGGCGCGGGCGGACGCGGGCGCGGGCGCGGTCGGTGGTGGTTGTGGGCGGGCGCGGTCGGTGGCGGTCGTGGTCGGTGGCGGTGACACACATCGGCAACACCGGGGAAATCAACAAACTGTTCAAGCCGCTTACGGTCTCTGGCAGTTCGGATGTTGTTCCTTCCCCCGCCGCTCTGGAGTGTGCCCATGGCCTCGCCCGTGCCCACCGTCCATCCCGTCGACGAGGTCCCTCCCGTACGGCAGTTGGCCACCTTCGGGCTTCAGCATGTGCTCGCGATGTACGCGGGCGCGGTGGCCGTCCCGCTGATCGTGGGCGGCGCGATGGGGCTGCCGCCCGCTGACCTGGCGTATCTGATCACCGCCGATCTGCTGGTCTGCGGCATCGCCACGCTGATCCAGTGCGTCGGCTTCTGGCGGTTCGGCGTCCGGCTGCCGATCATGCAGGGCTGTACGTTCGCCGCCGTCTCGCCGATGGTGCTGATCGGTACGACGGGTGGCGGGCTGCCCGCCATCTACGGCTCGGTGATCGTGGCGGGGCTGGCGATCGTGCTGCTGGCGCCGGTCTTCGGCAGGCTGCTGCGGTTCTTCCCGCCGCTGGTGACCGGCACCGTCATCCTGATCATCGGGGTCTCGCTGCTGCCGGTCGCGGGCAACTGGGCGGCGGGCGGCGCCGGTGCGGAGGACTTCGGGGAGCCGAGGAACCTGGCGCTGGCCGCGTTCGTGCTGGCCGTCGTGCTGGGCGTGCAGCGGTTCGCGCCGGTGTTCCTGAGCCGGATCGCGGTACTCGTCGGCATCGTGGTGGGGCTCGCGGTCGCGGTGCCGTTCGGGTTCACCGACTTCGGCGGGGTCTCCGACGCCGACTGGGTCGGCGTCAGCACGCCGTTCCACTTCGGGGCGCCCACCTTCGAGGTGTCGGCGATCGTGTCCATGCTGGTCGTGGCGCTGGTCTGCATGACCGAGACCACCGGTGACTTCATCGCCGTCGGGGAGATGACCGGGCGGAAGGTCGAGCCGCGCTCCCTCGCGGACGGGCTGCGCGCCGACGGGCTGTCGACCGTCCTCGGCGGTGTCTTCAACACCTTCCCGTACACGGCGTACGCGCAGAACGTCGGCCTGGTCGGCATGACCCGGGTGCGCAGCCGCTGGGTGGTCGCCGCGGCGGGCGGCATCCTGGTGCTGCTCGGGCTGCTGCCCAAGCTGGGCGCGGTGGTGGCGGCCATACCGGCGCCCGTGCTGGGCGGCGCGGGGCTGGTGATGTTCGGGACGGTGGCGGCCAGCGGGCTGCGGACGCTGGCCGAGGTCGACTTCAGCGGCAACCACAATCTGACCGTGGTGGCCGTGTCGGTGGCGATGGGGGTGCTGCCGGTGGGGGTGCCGACGGTGTACGACGAGTTCCCGGACTGGTTCCAGACGGTCATGCACAGCGGGATCAGCGCGGGGTGCCTCACGGCGATCGTATTGAACCTGCTGTTCAACCACCTGCCGTCGAGGGCCGGTTCGTCCACCGTCACGGAGAAGTCCCTCCAGCGGTCCGTCTAGCCCGATCACGGAGAAGCCCTTTGAGCGGTCCGACGAGACCGTACGCGAGAGCCCCTTGAGCGGTCCGTCTAGACCGTACGACGCAAGGTACCGACCGCCCGCTCCAGCCGGGGCAGGGCCCGCTGGCCCGTCACCGCGACGGCGATGGCCGCGGCCACCCCGGCCCAGGCGACCGGACCGAGCGGGGTGCAGCCGAAGGCCTGGCTGAGGCCCGGGGTCTGGATCAGCGCGACCAGGGCGGCGGCAGAGCCGAGGGACGTGGCGCGGACCAGGGGGCTGTCGCGGCGGTCGGCCAGGGTCTGGGCCAGTTGGGTGCCGACGACACCGCACAGCGCCATGGTCGTGGACCGGCGGGCCGTGCCCGGGGTGAACCGGCCGATCAGCCAGGCGGTCACGGCGCCCAGACATGTCGTCAGGGCCCGGTCGCGGATCTGCCGCATCAGCGGCTCGCCGAGCAGTTCGTTGCCCAGCGGCTCGCTGCCCGCCGCCTCCACGGCCGACTCCTCCTGTTCCGGCTGCCGTTGTGGGGTGACCGCCACCGCCATCGCCGGGAACAGGTCCGTGAACAGGTTCACCAGCAGCATCTGGCGGGTGGACAGCGGCGCCGACCCGGCGAGCAGGGTGCCGACGACGCCGAAGCCGATCTCGCCCGCGTTGCCGCCGATCAGGATCGCGACCGCGTCGGCGACGCTGTGCCACAGGGCCCGCCCCTCGGCGATCGCCTCGACGAGGACGGTCAGGTCGTCGCTGGTCAGCACCAGGTCCGCGGCGTTGCGGGCGGCGGCCGAGCCCCGGGCGCTGATGCCCACGCCTATGTCGGCGGCGCGGATGGCGGCGGCGTCGTTGGCGCCGTCGCCGACCATGCCGACCACGCGGCCCGCGTCCATCAGGGCCTCGACGACCTGGAGCTTCTGCTCGGGTGCCACCCGGGCGACGACGTCGACGCCGTGCAGCATCCGGGACCGCTCCGAGCGGTCGGCTGCGGCGAGTTCGTCGCCGGTGACCACGGCGGTGTCGTCGGGCCAGCCCAGCTCGACGGCGATGGCGCGGGCGGTCTGCGGATGGTCGCCGGTCAGCATGACCGGCCGTACGCCCGCCTCGCGCAGGCCGCTCACCAGGGCGGTGGACGTGTCGCGCGCCACGTCGGCCAGGGCCAGCAGTCCGGTGAACTCCAGCTCGCCCAGGGGCGCTTCGAGGACGTCCGCGTCCTGCTCGGCGCCGGTCAGCACCCGGCGCGCGACCGCGAGCACCCGCAGCCCGTCGGCGGCGAGGTCATGGGCGGTCTCGGAAGCGTGCTCGGGCAGCCCGGCACAGGCGGGCAGGATGACCTCCGGCGCGCCCTTGGCCACCAGGACGCGGTCGCCGTCCTCACTGCGGCCCACCGCGGCGGCGTAGCCACGGCCCGCCTCGAAGGGGCGGCCCTCGGTCTGGGTCCAGCCCGGGTCGTCGCGTCCGGCGGCGTCGAGGACGGCCTCGTCGGTGGCGTGGACGGGCTTGTCGGAGCCGCCGTTGAGCTGCGGGCACGCGCGCACCGCGGTGCGCAGGGTGGCGCCCTCGCGGGCCTCGTCGGGCTTGCGTACGGTGCCGTCGGCGTCGGTCACCCGGACCAGGCGCAGCTTGTTCTCGGTGAGAGTGCCGGTCTTGTCGAAGCAGAGCGTGTCCATCCGGCCGAGCGCCTCCAGCGTGCGCGGGGCGCGCACCAGCACACCCCGGCTGCTCAGCCGACGGGCGGCGGCGAGCTGCGCCACCGTGGCCACCAGCGGCAGACCCTCGGGCACGGCGGCCACGGCCACCGCGACGCCGCCGCTGACCGCGTCCCGGATGGGGGTGCCGCGCAGCAGCGCCAGGCCGGTCACCGCGGCGCCGCCCGCGAAGGTCAACGGCAGTGCCTTGCGGGTGAGTTCCTGGAGGCGGGCCTGCACTCCGGCGGCGGGCGGGGTACGGGCGGCCAGGTGGACGGCGCGGGCGGCCTCGGTGCGTTCCCCGGTCTCCACGACGACGGCGCGGGCGTGCCCGGCCACCACGGTCGTGCCCTCGAACACCATGCAGCGGCGGTCGGCGACCGGGGCGCGCGGGGTCGGGTCGGTCTGCTTGTCCACCGGCAGGGACTCGCCGGTCAGCGCCGACTCGTCGACCTCCAGGCCGTCCTCCCACAACAGGCGCGCGTCGGCGGGGACGACGTCGTCGCCCTTCAGCTCGATCACGTCCCCGGGATGCAGCCGGGCGGCGTCCACGGTGTGCGCGGGACCCTCCCGCTCGCCGTCCGCGACCCGGGCCTTCTGCTTCTGCTCGGCGACCAGTCCGGACAGCGCCCGCTCCGCGCGCAGCCGCTGCACCCCGCCCACCAGGGCGTTCAGATCGAGGGCGCCGACGACCAGCAGCGCGTCCACGAAGGAGCCGAGGATCGCCGACGCGGCCGAGCCGACCGCGAGGACGGGCGTGAGCGGATCGTCGAGTTCGCCGCGTACGGCACGCGCGAGCTGCGCGGTCCAGCGGACCGGGGCGAGCGCGGGGACCTTGGCGGCGGTATCGACCGCCTTGCGCACGCGTGAGGCCGCCTGTTCCAGCGGGGCGGGCGCGGCCTCCCGCATCCGCTCCAGCCGCGATCTGACCTCGCTCGGCGGCAGGGCGTGCCAGGCGACGCGCGGCCGGGGGTGCGGGGCGCGCGCGGTCGCCACCCCGAGGGCGGCCCGGGCGCCGCTAAGCAGGGCCACCGCGGCGGCCACGTCGACGGGCAGATGGCGCAGTCCTGGCAGCAGCGGGCGGCGCTTGCCGCGCGACTCCCCGACGGCCACCAGGAGGCCGGACAGGGCGGCGCCGGACCGGGCCAGGGTCTGCGAGCGGCTGCCGACCGCGCGGGCGGCGGGCACCGCGGCGAGCAGTCGCCACAGGTCCGGCAGGCCGTGCGGGGCGACCACGTCCGCGCCCCAGACGACCGCGGCGTCCTGGTCGGCGAGCGCGACGGCCACATCACCGCCGAGCAGCCCGGTCAGCAGTGCCTCGTCGTCGGCCGAGCGCGGCCGGGCGACGGTGACGACCCCGCCCCGGTCGCGCAGCCGGTGCACGACGTCGGCCAGCGGCCGGTCACCGCCGACGACATGGTCCGCGAGGGCGGTGAAGTCGCCGAGCGCCGGATCCTCCATCACCACGACCCGTAGCCCGGCGCGGCGCGCCGCGTCCAGCACGGCCTCCGCCCAGGGATCCACGCCCTCGTCGGGGGTGTGCAGGGCGCTGGGGTGCAGCACCAGGGTCTCGGCGCTCTCCAGCTGCCGCAGCCGGTCGGTGTCCCGCACCAGCACCCCGGTCCGGGCGAGCGCGGTACCCAGGGCGGCGTGGAAGGCGGCGGGCCCGTAGCGCGCGGCCTTCGGCGACCCGGCGAGCACCGCCTCGGACGCCTCCGCCGCATCATGCTTGACCAGCAGGGTCGCGGCGGCGCCCAGCACACTCCCGGCGGACGCGTGAGCGGCGTACTCCTGCGCCGGAGAGGTGCGCAGCGGCGGGCGCGGACAGCGGTCCACGGCCACGTCGGGCCGCCCCGGCACACACAGCTGATCGTGTACGGCGTCGAAGGCGGCGGCCCGCGCGACCGTGTCCGAGAGCTGGAAGCCGCGCAGGGTGCCGTCGAGCAGCAGCGCGACGGGGGTCTGACCGGCGCCGTGCGTGGCCGCGTTCGCGGCGGCGAGGAAGAGGTCCATGCGGGAGCGGCCGAGCCGGGCGCGCAGCCAGCCGCGGAAGCGGGGGTTCTCGCGCAGGAGGGTCACCAGGGCCGTCACGTGCCGCGGCAACGGCGGCAACCGCAGCGCGGACGCGGTGACCGCGGCGACGACCCCGGCCGCGTCGGCGGCGAGGGCCGCGGCGGCGGTGCGCACCCCGGCCGGGTCGCCCGGATGCGCGAACTCCTCCACCACCTCGTCCTCGGGGCCGAGTCCGTGCCGCTCGGCCAGGGCGGTGGCCTTGTCCACCACGCGGTCGGTCAGGGCGTCCTCGGTCGCGGCGACCACGAGCCGGGCCAGTCCGCCGTCCCAGTAGGCGTAGGCGACGTCCGGCCGCTCGGCCAGGGTGGCGGCCACCCGGTGCGCGGCACGCTCCAGTCCGCCCGCGCGGCGCACCTTCTCCCCCTCGGCGGGCCGCAGCGCGAGGTGCGCCCGGCGGCCGGAGCGCCAGTTGGGGCCACCGCCCGGCAGCGCGTTGCGCCCGACGCGCGTCACCCGGACCACGGCGTCGGCGCCGCGCACCCCGGCCCGCGCGGTCCCGGCCACCGCGCCCGCCGCCGCGCCGACCGCGGGCGCGGCACCGCGCGCGAGCAGCCGGGGACCGGCGAGCAGTACCCCGGAGACACCCGACGAGGGGCCCGTCAGCAGAGCCAGTGGCATGGTGCTCCCTCAGCTTCCGGTGCCGATGCCGTGCCGGACGCGGTTCTCGTCGGGCGCGTGCCTGGCGGACTCCAGTTTCCCGGACGGCGTGTCCGGGGCCGTCTTCCGCGCGGGGGCCGCGGTTGTCATCGGCCCGTGGACGGACGCGGCCACCTCGGACGGCTTCGGCACGTTGCGGGGCGCGGTGCCCTGGTCTGCGGCCACGTTCCCGTCCTTGTCGTGGCTCGGCTTGGGCTGGGTGAGCCAGGCGACGGCCGCCCCGGTCACGGCGACCGGCCACTCCACGATCCCAGCGACGCCCAGCACCCCGGCCCCGGTGTACACGGCCACCCGTCGACCGCGCGGCGACACGGACCCGACCGTGTTCAGGGTGGACTCGGCCACCCTGCCCACGAGCCCGGCACCGGGCACCCGGCCCAGCACCGACACCGCGCCGCGCAGCGGCTGCGGAAGGCCGGACGACGTCTTCTGTGCTGTCATGACTCCCCACACCTCCCGGCAGATCACTCTGGTGGAGGCCGAGTGCCCCGGGATGCGGGTCGTCATCCGCGTACGAAGTGACAAGTAGGTCCGGAGCCGGGCGGGTGCCGGTCAGCGGACGGCGCGGGCGGTGACGGACAGCAGACGGCGCAGGCGGTGCCACGCCGCTCAGCGGACGGCGCAGGCGGTGCCGTTCAGGGTGAAGGCGGCCGGGGCCGCGCTGTTGCCGCCGTGGTTCGCCTGGTAGCCGACGCTCACGCTCGCGCCCGGCGCGATCGTGCCGTTGTACGAGGCGTTGGACGCCGTGACCGCCCCGGAGGCGGGCGCGTAGGTGGCGCCCCAGCCGCCGGTGATGGTCTGGCCGCTGGGCAGGGTGAAGCCGAGCCGCCAGCCCTGCACGGGGGCGGTACCGGTGTTGGTGAGGGTCAGGGAGGCGGTCAGGCCCGTGTTCCAGGCGTTGGTGGTGGCGGTCACCCGGCAGCCGCCCGGCTGGGGCTGGGGTGCCGGGCCGTCACCGTCCAGGCCGAAGAAGGTCAGGACGCGGTCGGCCATGCCCCAGGTGTAGAGGTTGTGGCCGACGCCCTGAAGGCTGATGGCCTCGACGGGGGCCCGGTCACCGGTGCCGCCGTAGCGGGTGCGGGTCCAGCCCGCGGCGGGCGAGTCGGTGGCGGCGGAGGTCCGGCCGACGCCGAGCACGTCGGTCCACTGGTCGATCTCCTCGCCGAAGTTCGGGTAGCGCAGGACGTCGTCCTCGGTGCCGTGCCACAGCTGCATCCGCGGCCGGGGGCCGGTGTAGCCGGGGTAGGCGGCGCGGACCAGGTCGCCCCACTGCTGCGGGGTGCGGGTCACGGTGCCGTTCGCGCACGCGCTGTTCCACTCGGAGCCGTCCGTGGTGGCGAAGCAGCCGAACGGCACGCCCGCGAAGGCGGCGCCCGCCGCGAACACGTCCGGGTAGACGCCCAGCAGCACATTGGTCATCATCGCGCCGGAGGAAATCCCGGTGGCGAAGACCCGGTCGGGGTCGGCGTCGTAGGTCCGGGTCACCCAGTCGACCATGGACCTGATGCCGACCGGGTCGCTGCCACCGTCACGGCGCAGCGCCTGCGGCGAGGAGACGTCGAAGCACTTGCTCGCGCGGGTGACGGACGGGTAGACGACGATGAAGCCGTAGCGGTCGGCCAGCGAGGCGTACTCGGTGCCGGAGTGCATCGCCGGGCCGGAACCGGTGCAGTAGTGGACGGCGACGAGGACCGCCGGGTGCTCGGTCACGGTGTCGGGGACGTACAGGTACATCTGGAGGTTGCTCGGGTTGCTGCCGAAGCCGGTGATCTCGGTGAGCTGGGCGGTGGGGGCCTGCGCGCGGGCGGCTGTCGGCGGCGCGGTGGCCAGCAGCGTCGCGAGCAGGGGCAGCAGCGCCGCGAGGAGCGCGATGAGCGCCGGACGGCGGGGGCGGCGCGCGGGGTGGGGGGTGAGGGCGGGCACGGGGTGGTCCCTTCATGACGGCATCACTGGGGCATCGCTGAGGGAGCATCAGGCATGGTGGCATGCACATGGCCGCCATGGAAGCGCTCCCACGCACTTTGGGCCACGGCGCCGGACATCCGGACGCGCTCTGCGCGAGGCGTTGACTAGAAAGCGCTTGCCCTCTACGTTCCGTTCAGCGATGTGACCCGTCTGGGTGTAGCGAGGGCGGGTATACGGACCCATCGATCACATATGTGATCGCTGTTCCGCTATCCGATCCAAGTGAGCGCTGTTCCGCTATCCGCTCCAAGTCACACACACCTCGCACGCACCCGCACGACCGAAACCCCCCACGAAGGCCCCCCACGAAGAGAGAAGGACTCGGGACATGACCGCGACACGAACGCGTGCCCGGGGGCGCGCACTGACCGGCGGCCTGGCCACACTCGGCCTGTCGATTGGCATGATCATGACCACCGGAGCCACTCCGGCGAACGCCGCCACCTGGCCGACGCCCAGCGGCAGTCAGGCGGTGACCTCCACCATCTCCGTCTCCGGCGTCCGGGACGGCGGAATGGTCCGCTACTACGGCAGCGGCGACCTGGCCTCCGGCGGCCAGGAGGAGGGCCAGCCACCCATCTTCCAGCTCGCGGACGGCGCCACCCTCCGGAACGTGGTCATCGGCTACCCCGGTGCCGACGGCATCCACTGCATGGGCAGCTGCACGCTGGAGAACGTCTGGTGGGAGGACGTCGGCGAGGACGCCGCGACCTTCCGGGGCGGCACGAGCGCCGTCTACACCGTGCGCGGCGGCGGCGCCAAGAAGGCCGCCGACAAGGTCTTCCAGCACAACGGCGGCGGCACCGCGAACATCTCCAACTTCGCGGTGCAGGAGTTCAAGACCCTCTACCGCTCCTGCGGCGACTGCTCCACGTCGTACACGCGCAAGGTCAACCTCAACACCATCGAGGTGACCGGCACCGGGTCCACCGCGCGGATCGTCGGCATCAACGTCAACCGCAACGACGTGGCGACCCTGCGCGGCATCACCATCCTCAACGACGCGAGCCGCAAGGTCGTCCCCTGCCAGAAGTACAACAACAACACGGCCGTGGGCACCGGACCCGACAGCACCAACTGCCTCTACAGCAGCTCGGACATCACCTACCGGTGAGCCTCCGCTGAACCCCCCACGGTGAGGGCGGCCGTACGTGGTGCCCGCGCACGGCACTCCGTACGGCCGCCTCATCCTGCCCGGCCGCCCGCCACCGCCCGGGCCACCTCCCGCTGGTAGCCGCCGTAGGCGTCCCGCAGGGCCGGGCCCGGCCAGTCGGCCGGGAGGAGTTCGTCCGGCAGTACGGGGTCGGCGAGCAGATGGCGTACGAGGGCCGCGAAGGCGGTCAGCCGGGCGGCCGGACGGTCCGCCCCGGCGACCGCGGCCTCCGTCAGCAGGGCGCGGGCGGCGGACGCCCATGTGTCCAGCGGCCACAGGGCCGCGGCCAGCTCGCGCGCGTCCCGCGCGGGCCGGGTCGTACAGAACTCGGCCACCCGCTCCAGGTCGCCCGGCAGCGGGCGGTCCAGGTTGGCGGGCCGCAGCCAGACGCCCTCCCGCAGTTCGGCCAGGCGCAGGGCGGCGAGCCGGGCGCGCAGCTCGGCGCGTTCGGCGGGGCCGCGTCCCGTCGACGTGACGACGACCATCTCCCAGTCGCCGTCCCACGCGCGCGTGCGGGGCCGTACGGCGTCGTCCTGGCGGCGCTGGCGCTCCAGCAGCCGGTCGCTGAGCCGGTAGACGGCGTCGGTGCGCCGCAGGTCACCGCCGGCCACCATCCGGCTGAGCGCGGCGCGCAGCGTGGAGGCGCCCACCCCGAAGGGCTCCACCGCCCGCACCAGATCACGCACCGGCAACTCGGGCGGGTGCGCGCCGAGCAGCAGGCTCAGCACCACCGACCGCGCGGACAGCGGACGCAGAGCGCGGGCCCGCGGCTCGGACACGTGGGGAGGCATGGCCACGTACTGTACGCACCTCCTGCCGTACGCATCTCCTTGTTGTTGCACTATTGCTACGACCGCAGCGGAGATGCAACATGTCGGCATGACCGCCACCCATGACGTCACCAACCAGCCCCGTCCCCTGGCCCCCTACGACGCCTCGGACGACGCCGCCCTGCTGGAGGGGCTGCGCCGGGAGGGTGCCGGGTGGGCCGAGGAGGGCGTCCGGCGGATCGGCCTGCGCGCGGGGAGCGCCGAGGCGCAGGAGTGGGGTGAGCTGGCCAACCGGCACGAGCCGGTGCTGCGCACCCACGACCGCTACGGCCACCGCGTCGACGAGGTCGACTTCCACCCGAGCTGGCACCAGCTGATGGCGGTCGCGGTCGCCGAGGGCCTGGCGGGCGCCCCCTGGGCGGAGGACCGTCCCGGCGCCCACGTGGCGCGCACGGCGGGCGGTCTGGTGTGGGGGCACACCGAGGCGGGCCACGGCTGCCCCACGTCGATGACGTACGCCGCGGTTCCCGTGCTGCGCCGCGAGCCGGAGCTGGCGAAGGTCTACGAGCCGCTGCTGACGAGCCGGGAGTACGACCCCGGACTGCGTGTCCCGGCCGAGAAGCGTGGGCTGCTGGCGGGCATGGGGATGACCGAGAAGCAGGGCGGCTCGGACGTCCGGACCAACACGACGACGGCCACGCCCACCGCCGAGCCGGGGGTGTACACGCTGCGCGGGCACAAGTGGTTCACGTCGGCGCCGATGTGCGACGTGTTCCTGGTGCTCGCGCAGGCACCGGGCGGGCTCTCCTGCTTCCTGGTGCCGCGCGTGCTGCCCGACGGCGGGCGCAACACCTTCCGCGTCCAGCGGCTGAAGGACAAGCTGGGCAACCGGTCCAACGCCTCCTCGGAGCCCGAGTTCGACTCCACGGTGGCCTGGCTGGTCGGCCCGGAGGGGCAGGGCGTCAAGACCATCATCGAGATGGTCAACTGCACCCGGCTGGACTGTGTGATGGCGTCGGCGACGCTGATGCGCAAGACCCTCGTCGAGGCGGGGCACCACGCGCGGCACCGCGCCGCGTTCGGGGCGCCCCTCGCCGACCAGCCGCTGATGCGCAACGTCCTGGCCGACCTCGCGCTGGAGTCGGAGGCCGCGACCACCCTCGCCCTGCGGCTGGCTGGCGCCGCGGACCGGGCGGTGCGCGGGGACGACGGCGAGCGGGCGTTCCGGCGGATCGCCACCGCCGTGGGCAAGTACTGGGTGACCAAGCGGGGCCCGGCGTTCACCGCGGAGGCCCTGGAGTGCCTGGGCGGCAACGGCTACGTCGAGGAGTCCGGCATGCCCCGGCACTACCGGGAGGCTCCGCTGCTGTCGATCTGGGAGGGCTCGGGGAACGTCAACGCCCTGGACGTACTGCGGGCGCTGGGCCGCGAACCGACCACCGCCGAGGCCCTGTTCGCCGAGCTGGCCCTCGCGCGGGGCGCGGACGCCCGGCTGGACGCGGCCGTGACCCGCCTCAAGGACGCGCTGACCGGGGCGTCCGAGGCCGGTGCGCGCCGCCTGGTCGAGCAGATGGCCCTCACCCTCCAGGCCTCCCTCCTGGTCCGGCACGCCCCGCCCGCCGTAGCCGACGCCTTCTGCGCGACCCGGCTGGGCGGCGACTGGGGGCACGCGTTCGGCACGCTGCCCGACGCCGCGGACGTGGGGGCGATTCTGGGGCGGGCGCTGCCGGTGCGCGGCTGACGCGCCGGGGGGCCGGGCGGGGCGCGTGCGTCTCGGGGCGGGGCCGCTTCTTCAGAGGTGCGGGGCGCCTTTCGGGGCGAGGCTGCTTCCTCCCAGGGCACGCTTCCGGGCAAGGCTGCTTCCTTCCAGGGTGCGTCTCGGGGCGGAGTTGCTCCTTCCGGGGCGCGTCTCGGGGCGGAGTTACGCTTTCGGGGCGCGTCTCAGGGGGAGCCGCTCCTTCAGGCGCGCAGGGCCGCCCCCCTCACCCACCCCGTCTGCCGCCCCCCTCACCCCGTCTGCCGCCCCCCTCACCCCGTCCGCCGCCCCCGCAACGCGTCGAAGCGTGCCCAGTCCGCGTCCCACTGCTCCAGCCGCCGCCGCTCCAGGCGGCACCGCACGGCCCCGCCCGCCAGGAAGGGGACCGCCGCCGCGCCGAGGCCCGCGAGGCCGCCGATGACGGAGGAGTTCAGCCGGGCCTCGGACTCGGTGGCGGGCTCGGTGACCAGGTGGCCCCGCCGGTCCGTCCACACGGTGACCGGGCTGCCCGCGGGGCTGCCCGGCCGTACCCGGGCGTGACCCGAGTGCTCGGCGCCGTCCGGCCCCTGCCAGCGCACCTCGGACCACACGCGCTCCCGCGTCGACCCCACGCGCCGGTCACCGGGCGCGCGCTCGGCGAGGTGCGCGGCCGTGGGGCGCCACTCGGCGCGTTCCCGGTCGAGCTGCCGTTCGACGGAGTGGGCCGCGGTCAGACCGGCGAGCACCCCGACGAGGAGGCTGAGCAGCCAGGCACCGAGCAGTACCCAGCCCTCCACGACATCGGCACGGCGCCGCAGCGGACTGCGCCGCCAGCGCCACAGCCACACCCTCGCAACCCGCGGACCACGGAACGCCATCGAAGGCTTCCTCCTCGTGAGCGCACGAACATCCCCGACCACCTCTCCATACGGCGGACGGCCCCTCACTGCTCAGGACGAGCCCCTCGGGCCCGACGGTGCCAGGCGCCCGGACCTTGGGCGGACAGTGACCGGAACTGACCACCGGCGACCGCTCCGCGACTCCCCGCGACTGCGGGGACACCGCGCTGACCTGCGGCGCGGCCGTTGGAGGGGTGACTGTCAGTGGTGGGGTGCAGACTGGCCCGTGACTGAGACGAAGACGTCGCGGAGGTGATCGGCATGACCGAAGTACTGCTCGCCGTGGGCACGCGCAAAGGCCTGTTCATCGGGCGCCGGAGCGGAGGTGCCGGAGGTTCCTGGGAGTTCGACGAGAGTCCGTACTTCAACGCACAGGCCGTGTACTCGGTCGCCATCGACACCCGGGGCGCCACCCCGCGGCTGCTGGCCGGGGGCGACAGCGCGCACTGGGGCCCGTCCGTGTTCCACTCCGACGACCTGGGCCGCACCTGGACCGAACCGGCCCAGCCCGCCGTCAAGTTCCCGCAGGACACGGAGGCCTCACTGGAGCGCGTGTGGCAGCTGCACCCGGCCGCCGCCGAGCCGGACGTGGTGTACGCGGGCACCGAGCCCGCCGCGCTGTACCGCTCCGAGGACCGCGGCGAGTCCTTCGAACTGGTCCGCCCGCTGTGGGAGCACCCCACCCGGTCGCAGTGGGTGCCGGGCGGCGGCGGGGAGGGCCTGCACACCGTCCTCACCGACGAGCGGGACCCGCGCGCGGTCACGGTGGCGGTCTCGACGGCCGGTGTCTTCCGCACCCTGGACGGCGGCGCCAGCTGGAAACCCTCCAACTCCGGTGTCTCCGCGGTGTTCCTGCCCGATCCCCATCCCGAGTTCGGGCAGTGCGTGCACAAGATCGCCCAGGACGCGGTGACCCCGGACCGGCTGTATCTGCAGAACCACTGGGGGGTGTACCGCAGCGACGACGCGGGCGCGCACTGGACGGACATCGGCGAGGGCCTGCCGTCCACCTTCGGTTTCGCGGTGGCCGCCCATCCGCGCCGCGGCGACACCGCCTATGTCTTCCCGATCAACGCCGACTCCGACCGGGTGCCCGCCGGGCGGCGCTGCCGGGTGTTCCGCACCGCCGACGCGGGCAAGACCTGGGAGCCCCTGACGGCGGGCCTGCCCCAGGGCGACCACTACGGCACGGTGCTGCGCGACGCGATGTGCACGGACGGCGCCGACCCGGCGGGCGTCTACTTCGGCAACCGCAACGGCGAGGTGTTCGCCTCGGCCGACGACGGCGACAGCTGGCGGCAGTTGGCCGCCCATCTGCCGGACGTGCTGTGCGTGCGCGCGGCGGTCCTCGGATGAGCCGTGCCCGGCCGACGGGTCCCGGCCACCGGTTGAAGTCCGCCGCCCGTACGGCAGTAGGGTGACGCCGTGGCACCACGACCGTTGCATGAAATCGTCGAACCGGGCTGGGCGAAGGCCTTGGAACCCGTCGCCGGGAAGATCGCCGAGATGGGCGGCTTCCTGCGCGCGGAGATCGCCGCGGGACGCACCTATCTTCCGGCCGGACCGAACGTCCTGCGCGCCTTCCAGCAACCCTTCGACGACGTACGGGTCCTGATCGTCGGTCAGGACCCGTATCCGACGCCGGGGCATGCGGTAGGACTGTCGTTCTCGGTCGCGCCCGAGGTGCGTCCGCTGCCCGGCAGTCTCCTCAACATCTTCCGCGAGCTGAACACCGACCTGGGGCTGCCCCAGCCGTCCAGCGGCGATCTGACGCCCTGGACCGAGCAGGGCGTGCTGCTGCTCAACAGGGCGCTCACCACGGCTCCGCGCAAGCCGGGCGCGCACCGCGGCAAGGGCTGGGAGGAGGTCACGGAGCAGGCGATACGGGCGCTGGCCGCGCGCGGCAAGCCCTTGGTGTCGGTCCTGTGGGGCCGTGACGCCCGGAACTGCCGTCCGCTGCTCGGCGAGCTGCCGTCCGTGGAGTCCGCCCACCCCTCCCCCATGTCGGCCGACCGCGGCTTCTTCGGCTCCCGTCCGTTCAGCCGCGCCAACGACCTGCTGATCAGACAGGGGGGCCAGCCGGTGGACTGGCGACTGCCGTGACCGGACACGGCGGGGAGGGCTCGGGGGCCGTCCTCGCCGTGGACTCGGGCGGCTCCGGGCTCCGCGTGGTGGTGGGGACCGTGGGCGGCGGGGTGCTCGGGCGGCGGGAGTCCGCGGAACCGGTGCGGACCGGGGCACGGGGCATCGACCCGGAGCACTTCATGACCCAACTGGTGCCCATGGTGCGGTCGTTGCTCGCGGAGACCTCGCTCCCGGCGCCGGGTACGGCGGCGATCGGGGCCGCCGGTCTCGGCACACTGGGGGATGCCCTGCGCGCCGAACTCCCCGCCGCGCTGGGCCGGGAGTTCGGGGTCCGCAAGGTCGCCCTGGCCGCCGACGCGGTCACCGCCTACGCCGGTGCCCTGGGGGCGCAGCCGGGCGCCGTGGTGGCCGCCGGGACCGGACTCATCGCGACCGGCACGGATCTGACGAGGTGGCGGCGGGCGGACGGCTGGGGCCATCTGCTGGGCGACTGCGGCGGCGGGGCGTGGATCGGACGGGCCGGTCTGGAGGCCGCGCTGCGGGCGCACGACGGCCGGGACGGCGGTTCGGCGGCCCTGCTGGCGTGCGCGTGGGAGCAGTTCGGGCCGGTGGCCGGGCTGCCCGGCAAGCTGTATCCACGCCCCGACCGCCCCGCGGTCCTCGCCTCCTTCGCGCCCCGGGTGGCCGAGTGCGCGGGACGGGACCCGGTGGCCGGGGCCATCCTGCGCGCGGCAGCCCGGCACATGGCCGAGTCCGCCGCCGCGGTCTGCCCGGCGGAGGGTGCGCCGCGGGTGGCCGTCACGGGTGGCCTGTTCAAGATGGGCGCCCCTCTCCTCGTACCCCTGGAGGAGGAGTTGTCCCGGCGGCTGCCGCATGCGCGGCGGGTGGCGGCGGACGGGGATCCGCTGCTGGGTTCGGTGCGCATCGCGACGGACCTGGCAACCGACGCGCTCACTCTGCCGGGTGACGAGACCTTGCTGTGCGTGGTGACCGGCCAGGGGTGAGTCAGGGATCGGTCAGGAACCGGTCAGGGATGGATCCCGTAGCAGCAACGGCCTCATATCAGCGGATGAATAGGCCGATCGGTTCTGATTCGTAAGTAACTCATCAGACAAAACCGGACGGATACCGCTCACCTGCACCCTCCCCGAACAGGGGAGCCCCGGAAACAAGTAACATGCGGCGCCATGAGCTCCCCCACTGGGCCCGCGTCCGGCCTGCCTGTACGAATGCCGCGCCCCCGCCAGCCCGGGCGGCACCGCCGACCCGAGCCGCTGGCGGCTCCCGAGGGCGCGCCCGCGCTTGTCCTCGCGGTGCCCGGCACCCCCAGCGCCGCCACGCGCGGCCTGGCCGAGGAGATCGTGAGCATCGCCCGCTCCGAGCTGCCCGGCCTGGACGCGCGGATCGGTTACGTCGACGGCGACGACGCGGAGTTCCCCACGCTCCAGTCGGTGCTGGCGTACGCCGCCGACGAGCGCACCGCCCGCTATGAGCAGGCGCTCGCGGCCGGGGTGGAGGACGCCAAGGAGCCCGACGGTCCGGTCGCCGTGGTGGTGCCGCTGCTGGCCGGTCCGGACGGCGCGCTGCTGCGGCAGATCCGGCAGGCCGTGATGGACAGCCGGGTCGCGGCCGAGCTGACCGATGTGCTCGGTCCGCACCCGCTGCTCGCCGAGGCGCTGCACGTGCGGCTGTCGGAGGCCGGTCTGGCGCGTGCCGACCGGGCCCGGCTGTTCACCGTGGCGACCGCCGCCGACGGCATCGTGCTGGCCTCCGTGGGCGGCGAGGAGGCCGTGCAGGCGGCCGGGATCACCGGCATGCTGCTGGCCGCGCGGCTCGCGGTGCCGGTGATGGCCGCCGCGCTCGACCAGGAGGGTTCGATCACGTCGGTCGCCGAGCAGCTGCGGGCCGCGGGGTCGCAGCAGCTGGCGCTGGCGCCGTATCTGATCGGGCCGGAGATCGACTCGGCGCTGGTCGAGGAGGCCGCGAAGGAGGCGGGCTGCTCCGCGTCCGAGGCGCTCGGCCCGTACCCGGCGATCGGCAAGCTCGCGCTGGCCAAGTACACGACGGCGCTGGGCATCGCCCCGCAGCAGCCGCAGGGCGCGCCGGTGCGCTGAGGCCGCTCCTGTCGCATGGACGCGCACGGGCCCGCTCCCCCTTCCCGGGGAGGCGGGCCCGACGTCGTGCTACGGCGTCGTACCGGCCGCTTCCACCACCACGCAGGACGCGGCGGGCACCGCCACGGAACCGGCGCGCACCGGAAGTCCGGTGGCCGTGTCGAGGTGGAACCAGGTGACGTCGCCGGAGCGTTCGTTGGCGACGTAGAGGACGCCGTCCGACTCGGTGAGCGCGCGGGGCCAGTGGCCGCCGCAGGGCACGGTGCCGACGAGCCGCAGTGACTCGCCCTCGACGGCGAAGACGGACAGCACGTCCTCGCCGCGGGTGGCGACCCACACGAAGCGGCCGTCGGGCGCGACGACGACGCCCGACGGGTAGGCGTCCTGGGCCGGGGCGGCGGCCAGCACCTGCGCCTCGGCCAGCGGCTTCAGCGTGCCGTCGGCGCCGTCCCAGCGGCAGACGGTGACGGCGGGGGTGAGTTCGCCCACGACGTAGGCGTAGCGGCCGGTGGGGTGGAAGGCCAGGTGCCGGGGGCCGAAGCCGGGGCGCAGGGCGGTCTCGCGGTGCGGTACGAGGCGGCCGTCCTTCAGGGTGCAGACCCGCACCGAGTCGGTGCCGAGGTCCACGCTGACCGCCCACCGCCCGCTCGGGTCGGGCTGCACCTGGTGGGCGTGCGGCTGCTGCTGGCGCGGGGTGTGCGGTCCCGAGCCCTGGTGCCGGAGCACACCGGAGGCGGCGTCCGCGAGGGTGCCGTCGGGGCGCAGCGGCACGGCGGTGACGCTGCCGGAGCCGTAGTTGGCGGTCAGGACGTGCCCGGCGTACAGGCTGAGGTGGGTGGGCCCGCTCCCATCCACCGGGACCGGGCGCCCGGCGGGTTCGGGCACGTCCTTGGTGACGCGGTACGCGGCCACCGCGCCGTCGGTGGTCTCGCTGACGGCGTAGAGCATCTCCCCGTCGGCCGACAGGGTCAGGTAGGACGGATCGGACACGCCGTCCACCGCACCGACCACGGTCAGCGCGCCGTCCCGCGGATCCACCGCGGCGGCCACCACTCCAGGCCCTCCGGCCGCCGTGAACGACCCGATGAACGCCCGCCGTCTGCCGCCACCTGCCACCGCTGTCCCCTCTCGGTCCGTGCCGTCCCGTGGCTGACGGTAGCAGTCGATCACGTCAGGTCTAGACCAAATGGGGGAGCGTCGCGGTGCGCCGACTCGCCTCCAGCCCCTACGCCCCCACCAACGGCGACCCGGACGGCGCCCGCAACGGCGCGGCGAGTTCCGCGAGGGCGCGCTCCAGGCCGTGCAGATGGGCCAGGGCGGGGACGGCGACGTCGTACCCGGGTGTCGTCGCCGTCGTCGAGGTCACAGCCTCCGCGCGTCCCGCCACCAGGGCCTCCACCGCCGCCTCCACCCGCCAGCACGCGGTGGCCAGGCGGGCGTCGTGGGAGGCCTCCGGGTCGGCCGCGACGGCGACCAGGCCACGGATCTCACGGGCGCAGTCGTCGAGCAGCGTGAGGACCCGGCGGGCGCGACGCTTGCGGCCGCGCATGGGGTTGAGCGGATGGACGAGCGGGGCGACGGCGAGCCGCACCCGGGCGAGCAGTTGCTCCAGCTCGGCCACGTGCGGCGCCGGGTCGGCATGCGCGGCACCGGCGAGGCGCGCGGCGGTCGCGGCCGTGCAGGCGTGCACACAGCGCAGGGCGCGCTGGATCCAGGCGTCGGTGACGGCGTGGGTGGTGACCGGCAGCACGAAGATCACCGCGAGCACGGCGCCCAGCGCCCCGACCCCGGTCTCGGCGAGCCGCAGGGCGAGCAGGCCCGGGGTGAGCATGTCCAGGGCGCCGTAGAGAAGGCTGGCGAGCAGCGTGACGCTGAGCATCATCCAGGTGTAGGACACCGCGGCGGTGTAGAAGATGCCGAAGACGCAGACGGCGATGAGCAGGGCGGTGGGGACGGCCGACCCGTGCAGCGGTACGGCGACCAGCAGGGCGACGCCGATGCCGAGCACCGTGCCGAGGACCCGTCGGAAGCCCCTTACCAGGGTCTCGCCGCGCGAGGTGGTGTTGACGAAGATCCACCAGGTGGCGCCGACCGCCCAGTACCAGCGCTGCCCGGACACCAGCTGCCCGACGACCAGGGCGAAGCCCGCGCCCGCGGTCGCCTGGACCGCCTGCCGGGTGGTGACACGGGCCAGCCCGGTGCCCTCGGGCGGGGCGACGGCGGCGGGCGGCGGCAGGCGGCGCTCGTAGCACCACAGCCCGAACCGCACCGCCGCCGCGGCGAGCACGGACAGGACGACGGCGGCATACAGCTCGGGCAGTTGCCCGGGGGTCGCCTGGAGGAACTGGGCGATGAAGAAGGTCATGAACGCGAACACGCCGAGGCTGTGCCCGCGCGGTCCCCACCGGCGGGCGTAGACGCCCGCGCCGACCACGGCGAGGAAGGTCAGGTCCCGGGCGACGGGGTAGTCGTGCAGCCCGGCCGCGGCGGTCAGCACGGGCAGGCCGACGGCGGGCAGCAGCGCGGTGGTGACCGCCTGCCCGCGCACGGTGGCGTCGGCGACCGTGAAGAGGGCGAGGAGCGCGGCGAGACCGCCGGTGACCGCGCCGACGAGGGAGTACCCGAGGAGGCCGCACAGCACCACGGCCAGCCCGATACCGAGGACGGCCCGCGCGGCGAAGCGCAGCCGCGTCCGCCCCGGGTCCGGAGCCACGAACACCCTCTTCAGCACTGAATCCCACCCCTCGATCAAACCGGCATGAAAAAGGCGCCGCGGGGATCCGCAGCGCCATCGACACCCCCATGACAGCATCAATTACGCCACTGGCTCAAGTGGCGTCGAACTAACTGAGCCATTGGTACAGCCACCAGCGGTACCAACCGGCCGCCACCGGGCCAACGGACCACGTCGGACGGTTCGGGCGGGCTGCGGGTCACTAAGCCATTGGTACAGTCAGACAAGATCAACAGTGGAGGCCGGGCGTCATGACCGTCGACGAACTCGACACCCGCATCCTGCGGCTGCTGCTGGAGCAGCCGCGCACCAGCGTGCGCGAGTACGCCCGGATCCTCGGCGTCGCCCGCGGCACGCTCCAGGCCCGGCTCGACCGGCTGGAGCGGGACGGCGTGATCACCGGCACCGGCCCGGCGCTCTCCCCCGCCGCCCTCGGGCACCCGGTGCTGGCGTTCGTGCACATCGAGGTCACCCAGGGGCATCTGGACGACGTCGGCGACGCGCTCGCCGCGGTGCCGGAGATCGTCGAGGCGTTCTCGATCACCGGCGGCGGCGATCTGCTCACCCGGGTCGTCGCCCGCGACAACGCCCACCTGGAGGACGTCATCCAGAAGCTGATCAGCCTGCCCGGCGTCGTCCGCACCCGCACCGAGGTCGCCCTGCGCGAACGCGTCCCGCACCGGCTGCTGCCGCTGGTCGAGTCGATCGGCCGCACGGCGGGCAGGTGATCCCGGACGTCACGGGCTTGGCATGATGACCGTATGAACCAGCTCGGCGACCTCGCGGTCATCTTCGATCTCGACGGAACACTCGTGGACAGCGAGCCCGCCTACTACGAAGCGGGACGGCTGACCCTCGCCGAGCACGGCGTCGTGGACTTCTCCTGGGCCGACCACGAGCGGTACGTCGGGATCAGCACGTACGAGACGGTCTCCGACTGGAAGCGGCGGTACGGCATCGCCGCCTCGGCGGAGGAACTGCTGGCCGCCAAGAACCGCCGCTATCTCGCCCTCGCGGGCGAGGGCACGCGCGCGTACCCGGAGATGCGCAAGTTCGTGGAACTGCTGGACACCGAGGGCGTTGCGATGGCCGTCGCCTCGGGTTCGTCGCCGGAGGCGATCGCGGCGGTGCTGGCCGCCACGGGGCTGGACGCCCAGTTGCGCACCGTCGTGTCCGCCGACGAGGTCCCGCACGGCAAGCCCGCCCCGGACGTCTTCCTGGAGGCGGCCCGCCGTCTGGGCGTCGACCCGGCCCACTGCGTGGTCGTGGAGGACGCGGCCCCGGGCGCCGCCGCCGCGCACGCGGCCGGGATGCGCTGCATCGCGGTGCCGTACGTCGCCGCCCAGGCCGGGGCGCCCGAGTTCGCCACCGCCGGGCTGCTGCTGCGGGGCGGGCAGGCGGAGTTCACCGCGCGTGCGGCGTACGACTGGCTGGTGCGCACGGTGGCGTCCGGCTGAGCCGGTCGGACGGGTCGGGGTGGCCGAGGGGCTAGGTGTGCTGTCCGGACAGGTTGGTGACGCGGCTGAGCCGCCCTTCGGGCGACGACGGGCATTGTCAGACAGGCCCTAGGAGCGGCGGCGGGGTTTGCCCCGGCGGGCGCCCTTCGGGGCGGCGGAACGCGGGCTCTTGCGCGCCGCCGGTTTCCGGTGGGCCGGGGTCTCCTTGCGGGCCGTCGGCTGGGGCTGGGCGCGGCCACGGGTGCTGTTGACCGTGCGACCGCGCACGATGCCGATGAAGTCCTCGACCAGGTCGGTGGTCGCCGCCTCCGGCCAGGACAGGGCGACGCTCGACTGCGGGGCGTCCACGACCGTGCGGTAGGTCAGGTCCCTGCGGTGGTGCAGCCGGGCCAGGGACTGGGGCACGAAGAGGACGCCGATGCCCGCGGCGACCAGCTCGACGGCGTCGGCGGTGGTGGCGGGGCGTTCGAAGGCGGGTTCGCCGGGCGGTCCCTGTTCCCAGCCGAGGACGTCGTCGAGGGGGTGCAGGACGACCTCGTCGGCGAGGTCACCGAGGGTCACCTCGTCCGCCGCGGTGATCAGGTGGTCCTTGGGGACCACGGCGACGGTCAGCTCGGTGTAGAGGGGGATCGCGCTGAAGACCGTACGGTCCACGGGGAGCCGGACGATGCCCGCGTCCGCCTCGCCGTCGCGCAGCACCTCGGGGGCCTCGGCGGCCGTCACCTGGATGAGGGTGAGGGGGACGTCGGGCAGGCGCTCGTGCCAGATCCGCACCCACTTGCCGGGGGTGGCCCCGGGGACGTACGCCAGCCGGAACGCGGAGGGGGTGTCGGAGCCTGTCACCCCGTAAGGCTACCCGCCGTGACCGACGGTCGGGGGCGGGCCGTCCGGCGGATAGTCTGGACACCATGAAGTCGCACCAGAGCACCCAGACGATGAAGCCCGCGACCGCGGCGAAGAAGCTGGGTGTGTACCTCCCCGCCACCCCCGCCGAGTTCCAGGAGGGGACCGTCTCGCGCGCCGAGCTGAACCAGCTCCAGGCCGAGCCGCCCGAGTGGCTGCGGGAACTGCGACGGACCGGCCCGCACCCGCGTCCCGTGGTCGCGGCGAAGCTCGGTGTCTCCATCGCCGGGCTGGCGCGCGGCGGGGTGACCGAGGCGCTGACCACCGAGCAGATCGAGGCGCTGAAGGCGGAGCGGCCCGAGTGGCTGGAGAAGGAGCGCGCCACCCAGGCCGAGGTGCGCAAGGAGGCGGCCCGCATCAAGCAGCGGAACGCCGAGCGCGCGGAGCAGGGCGGTCGCTGAGCCGGTTTCTTGCACCCGCGACCGTCGAACAAATGTGTTGAGCGCGGGTGCCGCGATCGCTCATGATCGCGGGCATGTTCTCGCGGAAGAATCGTCGGCCCCGGTCCCCCGAACTCGTCCAGGCCTGGGAGCTGCTGGACGCCGGAGACGTCCTGGGCGCCCTGCGGCAGTTGCGGACGGCCCCGGACGGCCTGCCGCTCGGTGAGGTGGCCCTGGTGGTCGGGCGGGCGGCACAGACCGCGGGCTTCGACGACCTGCGGCAGGCCGCCACCGCACTCGCGGCCCACCCGGCGCAGGCCCAGGCGCTCTACGACTTCGGGTACGCGTGCGTGGAGCGCGGCCTGTCCCACCTCGCGGTCCCCGCGCTGCGGGAGGTCCTGCGGCACAACCCGGACGCGCTGGTCGTCGTACGGGAACTGGTGTCGGCGTACGAGGACGAGGGCCGCCATCGCGAGGCGGTCGAGCTGCTCACGCGGCACGAGGGCACCCTCGCCGACTGGCCGGACCGCTATCTGCTGGCCTACAACGCCGTCATGGCGGGCGACCTCACCCTGGCCCACCGCCAGCACGGGCTGCTGTCCGAACCCGACGACCCGCAGTGGCTGCCCGCGCGGGACCGGCAGCGCCGCATGCTGGAGCGCGCCACGGCCGCCGCGCCCGCGAGCCCGCTGGACGCGGGCGATCTGCGCGGCTGGCAGTACGTGATCGGCGGCACCGTCCTCGGCACCCTCTCCCCGCACGGGTACGACGCCGGGATGACCGGCCGCTACGCCTTCCTCCAGGACACACCCGGCCAGTGCCTGCGGGGTTTGCTGCGGCTGAGGGTGCTGCTGGAGGCAGCGGAGGTGCGGCCACGGTCGGTGTCGCTGCTGCCGGACCGCGGCAGCCGGATCCTGGGGCTGGCCGCCGCGGAGGTGCTCGGGCTCCCGGCCGAGCCGTTCGCCGCCGGGCGCGAGGACACGGTGGTCGTCGCCTACGACCTGAACGACCTCGCCGCCGAGCACCCAGCGGTCGTCGACCAGTTGTTCGGCCGCGCCACCGGGCAGGTACTGCACGAGCACGCGAGCTGCTGGACCGACGCCCCGGCCGTGACGGCCGACAGCGTCACGCTGCTGCACCAGGCGGTCGTGGCCCCCTGGGGCGAGCAACTGCGTCAGGGCGCCGACGGCGGCCTGGAACGCGGTCCGGCCGACGACCGTCCAGAGGCGGTGATCGCCGAGGAGATCGTGCGGGCGGACCCGGCGCCGGAGACGGGCGACGACTCGGCCCCGGCCGACCCCGACGAGACCTTCGCCGCGTTCGTCACGGCCGTCCGCGGCAACTGGCTGCGCGGCGACCGGGCCGGGCTGCGGTCTACCGGGCCGGTGGCCAGCTCGCGCTTCTTCTGACCTTCGCCGGAGCGGATCGCCCGGTGCCGGGGGTTGGTTCCTGATCCGCCGGTACGGCCCTCCGAGGCGGGGAGGCGGTTGGCCGGGATCGGAGTCCGGGTGGTGACGCCCGAGCGGAGAAGCTGCGAAAGTGTCCTGACGGGACGGACGTCGGCCGGGTCCTGAGTCCTCCTCCCAGGACGCGGAGTGCGAAGGGGCGCTATGGAACCGGAGTTGGCGACGCTCGTCGGTGCCGGGGCGACGACGGTGGTGAGCCTCATGGTCACCGAGGGGTGGGGGCAGGTGAAACAGCGTCTGGTCCGCCTCTTCGCCCGCGGCGACGACGCGGACAGTGGGGCGGACACCGAACTCGAGGAGTCCCGCGCCGCCCTGGTCGCGGCGGCCGGGGCGCCCGACGAGGCGGACCTGACCGCCGACGTACGGGCGCTGCTCCGACTCCGGCTGCGCCGCCTGCTGGAGCAGGATCCCGGCGTGGCCGACGAACTCCGCCTCCTGCTGGCCGAGTTCGCCCCGGACGCGAACACCGGCACCGTGCACAACTCCATCACGGGCGGCACACAGCACGGGCCGGTGTTCCAGGGGCAGTCGTTCTCGAACCTGAACTTCCGGGTGCCGGACGACTGAGCCCCGGGCCGTCGTCCGGCGTCGCGTCCGCCCCGCCCTCAGTACAGGGAGGCGGACGACCGCACCTGGGACGCGGTGAGGGCCCCGTCGAGGACGCGGACGGCGTCCGCACCGCTGTTCGCCTCGGACCTACCCGAGGAACGACAGCCGCACCTGACGGTCGGGGTTGTCCTTGTTCGTGTCGACCAGACACACCGACTGCCACGTGCCCAGTTCCAGTCGGCCGCCCACGACGGGGAGGGTCGCGTGGGGTGGGACGAAGGCGGGGAGGACGTGGTCGCGGCCGTGGCCGGGGCTGCCGTGGCGGTGCTGCCAGCGGTCGTCGGCGGGGAGGAGGGTGTGCAGGGCGGCGAGGAGGTCGTCGTCGCTGCCCGCGCCCGTCTCGATGATCGCGACACCGGCCGTGGCGTGCGGGACGAAGACGTTGAGGAGGCCGTCCCGGCCCGCGGCGGCCTCGCGGAGGAAGGTCTCGCAGTCCCGGGTGAGGTCGACCACGGTTTCGCCGGAACCGGAGGTGATGTGCAGGATTCGGGTCGTGAACGCGTCTGACATGGCTTCCATCCTGGCGCATGTGACGGGTCACGGAGGGGAGCGGCGGCCGGGGCGGGAAGATCCCCGAGGGCCGGGTAGTTAGTAGAAGCGTGAACGATATGGGTGCGCGTGAGGTCGAGGTCGTGGTCATCGGCGCCGGTCAGGCCGGGCTGTCCGCCGCCTACCACCTGCGGCGCACCGGCTTCGAGCCGGACCGTGACTTCGTGACCCTCGACCACTCCCCCGGCCCCGGCGGCGCCTGGCGGTTCCGGTGGCCCTCGCTGACGTACGGCAAGGTGCACGGGATGCACGCGCTGCCCGGGATGGAGCTGACCGGCGCCGATGCCGCGCGCCCCTCGGCGGAGGTCATCAGCGAGTACTTCGCGGCGTACGAGCGCACTTTCGATCTACGGGTACGGCGGCCGGTCGACGTACGGGCCGTACGGGAGGGCGCCGACGGGCGGCTGCTCGTCGAGACCTCGGCCGGGGACTGGGCGACGCGGGCGCTGATCAGTGCGACCGGCACCTGGGAGCGGCCGTTCTGGCCGCGCTATCCGGGGCAGGAGACCTTCCGCGGGCGGCAGTTGCACACCGCGCTGTATCCGGGGCCGGAGGCGTTCGCCGGGCAGCGGGTGGTCGTGGTGGGCGGCGGCGCGTCCGGGACACAGCATCTGCTGGAGATCGCCCCGTACGCGGCGGCCACCACCTGGGTGACCCGGCGTCCGCCGGAGTTCCGCGAAGGCCCCTTCGACGAGGACGCGGGGCGGGCGGCGGTCGCGCTGGTGGAGGAGCGGGTGCGGCAGGGGCTGCCACCGAGGAGCGTCGTGTCGGTGACCGGGCTGCCGCTCAACGACGCGATCCGGGAGGGGCTGGCGAGCGGCGTGCTGGACCGGCAGCCGATGTTCGACCGGATCGTCCCGGACGGGGTGGAGTGGAACGACGGGCGCCATGTGAGCGCCGACGTCATTCTGTGGGCGACCGGGTTCCGCGCCGCCGTCGACCATCTGGCGCCGTTGCGGCTGCGCGAGCCGGGTGGCGGCATCCGGGTCGAGGGCACCCGCGTCGTCGCCGATCCGCGGATCCATCTGGTCGGCTACGGCCCCTCGGCGAGCACCATCGGCGCCAACCGGGCGGGCCGGGCGGCCGTACGGGACATCCGGCGGCTGCTGGCGGGGGAACCGGTCACCGTGTGATGCCCCGCCCGGTCACCGCTGCGCGGCCCGCTCGCCCTTCTGCCGGGCGTTGAACTCGGCGACATTGCGCTGGTGCTCGGCGTAGTCGGCGGTGAAGCGGGTGTCGCCGGGCTTGACGGTGACGAAGTACAGCCAGTCCCCCGGCGTCGGGTTGATCGCGGCACGCACCGCGTCCTCGCCCGGGTTGTCGATCGGCGTGGGGGGCAGGCCCATGCGCTGGTACGAGTTGTAGGGGCTGTCCATCCGGGTGTCGCTCACCGTGGTGTTCAGGGAGGAACGGTTCAGCGCGTAGTTGAGGGTGGAGTCCATCTGGAGCGGCATGCCGCGTTCCAGCCGGTTGAAGACGACCCGGGCCACCTTCCCCATGTCCTCCTTGGTGGCGGCCTCGGCCTGGACGACGCTGGCGATGGTGACGGCCTGGTAGACGTTCATGGCGTTGCGTTGCGCACCGGCGGCGATCGGGGCGCCGTTGAACTTCTTGTTGGCGGTGTCGACCATCAGTGACAGCAACTGCTCGGGAGTCGACCGCTCCTGGAGGGGATACGTCGCCGGGTAGAGGTAGCCCTCCGGGTTGCCCTCGGCGTCGTTGGGCAGCTTCAGGCGGGCCTTGTCCAGGGACTTCCTGGTGGTGCCCGGGGGCAGTTCCAGGGCCCTGTCGACGGCGGCGTACACCTGTGTCGCGCGCCAGCCCTCCGGGATCACCAGGGTGGTGGGCTTCTTCTCCTCGTCCCCGGCCAGGGTCAGCAGCGGCACCGCCACGGCGGTGCCGGCCACGACGGCTCCGGTCGCGATGAGGGCGATACGGCCCCGGCGCGTCAGTCGGATCGTGGTGCCCTCGGTCCTCGTGGCCCTCGTGGTTCCCGCGCCCTTCGCGGTCCTCGTGGCCCCCGTGGTCCTCGTGCTCCGTGGCGGAGTGTTCATCTGCATGCGGGCACGGTAGCCCGCATATCCTCACAAACCCGGCATATCGTCAGTTTGTCGAGCTTGTCGGCTCCAGTCGGGCGTCCCGGCGGACCAGCGACGCATACCGCCCGTCCAGTCCCAGCAGTTCGTCGTGCGTACCCCGTTCCACGGCCTGTCCCGCGTCGAGGACCACGATCTGGTCGGCGCTTCGGATGGTGGACAGGCGGTGCGCGATGGTGAGCGTGGTGCGGTTGGCCGAGAGCGCGTCGATCGCGTCCTGTACGGCGTGCTCGGTACGGGTGTCCAGCGCGCTGGTCGCCTCGTCCAGGAGGAGCACCGGCGGATCGCGCAGGATGGTGCGGGCGATGGCCAGCCGCTGCTTCTCGCCGCCGGAGAACCGGTGGCCGCGTTCGCCCACGACCGTGTCGTAGCCGTCGGGGAGCGACGCGATGTGGTCGTGGATCTGCGCCGCCCGCGCCGCCGTGCGCAGTTCCTCGTCGGTGGCGTCGGGCTTGGCGAAGCGCAGGTTCTCGGCGACCGTGGCGTGGAAGAGGTACGTCTCCTGCGAGACGACGCCGACCGCGCGGGCGAGGGTGTCGAAGTCGAGGTCGCGCACGTCGACGCCGTCGATGGTGACCCGGCCGCCCGTCACGTCGTACAGCCGCGGCACCAGATAGCCCAGCGTGGACTTGCCCGCGCCGGTCGGGCCGACGATCGCGAGGCTGCCGCCCGCGGGCACGGTGACGTCGATGCCGTCGAGGACGGGGGTGCCCTCGGCGTCGTAGCGGAACTCGACGTTCTCGAAGCGGACCTCGCCCTTGACGCGGTCAAGGTGGGTGGGTCGCTCGCGCTCGGTGATGTCTATCGGCAGGTCGAGGTACTCGAAGATGCGCTGGAAGAGGGCGAGCGAGGCCTGGATCTGGACTCCGGTGCCGAGCAAACTGACCGCCGGGCGGAACAGGCCCTGCTGGAGGGAGACGAAGGCGACGATCGTGCCGACGGAGACCGCCGGGCCGCCGAAGTGCAGGGCGAAGCCCGCGGTCCAGTAGATGACGGCGGGCATCGCCGCCATGACGATCGTGATGACCGCCATCCGCCAGCGGCCCGCCATGTTCGACCGCACCTCGAGGTCGACCAGGCGTTCGGACTCGTCGGAGAAGGCGCGGGTGAGGGAGTCGGAGCGGCCCATGGTGCGGCCGAGCAGGATGCCGCTCACGGACAGGGACTCGGTGACCGTCGCCGCCATCGCGGCCATCTGCTTCTGCCGCTGGGTGGTGATCTTCCGGCGTTCGTTGCCGACCCGGCGGCTGATCCACACGAACACCGGGAGCAGGAGCAGGGAGACCACGGTCAGCCGCCAGTCGAGGGCGAGCATCGCGAGGATCGTGGCGACCACGCTGGTGAAGTTGGCGACCAGCGAGGTGGCGGTGGAGGTGACGGTGGCCTGCATACCGCCGATGTCGTTGGCGATGCGGGACTGGACCTCGCCGGTGCGGGTGCGGGTGAAGAAGGCCAGCGACATGCGCTGGAGGCGGCCGTAGACGGCGGTGCGCAGGTCGTGCATCACACGCTGGCCGACCGTCGTGGAGATCAGCGTCTGGAGCACGCCGAAGACGCTGGTCAGGACGGCGCCGACGATCATGCCGAGGGCGAGCAGGGTGAGCAGGCCGGTGCGGCCCTCGGGGATCGCGACGTCGAGGATCGCCTTGAGCAGGAACGGCGTGGCCACCGAGACCAGCGACGAGGCGCCGACCAGCAGGCCGACGACCGCGAGTCGGCCGCGGTAGGGACGGAAGAGGCTCAGGATCCGGCGCCACTGCCGGGGCTGGGCCTCGGCCTCGGGGGACGGTTTCCAGTGGGGGTCATGGTCGGGATGCATGGGCTCCTACGGTGAGTGAGACGGCGCCGGGCGGCGCTTGACGGATCGTAGCTCATTGTTACCTATGCTCACAATGAACGTCGTCCTGATATTGTTCCCGCATGACCCACCCCGCGTCCGATGGCTTCGACGGCTCTGATGGCCCCGAGGGCTCCGAGGGCCTGCTCGCCGAGCAGTTGCTGCGGCTGACCCGCCGTGTGCACCGCATCCAGAAGCGCCATCTGGAACAGCGCGAGCTGGGGATCACCCCGGCCCAGTCCCGGCTGCTGCGCACCCTCGCGCACTTCGGGTCGCCACCGCGGATGGCGGACCTCGCCACCCGCCTCGAGGTGGTGCCGCGCGCCGTGACGACGCTGGTCGACGCGCTGGAGGCGAGCGGGAGGGTGCGACGGGTGCCGGATCCCGCCAACCGCCGGGTGATCCGGATCGAGGTGACCGAGGAGGGCCACCGCGCCCTGCGCGAACTGCGCGCCGCACGGCGGTCGGCCGCGGAGGAGATCCTGGCGCCGCTGACGGAGGAACAGCGGTTGGTGCTGGGCGGGTTGCTGGACACGCTGGTGGACGGGGCGGCTGTGCCGCGTTGCTGAAACGTTCCGTGGGGGTGGGGGCGAGGGCGAGGGCGAGGGTGGGGGTGGGGGTGGGGGTGCGGTTGCGCGCTGGGGAGCGATGCGGAGGTTCCGGCGGGAGTTGCCTCCGTGGCAGCCGGTTCCGTGCGGGAGTTGCCTCCGTGGCAGCCGGTTCCGTGCGGGAGCCGATTCCGTGGCAGCCGGTTCCGTGCGGGAGCCGATTCCGTGGCAGCCGGTTCTGTGCGATGTCGTAGAAAACCGTTTGCCATTGAGCACTCCACGGAGCGAACCTTGCACGGTTTGCGACCGCCGCGTGCCGTCGGGCGCGCGCCGCCTCGTACCCGTTCACCCCTGACTCGAGCCACTGGGACGTCATGCAGATCCAAGACCTTCCCTATCCCGACCCTGGTGTGCCGGACGCACGTTCTGGGCCTCGATTCCTGTGGTGGCTGGGCCGCAACCAGCTGCGCGGTCAGCTGAAGTCCCTGGCCTGGGGCCTGTTGCACTTCCTGTCCGTCTCCTCCCTGCCCTTCTGCGTCGGTCTGGCCGTCCAGGCAGTCGTCGACCGCTCCGGCGAACGGCTCGCCCTCGCGGGCGGCCTGATGGCGCTGGCCTGCGCGGGCAACGCCATCGGCGACACCTTCCTGCACCGCGCCGCCGTCACCAACTGGATCACCGCCGCCGCCCGCGTCCAGCAACTGCTGGCCCGCAAGGCCGCGCAGTTGGGCTCCGCGCTGACCCGACGGGTCGCGGCCGGTGAGGTCGTCGCCGTCTCCACCGGCGACGTCGAGAAGATCGGCTGGTTCGTGGAGGCCATCTCCCGGTTCACCGCGGCGGCGGTGACGATCGTGGTCGTCTGCGCCGCGCTGGTCGTCTACCAGCCTGCCCTCGGCGTGGTCGTCGCCGTGGGACTGCCGGTGCTGGCGCTCGCCGTGCTGCCGCTGCTGCCGCGCGCCACCCGGCGTGCCGACTTCCAACGGGAGAAGGCGGGCCGCGCCACCGAACTGGCCTCGGACACCGTCGCCGGACTGCGCGTCCTGCGCGGCATCGGCGGCGAGGAACTCTTCCTCGACCGCTACCGCCGCGCCTCCCAGGAAGTCCGCCACGCCGCCGTGCGCAGCGCCCGCATGTGGTCCCTGATCTCCGCGATCCAGGTGCTCCTGCCGGGGCTGCTGCTGATCGCGGTCGTCTGGTACGGCGTCCACCTGGCCCGGCAGGGCCGGATCACCGTGGGCGAACTCGTCACCGTCTACAGCTCCGTCATGATCCTCACCTATCCGCTGCGGCACTTCGAGGAGATCGCCATGGCGTACTCCTTCTCCCGGCCTTCCGCCAAGCGGGCCGCCCGGGTGCTGTCGCTGGAGCGGGCCATGGACGAGGGCGGGTCCCGCGCGGCCGAGCTGCCGAGCGGGGAGCTGTACGACCCCGCCAGCGGTCTCCTCGCGCCCCAGGGACGGCTCACCGCGGTGGTGTGCGGCGACCCGGACGCGGCGGGGCGGCTGGCGGAACGGCTCGGCGGGCATCCGGCGGAGCCGGGACAGTCGGTCCTGCTGGGCGGCGTACCGCTCGACGAACTCCCGCTGGACTCCGCGCGGACCGCCGTCCTCGTCCAGGACAAGGACCCCGTGCTGCTCTCCGGAACCCTGCGGGAACTGCTCGACGTGCCCGCGTCCGGCGCCGTCGGCGCGAAGGAGGCACTGGCGGCGGCGCAGTGCGGGGACGTACTGGCCGCACTGGTCGAGGGGTCGCTCGACGCCGAGGACCCGCTGGACGCCCGGATCACCGAACGCGGACGGTCGCTGTCCGGCGGCCAGCGCCAGCGGCTGGCGCTGGCCCGGTCGCTGATCACCGACCCGGAGGTGCTGGTGCTCGACGAGCCGACCTCCGCCGTCGACTCCCACACCGAGGCACGGATCGCCAAGGGCCTCCGCGAGCTGCGCACGGGCCGTACGACCGTCGTCTTCACCTCCTCGCCGCTGGTGCTGGACCGCGCGGACCGGGTCGTCCTCGTGTACGAGGGCGAGGTCGCCGCGGTCGGCCCGCACCGGGAGCTGATGCACAGCGAGCCCCGGTACCGGGCGGTGGTGACGCGTGAGACGGACGAGGAGGCGGCGCTCTCGGATGTGGGCGCGAAGGTCGCGCGTGGTGGCGCGGGTGCGCCTGCTGGAGCCGGTGCGCGTGATGGAGCGAGTGCGCGTGGTGGAGCGAGTGCGCATGGTGGAGCGAGTGCGCATGGCGCGGGCGCGCGGGGCGGCGCGGGCGCGCGGCAGGAACTGGACGACCTGGAACTTGACGAGCTGGAAGAGATCGAGGAGACCGCATGATCGGCGTGGCGCCACCGGCCTACGACCCGGCGGCCCCGACGACGGCACACACGCTGCCCGTCGGCGCCCCCACGACCGTACGCGCCTACGTGGCCGAACTCTTCCAACGCCACCGGCGCGCGTTCCTGCTGCTCGTCGCCGTCAACACGGTCGCCGTGGTGGCCTCGATGGCCGGGCCCTGGCTGCTGGGCGGCCTGGTCGAGCGGGTGTCCGACGGTACCGAGGATCTGCGGCTCGGGCTGACCGCCACGCTGTTCGTGGTGGCGCTGCTCGTGCAGGCCGCGTTCGTGCGCGAGGTGCGGCTGCGCGGTGCGATGCTCGGCGAGCGGATGCTGGCCGATCTGCGCGAGGACTTCCTCATCCGCTCGGTCGGGCTGCCGCCGGGCGTCCTGGAGCGGGCCGGGACGGGTGATCTGCTGTCCCGGATCACCACCGACATCGACCGGCTCGCCAACGCGATGCGCGAGGCCGTGCCGCAGCTGGCGATCGGTGTGGTGTGGGCGGCGCTGCTGCTCGGCGGGCTGGTCGTGACCGCGCCGCCGCTCGGGGCGGCCGTGCTGCTCGCCGTGCCGCTGCTGGTGGTCGGCTGTCGCTGGTACTTCCGCCGGGCGCCGTCCGCCTACCGCTCGGAGGCCGCCGGGTACGCGGCCGTCGCCGCCGCGCTCGCCGAGACCGTGGACGCCGGTCGCACCGTCGAGGCGCACCGGCTCGGTGACCGCCGTATCGAAATGTCGGACCAGCGGATCCGGGAGTGGACGGCCTGGGAGCGCTACACGCTCTGGCTGCGCTCGGTGCTCTTCCCGGTCATCAACGTCACGCATGTGACGGTGCTGGCCTCGGTCCTGATGATCGGCGGTGTCTTCGTCCTCGAGGGGTGGATCGGCGTCGGTCAGCTGACGACCGGCGCGCTGATCGCGCAGATGCTCGTCGACCCCGTGGGGCTGATCCTGCGCTGGTACGACGAGCTTCAGGTGGCGCAGGTGTCGCTGGCCCGGCTGGTCGGCGTCCGGGACATCGAGCCCGCCGACGGTGACGCCTCGCTCGCCCCCGAGGGGCGTGACGTGCACGCCGACGGGGTGCGCTTCGGCTACCGCGAGGGCGTCGACGTGCTGCGCGAGGTCTCCCTCGACGTGGCCCCCGGCACCCGGCTGGCGCTGGTCGGCCCCTCGGGGGCGGGCAAGTCCACCCTGGGCAGGCTGCTCGCCGGGATCTACGCGCCCCGCGACGGCCGGATCACCCTCGGCGGCGCCGAGCTGTCCCGGATGCCCGCCGAGCGGGTCCGCTCCCATGTGGCCCTGGTCAACCAGGAGCACCACGTCTTCGTGGGCTCCCTGCGCGACAACCTCCGGCTGGCCCGCGCGGACGCCGGTGACGCCGAGCTGTGGGCGGCGCTGGGCGCCGTCGACGCGGACGACTGGGCCCGGGCCCTGGACGACGGCCTGGACACCGAGGTCGGCTCGGGCGGCTTCGCCCTGACCCCGGCGCAGGCCCAGCAGATCGCCCTGGCCCGGCTGGTGCTGGCGGACCCGCACACGCTGGTCCTCGACGAGGCGACCTCGCTGCTCGACCCGCGCGCGGCCCGCCATCTGGAGCGGTCGCTGGCCCGCGTCCTCGACGGCCGCACGGTCATAGCCATCGCCCACCGTCTGCACACCGCCCATGACGCCGACGTCATCGCCGTGGTCGAGAACGGCCGCATCAGCGAACTCGGCAGCCATGACGACCTCGTCACCGCGGATGGGGCGTACGCGGCGCTCTGGCGGTCCTGGCATGGGTGACCGGTGACGGGGGGCGTGGTGGCGGGCGGGGTTCGGCCCTCCTGACGGCTGCCCGCGATGCCATGGCGGGCAGGCGCCGACGACCAGCCCGTCCCTGGCGCTTCGGCGGTCGGTGACCCGCTCCCCAGGTGGCCACCCGGGGCGGAAGTGCGGCCGGGCGGCCGTCGTGGCGTTGCGCGGTTGTGTTGAGGGGTGGAAGTCTGGAAAGCGGCGCCGGCTCGGGGAGCGCCCGCGAACCCTGCGGTCGTGCGACTGTCGACACCTGCGCCCGGGCGCGCCGGCCACCCTCCGCCGTACGCGGTGGGAACGGTCCGTCCGCACCACCTGGAGGTACCCGTGAACAGCACCGAGGGATGGGGCGACGACGTCTACCAGCCCGACCAGTCCGACCAACGGGAGGACACGGGGGTGCTCGACGCGGAGGACACCCTCGAGTACGACGGTGTCCAGGATCCCCTCGACCGCGGCTGGTCCCCGCCGGAGAGGCCGTGGGCCGTGGAGCACGACGGTGTGACCGCTGCCGAACGACTGCGGGGCGAAACGCTGGACCAGCGGCTGGCCGAGGAGCTGCCGGACACTGTCGCCCCCGACGGTGACGGCCTCGGCGACAGCGAGGGTACCGACGGGGAACTCATCGACAACGAGGTCGGTGCCTTCCGCTCCGGCCGCCTCGTCGCCCCCGACGAAGGGGCGCACGAGGACGAGGAGAGCGCGCTGGTCGCCACGGACGTCGGCATCGACGGCGCTGCCGCCTCCGCCGAGGAGGCCGCGATGCACATCGTCGACGAGGACTCCCTGCCCGGCTGACCCCGCGAACACGAGGGTGTCTGCACGGCCGTCCTCGGTCTTCCCGGCCCTCCCGGGCCACCCGCCTTGCCTTCCTTCCCTGCCATCGCCGTACCAGGAGCCCCCATGCAGCAGGACAAGCACCCCGACTACCGCCCCGTCGTCTTCCGGGACCGGGCCGCGGGCTACGCCTTCCTGACCCGGTCCACCGCGACCAGCGACGAGACCATCGAGTGGGATGACGGCGAGACCTACCCGGTGGTGGACGTGGAGATCTCCTCGGAGAGCCACCCCTTCTACACCGGCAAGGCCCGCACGGTGGACACGGAGGGCCGCATCGCCCGGTTCGAGCGGCGCTACGGCGAGGGCGCGTCGCAGGTGCCTCAGGGCTCCGACTGAGGGCCGGTGCCCGGCTCCAGCTGAGAGCCGGTGCCCGGCTCGAGCTGGCAGGGGGCGCCCGGCTCCAGCTGAGAGCGGATGCCCGGAAACATCCGGCGGGCGGTGGCTCAGATGAAGTTGAGCGCGGCGGCGCCGCCCACTCCCCCAAGCACCATGAACGCGGGCATCAGCACCCTCAGCTCCACCCAGCTGCCCGCCCGGAAGCGCAGCGCCTTCGGCGGGCCCACCGGGTACCAGCGCTTGCGGCCCACCGGGATCGGCCACAGGATCGGGCAGCCCGATATCGTCAGCGCGTCCCCGATGTCGTGCACCAGCGCGCCCAGGACGACCGGCAGCCCCAGCCACAAGTACTGCTGGCCCGGTTCCGCGAACAGCCAGTCCGAACCGTTGCCCGGCTTGTCCAGCACCCCGGCGAGGAGCCACGCGCTCGTCGCGGCCAGCAGCCACACCAGGACGTCGCTGCTGGCGCCGCGGGTCGCCCGCCACAGCAGGCCCTCGATGGCCAGCACGAGGTGCACGAAGAGGATCGCCAGCACCGCCCAGCGACCGCCCGTGATCGCCAGCGCCGAGGTGCCCCCACCGATCAGCACCGCCCACAGCCAGGTGTGCGTCAGCGTGCGGTGCCCACCGGAGCGGCGCGGGTCGCCCTGCTTCCTGGTGGCCTTGTAGACCGCGTAGGAGAGCTTGTCGACGATCTCGCACAGCCAGCGCGACAGCGGACCGAAGGCGCGCGAGATGGTGGCTGCCTTGTGGTCGAGGTCGGGGGCGAGGGCGGCACCGGCGCAGATCAGGGCGCCGACGAGGAGGACCGGCCAGGGCATGGTGTGCCCGGCCGCGGCAGCGGCGGCACCGACGCCGAGCCAGGCCGCGGCGCCCGAAAGTGAGTGTGCTGGTCCCATCATCGCCGCTGCCCGCCCCATTCCTCGTGTTCCGCTGTGCAGTTGACCTGCCCGGCTGTTCGCTCGACCGTGCGCCTCGACGCCGCGTCGGCGACACAGCGTAGCGTTCGCGATCTTCGTATCCGTATCCGATTGCCGTTCGGGGTGGGTCGCCAGGCAAGATGGGGGCGTGACCCTCATCGATCAGCTGCCGCCGACCGCCGACCCCGACGCCCTGTACGAAGCCTTCGAGTCGTGGGCCCAGGAGCGCGGTCTCACGCTCTACCCCCACCAGGAGGAGGCGCTGATCGAGGTCGTCTCCGGTGCGAATGTGATCGTGTCGACCCCCACCGGCTCCGGCAAGAGCATGATCGCGGCGGGTGCCCACTTCGCCGAGCTGGCACGGGACGACGTCACGTTCTACACGGCGCCGATCAAGGCCCTCGTGTCGGAGAAGTTCTTCGAGCTGTGCAAGATCTTCGGCACCGAGAACGTGGGCATGCTGACCGGTGACGCCTCCGTCAACGCCGACGCCCCGGTGATCTGCTGCACCGCCGAGGTACTCGCGTCGATCGCGCTGCGTGACGGCAAGCAGGCGGACGTCGGCCAGGTCGTCATGGACGAGTTCCACTTCTACGCCGAGCCGGACCGTGGCTGGGCCTGGCAGATCCCGCTGCTCGAACTGCCCCAGGCGCAGTTCGTCCTGATGTCGGCCACGCTCGGCGATGTCTCGATGTTCGAGAAGGACCTCACCCGGCGCACCGGCCGCCCGACCACCGTGGTGCGCTCGGCGACCCGTCCCGTGCCGCTGTCGTACGAGTACAAGCGCACCCCGCTCACGGAGACGCTGACGGAGCTGCTCCAGACGCGGCAGGCGCCCGTGTACATCGTGCACTTCACCCAGGCGCAGGCCGTCGAGCGGGCGCAGGCGCTGATGAGCATCAACATGTGCTCGCGCGAGGAGAAGGAACAGATCGCCGAGCTGATCGGCAACTTCCGCTTCACCACCAAGTTCGGCCGGAACCTCTCCCGTTACGTCCGGCACGGCATCGGTGTGCACCACGCCGGGATGCTGCCCAAGTACCGGCGGCTGGTGGAGAAGCTCGCGCAGGCGGGCCTGCTGAAGGTGATCTGCGGTACGGACACCCTCGGCGTGGGGGTGAACGTCCCCATCCGGACCGTGCTGTTCACGGCACTCACCAAGTACGACGGGAGCCGGGTGCGCACGCTGCGCGCGCGGGAGTTCCACCAGATCGCGGGCCGGGCCGGACGGGCGGGCTTCGACACGGAGGGCTTCGTCGTCGCCCAGGCGCCGGAACATGTCATCGAGAACGAGAAGGCGCTGGCCAAGGCGGGCGACGACCCGAAGAAGCGCCGCAAGGTGGTGCGCAAGAAGGCGCCCGAGGGTTTTGTGGCGTGGTCGGAGGACACCTTCGAGAAGCTCATCGCCTCCGAGCCGGAGCCGCTGACGTCCCGCTTCCGCGTGACGCACACGATGCTGCTGTCCGTGATCGCCCGCCCCGGCAACGCCTTCGAGGCGATGCGGCATCTGCTGGAGGACAATCACGAACCGCGCAAGCAGCAGTTGCGGCACATCCGGCGGGCGATCGCCATCTACCGCTCGCTGCTTGACGGCGGCATCGTCGAGAAGCTCGACGAGCCGGACGCCGAGGGCCGCATCGTCCGCCTCACGGTGGACCTTCAGCAGGACTTCGCGCTGAACCAGCCGCTGTCCACGTTCGCGCTGGCCGCCTTCGAACTGCTCGACCCCGAGTCGCCGTCCTACGCCCTGGACATGGTGTCCGTCGTGGAGTCCACGCTGGACGACCCACGGCAGATCCTGGTCGCCCAGCAGAACAAGGCGCGTGGCGAAGCGGTGGCCGCGATGAAGGCGGACGGCATCGAGTACGAGGAGCGCATGGAGCGTCTCCAGGACGTCACCTACCCGAAGCCCCTGGAGGAGCTGCTCTTCCACGCGTACAACACCTACCGCAAGAGCCACCCCTGGGTCGGTGACCATCCGCTGTCGCCGAAGTCCGTCGTCCGCGACATGTACGAACGGGCCATGTCCTTCACGGAGCTGGTGTCCTTCTACGAACTGGCCCGCACCGAGGGCATCGTGCTGCGCTACCTGGCCAGCGCCTACAAGGCTCTTGACCACAACATCCCCGACGACCTGAAGTCCGAGGACCTCGAGGACCTCATCGCCTGGCTCGGCGAGATGGTGCGCCAGGTCGACTCCTCGCTGCTGGACGAGTGGGAGCAGCTGGCCAACCCCGAGGAGATGACCGCCGAGGAGGCCCAGGAGAAGGCCGACCAGGTCAAGCCGGTCACCGCCAACGCGCGCGCCTTCCGGGTACTGGTCCGCAACGCCATGTTCCGCCGGGTGGAACTCGCCGCCCTCGACCAGGTCGACGAACTGGGCGAACTGGACGCGGAGTCCGGCTGGGACGCCGAGGCGTGGGGCGAGGCGATGGACAAGTACTGGGACGAGTACGAAGACCTCGGCACCGGCCCCGACGCGCGCGGCCCGAAGCTGCTGCTGATCGAGGAGGTGCCGGAGAGTGAGCTGTGGCGCGTCCGGCAGATCTTCGACGACCCGAACGGCGACCACGACTGGGGCATCAGCGCCGAGATCGACCTCGCGGCCTCCGACGCGGAGGGCCGCGCCGTGGTCCGCGTCACCGACGTCGGCCAGCTCTGAGCACAGGAGAAACGCACCCATGACGAACCCGGCCGAGAGACTCGTCGACCTGCTCGATCTGGAGCAGATCGAGGTCAACATCTTCCGGGGCCGCAGCCCCCAGGAGTCGCTGCAACGGGTCTTCGGCGGCCAGGTCGCGGGCCAGGCGCTGGTCGCCGCCGGGCGCACCACCGAGGGCGACCGGCCGGTGCACTCGCTGCACGCGTACTTCCTGCGCCCGGGGCGGCCGGGCGTGCCCATCGTGTACCAGGTCGAACGGGTCCGGGACGGGCGCTCCTTCACGACCCGCCGGGTCACCGCCGTGCAGCAGGGACGCACGATCTTCAATCTCACCGCCTCCTTCCACAAGCCTGAACAAGGGAGTTTCGAGCACCAACTGCCACCCGCCCGCGAGGTACCCGACCCGGAGACGCTCCCCACGGTGGTGGAGGAGATCCGGGAACATCTGGGCGCGCTGCCCGAGCAGTTGGAACGGATGGCGCGCCGTCAGCCCTTCGACATCCGCTATGTCGACCGGCTGCGCTGGACCGCGGCAGAGATCAAGGGCGCGGACCCGCGCAGTGCCGTGTGGATGCGCGCGGTCAGTCCGCTCGGCGACGATCCGCTGGTGCACACCTGCGCGCTGACCTACGCCAGCGACATGACCCTGCTGGACGCCGTGCGCATCCCGGTCGAGCCCCTGTGGGGTCCGCGGGGGTTCGACATGGCGTCGCTGGACCACGCCATGTGGTTCCACCGGCCCTTCCGGGCGGACGAGTGGTTCCTTTACGACCAGGAGTCACCGATCGCGACCGGCGGTCGAGGGCTCGCCCGGGGTCGGATCTACGACCTCGAGGGGCGTCTGCTGGTGTCCGTCGTGCAGGAAGGGCTTTTCCGGGCTCTGTAAGGCGACTTCGGGCTCTGTAAGGCGCTTTCGGGACGGGATGCCCGTACGCCGAGCCGGTGACGGGATGCCCGAGCGCCACACCCGGTCGATGCCCGGACGCCAAGCCGGTCGTCAGGAGGGCCGGGGCCGGGATCCTCTGCGCAGCAGCCGGGCCAGCAGACCGCGTGGCCGCTCCGGCTCCCCCGGCACGCGGTCCTCGTGGGTGTGGTCCTCGGGTTCCGGCTCCGCGGGTGTCTCGCGCGGTGCGGGACGCGGGGCGGGACGGTGGCCGCGGGCCTCGCGCAGGGTCTGGGTCAGGTCGGCCCGCAGCCAGGCGATCTCGTCCGGGTCGTCCGCGGTCATGAGCCGCTCGGCGAGCTGTGCGGCCGGGGAGCCGGGCGCTCCGTGGGACGGCGGATCCGGCCGGAAGCGGTGCAGATGGGCGCGCTCGTAGGGGTCCTTGACGATCTCCGCGATCTGGACGGGGTCGAGGAAGGCAGCCAGGGCCCCGGCACGCTGCCATGGGTCGGTGGCCTGCCGCAGCAGGAACCCGAGGTGCCGCCCCCGCCAGTTCCGGGGCCGTCGGTCCACCCCTTCGTCCAGTTGCCGCCGCATGCTCTGCGGCATGCGCTGGTGCAGGAGTGCGGAGTTCTCCTTCCCGGCGACGAACTGCCGCAGTTCGTCGGCGAGATACAGCCAGACCACGGCTCGGTAGCGGTTGAGGTAGAACTTGACGGGAATCAGCAGGCCCGCCCGGGCGAGGCGGGTGAACCGCGCGGACGAGATCTCCATGAGGGCGGCACCCGCCGTGGTGCCCACGGCGCGGACGCTTTCGCGGAGCGCCTCCGGGAAGCCCTTCTCCTCGCGCAGCCGCTCCAGTTCGGCGCGGGTGACGCGTCGGCCGCCTCCGGTGTCGTCGGGCGCGGTGCGGATGCGTCCAAGATGTACGGCGAGGTCGAACTCGCTTCCCTTCAGTCCCAGTTCACGGGCGGCGCGGCTGGGCGCGCAGGTGGGCTGGGCGGGTTGGGTGACAGCGTGGCCTGACATGGTCGGTCTCCCCCGTGGAGTCGGCGGCCAGCGCCGTGCGCGCTCGCCGTGGAAAAACCGTAGCCGGTTCCGCGGATCTCGTGGCGAGCCTGTGGATAACTTTGAAGGAGGCGACAAACCTGCAGGTCAGGGGTCTGTGAGGGGGGTGCGTTCGGGGTGGCGGGCGTCCACGCCGAGATGCTCGCCCACCCGGTTGACGAGCAGCGTCATCTCGTAGCCGATCTGGCCGATGTCGGCATCCGCGCCGCTGAGTACGCAGAGGCAACTGCCGTTGCCCGCCGCGGTGACGAACAGGACCGCGTCGTCGAACTCGATCATCGTCTGGCGTACCCCGCCCGCGCCGAAGTGGCGTCCCGACCCCTTGGCGAGGCTGTGCAGTCCGGACGCGACCGCGGCGAGGTGCTCGGCGTCCTCCCGGCGTAAGCCGGTGCTCGCCCCGGTCACCAGCCCGTCGTTGGACAGCACCAGTGCGTGTCGTACATGCTCGACGCGTTCGGTCAGGTCGTCCAGCAGCCAGCCGAGTCCCTGGTTCTGCGCCATGATCCGGTCTCCCCGTGTGATACCCCGTCTGATGTCTCCCCCTGGTCGGGGGGATCTCTCCGTCAGCCTTCCCCAGGACCGGCCCGCGGGCAAGGAGGATGGGAGGCATGGCACAGAAGATGACCGACGAGGAATGGCGGGCTTTCGTCTCATACGGGACCCGCACCGGCAAACTGTCCACGGTACGGGCCGATGGGAGCCCGCATGTGACACCGATCTGGTTTCTGCTCGACGGGGACGACCTGGTGTTCAACACGGCCAAGCGGAGCGTGAAAGGGCGCAATCTGGTCCGGGACGGCCGGGTCGCGCTCTGCGTGGACAACGACCGGCCGCCGTTCGACTACGTCGTGCTGAGAGGCCGCGCCCATGTCTCGGAGGATCACGCCGCACTCCGGCTCTGGGCCGCCCGGATCGGGGCGCGGTACATGGGCGACGAGCGCGCCGGGGAGTTCGGGGCCCGTAACGGCCAGGCCGGTGAACTCCTCGTCCGCGTCACGATCGACCAGGTCCTGGCGGAGAAGGGCGTGGCGGTCTGACCGCCTTCGGCAGGCGGGTGTCCGATCAGCCGACGGAGTTCAGCAGCCGGGCGGTGTGCATCCGCCCGGCGTACTCGACGAGCCGGATCAGCACCTCCTTGCCGGAGTCCCGGTCGCGGGCGTCGCAGAGCACGACCGGGGTGCCCGGGTCGAGATCGAGTGCGCGGCAGACGTCGTGGGCGCCGTAGCCGCGGGCCCCCGCGAAGCAGTTGACGGCGACCACGAACGGAATGCGCCGGTGCTCGAAGTAGTCGACCGCGGGGAAGCAGTCCTCCAGCCGTCGGGTGTCGGCGAGCACCACGGCGCCGAGGGCGCCCTGAGCCAGTTCGTCCCACAGGAACCAGAAGCGGTCCTGGCCCGGGGTGCCGAAAAGGTAGAGGGAGAGCCCGGAGCGGATGGTGATGCGCCCGAAGTCCATCGCCACGGTCGTGGTGACCTTCTGGTCCACGCCGTCGGTGTCCTCCACCGACTGGCCCGCTTCACTGAGCAGTTCCTCGGTGCGCAGCGGTCTGATCTCACTGACCGCGCCCACCAGGGTCGTCTTGCCCACGCCGAATCCACCGGCGACCAGGATCTTCAGCGCCAGGGCGGTCGGCTCGTCGTCCGTCTGGGCGGAGTGCTCGGAGACCATCGATCACTTCTCTCGGGAGTACCGGCAGCGGTCGTCGGCGCGAAGGGGACACGGCGTCGGCATCATGACAAGTGCGGTCTCGTCCGGAGTGCTGGGACCGCTCTTTTGCCTTGTGTGACCGTCCCGCTCCGGTTCGCTGCCTCAAGGGAGAACTTCCATTACAGCGCCCGCAGTCCTTCGATCACTTCGCGCAGGATGCGTTCGTCGGGCAGTTGGGCGGGCGGCACCGGCCGGTGGACGGTGACGCGGCCGAGTTCCATGAGGTCGCCGAGGAGCACGCGGACGACGCCCACGGGGAGATCGGCGCCCGCGGCCAGTTCGGCGACCGACTGGGTCTCGGATCGGCACAGGTCGACTAGGGCCCGGTGTTCCGGTCCGAGGGCGGGGTCGTCGTCGACTCCGGAGGCGACCGGGTCGAGGGTGACCAGGGCGATCAGGTCGAACCGCACTCCGGTGGGGCCGGGTCTGGTCCGCCCGCCGGTCATGGCGTAGGGGCGGACCAAGGGCCCGGCCTCGCTGTCGTACCACTGGCTGCCCTGCTCGCGCGGGGCGCCGGTGACGTCATCGGTCATCACTGCTCGGACCCCCGTTCGCGTCATCCGCCGACGGTGGGCCGTGAGCCCGCGCGGGGGGCCGTGTCGAGGTGCTCGCCCACCCGCTTGACGAGGCGTGCCATCTCGTACGCCACCAGGCCGATGTCCGCGGTCACCGCGGTCAGGACGGCGAGGCAGGAACCGTCGCCCGCGGCGGCGACGAACAGGAATCCGTCGTCCATCTCGACCATCGTCTGGCGTACGCCGCCGGTGCCGAAGTGGCGGCCGGTGCCCTTGGCGAGGCTGTGGAAGCCGGAGGCCACGGCGGCGAGGTGCTCGGCGTCCTCGCGGCCGAGGTCGGTGGAGGCGCCGACCGCGAGTCCGTCGGTGGAGAGCACCACGGCGTGCCGTACCTCGCGCACGCGCAGTACCAGGTCGTCCAGCAGCCAGTCGAGTTCGCCGGAGCGCTGGGCGGCCCTCGTGCTCGGGTCCTGGATCATGCGGGGTCTCCTTCGCTGCTGTCGCTGCCGGGTGCCGGGGCCGGGGTGGCACCGCGGCCGGGCCGTCGGCCGCCGCCGCGGGCCCAACCGTCGCGGTAGGCCGCCATGCGGTCCCGTACCGCTTCCGGGGTGCGCTGGTCGTCGCCGGTGTGTGCCGGTGCGGCCGGTTCCCCTGGGGGTCGCTCGCGGAGTTGGGGGGCGAGGCTGGCCTGCCGTACCCGGCGCGGCAGGTCGTCGGAGCTTTCGGAGGTGTCCGGGGGGCGGTGCAGACGCAAGGCGGTCACTCCGGGGGGCTGCTGTTCGGTGGTGGGCTCCGCCGGGGCCGGTACGGGTGCCACCAGCGCGGGCCGGTCGGCGGGCGGGGGGACAACCTGTTGGTGGTGCGGTTCGCCGGGCACGCGCGCGTGGGCGTGTGCCATCGGCTGGGGGGTGTCCACCGTCCCCTTGCCAGAACGTTCCGGCAGGTCGCTCTTGTCGAGCAGGGCGGTGGGCAGCAGGACGACCGCGGTGGTGCCGCCGTAGGGCGAGGTGCGCAGGTGCACCTTGATGTCGTGCCGGGCGGCGAGTCTGCTGACCACGAAGAGGCCGAGCCGGTCGCTGTCGAAGAGGTCCAGGGCCTCGGACCGGGCGATGCGGTGGTTCGCCTCGGCGAGCGTCTCCTTGCCCATGCCCAGGCCGCGGTCCTCGATCTCGAGGGCGTAGCCGTTGCCGACGGGTTCTCCGGTGATGCGCACGCGGGTGTGCGGCGGGGAGAACTGGGCGGCGTTCTCGACGATCTCGGCCAGCAGGTGGGTGAGGTCCGCCACGGCGGCTCCGACGACCTGGGCCTCGGGGAGTTGGCGTACCTCCACGCGCGCGTAGTCCTCGACTTCGGAGACGGCCGCGCGGACCACGTTGGTCAGGGAGACGGGTCTGCGCCAGGCCCGGCCGGGGGCGGCGCCGGAGAGGATGATCAGGCTCTCCGCGTGGCGCCGCATACGGGTGGTGAGGTGGTCGAGGCGGAAGAGGTCGCTCAGTTCGTTCGGGTCCTCGGAGCGGCGTTCCATGCTGTCGAGGAGGTGCAGCTGGCGGTGGACCAGGATCTGGCTGCGGCGGGCGAGGTTGACGAAGACCCCGGAGATGCCGCTGGCGAGTTCGGCGCGCTCGACGGCGGCGCGCAGCGCGGCCCGGTGGACGGTGCCCAGTGCCTCGGCGACCTGGCCCGTCTCGTCCTCCGCGCGCGGACCGCGCGGCGCCTCGGCCCGGACGTCGATCTCCTCGCCCGCGCGCAGCTTCCGCATGGCCTCGGGGAGCTTGCGCCGGGCGATCTCCAAGGCGCTGTTGCGCAGGCTGACCAGTTCGACGACGAGGCCACGGCCGATACGCACGGAGATCACCAGTGACGCGGCCACGGCGGCGAGGCCGAGGAGGACCGCGGCACCGGCCGGGGTGAGCACTCCGCGCGTGAACGGGTCGGCCCGGTCCGCGACCCCACGGGCCGCGTCCTGCTCGATGGTCCGCATGCGTGCCTGCACGCGCGCGTGGGCGCGGTTCCAGGTCCCCTCCGGCGCGGCCTGGAGTGCTCGCGTGCCGTGACCGCTCGCCAGGATCGCGTCCTCGGCCCCGTGGAGGGTGGCGTAGTCGTCGCCGTCGGAGAGGCGCTGCCACTCTGCCCGTTCGGCGCCACGCAGGTCGGTGACGGCGGACTCGGTGAGCGCGCGGCGGGTGTCGACGGCGCCGGTGAACAGTCGCAGCCGCTCCCCCGAGAGGCCGCCGCTGAGGCGGGCGCTGGCGAGGAGCACGTCCTCCTGAGCCAGGGCCTCGCCCGCGCGGGAGAACTCCAGCAGCACGCGCGCGTCGGAGCCGAGGTCGGCGTCCTGGATGCCGGTGAGCGCGCCGCTCACGGCGAAGGCGGAGGCGAGGGTGCCGGTGTAGCGCTCATACGTCTCCTGCCATCCGGCCCGCCGGTCGCGTACCGCGTCCCGCAGGGACCGCAGTCGCTCCGCGCCGACGACGAACGTCTCCATGCGCCGGGTCACTTGGGCGGGCAGCTCCTGACCGTCGGCGACCGTGCTGTCGTCGCCGAGTCTGAGTGCCGCCACCGCGCGCGCGGTGTCCCGCGCGAGCCGCTCAAGGTCGTTGCCGCGTCCGGTGGAGGGCTCGGTCGCGTACCGCACGGCGGCGGCCCGCTCTGACTGGAGGGCCGCCACCGCGGCCGCGACGGGTGCGCGGACCTCGGCGTCCACGCGCTGCACCTGCCGCAGCCGGGACACGTCCTGGGCGGTGCTGACGGTGGCGTAGGCCCACAGGGCCAGCAGCGACACCACCGGCACCATCAGCAGGCAGACGATCTTGGCCCGGACGGTGCGCGGCCGTACGCGGCGGCGTCCCGCGCGTGTGGCCCGCGTTCCGGACACCATGTCCGGGATCTCGTCGGAACCCTCGTCGGCCGGTGGTCCGGCGTGCGCGCGACGGCCGCGCGCGGGTGGTGGGGTCGGCGTCTCGGCGCCCGCCGCGGCGCTCCTGCGGGGTGTACGCATGGCCTCCTCGCTCGGTGTGGTTCGGGGGCGTGCCGTCCGCGCGGGGCCGCCGTCAGCGGGCGGCGCTCTCGACCGGCCGCTGGGCTGAGACGGATGCCTCGTGTTCCCCCACGGTCGGCGACAGCGCGACGAAGGCCGAGGTCAGGAAGAGATAGGACCCGAGGCCGACGGCGAGGGGGAAGATGAACTGCATCGCCGTGGCCCCGGGCAGCACGTCGTCGGAAGGGGCGACACGCACGCGTACCGCGAGCATCCCGGTGTAGTGCATGCTGCTCACCGCCGCGCCCATGACGAGGGAGGCGACGGTGACCGCGACCGGCGACTCGATGTTCAGCGCCGCCCACAGGGCCGCCGTCGCCGCGACCACGGCGATCACCACGGAGAGGGCGACGAGGGCCGGGTCGTAGGTCACTTCGCCGTGCAGCCGCACCGCCGCCATGCCGAGGTAGTGCATGCTCGCGACGCCGACCCCGGTGGTGAGCCCGCCGAGCAGGAGCGCGCGACCTCGGTCGCGGCTGTAGCCGACGGCGAAGACTCCGGCGCAGACGACGGTCATGGCGACGATCAGGCTGAGGACGGTCAGCGGCACGTTGTAGCGGATCTCCGTGCCACTGACACCGAAGCCGAGCATGGCCACGAAGTGCATGGTCCAGATGCCGGTGCCGATGGCGGAGGCCGCCGTAAAGAGCCAGTTGCGGCGCGAGGCGCCGGTCGCGCCGAGCGCGCGGACGGTGCAGCGCAGCCCGAGTGCGGCGCCGGTACAGGCCATCGCGTACGACAGCACGGGGGTCAGCCAGCCGAAGGTGGCATGGTCCAGGTGTCCCATGGCCCCGGGACGCTAGGGGGCACGGGAGCACAGAGGGGGCGCATTTCGAAAGGTGCCGCAATATGACGCGGCGCTGCCCATGGGCGATCGCCTCCCGTTCGAACGTGTGCACCGCGACGTCGTCCGTGTCGGTGAGGGATCATGCGGACATGAGCGACGACCGCACAGACGTCCAGGAGTTCTTCACCGCCCGCGCCGCCGACTGGGACCGCCGGTTCCCCGACGACGGCCCCGCCTACGCCGCCGCGGTCGCCGAACTCGGCCTGCCCGAGGGCGGTCGCGTCCTCGACGCGGGCTGCGGCACCGGACGCGCGCTGCCGCCGCTCCGGGCCGCCGTGGGCCCCTTGGGAGTGGTCTTGGGGGCGGATCTGACCCCCGCGATGCTGGAGACCGCCGTACGCGCAGGGCGGGACCGCGACGGCCGGTTGCTGCTCGCCGACGTGGCCGCGCTGCCGCTCCGCTCAGGGTCGCTCGACGCCGTGTTCGCGGCAGGCCTCATCGCCCATCTCGCGCGGCCCGAGGCGAACCTGCGGGAGTTGGCGCGCGTGGTGCGCCCCGGCGGCACGCTGGCACTGTTCCACCCGCTCGGCCGGGCGGCGCTCGCCGCGCGTCACGGCCGCCAGCTCACCCCCGAGGACCTGCGTGCCGAGCAGAATCTTCGCCCGCTGCTGGCCCGGTCGGGATGGCGCATGACGTCCTACGTCGACGAGGCCAGCCGCTTTCTGGCGCTCGCCGTGCGCGAGGCCTGAGCCCGGGCGGCGGCCCGTCTCACTCGGCCCCCTCGGCGGCCGACCGTTTCGACCGCGGCACGGGACAGCCGCAGGTTCCGGGAACCGGCCAGGTGCCGAGTTCGTTCAGTCGGTAGCCGTTCGGGTAGCCCTTGATCTCGCGGTTCTGCCGTGCGAAGTGGGGTGCGCGCCGGGGCGGCAGCAGTCGGACGACACGGCCTCGGGCCCGTACCGCCCCGCGCACCAGCGTGCGGGTCGCGGGGCTCGGCGGCCGGTAGCGGAAGGAGCGCAGCAGCGAGTCGTCGAGCAGGGCGAGCGTCGCGGTGCGCAGAAGGGGGGCGAGTGGACGTGGGTACCAGGATGCCATCAGGTCGAGCGTGGCGTCGGAGACCCGGCGGGCGTCCTCGTCCCAGGCGAAGTGCGCGGCTTCGTAGGTGTCGAGACACTCCTCGAAGTCCTCGTAGGACTCGGGTACGTCCTTGATGCCCATGTGACGCCCGAGAGCGCGGTAGTGGACGGCGGTGGCGATGATCTCGTGACGCGACAGCCTGCGCCATCCATAGGCGTCGATCCACCTCTTGGGCATCACGACGAAGGTGCAGAGCACATAGCGCATGTCGTCGTCGCTGATGTCGTAGCTGCGGTGCATCTGGTTGATGCGGCGGACCGCCGTCCGGCCCTGTTCGCTGCCGAAGCCGTGCTCCACGACGGCGTCGAGCAGCAGGGAGGTGTCGTCGTAGCGCTTCTGCGCGCGGTCGGTGAGTTCGGCGGTTTCGGCGAGCAGTTGTCCGATGGACGGGACGGCATAGGTGCGGTAGAGCGCGAGTTCGAGGGCGCGGGTGTAGTCCCACGGGAATTCGTAGGCGGTGCTCAGCCGGTGGATCTCCAGCGCGTCCTGGTGCGGGTCCATCCTGAGGATCTCTTCGAGCCGCGCGAAACGCTTCACCGTGCCCTCCCCCTTCTGCCGCCGGATGTCCAACTCTACGTTGGGTAGCCGGGGGTGAACGGTCCGCGAGGCAAGTACCGAGCCGGGGGAAGGTGGTCGGTATGTGGGGCAGGTTGCGCAAGTCATGGGTGGGGTTCCGTAACGCCGTGCGCGTGGAGGGCGGCACCGGCCGGGATGCCCGTAGCCACAATCTGTTCGAGGCGGCCGCCGCCTATGTGTCGGCGTGCGCCGAGGACGACCAGGACCGGATCGACGAGGCCGCGGGCTGGGTGTCGCCGGAGGCGCTGTCGTTCGGGGTGAACGAGCTGGCGTGCCGTGCCGTCATCGCGCTCGCGAGAGAGCGCGACGAGTCGCCGCGGACCGTGGCGCGGGCGCTGCTGGGTCTCCCGGCGACCTGACACAAGCGGCGGCCGGATGGCCCTTCCGCCCGGTCCGGCCGGGAAGGCGCAGCTCCGGATGGTCTTCGCAGTCGTGACAACCGGCTCCCCGCCGCATTAGGGTGCGCGCCGTTGGACAACTCCTGGGGAGGCTGGGATGGCCGGGACGGACGAGTACGTCGTCGCCGCCGCGGACGACGCGCTCTATGTGCTGACCGCGGTGCTGCTGACGCCCGCGCAGTTCCCGAGTGTGCTCGGCGACGACTATCCGGAGGCGTGCGCCGCGCTCGGCCTGGCGCCGCTCGCCGACGGCTACGGCCTGGTCCTCGGCCAGGACGGCGACGGCGCGCGGTGGACCGTCGTCACGGACGACGTGTCGCTGGTCGCCGTCGCCATCGCCTCCTGGGACTGCGGCATGGAGTACGACCTGTCGCCGGACGAGCGCAGTGTGGTCGCCGCGCTGCCGGGCTGGCCCCTCGCGGTCGCCGTCGCGGCACCCGGCGTGCCCGCGCCCCACGATCCCGCCCCCGAGATCGCCGGGGGTCCCGCGCTGTCCCCGCCGGACACCGACGTCTGGGGGCCTGCCCAGCGTCGCCTCGGGGCCGACGAGATAGCGCTCCAGTGGGCGGTGTGGCGGGAGCAGATCGACGACACGGAGTTCGCGTCCGCGAGCGGCGGGAACGGTGCTGAAGGGGGCGGTGCCGAAGCGGGCGAGGGCGCGGGGGTGCCGGGGGACGGGGCTGCTGCGTCCGGCGCCGGTTCGAGCGGCTCCGGCACGGGTGGGGAAGGCCCGGACGCCAACGGGTCGGGGGCGGGCGTCAACGGCTCAGGCGGCGAGCCCAGTGGCGTGCGGCGGGTCCTCGCGGAAGCGCGCGCGTACGTCGACACACCGCCGCCCCTCGGCCGCGTCCGGTCGTCCTTCGCGCCGGGTGACGCGAGGACGCTGCGCGCCGACGGCCCCGGCTGGTCGCTGGTGGCCAGGACCGACGACATCGCCTTCGTACTGCTGGACGACATGCCGGGCGAGGTGCTGCCGGTGGGCCGGGGCCCGGAGCTGCCGGGTCTGCTGGCGGCGCTCGACAGCATGGCCGTACGCCCCAGCTGAGCCCGCGCGCCCCGGACCCGGCCCTTTCATTCCTCCGGGCCGGGCTCGACCAGCAGCGCCCCCATCGCCGTATCCGGGTCACCATGGGCACGCAGAGCGTCCAGTTCCGCACGCCATGGCGCTTCCCACCTCGCGGCCCGGCCACCGCCCCTGACGAGGCTCAGCGCGAGGAGCCCGGACACGGCGGTGCCACGGCCGCGCAAGGAGCGCACGGTGGCCAGGGCGGCGTCTCGGACGTATTCCTCACGGAGGTCCATCGGCAGGTAGGAGGAGACCGGCAGTCGCCAGGGCCCGGCCTCGCACAGCCCGACCAGCCGGTCCCACCGGTGTGCGTCGTGTCGTCCCTGGCTCAGGGCGTCCAGGGCGAGCCGCCAGCCGACCTGAACCGCGTCCTGGTGCAGCCCGACCGCGTCCAGGGTGCCGACGAGCATGTCCAGGATGGTCCGCGAGTCGGTGAGGCTCCCGCGCGGGTGCGCGGCGCCCGCGCACCGGTGGAGACGTCGCAGTGCGTCGGTGCGGGCGCTCGGGTCCTCAGCGCGGGCGCGGTCGGCCAGGGTCTCAAAGGCACGTCGGGCGACGGACTCGGCGACGGGCCCCGGCGGGAACCAGCTCAGACAGCCAACCACGGCGTCCCATACCCGCTCGGGCCGGTCCCGCGAGGTGAGGGCGTCGGCGACGACTCGCATCGCGTCACCCGCGTCGGGCTCCAGCCAGGTGGCGAGCGCCCGGCAGGCGGCCACGGCGGAGTCCTCGTCGCCCCCGTGGACCAGCCGCGCCAGGAACGCCCGGTAGGTCTCGCTCCACGCCTCGGAGACGGCGCCCACGCGCGCGTGGACCACGGCGTCACGGACGGCGGGTTCCCGCACGGCCCGCGCGAGACGATCGGCCACGTCCGGTCGGTGCAGCTCGGGAAGCAGCGCACCGGCCAGGGCCGCCCGTACGTCCGGATGCTGGCGCGGCACGGCCCAGGCCGTGAGGAGCGCCTCCAGGGCCTGGGAGCCGGGCAGCGCGCCCAAGGCCCGGGCGGCCTCCTTGCGAGGGCCCACCGCCGCGTCGGTCGCGCGGGCCACGGGTGCGAGCAGGGCGACGGCCTCGGAGTCGGGGAGGCTCGCCAGCAGGCGGCGGAGTGAGGTGACGGCGGCCCGGCCGCGTACCCCGCCGGTCGCCGCGTGCCCGAGGAGCAGATCGCGCAGGCCGGTCCCGGCCGGGCTCCGGTCCGGGACCGCCCCTGGCTCGCTCAGCGCCCACAACGCCGCCGCGGCAACCGGCTGCGGCGCCCGTTCGGCCAGTTCCGTCAGGCGCGTGGGGTCCGTCAGAAGGCTGACCGCGCTGGTGCGAAGACGGAGCGGGGCCGTCTCGTCCATGGCCACGCGCGCGTGGTACGCGCTCCAGGCGTCCCGCTGGTGCGGGAGCCACCGCCCGGCGGCGGCCGGATGCAACCGTGCCACCCAGGGGAAGGCACGCGGCCACAGCCGTCTGGTGAACCCCTCGCGCGTGGCGGCGCACACGGTGTCCAGCAGATCGGTCCGCCGGGTGACGAGGGTGCGCAGGACCAGTGGCACGACCGCGAACGCCGGGTCGAGGGAGACGAGTTCACCGCACCGTGCGTCCCGTAGCTTCGCGGGGCGCGCCCAGGCCGCTGCCGCGCGGGTGGCGAGATCCGGGTCGTCGCACTCCACGGCGATGCGGCGAGCCTCCGCGTCCAGCGCCGGGAGGGCGGCCAGATGCGGTGCGAGGAGTTCGGCGAGGACGACGATCGCCCTCGAACCGCGCGCGGTGGCGCGGGCCGCGGGCCAGAGGCCGCGTGCGCTCGTCTCGTCGACGTGCAGCGCCCTTGGCGCGGAGGTGTGCCCTGGTGCGGCGAGGATCTCGCCCAGCAGGTCGACGGCGCGGGCCGCTCGTTGGACGCGGCCGGTCGCCGCCGCCCGCTCGGTCACGCGGTACAGCAACCGCTCGGCGGCACGCAGCGTCGCGGTCGTGGCGTCCCGGGACTGGACGGTCGTCAGGACGGCGTCCCGCAGGACCTGTTCGGGCAGGGCGTCCAGCAAGGGCGGAGCGACTCCGGCCAGTTGCTCCAGCGCCGCGCGCCGCACCTCGTCCTGGTCGTGCCAGGCACGCTCGCAGGAGGCGGCGGTCCGGGCGAACTCCTCGGGATCGGCGTGGATCTCGGCGCAGGCGAGCAGGGCGGGCCAGGCCATGGCCCGCTGGTGCATGCGGTGGCTGGCCGCGAGTTCCCGCAGCACGGGCCCACCGTCGGACAGGGGCAGGGCCGCCGCCAGCGCGGCGCCGCGCCACGGGCGACGGGCGAGCCGCCGCACTCGAGGGCTGATCACGTCCCGGCGGTCGGCGGGGTCCAGGGCGGCCAACGTGGACAGCGAGGTGCGGTACGGTCCGGAACGACCGGCGAAGGATTCCTCGACCACCTGTCGGCGTTCGGCGGGTGGCAGCAGGCGCAGCAGGCCGTCGGGAGCCGTTCCGTGGCGCCCCGACCAACCGTGGTGCCTGGTGCCGGTGGCGGGAAAGTGCCGGGCCATTTCCACGAGGTCGTCGACGGGCAGTGCGCTCAGCGCCCGGCGCTGGGAAGGCGGCAGGGGCCCGGCGGGGATCGGGTGCTTCCGACGGCCGCCGTCCGGCGTGGGTGGTGCCGCGCGCAGGACGGCCAGGGCTTCCTCGGGGCGCTGCAGCGCCGCGAGGGCGCCGTGCGCCGTGAGGAGTTCGGGCGCCCGTGCCAGCAGGGTCAGCGCCGCGTGCGGGTCCCGTCGGGCGGCCGTGGAGGCGACCGCGCGGTAGCGGCGTGCGTGCTGGTACGCCGCATGGTGTGGGGTTCGCTCGCTGAGCGCCGCGAGGTGGGCGGCCACGGCGCGGGGTGCCGTGCGGGCCAGGGAGTTGAGGGTGCCGATCGGCACGTCGAGGCGGGGGAGCCAGTCCTCGGCCGTCTCCCCGGGGCAGGCGGTGAGCAGGGCGGCGGCGTCCTGGGCTCCCAGGCGGTCGTACACCGTGGGCAGCAGCCGGGCGGCGAGGGTGTGGCGGCGGCTGACCCTGAGCAACCGGTAGGTGTCGCGGCGGACCGCGGCGATGTCACTCAGGGCCAGGCGTTCCAGCGTGGGTTCGGGCACCGGTAGCCGGATGGCGGCGGAGCGTGCGCGGCGGCCGAGCAGGGGGTCGTCGAGGGCGGCCGCCACCGTTTCCAGATCGCGGCGTGCGACCGCCAGGAACAGGGCCGTGTGGCGTTCGTCCGGGTCACCGGCGTCGAGGGTGTGGCGCAAGGTCTCGTACGCGTGTGGGGTGAGGGTACGGGCGTAGCGTGCCAGGGCACTCATGCGTGCCGGGAACGGCAGGGGGTCGAAGTGGGCCCTCAGCCAGGCGGGCGTCAGGGGCGCCGACGAAGTCTGGGGCTGTCGGGAGGGCGTCTGGGACGCCTCGGATCCGGCCATCAGCGCTCACCGTGGAGTCGCTGGGCCTCCTTTCCGGAAGTCATGCCCGTCATCGTGAGGTTTCCGGATCTGCCGCGCAAACGAATTTCCGTGCGCGTGTCGATGTCCCGCACGTGAAGCTCCCTGTCCGGCAGGGCCGTTCAGCCCATAGCGCGTGTGATGCGACCCCATACGTGGGTGCCATTCCATAGGGCATCAACCCATGGCTCGCGCGGGGGCGGGCCAGCACCATGGGGCAGCTCTCGGCTTGCCCGCCGTGGCCTGTTCCCCGTCCCCGTCTGTCCTGGAGGCCGTCATGCGCCCGTCCCGAGGTGTTCCGTTCGTCGCCGTCGCACTGCTGGCGGCGGCGTTCACCGGTCCCGTGCCCGCCGCTGCCCAGCCGGTTGACGGCGAGCACTGTTCCGGCCGGGAACGGATCCGGGTGCCGGGTGCGGATCTCCAGCGCACGGCCTGTCTCGACGACCTCACGACCACCGGGCTGGCCGGTACGCCGTACACCGACACGGCGGACCAGGCGGGGCTGACGGCGCGGGCCACGCGTACGCCGTCCGGGGTCCCTGGGGTGCAGGTCGACGGCTACTTCCCGGACTCCTCCACCTTCAACGCCACGCACGGCTGGCGGCACGACGCGCAGTTCGTCATCCGGCTGCCGGACCGCTGGAACGGCGGGCTCGTGGTCACCGGCGCGCCGGGCACCCGCAGGCAGTACGCGACGGACAAGGCGATCTCGGACCAGGTGCTCGCGCGGGGCTTCGCCTACGCCGCGACCGACAAGGGCAACAACGGCACCGACTTCTACCGGGACGGCACCCGGCCCGGGGACGCCGTCGCCGAATGGAACGCGCGGACCACTCAGCTCACGCGCGCCGCCAAGCGGGTGGTGGCCCAGCGCTACGGCCGGAGCCCCGACCGCACCTATATGACCGGCATCTCCAACGGCGGTTACCTCACGCGCTGGCAGTTGGAGAACCACCCGGAGCTGTACGACGGCGGTGTGGACTGGGAGGGCGCGCTGTGGACCGCCCACGGCCCGAATCTGCTCACCTCCCTGCCGACCGCGGTGGCGCGGACCTTCGGCGCGGCGCGTGACGAGGACCTGTACGCGGTGGGGTTCGCGCGGGGTTCGGAGTTCCTGTGGCCCTACCACGAGAACGCCTACTGGGGTGTCACGCAGAAGACCTACCGGGCGGAGTTCGATCCCTCCTACGATCCCGCCTGCCCCGGTCCGTCCGCCGGGAGCACGCTGGAGGAGATCCTCGCCCCCTGCGCCTCCGACGCCGCCTACGACTACGCCTCACGGCCCGCGGCCGTCCACCGGGCCGTGGCCCGGGTGGCGCTGACCGGGCGCATCGGCCGACCGATGATCACGCTCCACGGCGATCTGGACACACTGCTGCCCCAAGCCGCGGACTCCGATGTCTACGCCGGGATGGTCGACGCGAGGGGCCGGGGTGCCCTGCACCGCTACTACACGGTCCAGGGCGGCACGCATGTCGACGGGCTGTACGACACCTACCCGGACCGGCTGCGGCCGATCCTGCCGTGCTACCGGTCGGCCTTCGACACGCTGGTCGCATGGGTGGAGCGGGGCGTACGGCCGCCCGCGGACCGGACCGTCGGCCGGTCCGCGGGCGGTGACGTGGTCGACTCCTGCACGCTGGACGACCAGGACGCAGCTGGGCGGTAGTCGCTAACGGCCCAGCTCCTTGCGGGTGGCACGGCGCAGCCTGCGCCGCTGCGAGGGGTCCAGCGTGAGGTAAGCGGCGGCCGGGACGCCCACCACTATGAGCAGCGCCGCCCACCAGGGCAGCCAGATCCACAGGATGAGCCCGGCCGCCACACCTCCCGCGGCGATCTTCGCGTTCTTCGACATCTGTGTCGCCTCCTTCGCGGCCACTGCCGCTCTCTGTCCTGAGAACGGGCCCGCGCTTCCGGCGGTTCCGGACCGCGACCCTGAGACATCCCTGAGCTACGCCCCCTACGGATTCCGTGACGCCGCGTCGACCCCGTGACTCAGGTCACAAGTCGAGCATGCCAGGTCGGCCCCGATAGTGCTGTACTCTCGGCGGCTCGACCCGGTAGTCAAATTTGAGGAATACTGACATCACTGTGCAGATGTTCCCCCCGGCAACCCCCTGCGAGATCTCCGAACTGGCCCGCTGCTGTGCCGTGTTCGTGCCCGGCGACCCGGCCCGTAGCGGCGGCGTCGCCTTCTGGCGGCCCGCCGGCGACGCACCGCCGGATGTCGCCGTGGGAGCCCGCACCGAGCTGACCGTCGTGGTGCCCGGCGGCGACGGCGTCGAGGCGGTGACCGTGCCCGCCGTCCTGCTGCCGGTGCGCGAGGCCCTGCCGGTCCTCACGCGCGCGCGAGTCGCCGCCGAGGGACACCGCGCGACGGTGTTCTGGGGCACGGCCGCCGTTCTCGCCCTGCACTTCGTGGCGCGCGGGCTGCTTCTCCCCGGTCTGTCCCCGACCGACCACGACGCCTGGCGGACCGGCCCTTTGAGCACGGACGACATCGAGCGCGTCCGGCGGCTCGCGGCGTCGATGCCGCCCGAGGCGCACGCCGTGCCGGTGACCGGCACCGAGCCGCTGCGGCTCCCCGAGCCGGAGCTGCTGTTGCGGGCCTTCCTGGACGCCACGGCCGACGCCCTCCCCCGGTCACCCGCCGCCTCACTCGTCACCGGCGGCCCGGCCTACGCGGCCCGGACGCCCCAGCGTCTGCCCGAACAGCGCGCGTGGGTGGCGGACGTCGCCGCGGGCCATGACGCGGGCGTCCGGATCTCCCTGCGCATCGAGGTCTCCGGCCTCGGTTCCGCCCCGGAGATCTTCGGTACCGGCGCGGATGCCGAGGTGTCAGGCACCGGCCCCACGGAGCTGCCGGTCACTGGACCCTCCTTCCGCGCCGTTCCGCAGGTGCACAGCGTGAGCGATCCGACGCTGGTCGCGGACGCCGTCGAGGTCTGGGCGGGCTCCGACGACGGGAGCCGGGCGTTCGGCTCGCGCGCGCGGATGGACGCCCTGCTCGCGCTGCGCCGCGCCGCCCGCGCCTGGCCCGCGCTCACTCCCCTGCTCTCCGCGGCCGTACCGGAAGCCGTGGAACTCGCCGACGAGGAGATCACCGAGCTGCTCGGCAACGGCGGCGACGCCCTCGCCGCCGCCGGGGTGGAGGTGCACTGGCCGAAGGAGCTGGCCCGCAAGCTGACCGCCCGCGCGGTGGTCGGCCCGCCCGACGACGGGACCACCCCGGGCAGGCTCACCTCGGACACGCCGTCGTTCCTGTCCGCGAACGCGCTGCTCGCCTTCAACTGGTGGTTTGCGCTGGGCGACCAACGGCTCAGCCGCGCCGAACTCGACCGTCTCGCCGAGGCCAACCGGCCCGTCGTACGGCTGCGCGACCAGTGGGTGCTGGTCAACCCCGAGGAAGTGCGCCGCGCCCGCGCCCAGCAGGACCGCAAGGTCACGCCCGTCGACGCGTTGAGCGCCGCCCTGACCGGCTCCACCGAGGTCGACGGCCACCGGGTCGAGGTGCAGCCGACGGGCTGGCTGGCCGCGCTGCGGGAGCGGCTCGCCGACCCCGAGGGGCAGGAACCCGTCGCCCAGCCCGCGGCCCTCGCCGCGAACCTGCGTGACTACCAGCGGCGTGGTCTCAGTTGGCTGGCCAACACGACGTCCATGGGCCTGGGCTGCTGTCTCGCCGACGACATGGGACTCGGCAAGACCATCACCCTGATCGCCCTCCATCTGCACCGGCAGACGGACCCGGCGTCCGCCGGACCCACGCTCGTGGTCTGCCCGACGTCCCTGATGGGCAACTGGCAGCGGGAGATCGAGAAGTTCGCCCCCGGCACGCCCGTGCGGCGCTTCCACGGTTCCCGGCGTGACCTGGACGCCCTGGCCGACGGCGAGTTCGTCCTGACCACCTACGGCACGATGCGCCTGGACGCCCGCAGGCTGGCCGAGGTGGGCTGGGGCCTGGTCGTGGCGGACGAGGCGCAGCACGTGAAGAACCCGTACTCGTCGACCGCGCGGGAGCTGCGTTCCCTCGGCGCACGCGCGCGCGTGGCGCTGACCGGCACCCCGGTGGAGAACAACCTGTCGGAGCTGTGGGCGATCCTGGACTGGACGACTCCGGGGCTGCTGGGCAGACTCGGCGCCTTCCGCAGCCGGTACGCGCAGGCCGTCGAGAGCGGTCAGGACCCGGCGGCGGCCGAGCGACTGGCGCGGCTCGTGCGGCCGTTCCTGCTGCGGCGCCGCAAGTCGGACCCCGGGATCGCGCCGGAGCTGCCCGCGAAGACCGAGACCGACCGCGCGGTGTCGCTCACCCAGGAGCAGGCGGGGCTGTACGAGGCCGTGGTCCGCGAGACCCTCGCGGAGATCGCCGGGGCCGACAGCATGCGGCGGCGCGGGCTGGTCGTGAAGCTGCTGACCGGCCTCAAGCAGATCTGCAACCACCCCGCGCAGTACCTCAAGGAGGACCGGCCGAGGATCGCCGGACGTTCCGGAAAGCTGGAGCTGCTCGACGAACTGCTCGACACCATCCTCGCCGAGAAAGCGAGCGTCCTGGTCTTCACCCAGTACGTCGGTATGGCGCGCCTCGTCGAACGGCACCTGGCCGACCGCGGTGTGGCCACGCAGTTCCTGCACGGCGGCACACCCGTCGCCGAGCGCGAGGCCATGGTGGCGCGCTTCCAGGACGGTGGAGTGCCCGTCTTCCTGCTGTCGTTGAAGGCGGCGGGTACGGGGCTGAACCTGACCCGGGCCGAGCACGTCGTGCACTACGACCGCTGGTGGAACCCCGCGGTCGAGGCGCAGGCCACCGACCGCGCGTACCGCATCGGCCAGACCCGGCCCGTGCAGGTGCACCGGCTGATCGCCGAGGGCACGATCGAGGACCGTATCGCCGCCATGCTGGACCGCAAGAGGGAACTGGCGGACGCGGTGCTCGGCTCCGGCGAGGCCGCGCTCACCGAACTGACGGACGCCGAACTGGCCGAACTGGTCGAACTGCGAGGGGGCACCCGATGAACCGCCATGGTGACGACACCGAGCGCACGTTCGCCGCGCTGCCGCCCGCCCAGGGACGAGGCTTCGCCCGGACGTGGTGGGGGCAGGCCTGGCTGAAGGCGCTGGAGGACGCGGCGCTCGACGGTGAGCAGGTGAAGACGGGCCGTAGGCTCGCGCGCGCGGGAGCCGTGGGCGCGGTCTCGGTTCGGCCGGGCCGTATCACCGCCGTCGTACAGGACCGCGACGGCACCGGGCACCGGGCCGACGTCCTCCTGGAGGAGCTGACCGAGGGCCAGTGGGACCGCTTCCTGGACCTGACGGTCGAGCGGGCGGGCCATGTGGCGGCGCTGCTGGACCGCGAGATGCCGCCGCACCTGGTCGAGGACGCGGAGACCGCCGGTGTCGAACTGCTGCCGGGGCTGGGCGATCTGGAGCCGTCCTGCGACTGCGGCGCCTGGGACCACTGCGGGCACACGGCCGCCCTGTGCTACCAGGTGGCGCGGCTGCTGGACCAGGATCCCTTCGTGCTGCTGCTGATGCGGGGCCGCGGCGAACGCGCCCTGCTGGACGACCTCCAGTCCCGCGGCACCGCACCCGTCGACGAGAGGCCCGCCGAGCCGGAGGGCGTGGACGCCGCCGAGGCCTACGCGGCCGGTGACATCCTGCCGCCGCTGCCCGCCCTGCCCGCGTTCCCCGGCGAGCCCGGCCCGCCGCCGTCCCTGGACACCGAGGCCGCGCCCGCGCCCGGCGTCGACCCGGCCGCGCTGGAGTTCCTCGCCGCCGCGACCGCGACGGAGGCGCACCGCCTGCTCGCGGCGACGCCGCGGGCCGTACCCGGAGCGGATGTGCCCGGCACCGAGTCAGCCTGGGGACGGCCCGGTACCGAGTTGACCTTGGGGCAGGACGCCGTGCGGCTGGCCGCGGGCTCTCCCGCGCGGGACGTGGCGGACCGGCTCGCCACGGGGTCGGGGCGCGGTCCGGAGGAGCTGGCGTCGGCCGTCCGGGCCTGGCGGTACGGCGGGGTGGCAGGGCTGTCCGTGCTGGAGGAGGAGTGGACCGTCGAGGGTGAGGCCCTCGCACGCGCGCGTGCCGCTGTGGAATCGGCGTGGGAGGAGGACGAGCGGCCCGCGCTGCGGGCGCGGGGCAACCGGTGGACGGTCGTCGGCGCGCCACGCCAGCTGCGGCTGGGACGCGACGGCCGCTGGTGGCCGTATCGCAGGGAGCGGGACCGCTGGCTGCCCGCGGGCGGCCCGGCCCAGGACCCGGCCACGGCACTGGCCTCGACGACCGTCCCGGAAGAGGATCTCTGACGGGTGTCGGTCGACGCCTAGGGCAGTCCCGCCTCCCCCAGTGACGGAATGAGCGACTCCAGGCCGCTCGGCAGCTCACTGGGGAAGTCGCTGGGGAAGTCGCTCGGCAGGTCGGTGGGAAACCCGCTGGGCAGCTCCGTGGGGATACCGAACGAGGGCTCGGCCGTAGGGCCCGTCGGTGTGGTGTTGCGGGGGGACGGTCCCCGGTCCGGCGAGTCGTCCCCGTCGGTCGCCGTCAGCACGACGACGGCGATGGCGGCGACCGCCACCAGCACCGCCAGGACGAGCAGGATCGGGTTCCAGCGCCGCGGCGGCCGACCGGGAGGCGGACCTGGCTCCCCTCCGGGACCGGGGCCTTCAGGGGGAGGCGGTCCGAAGCCACCGCCCGCGGGCGGTGGCTCACCAGGTGGCCGGGGCGGTACGGGCGGCATGGTCATACCGCCCAGAATCGCCTTGTAACGGTCTTGACGCGACCCCCCGCGCGGAGGCTGTCACCGGTTCACGCCATGGAGCGCATGATTCCGGAGCATCCCGCGCGGGGCGTCGCTCTGCCGTCGACAAGCGAACCGGGGCACTCAGCCCCGTGCGGCGAGCAGGTGGTCCATGGCCAGCTGGTCGAGGCGCTCGAAGGCCATCCCGCGCGCGGCGGCGACATCCACGTCGAAGTCCTCGAAGGCCGAGCGGTCGGCGAGCAGGGCCTGCAGGCCGTCGGCGGCGGTGGGCTGCGCCAGCTCGTCCAGACGCGACGCGCGCAGCGCCTCCTGCACCTCGGGGTCCGCGCGGAAGGCCGCCGCGCGCTCCTTGAGGATGAGGTAGTTGCGCATGCAGCCCGCCGCCGACGCCCATACGCCGTCGAAGTCCTCGGTGCGCGGCGGCTTGAAGTCGAAGTGCCGCGGGCCCTCGTACCCGGCGCTCTCCAGCAGGTCGACCAGCCAGAACGCGGCACGCAGGTCACCGGCGCCGAAGCGCAGGTCCTGGTCGTACTTGATGCCGTTCTGCCCGTTGAGGTCGATGTGGAAGAGCTTGCCCGCCCACAGGGCCTGCGCGATGCCGTGCGGGAAGTTCAGCCCGGCCATCTGCTCGTGGCCGACCTCCGGGTTGACGCCGTACAGCTCCGGCCGCTCCAGGCGCTCGATGAACGCCAGCGCGTGACCGACGGTGGGCAGCAGGATGTCGCCGCGCGGCTCGTTCGGCTTGGGCTCGATGGCGAAGCGGATGTCGTAGCCCTGGGAGGTGACGTACTCGCCGAGGAGGTCGAAGGCCTCCTTCATGCGGTCGAGGGCCGCGCGCACGTCCTTGGCACCGCCGGACTCGGCGCCCTCACGGCCGCCCCAGGCGACGTAGGTCTTCGCGCCCAGCTCCACCGCCAGGTCGATGTTGCGGATCGTCTTGCGCAGCGCGTAGCGGCGTACGTCGCGGTCGTTGGCGGTGAAGCCGCCGTCCTTGAAGACGGGGTGCTTGAAGAGGTTGGTGGTGGCCATCGGCACGGTCATGCCGGTCGCGTCGAGAGCCTGGCGGAAGCGCTTGATGTGCGACTCGCGCTCGGTGTCGGAGGACCCGAAGGGGATCAGGTCGTCGTCGTGGAAGGTCACTCCGTGGGCGCCCAGCTCGGCCAGGCGCTGCACCGTCTCGACCGGGTCGAGGGCCCGCCGGGTGGCGTCGCCGAACGGGTCCCCTCCCTGCCAGCCGACGGTCCACAGTCCGAAGGTGAACCTGTCCTCGGGGGTGGGCTGGTAGCTCATGCCGCGGCTCCTTGCTCGTGTGCGACTGTTGCTCACGACTATTTCGTCATGGCGCTTAACAAATTAGTATGCGAACGCGACTCTGGGAAGAGACACCCCCCAGAGACACATCTCCGGGGTATGCGGGACGGGTGTCCCGGGCCGGAGACACGAGCCGCCAGGAAGAGGGAGAGCCCGATGTCAGCAGCCGAGGGTCCGCTTGTCGTCGGAGTGGACACGTCCACCCAGTCCACCAAGGCGCTGGTCGTCGACTCGGCCACCGGACAGGTCGTGGCGAGCGGGCAGGCGCCGCACACGGTCTCCACCGGGGCCGGGCGCGAGAGCGACCCGCGCCAGTGGTGGGACGCGCTGCGCGAGGCGCTGCGCCAGTGCGGCGAGGCGGCCCACGAGGCCGCCGCCGTGTCCATCGGCGGGCAGCAGCACGGGCTGGTCACGCTGGACGAGCGGGGCGAGCCCGTACGCCCCGCCCTGCTGTGGAACGACGTGCGGTCCGCGCCGCAGGCCCGCCGCCTGATCGAGGAACTGGGCGGCGCGAAGGCCTGGGCGGAGCGCACCGGCAGCGTGCCCGCCGCGTCCTTCACGGTCACCAAGTGGGCCTGGCTCGCCGAACACGAGCCCGACGCCGTGCGCGCGACCAAGGCCGTACGCCTCCCCCACGACTACCTCACCGAGCGGCTCACCGGAGAGGGCACGACCGACCGGGGCGATGCCTCGGGCACCGGCTGGTGGGCGTCCGGGAGCGAGTCCTACGACGCCGAGACCCTCGCCCATGTGGGCCTCGACCCGGCGCTGCTGCCGCGCGTGGTGCGCCCCGGAGAGGTGGCCGGGACCGTCCGCGACAGCCATGACCTGCCCTTCTCCAAGGGCACCCTGGTCGCCCCCGGCACCGGCGACAACGCCGCCGCGGCGCTCGGCCTCGGGCTGCTCCCGGGCACACCGGTGCTGAGCCTCGGCACCTCGGGCACCGTCTACGCCGTCTCGCAGCGGCGCCCGGCCGACCCGACCGGCACGGTCGCGGGCTTCGCCGACGCGCGCGGCGACTGGCTGCCGCTGGCCTGCACGCTGAACTGCACCCTCGCCGTCGACCGGGTCGCCGCCCTGCTCGGCCTGGACCGCGAGGCCGTCGAACCCGGCACGGCCGTCACCCTGCTGCCGTTCCTGGACGGCGAACGCACCCCCGACCTGCCGAACGCCTCCGGCCTGCTGCACGGCCTGCGCCACGACACCACCGGCGGTCAGCTGCTCCAGGCCGCGTACGACGGCGCCGTCCACTCCCTGCTCGGCGCGCTCGACCTGGTCCTCGACGAGGACGCGGACCGCTCGACCCCGCTCCTGCTGATCGGCGGCGGAGCCCGGGGCACGGCCTGGCAGCAGACGGTACGACGGCTCTCCGGGCGGCCCGTCCAGGTGCCCGAGGCGAAGGAACTCGTCGCGCTCGGCGCCGCCGCGCAGGCCGCCGGTCTGCTCACCGGCGAGGACCCGGCCGCCGTCGCCCGGCGTTGGGACACCGCGCGGGGTCCGGTGCTGGACGCCATGGAGCGGGACGACGAGACGCTGGCCAGGATCAGCGGGGTACTCTCCGACGCGGCGCCGCTGCTGGAGAGGGGGACGGCGGGCCGCTGAGCAGGCGCGATCGGGGCCCTGCCGACGGAGGGCAGCGGCCTTCGACCTAGGATTCCGATTCCCCGACCAGGTTGGATCCCCGACCAAGGATTGACGGAGGCATGACCGCACCGCTGCACGAGGCCCACCCCGCCGGTCCCGGACGGGCGCTGCCCGACACCCAGCAGGGCATGCGCCGCCGCAACCTGGCCCGGGTGATGCACACGGTCAGCGCCGAGGGGCCGCTGTCGCGGGCGGCGGTCGCCTCCCGGATCGGGCTGACCCGGGCGGCCGTGTCGACGCTGGTCGACGAGCTGATCCGCTCGGGCCTGCTGGAGGAACTCGGCCCGGAGCGACCCGGCCGGGTGGGACGCCCCGGTTCCGCCCTCGCGATCAGCGGGCGCGGTCCGGCCGGGCTCGGCGCGGAGGTCGGCGTCGACCACCTCGCGGTCTGCGCGGTCGACCTGCGCGGGGAGGTGCGGGCACGGGCCGTACGGCACGGCACGAACCGCGGGCGCTCCCCCGAGCCGGTCGTCGAGGAAATCACCGCCCTGGTCCACCAGGTGGTCGCCGACGCGGAACGCGAGGGCCTCACGCCCGCGGGGCTCGCGGTGGCCGTGCCCGGCCTGGTGGCGCGCGACGCCCGTACGGTCGTACGCGCCCCGAACCTCGGCTGGCACGACATCGACCTCGGCACCCTGCTGCCGGAGGAGTTCCCGCTGCTGGTGGACAACGAGGCCAACTTCGGTGCCCTGGCCGAGCTGTGGCTCGGGGACGGCGCTCCGCGGGACTTCCTGCATGTGTCGGCCGAGATCGGCATCGGTGGCGCCGTGGTCGTGGACGGGCGGCTGCTGCGCGGAACGCGCGGTTTCGCCGGTGAGCTGGGGCATGTGCCGGTCCGGCCGGACGGCCCGGAGTGCGTCTGCGGCGGCCGGGGGTGTGTGGAGCAGTACGCCGGTGAGGAGGCGGTACTGCGCGCGGCGGGCCTGGAGCCGGGCGCCGACCGCGTCGGACTGCTCGCGGGGCGCGCCGCGGAGGGCGACGCGGACGTACGGCGGGCCCTGCGGGACGCGGGAGAGGCGCTGGGCATCGCGCTGACCGGGGCGGTCAATCTGCTGGACCCGGAGGGTGTGGTGCTGGGCGGAGCGCTGGCCGGTCTCGCGCCCTGGCTGCTGCCGTCGCTCCGGACCGAGCTGGCCCGGCGTACGGCGGGACCGGCCTGCCCCGTGTCCGTGTCCCGGCTGGGACCCGAGGGGCCGCTGCTCGGTGCGGCGCATTCCGTGGTCCGGGCGGTGCTGGACGATCCGGCGGCGGTGGCGGCCCAGGGCTGACAACGAGCCCCGGACACACCGCGGACGCCCCGCCCTCACCCACACGAGTGGGCCCGTTATCCACATCTCACCGGCTGTCCACGGCAAAGCGCGTCACTCCCCCGGCCAAACCGCAGGCCACGTAACGTGATTCAGGCAAGGCGGCTGGCAAGGCAGCCGATGAGTGAGGGGGAACCACCTATGTCGGTCAACGGGGAAACGGCTGAGGTACCGCGGGACGAGGAGCGAACCGGGGCGCTCCCGAGCAGGCGACGGCTGTTGCGGGGCGCCGCCCTCGCCGCCGTACCGTATGCGCTGCTTCCAGGCCCACAGGCGGGTGCGCTGGCGCAGGCTCCGGACCATCCGCTCGCCGAGTGGCAGCCCGCGCACCGGTCCAACTACACGCCCTCGAAGCGCGCTACCGCACGCCGCCGTGTCGACCTGGTGATCATCCACGTCACACAGGCGACGTACACCAGCACCCTCGGCATCTTCCAGAACCCGAAGAAGGACGTGTCCGCGCACTACGTGGTGCGGTCCGGTGACGGGCACCTGGCGCAGTGCGTGCGCGAGTCGGACATCGCCTGGCACGCGGGGAACTGGGACTACAACACCCGCAGCATCGGCATCGAGCACGAGGGCTGGGTGGACCAGCCGGGCTACTTCACCGACGCGATGTACAAGGCGTCGGCGCGGCTGACGGCGGGGATATGCACCAGATACGGCATCCCCCGCGACCGGGCGCACATCATCGGGCACCACGAGGTGCCGGGCACCGACCACACCGACCCGGGCGCGCACTGGGACTGGCCGCGCTACCTCAGGCTGGTCGGCTCCCTCTGACCCCCTTCGGTCACCGACGTCAAAACGGTTGTCGGCGTCCGCACCCGGAGACGACGCCCCGAGCCGCATCGCCCTTCGGGCATCCGAGTTGACCGATGGCCGGGTGGCCCCGAACCCGGGGACCGACGAGGACGAGTCGGTGACGCCGGTGACCCTGCGCGCCGAACTGGCCCGGTCGCGCGGCCCGCTCGGCCCGGCACCGCTGGCGTCACGCCCCTACCGGCTGAGGGTGCCGGTCGAGTCGGACGTCGCGGTCGTGGAGCGGCATCCCGGCGGCCAGCCCACCGTGGGGGTGTCGCCGACGCGGTCGGCCCCCGAGGTCGCGGGGCCGACCGGGTTCACGAGGCGGGGACGCCGTTCTGGGCGATGGCGTTCGCGTACCAGTGGGCGCTGGACTTCAGGGTGCGACGCTGGGACGCGAAGTCGACGTGGACGATGCCGAAGCGCTTGCTGTAGCCGTAGGCCCACTCGAAATTGTCCAGCAGCGACCACAGGAAGTAGCCCCGCACGTCCGCGCCGCCCTCGATGGCTCGGTGCACGGCGGTCAGGTGGGTGTGCAGATAGGCCACTCGTTCGGGGTCCTTGACCTCCCCGGAGGGGTCGGCGTAGTCGTCGTAGGCGGCGCCGTTCTCCGTGACGAGCAGCGGTGTGCCGGGTAGGTCGTCCCTGAGCCGCAGCAGCAGTTCGTGCAGTCCGTCCGCGTCCACCGGCCAGTCCATCGCCGTTCGCGGCCCGGGCACGGGCACGAAGCGCACATGCTGTTCGGCGCCCGCCCACGGGGACGGCGACTCGGACGTGCCGGCCGCGACCATGGCGGGCGAGTAGTAGTTGACGCCCAGGGAGTCGATGGGGGCGGCGGCCGTCTCCAGGTCACCGTCGGCCACGAAGGACCAGTCCGTGACCGGGGCGGTGTCGCGGACCAGGTCGTCGGGGAGCCGTCCGTGGAAGACGGGGTCGAGGAAGATCCGGTTGCCGACCGCGTCGATCCGGCGGGCCGCGTCCACGTCCTCGGGTGCGTCGGTGTGGGGGCGCGCCACGTGGAGGTTGAGAGTCAGCGACACCTCCGCCGGGGCGGGCAGCGCGGCGCGCAGTGCCCGTGTGGCCAGGCCGTGCGCCAGGTTGAAGTGGTGGGCGGCGCGCAGCGAGGCCAGCGCGCTGGTGCGGCCGGGGGCGTGGACGCCGTTGCCGTAGCCGAGGAAGGCCGCGCACCAGGGCTCGTTGAGGGTGGTCCAGGTCGCCACCCGGTCGCCGAGCGCCTCGGCCATCAGGGTGGCGTAGTCGGCGAAGCGGTACGCCGTCTCGCGGTGCGGCCAGCCGCCCGCGTCCTCCAGTTCCTGCGGCAGGTCCCAGTGGTAGAGGGTGGCCACCGGCCGGATCCCGGCCTCGCGCAGCTCGTCGGTGAGCCGCCGGTAGAAGTCCAGGCCCTTCTGGACGGCGGGGCCCCGGCCGGTGGGCTGCACACGGGGCCAGGCGATGGAGAAGCGGTAGTCGGTGACGCCGAGGCGGCGCAGGAGGGCGACGTCCTCGCCGAGGCGGTGGTAGTGGTCGGCCGCGATGTCGCCGGTGTCGCCGTTGCGCACCTTGCCGGGCGTCCGGCTGAAGGTGTCCCAGATCGACGGGGTGCGGCCGTCCTCGGCGGCGGCGCCCTCGATCTGGTACGCCGCGGTGGCGGTGCCCCAGCGGAAGTCGGGCGGGAAGTGGAGCGTCGCGGTGGTGTGGGGGCGTGCGTCGAGCGCGGTCATGAGGTGAGGGCTCCAAGGAGGTGACGAGTCTCGGGTGGTGGGGTACGGCGGCCCGGTTCCCATGCGGTCCGGAAGGCGCCGGGGCGGGTCGGGGTAGGCGCCGAGCGGTCGGGACGGGCACTGAGCGGGTCGGGGCAGACACCGGAGCGAGTCGGGGCAGACACCGGAGCGAGCCGAGGCGGACACTGAGCGAGTCGGGGCAGACACCGGAGCGAGCCGAGGCGGACACTGGGGCCGTGGTGCGGGGCCGTGACCTCGCGGGTCAGCCTCGCGGCCAGACAGTGCCCTGGCCTCTCGGGGCAGCCTCGCCGCCAGACACTGCCCTGGCCTCTCGGGGCAGCCTCGCCGCCAGACACTGCCACGGTCTCTCGGGACAGCCTCGCCGCCAGACACTGCCACGGTCTCTCGGGTCAGCCCTTGACGGCGCCCTGCATGATGCCGCCGACGATCTGCCGACCCAGCAGGCCGAAGACCAGGAGCACCGGCAGCGTGCCGAGCAGGGTACCGGCCATGATCACGGACTGGTCGTGCACATAGCCACCGCCGAGCTGCCGCAGGGCGACCTGGACCGTCGGCTCGGAGGAGGAGAGGGCGACGATGGGCCAGAAGAAGTCGTTCCAGGCGGCCATGAAGGTGAGCAGGCCGAGGACGGCCATGCCGGGCCGGGCGACCGGGACCACGATCGACCAGAAGATCCGGGCGGTGGAAGCGCCGTCGACCCGGGCCGCCTCGATCAGCTCGTCCGGGAGGGACTGCACCAGGTACTGGCGCATGAAGAAGACGCCGAAGGCCGAGACCAGACCGGGCAGGATCACCGCCTGGAGCTGGTTGACCCACTGGAGTTCGGCGATCAGCATGAACAACGGGATGACACCCAGCTGGGGCGGGATCATCATGGTGCCCACGGTGACCGTCAGCAGGGCGCCCCGCCCGCGGAAACGGAGTTTGGCGAAGGCGAACCCGGCGAGCGTGCAGCACAGCACGGTACCCAGGGTGATCGAGCCGGACACGATCAGGGAGTTGAGCAGCGCCTTGCCGATGTCGGCCTCTTCCAGCACCGCCTCGAAGTTGCGCAGCAGGTTGGGGCCCGGCAGCAGCGAGGGGGGCACCCGTGCCATGTCGGCGTTGGAGCGGCTGGCGGCCACGATCGTCCAGTAGAACGGGAACGCCGAGACCAGCACGGCGACGATCAGGATGGCGTAGGTGAGCTTTCCGCCGTGCATGGTGCGGCCCGCGCGGGAGCGGCGCGCGCGCTCCGGCCCACTCCCGTGCTCGGAGGGTGCGGTCGGCGGGCTGGCCAGTGCGGTCATCGGACGGCCTCCTTGCGGGAGCGGCGGCGCGCGATGAGGGCGTTGACCCCGACGAGCACCACGATGAGCAGGAACATCACCCAGGCCACGGCGGCGGCGCGGCCGAGGTGGAAGAAGCCCCAGCCCTGTTCGTACATGTAGAGGCCGAGCGTCTGGTACTGGTGCGAGATGCCGCCGGAGATCGAGCCCTCGAACAGCAGTGGTTCGCCGAACAGTTGGGTGGCGCCGATGGTGGACACGACGACGGTGAAGACGATGGTGGGGCGCAGTCCGGGCAGTGTGACGTGGAAGAACTGGCGCCACCGGGAGGCGCCGTCCACCTCGGCGGCCTCGTACAGCTCGGCGGGGATGGACTGCATTCCGGCCAGGTAGATGAGCGCGTTGTAACCGGTCCAGCGCCAGATGACGATGGTGGAGACGGCGACCTGGGAGGCGAAGGTGCCGGTCTGCCAGTCGATCGGGCCGATGCCGACGAGCCCGAAGACGTAGTTGACCAGCCCGAAGTCGTGGCCGAACAACTGGGCGAAGACCAGCGTGGCCGCGGCGACGGACGTCGCGTAGGGCAGCAGCATCGCGGTGCGCAGGAAGGTACGGCCGCGCAGCTTGTAGTTCAACAGGTGCGCGAGCCCGAGCGCCATCACCAGCTGGGGCACGGTGGAGAGCACGCCGATGGTGAACGTGTTGCGCAGTGCGAGCCAGAAGTAGTCGTCCTGGAGCAGCGCGGTGTAGTTGTCCAGACCACGCCACTGCATGTCGCCGGGGGTCTGCAGCTCCACGCGGTACAGCGACACGAAGGCCGTGTAGATCAGCGGGAAGAGTCCGAAGGCGGCGAACAGGGTGAAGAACGGGGCGATGTAGGCGTAGGGCGAGAACTTCCGCCAGGCTCGCCGGGCGGTGCCGGGCCGGGGCGGGGCCGCCTGCTTCGGCGGGGCCGGTGGGGCGGAGGCGGTGAGGGTCACGGTGCGGCCCTTCGGGTGGTGGGAGCGGGGTGCGGGGGCTTCGGCGGGCCGGTGGCCGCCGCGGGGCCCGGAGGGTGTCCGGGGCGGATAGCACGCGGGCGGAGGGCGTCAGTGGCGGGCAGCACCCGGGCCGGAGGACATCCGTGGCGGACGGCACCCGGACCGCAGGACATCCGCGGCGGACGGCACCCGGACCGCAGGACACCCGCGGCGGGCAGCACCCGGACCGCAGGACACCCGCGGCGGGCAGCACCCGGACCGCAGGACACCCAGGGCGGACGACATCCAGGGCGGACGGCACCCGGACCGGACGGTGCCCGGCCCGGTGGCGGCCTCCCGGGTCAGCCGATGATGTTCGCGACGCCCTTCTTGGCGTTCTCCCACGCCTTGTCAGGGGCCAGCCCCTTGCGCTCGACCTCGCTCAGGGCGTTGGTGATCTGCTGGCTCACGTTCTGGTCGTGGACGCCCAGCACCTGGACGGGCGCGGCCTTGGCGGCGTCACCGAAGATCTGGCCGATCGGCGCGCCGGAGAAGTAGGGGTCCTTCGCGTCGGCGATCTCCTCGATGGCGCCCGTGGCGGACGGGAAGCTGCCGTGCTTCTGGAAGAGCTTGGCCTGCTGCTCGGGCGCGGTCAGCCAGGAGATCAGCTGGTACGCCTCCTCCTTGTTCTTCGCGGCCCGGGGCACGGCGAGGTAGGAGCCGCCCCAGTTGCCCGCGCCGCCGGGCAGCGCGGCGACGTCCCACTTGCCCTTGCCGCCGTCGCCGGCCTGGCCCTTGATGTAGCCGAGCATCCAGGCCGGGCAGGGCAGGGTGGCGAACGACCCGGCGGCGAAGGCCTGGTTCCACTGCGGGGACCACTGGTCCAGCTCCGCGCTCAGCCCGCTCTGCGCCGCCTCCACCGAGGTGTTCCAGGCCTCCTTGAGGGCCGGGTTGGTCTCCCAGATCAGCTTCCCGGAGGCGTCGTAGTAACGCTCCTTCTCCTGGCCGATCATGACGGAGTAGAGGCTGCCGACGCTGTCGATCCAGGCGCTCTTGTCCGGGGCCTTCTTCTTGTACTGCTCGCCCAGCTCCAGGTAGCCCTCCCACGTGGACCACTTCTGGGCCAGTTCGGTGCGGTCGGTGGGCAGGCCCGCCTTGTCGAAGAGGTCCGTGCGGTAGCACATGGCCTCGGGACCGACGTCGGTGCCCAGGCCGAGGACCTCGCCACCCGCGCCCGTGGCGGCTGCCCACTTGGCCTCGGCGAACTCGCCCTTGAGCTTGTCCGCGCCGTACTTGCGCAGATCCTCGAACTTGTCGGCCTGCTGCTGGGCGACGGAGGCGATCCGGCCCACCTCGATGCCCTGGACGTCCGCGAGGCCGCCGCCGCCGGCGAGGCGGGTCTGGAGGGACTTCCAGTAGTCGGCCTCGTCCTCGGTGTCCGTCTGCTTGATGGTGACACCCGGGTGGAGCTTCTCGTACTCGGCGTAGAGCCCAGCTTCCTTGTAGCCGAAGGAGCCGAAGAGGTCGACGGTGATGGTGACCTTTCCGTCGGCGTTGGAGGCGCCGTCCGACGAACCTCCGCAGGCGGCGAGGAGCGCCCCGGCGAGCGCGACCGCCCCCAGGCGGACGGTGGCCCTCTTGGCGGCTCGGGCAATGGGCATGGGAAGCCTCCTTGGCTCCGGGGTGGAACGAGCGCCGAAAGTCTTTGAGAGCGCTCTCAAAACGTGGGGTGAGAGTGCCCGCCCTTCGCTCGCCCCGTCAAGACTTGAAATGGCAACGAAGCAGCCATGCACCGGAATATCCAGTTCACGCCGATAACAGCCCAGGCTTGCGTGATCTATTGACAGCACGTTTCAGGAGTCTTACGTTTCGCCCGACTGAGAGCGCTCTCAGACCAGGTTCCTGAACTCGCCCCACCGACGGTTCCGTTGCGGTTCCACCACTCCCCCCCGGGCGCCCCTAACCCACCGGTGGCCCCATGACCCCGCCGCCGACGCCCCCGGTCGCTCACCCGCGATGACATGAGGTGTTCCCCATGCCAACTCCCCGACCACGGCCAGCCGCCACGCTGGTGCTGGCCGCCGCCCTGGCCGCCGTCGGCCTCGGCCCGGCCGCCACACCCGCGGCAGCCGCCACCATCCCCGTAGGCGCCGGGAGTTACTCCGACACCCGGCCAGCCGGCACCTCCGGCCCCACGAACAACACGGGCGGGCCGGTGACCCCCAAACTCACCCAGGCCGCCCGCAGCAAGCCCCTGCCCACCAACGACTGGTGGTCCTCCCTGGCCTTCCAGCGCTACGGCGACAATCCGTACTCCACCCCCATGTACGGCCACCCGCTCACCTACCAGGCCGTCGCTGGCGGACTGGAGGTCGGCTACCCGACCAGCCCCGCCATAGTCGGCGACGGCCGCCAGTACGAGTACGCCCACAAGCGGGACCTCACCCTCGGCCTGAGCGGGCTGAACTCGCCCGACACCAAGGCCGACGCCTGGTCCGACTGGACGGTCACCCCCTACTGGTCCGACGGTTCCCGCACCCTGCGCACCACCATCGGCCACGGCCTGCCCTTCGTGTACGCCCAGGGCACCGGCGGCAACGCCCAGGTCACCACCGCCGCCACGCCGACCGTCTTCTCCGACCAGGGCAACGTCCTCGGCATCACGGTCGGCGGACACCACTACGCCCTCTTCGCGCCGAGCGGCACCGACTGGAACGTCTCCGGCACCACGATCAGCGCAGGGCTCGGCGGCAAGGACTACTTCTCCCTCGCCGTACTGCCCTCCACCGACGCGCTCGCGACCTTCCGCAAGTACGCGTTCAGCTTCGTGACCGGGTCGCAGGTCGACTGGAGCACCTCCGGCGGCACGGTCAACGCCACGTACCGGCTCACCACCGAGGCCAAGGAGGGCACCGAACGCGGCACCCTCCAGGCCCTCTACCGGCATCAGTGGCTCCACACCACCGACGCCCTCACGTCGTACACCTATGTCTCCCCCCGCGGCACCATGAAGGTCCGGGAGAGCACCTCCTTCACCACCCGTCAGAAGGCCGCGCCGGTCCTGCCCGGCCTGCCGAGGACCAACGCGGTCGACACGGCCCGGCTGCGCACCTACCTGTCCGAGGTGGCCAACTCCTCCGACCCGTTCAGCGGGGCCACGGACACCTACTGGACCGGCAAGGCGCTGGGCAAGCTCGCGCAGTTGGTGCCGCTCGCCGACCAGATCGGTGAGACCGCGGTCCGCGACAAGCTCATCGGCCTGCTCAAGGGCCGCCTGCAGGAGTGGTTCACCGCGGGCGGGGCGAACGAGTTCTCGTACGACAGGGACTGGAAGACGCTCATCGGCTACCCCGCCTCCTACGGCAGCGACACCGAGCTGAACGACCACCACTTCCACTACGGCTACTACGTCTACGCGGCGGCGATCGTCGCCCAGTACGACGCCGCCTGGGCCGCCGACGCCGCCTGGGGCGGCATGGTCAAGACCCTGATCCGCGACACCGCCAACGCCAGCCGCACCGACAGCGCCTTCCCGTTCCTGCGCGGCTTCGACGTGTACGCCGGGCACAGCTGGGCCTCCGGCCACCAGGGCTTCGCCGCGGGCAACAACCAGGAGTCCTCCTCGGAGTCCACCAACCTCAGCGCCGCGCTGGTGCTGTGGGGTTCGGCCACCGGCGACACGGCCGTGCGCGACCTCGGCAGCTATCTGCTCGCCACCGAGGGCGAGGCGATCGCCCAGTACTGGTTCGACGCCGACCAGCAGGTCTTCCCCGGCTCCTTCGGTCACGACACGGTCGGCATGGTGTGGGGCAGCGGAGGGGCCTACGCCACCTGGTGGACCGCCAACCCCGAGGAGATCCACGGCATCAACGTCCTGCCGGTGACCGCGGGCGGGTCCCTGCACCTGGGCGGGCACAAGGCGGCGATCCGGCGCAACCTCGCCGAACTCGAGCGCGAGAACGGCGGACCCGCCGTCGAATGGCGCGACATCCTCTGGGAGTTCGAGTCGCTGGCCGACCCGGGCGCCGCGAAGTCGAAGTGGGACGCCGGAAACGCCGGGTACACCCCGGAGGCGGGCGAGTCCAAGGCCCACACCTACCAGTGGATCACCACCCTGGACGCGCTCGGCGCCCCCGACCCCTCGGTGACCGGCGACCTCCCCACCTCCGCGGTGTTCACCAAGAACGGCACCCGCACGTACGCCGCCCACAACCACGGCTCCACGGCCCGCACGGTCACCTTCTCCGACGGCAAGACGCTCACCGTCCCGGCGCGGTCCACCGCGACCGGCACCGGCACCACGACCGACCCCGGTGACCCGGACCCGGAGCCGCCCACGGGCAACACCTTCCAGCTCCGCTCCGGCGGCACCCTCACCACGGCCACCGGCGGCACCGCAGGCAGTGACACCATCCCCTCCGCCGAGGGCCGCAACCACGACGGCACCCCCAACAGGCCGCTCGTCTACCAGGTCACGGGCGTCAACGGCACGCTCAAGGCGGGTGGGTCCACCGCGTTCCGCCTCCCGGTGGACGCCGGTACCGCCGTCGGCCTCGGCCAGCAGGCCCGCGTCAGCTACGACCTCACCGGCGACGGCACCTTCGACCGGATCGAGACGTACCACTACTTCGCCACCGACCCGGTCACGGGCTGGGAGGAGTACAGCCAGGCCCGCGGCCTGAAGTCCGCCACCGGCACCCTCGGGAACCTGCGCGGGGGGACGGTACGACTGGAGGTCTGGAGCGCGATCGGCAACGCGGACGCGCGACTGCGCACCGGCACGGACACGTCCGTGGTGGTCATTCCCTACGAGTGACGCATGTGAGCACCCCGCACACTGACGGCGGGCACCGGGCTGCGCCCCGGCGCCCGCCGTCGCGGTACCCGCCGTCGCGGTACCCGCCGTCGCGGTACCCGCCGTCGCGGTACCCGCCGTCGCGGTACCCGCCGTCGCGGTGTCCGCCGTCGCGGTGCCCGCACGCCGTGCTACCGCCCCCGCGCTGGGGGCGGTCGACTCGGCCGACCGGCCCGGGGCGATGAGCTAGGGGCTGTTTCGGACCCGCCGACCTGGGGCGATGGCTCGCGCGGGTCAGCTCGGGCCGGTCGGCGGGGCCCACCGCCTCGCACCCCGAGCGGCTCGCACCCGCGCGCCTCGCACCCGCGCGGCTGGGGCCCGTCGACTGGACGCGCCCCCTCTGACCCGGCCCCGGTGCGCCGACTCCGGCCAGTCGGCCGGGCCACGGCACGGTCAGGCGGAGGCCCGGCGGACCAGCGTCGTCGGGGTGATCACGGACTCGGGGACGTCCTCGTCCGGCGCGTCCAGCAGCCGCATCAGCAGCCTGACCATGATCCGGCCCATGCCCTCGATGTCCTGGCGGACGGTGGTGAGCGGCGGATCCGCGGCCAGCGCCACGGGCGCCATGTCGTCGAAGCCGACCACCGCCACGTCCTGCGGCACCCGCAGCCCGCGCTCACGCAGCGCGCGCAGCACGCCCAGAGCCATCGCGTCGTTGGCGGCGAAGACCGCGTCGGTCTCGGGGCACCGCTCCAGCAGCTCGGCCATGGCACGGGCACCGCTGGCCTCGGTGAAGTCGCCCTGGCACAGCAACAGCGGATCGGCGTCGACCAGGACGTCACGGTAACCGTGGATCCGGTCCACCGCCGAGGTCTGGTCGCGCGGGCCCGCGATGTGCGCCACGTGCCTGCGGCCCAGGGAGACCAGATGCCGCACCGCCTCCCGCGCGCCGCCGCGGTTGTCGCAGTCCACGAACGGAACGGTGAGGCCCTCGCCCGCCGCCGGACGGCCCCCCAGGACCGTCGGAACCCCGGTCCGGGCGATCAGCGCCAGCAGCCGGTCGTCGTGGAGGGAGAAGGCGAGGGCGCCGTCGACGTGCCCGCCTTCCAGGTAGCGTCCGATCCGCTCGTGATCGCCGGAGCCCTCCGCCCACAGCAGCACGAGCTGCCCGTCGTGCGCGGTCAGTTCCCGGCTGATCCCCCGTATCTGCTGCTCGAAGAACGGGTCGGAGAACACCCGGAACTCCGGCTCGGCGATGATCACGGCCACCGCGCCGTTCCGCCGGGTGACCAGGGTGCGGGCCGCGTGATTGGGGACGTAGCCCAGTTCCTCGACCGCCACGCGCACCTTTTCGGCCAGCGCGGGACGCACGCCCGCGCCCCCGTTGACGACTCGGGAGGCCGTCGCGCGGGACACGCCGGCGCGCGCCGCGACGGCTTCCAGCGTGGGACGGGACCTCACGGTCTGCTCTGGCAAGGCGGGCGCTCCTTTTGTACGTCTGCGATCGCTCTGCGAGGGATCTGCGTGGACCTGTGCCCACCACAATAGACGCAGGCACCGACGCTTGAGAGCGCTCCCAGGAACGGGGACGGGGGTGGTCGTGGCCCGGATTCGAGGGAAGCCTCGTCCGCACAGACCGCCACCGGCCCCACGGGTGACGGCGCGGGACCCGGGCCTCCTCAGAGGCACCGAGGAGGCACCGAGGAGGCCACCGAGGAGGCCCGGGTCGCTGTGAGGGCTGTGTCAGGCAGCGTCGCGGTGCGCCAGTGCGCGGGCCTTGGCCGCCCACTCCCCCATCCGCGCGATGGCGGAGGTCAGCTGCTTCACCGCGGCCGAGATCTCCTTCACCGGCTTGCGGAGATGCCGACTCACCCGGACCATGGCGCCCGCCGAGGTGCCGAAGGAGTTGATCTGGGCCAGCCCCTCCTGCGCGGCCTCGTCCAGGGACATCAGCTGCTCCAGGAACTCCTGCGCGTCCTCGCCGCGTTCGTCGGGCGGCGTCATCTCGATGAGCCCCAGTGCCGCCCGCACGCCGCTGTCCAGGGTCGCCATCCGACCGGCGAACGCGGTGGCGACGGTGTGCAGTTCGCCCGCGGGCGCGCTGATCGTCTCCGCGTAGCGGGCGACGGCGGCGAGCCGGGCGCTGACGGGCGCGTTGGCCTGGGTCAGATCGAGCATCTCCGTGCCGGACTGCTCGGTCAGCGCGGCGATCGTCTGGATCGTCTTCGTGATCGCGTCCATGTCGGCGGCCATCTCGTCCAGCCCGTCGTCGATCACGGCGAAGTCATCGAGCAGGCCGGGCGAGTTCTCGTCCTGCCCGTCGTCGGCCGTCGAGGCGGAGGCCGCTCCGTCACCGGTCTGGAGTCCTCGCAGCACGCGGGCCGGCGTGAGGGGTTCGAAGCCGTCCCGCAGACCGGCCTCGAGGGCGCTCTCGATCTCCTTGCGCGCTCCGGCCAGGTGACTGCGCGTCCGTTGGTAGCGGATCGTCCTGATCGACGCGATGTCGAAGGGCAACTGCCCGGCCTCCCCGATGTGGATCGTCGGCTTGCCGGTGATGTGCCGCAGTCCCAGCTCGTACATCACGTTGGGGTTTCCGCCGCTGACGTCCGCGATGACCAGGTCGGACTCGACGACGTAGCGGCAGATCTGCTCGTTGATGTCACCGGCGTGCGCGATGCCGTCCGCGCGCACCGCGGTGATGCCGTACTTCTCGCAGGCGGGGGCGATCACCTGCTCGAAGATGCCGAGGTGGTGCTCGTACTCCTCGCGCTCGGGGCTGACGTGCGCGGCGTGCGGGTCGCCGATGGGCCCGATGACGAAGCACCTGCGGGGCTGGTCGGCCACCAGCGTGAGCGTCTGTGACGTGATCATGAGAGAACCTCCGAGGTACGGGGGCGGATGTCGTGAGGCCAGGCCACGGCGTCCTCCTCCAGGGGGACGGCGTACACCGGCCGCTCCTCGATGCCGAGGGCGCGCAGCATGGCGGCGGTGGGGACGCGGTAGCGTCCGCCCACGCGCAGCACGAGGCAGGGGAAGGCGTCGAGGCGGATCAGCTTGTACGCCGTCGCGGGGCAGATGCCGAAGGCGCGGGCGGCTGTGCGCACGTCGACGCTCAGGGGCAGGTCGAGGGCCTCCGCGAAGCCGAGTGGCGGTCCGGACCGCCCGCTCACCGCTGGGCTCCGGCGGGGCGCAGGGCCAGTGTGCCGACCAGGTCGGCCTCCTCGTGGCGGCGGGCCCGGAAGACCAGGTCGAGCAGGTGGGTACCGGTTCGCCGACCGTGTTGCCGGGGGCGCGGCTCGGCGAAGCGGAGCGTGGCGTACAGGCCTTCACGGCGGGGCGGGGGTGTGATGTGCAGTTCCCAGCCCTCGGGCGGGCGGGGCCGTTCCTCGGGCGGGGCGGTGGCGTTGCGGGCCTCGGCGAAGGCGCCGATGTCGACGACGGGAACCTCCCGCGAGACGCGCTTGGCGTAGGCCCACATCCGGTTCACGGCCTCCTTGACCAGGCGGCCACCCAGGTCCGGGCCGTCCGGGTCCGCCGCTTCCAGGGCCGCGAGCACGGCCAGGACGGCCTCGGCCTCGAGGTCGGCCCGGTCGACCCGCCGCCAGCGGCGCAGAATCCGATGCAGGTTGCGGTACAGCCCGGGGAGGGCCAGCCAGACGACGAGCAGCCGTCCGGCACCGTCGTCGTCCTGCGGCTCCTTTCGGGCCTCGGTGACGGCCTGTCGCCAGACCGCGGCGCCGAGCACCGCGTCCCGCCGTGGTCCGTAGAGCGCCCCTCTGCTCTCGTCCGGCGAGAGCAGGAGCGCACGGGAGCCGACGTGCACCGTGAGGGAAGGCCATGGGCCGTCGGGTGGTCCGGCGACGCTTCGGTCGATCCGGGCGAAGACGCCCTCGGGTTCGGTCGTTGTCATGTGTCCTCCGTTCCGGCCTCGTCGGGCCGGAGATACGACATGGCGGTGGCCGTTCGGCCGCAGGCACGGGCGAGGTCGGTCAAGGCCGACCGCACGGCCGCGGGCCACGTCGTGCGGTCCGGGTGCGCGGTCCCGCCCCCACGCGCGGGCGGGGCGGGAGGGTGGAAGTGGATGCCGCCGTACACGGCGTGGCCGACGTTCACGCCGTAGTCCGCCCACTGGCCGTTGCCCCGATCGCGCCAGGGCGGGACCGTCTGGAAGGCCGTCACCGGGTGGGCCCGGGGCCGTCGGCTGGCGGCGGGGGCACCGGAAGGCCGACCGTGAGACCGCCGACGACGTCCCGGCCGACAGCGGCCCCCTGGTGGACGTACTGGGACAGGGCCATCCCGCTCGGGGCGTCCGCGTCGGTCAAGGGTCGCGGCCCCGGCGCCTCCGCGTCGGTCGAAGGTCGCGGCCCCGGCGCCTCCGCGTCGGTCGAGGGCCACGGCCCCGGCGCCTCCGCCATGGCCGACCGCACGTCGTCCGCCGCATGGCCCGGCACCCGGATCCAGCCGTAGCCGCCGAACTCCTTCACCCGCACATGGGCCCGCACGTACTGAGCGGGGTCGAGGTCCGGCCGCCCGGACCGCACCACATCCTGGTACAGCCGGTCCGAGACCATGACGGCGAGATCCGCCGCGGTGAGGGCGGCGAGTACGTTCCTGAGCTGGGGCGCGTTGACGAAGCGGGCCACGGCGACCGGGGCCGGTCCGGCGTGGCCGAGGGCCGCGTCCGCGACCACGCCGGAGTCCACCGCCAGCCGCAGCCTGACCCTCGGAGCGGCCGGGCGGGCGTTGCGGTCCCTGAGGCGGACCGCGAGGTGGTGCACGAAGGGGCCCAGCACGGCGTCCTCCGGCGTGGCCTCGGGGAGGACCGCGAACTCCAGGTCGCCCTGCGGCTGACGCTTCCAGGACGCCCGGTCCAGCCCGGTCGACGCCGCGGCCTCGTCCAGCATCCGGACCAGGCCGGACTGGACGGCCGACTGCGTCCGGGTGTCCAGACGGCTGTAGTGCTCGACGTCCACGGCCAGGCACAGCCGACGGTGCGGCGGGCGGGCCGGGGGTTGGGGTGCGGAGACTTCTCTCACGACAACTCGCCACCTTCCAGAAGGGGTTGGGTGCGGTGCACGCCAACCATGGGAGGAAGGGGCGGTGATCATCAAAGAAGCCGCATTAATGCGGTTCTCTTGGCCTGGTCCTAGGCAGCCGGGACACTCAGCAACGCCGCCTCACGCAGACGGACCATGTCCCGTACGAACGTCTGACGGAGGCCGGTGGTGATGATCCTTTCGTTGCGCAGCCGGGCGAGGGCCTTGTGCACGGTGTGCGCGGTGGACGCGGTGAGGGCGGCCAGTTCCGGCTGGGAGAGGTTCACGTCGATGCGCACCGAGTTGCGGTCGGGTCGCCCGTACGAGTCCGCGAGTTCCACGAGGACGCGCGCCAGCCGGACCAGGACCGGATATCCGCCCAGCTCCAGTCGTAGGCGGTCGGAGCGGAGCAGTCTGCCGCACAGCATGCGGTTGAGGGCCAGTGACGTCTCGGGGTGATCGAGGAGGAAGGGTTCCAGGGCGTCGCGCGGTACGGCGGTGGCGACCACGGTGCCGCAGGCGGTGACCGTGGCCGACCGCGGCCCGAGGCCCATCGCCGCCACCTCGCCCACGGTGTCCCCGGCGACCCTGATGTCCATGAGCCACACCCGGTCACCGCCCAGCCGGGCCGTCACCTTCGCCAGGCCCTCGTGGAGGACCATCAGCTCCTGTACGTGGTCGCCCTGGTGGATGAGTACGTCGCCCACGGAGTAGTGGCGTCGAGTGCCGATCCGCAGGAGAGCCGTTCGCGCTGCGGGCGACAGCATGTCGAGGAAGGCCGCGCGACCGTGGGAGTTCGAGCCGTGCATCATCCGCACAGCACAGCACTCGGCCCCCGCGGCGGTGAACGCTTCCGCCCGGTCCGCCGGTGCGTCGGACGCACGCCGGGGCGCGCGGCGGCGCACGCCTGGAGCGTCCGCCGTATCCCGCTGTACTCCGCCGTACTTCCTGTGCGCCCAAACAGGAGAGCATCACTTTCGTTCAGCTTCGGTCGGAGTCGTTGATCGCCTCGATCACGCCGTAGGACCCGAGGAGCAGTAGTCGGTCCAGCACATCGAGGATCTCGGACCGGCGGGCGGGTGAGTTCGCCTGGACATACGCGCGCACCAGCAGGCGGCCGATGTCGCGGGCGTCGGCCGCCGCACCGCGGGCCAGGTCGGCCGAGGCGGCGCCGAAGACCGTGACGAAGCGCCGCACACACGTCAGGACCAGTTCATCGACCTGGTCGGGGGCGTGTTCGAGCGTGATCAGCAGTTGTGGCAGGGCCGCCTCGAAGGCACGGGAGTCGATCAGCGCGGTGAGCGTCCGCCCGTGGGGCCGCAGACGTCGGCCGCGCAACTCGGCGGCCACCGCTGCCGCGGCTTCCCGTACCTCCTGCGCGGAGTCATGGAAGAACCGGACGAGCGCGTGGTGGGCGAGCGCCGCGTCACCGGTGTTCAGGAGGCGCCGGGCGCACACGTCCGCCGCTCCCTGCCGCTGCGCCGTGTCGTTCCCGGCGAGCACCTTCGCCAGCAGGTCCGGAGTCTCCCACTCCATCGCGGCCAGCGCGGCGATCTGCCCGCCGACCCGGCGCACCGACGCCACCGGGGAGTGCAGCATCCGTTGTGTCAGCGGTCCGACCAGCAGCGGGTCACCGTGCATCAGGGCGACGGTCAGGCGGTGCGCATACGGTGAGGCCAGCAACTGGTCGGGAGCCTGGACGAGCACCGCGAAGGCATCGGCCACGGCAGGGCGGTCGTGACGGATCGCGGCACGCAGCGCGTGGGCCACACACGCCCGGACGTCTAGCGAGGGGTCGGCCGCCAGGCGGCCCAGTCGGGGGACGATCAGGGCGGCGCGGGACCCGTCCCCGTCGTGGCGGAGCAGATCGCCCAGGGTCTCCGCCGCGCAGCCCCGCACGGTGTTGATCCCCGCGGTGATCAGATCACGCGTCGGGTCGGTCGCGTGCGCGCCGGTGGGATCGGCGGCGGCCCTCGGGTCACTCGAGTCGAGGGCGCGGCTCAGGAGTGTCTCCACCAGGTCGGGCGGCACGTGGTCGAGGTACTTCCGCAGGGCGTGTCCCAGCCACTGGTCCTGCTCGGGCCTGCCCCTGCTCGCGAAGTGGCGCACCGCCGCGAAGACGGTCTCCGGGTCGGCGTACGGCTCGGCCTCCCCGAGGCCTTGGAGCAGCGAGGCACCGTAGGCCGGATGCGTCCCGGCGTCGATCCGCGGGGCGAGCCGCGCGAACCGGCCGGGGTCCGCCACCGTCATGCTCCGCAGCACGTGGGACAGCTCGCGCGCCCCGCCGGTACCGGTCACCCAGTCGGTGCGGTCGCGGCTGTGCTTCCTCATGGCTCGCAGCCACTGGTCGTCGCTCATGCGTTCAGCCGCTTCCGGCGGGATGGGCGGTCCGACCCGTCCGCCCGTCATCCCCTCCGGTTCGTCGGGCGCCTGTCGGTCGTCGTGGAGTCGGCGGAGTTCACCGAGCCGCCGCCTCGCCCGCTCGGAGAGCCGCGCTTCGGGGAGGGCCGTCAGCAGGGTGAACTCGTGCCACGGCGAGAGTTCCTCGTCCGAGGGCAGCCGCAGGCGGAGCAGGTACTCCTCCAGCCGCCCGAGGGTGTCGTCGGGCAGGGCGCCGCCGATGGCGTGGAGCACCTCACGGGCGCCCCACACGGCGTTGGCCGCGTAGCCGGACAGGAGACGGTGCCTGCCCTGGAGAAGGATCTCGGCGGACCACGGAGCGAGAGCGGGTCCCGCCGCGGCCAGCGCCTGGTACAGCAGCCACTGCGCCGTCTCGTACGGCTCGGTCGCCAGGCGCTCCACCAGCTGACGCGCCCGCGAGGCGTCCCGGCCCGCCGTGCTCCGCAGGGCGTGGGCCGCACCGTGCAGCAGGGCGTCGCCCAGGTCGCTCGGGTCGTCGCCGGGATGCCGGTGCCAGAAGTGGCGGTCCCGAACGGGTCGTCCGGTCCGTGCCGGGTAGGCGGTCAGGCGCATGACGGTCAGCAGGACCGGCAGCAGCCGGAGGCAGAACTCCTCCGGGGCGCCGGAGGCGGCCGCGGTCACCATCCGGCGTGCGGCGTAGTCCGGGGTCAGCAGCACCGCCACACGGCCCTGACCGTCCAGCCGGAGGGCATCCGGGCGTTCCGCCAGCAGCGCCTCCAGCAACTCGATCACCCAGGTGGGCTCCTCGGCCGCCAGGTCGCCCGTCGGGTCCCACAGGACGTGTTCGACGCCGGTGAGGAGGTCCTTTCGTACGCCGTCGAGCAGGAGGTCGAACAGCGGTCGACTTCCGGCGAGGCGGGCGCGGGGAACGATCCGGAGCAGCCACGCGCCGTACCGGGCGTCCGCGGTGCGCGGTTCCAGGACACGGGCCACCCGATCGGGCAAGGCGTCGGCGACCGCCACCATCGCCGCTGTCGCCCAGTCCCGCTCCCGTGTGTCGGCGCTGTCGAGCCAGTTCTCGATGACGCCCTCGTCGTCCGCCCGGCGGAACCAGGCCGGTCGCCAGACCAGTTCGGCCAAGCGGTTCAGGAAGTACGGGCGCGTGTCCAGCACCCGGGCGACGGCGCCCCACTCCGCGGCGGTGGGCGCGTCCAAGCCGCGCAGCACCGCCTGGGTCAGGTCCTTGAGGTGGTAGCGGATCTCCGGGCCGGTCAGCAGCGCCTCGGTCTCCTCGGCGAACCGTTCCGGGTCGAGGTCCCGTAGGTGGTCGAGCACCTGCCGGAGCTGTCCGCGGCGGAACAGTTCCTGCTCCCCACCGGTGAGGAAGGCGACGAGGCTCTCGTCGCGCCGGAGCCAGTCGCGGGCGAAGGCGTAGTCGAAGAAGCTCTCGTGGAAGAAGGCCAGTTGACGGCCGTCCCGTACACAGACGTGTTCGGACTCGAGCACCTTCCGGCTGGCGGCGAGGTCGTCCGTGTCGAGAACGCTGTACGGCACGGACAACCGCTGCCGCGCGCTCATGGCGGCGACGACGGTCGAGACGGCGTCGTGGAAGCGCACCGCGGGCTGACGCCGGGCGCACTGCTCCTGTTTGGTGTCCCAGAAGGCGTCGAACAGCTGTCGGGTGGTGTGGAAGGAGAGTGCCTCGTCCTGGTCGGCGACCTGGGCGAGCAGGACGAGGTGCAGCGGTGAGCGCAGCAACGCCCGCTGCGGCGCGGCCAGTCGGGCGGCGTCCAAACCCATGTCGGTGACGGCGGCGTCGACTTGGGCGTCCGAGAGGGAGCCGACCGTGACGTGTGTGCAGTGGTCGGGGTGGGTGAGTCCGCGGATGCGGGCGTCGGCCTCGGCGTCGAAGGCGCGGCAGGCCAGGACCACCCGCATGCCGGGATGTGCCGCGGCCTCGTCCACCAGGTCGGCCACCGGGTCGAAGGTGTCCGGAATCCGTCCCGACACCATGCTGACGGCGTCGAGCTGGTCCACGAGGAGGACGCAGGGCCGCCCGTCCGCCACGGCGCCGAGGGCGCCGACCGGGGACATGGGCAGGCCGACGCGTTGTCCCAGTTCCTGGGTCGAGCCGAAGGGTTCCAGTCGGTCGAGACGGAAGGCGAGAACCGGTGTGGCCGCCTCTTCGAGGGCGGTGAAGGCCTGGTGCAGCACGGCGCTCTTGCCGCCGCCGGCCGTTCCGGTCACCAGGACGAGCCGCGCGTCGCCCTCCCTGACCTCCGCCACGAGGTCGACGGCCTCCGCCCGGGGGATCACGGGCCGCAGCAGCGCACGTTCGACACTCGCCACCCACCGGCGCGTTACCGTGCCCACGGCGTCGGACACCGCGACGGCGTCGGCCCGTACGACGCCCCGCAGCCGGTACGGCGCCAGTCGGGCGGTGATGGCCGCGGCGTCGAGCGTGGTGCCCAGGTTGTCGAGCAGGAGCTGGCCGAGGGCGAGCGCCGCGAGGTGACCCGGTACTCCCGCCAGAACCCGCTCGGCCAACACCGCGTTGGTGTGCACGAGGTCCCGTTCGTCGTGCCACTCCACCCGGAGCCCTCTCAGCATCCTCCAGGCGGTCGCGGCCGAACCGTAGACGCCGTCCGAGGCGAGCGCCTCGAAGGGACCCCGCAGTTCGTCCGTCAGCCACTCGGTCTCGAAGGAGGCGAGATGGTCGGAGCGGCGGGCGCGGTCGGTGAGTTCGTCGAGTGCGCGGGCCGGAAGCGTGGAGACGAAGTGGAATGTCCGGCCCGCCTCCACGTGCGCGCGCAGGCTCTCCCACACTCCCTTGTCGCGAAGTGCGGCCACGTTCCAGCTGTTCGCGTTGCGGTTCTGCCGTTTGACCTGGTGCGCCTCGGTGCGCTGGTCGTGCCGGTAGACGAACTCGACCCCGTCACCCGACGGCCCGGCCGGTTCCACGCAGAGCGACGTCCCGGAGCCCAGCAGCACGTAGAGGGCATGCCTGATCGTCCAGGCGCCCTCGTAGCGATTGCCGAACTTGTCCGTCTCGCCACCCGGCCGCGGTGCCACCGTAGTCCTGCCTCTCCGGCCCGCTCCGGGCCGCGCGCTTGCGGACGCTATCGCATTCACGTCTTTGTCTTCGCTGGTCGCCGGGCCCATCTGACCGACCCGTCAGCCAAGAACTTGCCGCTGTCCTATTCACCGCGGAAACCGGGTTTCCATTGGCCGCTCACACGCCCCTGACCAGGCATCTCGCCCATCCGGCGGCTACCGCTCGGCACCCGGTCGCCATGCGCCCGCCATGCCCCGGTCATGCACTCGCCCCCCATCCGAACCGGCCGAAAAATCAAGTCTCAAAGCTTGCGCACAAATTCTCCACATCCCCTCTTCTTACCGGCGCCGATGGTCTAGATTGACCATGCTTCAGCTGTTCGGACATGAAGCAACCGTTAATGATCTTTAGGTCTGGCACCACCCGGAGCCAGCAGTCACGCCCTCGTGGCCAGACGTGGGCGTGATCAAGAGGTGGAGCCCGAGAGGGCCTCTTGGGTGCGGGGAGCACCCGAGGTTTCACGGACCTCGACGAGTAACCGGAATGTCATGCGCGGAAGGCGGGGGCCTTCCGAGGGGAGGAACAGCGCGGCGCGGGAGGCGGGGCGCCTCCCGGGGGGAGGAACAGGGGTGGGCGGAGCCGTCTGACCCCTGGTGACCTGGGGGGGGTCTTGTGCAGCAGGGGGAAATAGTCGACCCGTTTCCGTCGGCGCGCGGGCGTCTGGCGGACGGGAGAGTCAAGAGGGCCGCGAGCGACTGGGAACAGCGGTACCGGCGTACCGTGATCATCAGCGACACCGTGGCCACCGCCTTCGTGGTGGCGGGGATCGGCATCTTCTTCGGTGCCCGCGACGCGGCCAACTGGCATGAGAAGTGGGGCATCCTCGCCTTCGGCACCGAACTGCTGGTGCTGGGAGCGCTGACGGTGAGCCGGGCGTGGGCGCCGGGTGTGCTCGGGCAGGGCGCGGAGGAATTCCGGCGGCTCGGGCGCTCGTTGTTCACGGCGGTCGTCGTGCTGGCGCTCGGTGGGATCGCCCTCACCTCGCGCAACATCAAGCTCTGGATCTTCGTGGCGATACCGGCCATCGCGATCGTCACCATGACCGAGCGGTATCTGCTGCGGCTCAGGCTGCACAGGCAGCGCAAGGAAGGACAGTGTCTGCGGCCGGTGCTCGCCGCCGGGAGCAGAGCCACCGTCCGTGATCTGATCAGCCGTTCCCGCAAGTTCCCGCATCTCGGCTGGCGGGTGGACGCGGTGTGCACGGCGGACGGCGTGGGGCTCGACGGCGATCAGCTGGACGGCGTGCCGGTCGTCGGGCGACTGTCGGACGTCGCCATGCACGTACGCCGCGACGGCTACCGGGTCGTCGCGATCACACCGGACCCGCACTGGTCACCGGACCGGCTCCAGCGGCTGGCCTGGAACCTGGAGGGCAGCGAGGCCGAGATGGTGGTGGCCCCGGTGCTGATGGAGGTGGCCGGTCCGCGGCTGCATGTCGACGCCGTGCTCGGGATACCGCTGCTGCGGGTCAGCATGCCCGCGTTCACCGGGGGCCGCCGGGCGGTCAAGGAGGTCGTCGACCGGCTGGGCGCGGCGTTTCTGCTCGTCCTCTTCGCGCCGTTGATGGTGCTCGTCGGGCTGCTTGTCGTCGCCGACAGCCGGGGTGGGGTGTTCTACCGGCAGCGGCGGGTCGGCAAGGACGGCCGGGAGTTCACCATCTACAAGTTCCGCACCATGGTCGCCGGAGCCGACCGGGCCCGTGCCGAGCTGGCGGACCTCAACGAGGGTGCCGGGCTGCTGTTCAAGCTGCGCCGGGATCCGCGGGTGACCCGGGTGGGATCGGTGCTGCGCCGGTACTCGATCGACGAGTTGCCGCAGCTGTTCAACGTGCTCACCGGCTCGATGTCGCTGGTCGGTCCGCGGCCCCCCTTACCGGAGGAGTCCGCCGCGTACGGCCCGGACATCCGGCGGCGGCTGCTGGTCAAGCCCGGCCTCACCGGCCTGTGGCAGATCAGCGGACGCAGCGACCTGCCGTGGGAGGAGGCCGTCCGGCTGGACCTGCGCTACGTGGAGGACTGGTCGCTCGCACTCGACACGGTGATCTTGTGGAAGACGCTGCGTGCGGTGCTCCAGGGGCAGGGGGCCTACTGATGCGCGGGGTTCGTCGTAGTCGTAGTCGTAGGGGTCTGGTCAGCGCACGGACGGCAGGCCGCGAGGGCCTGTCCGGGGGGAGGAACGGGTCATGAAGGTAAGCGTCCTGGGGCTCGGCTACGTGGGTTGTGTGTCGGCCGCGTGCCTGGCCAGCATGGGTCACGAGGTCATCGGGGTCGACGTCAACCCGGTGAAGGTCGACCTGGTCAACGACGGCAAGGCGCCCGTGGTCGAGGAGCGGATCGGCGAGCTGACCGCCGAGGTCGTGCGGACCGGGGCGTTGCGCGCCACCGGCGACGTCCGCGAGGCGATCATGGGCAGCGATGTGTCGCTGGTCTGCGTGGGCACGCCGTCGGAGCCCAACGGCAGCCTGTGCACGACGTACTTGGAGCGGGTCACCGAGCAGATCGGCGCCGCGCTCGCCGAGCGGGGCGGGCGGCACACCGTCGTGTTCCGCAGCACCATGCTCCCGGGCACCTGCCTGAACCTGCTGGTGCCGCTCCTGGAGAAGCACGTCGGCGGTACGGCCGGGGTGGACTTCGGGGTGGCGGTCAACCCGGAGTTCCTGCGCGAGGGCACCAGCGTGCGGGACTTCTTCGACCCGCCCAAGACCGTCATCGGGGAGATCGACCCGGCCAGCGGAGACGTGGTCGCGGCGCTGTACGACGGGTTACCGGGTGAGGTGTTCCGGGTGCCGGTGCCGACGGCCGAGGCGATCAAGTACGCGGACAACGCGTTCCACGGGCTCAAGATCGGCTTCGCCAATGAACTGGGCGCGGTGTGCCAGGCGCTCGGCGTGGACTCGCACCAGGTGATGGACGTCTTCCTGGCCGACCACAAGCTGAACATCAGCCCGGCCTATCTGCGGCCCGGCTTCGCCTTCGGTGGCTCCTGCCTGCCCAAGGACCTGCGCAGCCTGGTCCACGCGGCGCACCGGGCCGACGTCTCGGTGCCCATCCTCGCCCACGTCCTGCCCTCCAACGCCGACCACCTCCAGCGCGCGGTGGACCTGGTCGAGCGCACCGGCAAGCGCCGGGTGGGCCTGTTCGGGCTGTCCTTCAAACCCGGCACCGACGACCTGCGCGAGAGCCCGCTCGTGGAGCTGGCGGAGAGACTCTTCGGCAAGGGGTACGACCTGCGGATCTACGACGCCAACGTGAACCTCTCGCGGCTCATCGGCGCGAACCGCGAGTACATCGAGAACCGGCTGCCGCACCTCGGGCAGCTACTCGCGGACTCCGTTGAGGAAGTGCTCGAACACGCCGAGGTGTGCCTGGTCGGGACCAAGGACCCGGCCGTGCTGTCGGCGCTGCCCCACGGGGACGGCCCGGTACTCGTCGATCTCATCCGCCTACCCGACGCCGAGACGCGCCGGACCGAACCGGGGTACATGGGCCTTGCTTGGTGACACGACGCTTGGTGACGCAGGCAGCGGCGACGGCTCCGGCCGCCGCGCGCTGATCCTGGTGGAGAACCTGTCCGTGCCGTTCGACCGGCGCGTGTGGCAGGAGTGCACGACACTGCGCGACGCGGGCTGGGAGGTGCACGTCATCTGCCCGCGGGGAAGCAAACGGGACACCGAGCCCGAGGCGGTGATCGACGGGGTGCGGATCCTCCGCTACCCGTTGCGCGCGGCGACCGGAGGACCGTCCGGCTATCTGCGGGAGTACGGATCGGCGCTGTGGCACACTGCCCGGCTGGCCCGGAAGGTCGGCCCGGTCGACGTGGTGCACGCCTGCAACCCGCCCGACCTGCTGTTCCTGCCCGCCCTGTGGCTGAAGCGGCGCGGCGCGCGGTTCGTCTTCGACCAGCACGACCTGGTACCCGAGCTGTACCTCTCCCGGTTCGACCGCGGCGAGGACCTGCTCTACCGCGCGGTGTGCGCCCTTGAGCGGCGGACCTACCGGGCCGCCGACATCGTGCTCGCCACGAACGAGAGCTACCGCGACGTCGCGGTACGCCGTGGCGGTCAGCGGCCGGAGGACGTCTTCGTGGTGCGCAGCGCCCCGGACGTCGACCGGTTCCATCCGGTGCCGCCCGAGCCGGAGTTGCGGCGCGGCAAGCCCCATCTGCTGTGCTACCTCGGTGTCATGGGACCGCAGGACGGCGTCGACTACGCCCTGCGGGCCCTGGCGAAGCTCCGCGACGAGGTGGGGCGGAGCGACTGGCACGCGGTGTTCGTCGGCGGCGGCGACACCTTCGACGCGATGGTGGAGCTGTCCGGGCGGCTCGGGCTCTCCGAGCAGGTGCAGTTCACGGGGCGCGTGCCGGACGCCGACCTGGCGCGCTACCTGTCCACCGCGGACGTGTGCCTCTCCCCCGACCCGCGCAATCCGCTCAACGACGTGTCGACCATGAACAAGGTCCTGGAGTACATGGTGATGGGCCGCCCGATCGTCTCGTTCGACCTGAAGGAGGCGCGGGTCTCCGCCGGTGACGCCGCCGTCTACGCGCCCGCCAACGACGAGGCCGAGTTCGCCCGGCTCATCGCCTTGCTGCTGGACGATCCGGAGCAACGGGCCCGGATGGGCAAGATCGGTCAGGAGCGGATCAGCGGGCAGCTCTCCTGGCGCAACTCCCAGCGCTCGCTGCTCGCGGCCTACGCCGCCGCCTGCCGCAACCGCCCTCCGGTGTCGGCGGGCGGCCCGGCCAGGACAGGGCGGAGGTCGCGTCGTTGAGCGATGACACGATACGGCTGGCCACGATCGGCCGGATATTCCGGCGGCGCTGGCGGCTGCTCGCCGCCCTCGCCGTCCTCGGCGCGCTCCTCGGCTACGGCGCCTCCGTGCTGTTCCCGCCGCGCTACACGACGTCGGCGTCCGTCCTGCTGCCCGGGGCGTGGGAGGAGCGCGAGCTGCTCACCCAGGCGCAGGTCGCGACCAGTTCCGTGGTCGTCGACCGGGCCGCCGCCGCGCTCGACTGGAACGGGGTCAGCGGCAGCGAACTGCGGGAGCAGGTGAGCGCCAAGGCCGCCGACGGGAACATCATCAAGATCTCGGCCAGGGCCGAGACCCCGGAGCGCGCGCAACGGCTCTCCGACCAGGTGGCCGCGCAGTTCGTCGCGTTCGCCGCGCGGATCGGGGACGAGAGCACCGACCCCGAGGCGGCGGCGCGGCCCGAGGAGCTGCGGCAGATGGTGGTGCAGACCAGCCGCCGTATCACCGACCTGGCCAACGCGGCCGATCCGGGTCAGACCGTGGAGAGCGTGCAGGCCCGCACCGAGCTGGAGAAGCTGCGCACCACGCTCCAGGAGGCCATGAACAAGCTGGACCAGGTCGATCCGGCCTCCCTCAAGGCCAACATGGTCGTGATGGGACCGGCGGCCCGGCCGACCGGCGAGGCCCCGCCGACCAGGACGCAGCTCATCGTCGCCGGGGCGCTGCTGTTCGTCCTCCTCGCGGTCATCGGCCATCTCACCGCGGCGCGGATGAGCCGTCGGCCGCGCACCGAACCGGAGATCGCGGCGGCGCTGGGCTCGGCGCTGCTGGGGACCGTCGACGTACCCGGTGAGCGGCCGGTCCACCGGCCGGGGGACCGTGGGCTACGGGCCCGAATACGGCGGCTGCTGGGCCTCGACGTCCGGTGGGACGTACCGGCCCCGCTGACGTCCGACGACGAGCGCGGCAGACGGATCCGCTACCGGCGGGTGTGCGCCCGCCTCCGGGACCGGCTGCCCGCTCCCCATCGGCTGCTGGTCGTCGTACCGGACGGCGACGGGACCGCCCGCCGGGCCGCCGAACAGCTCGTGGCCGAGGCCGACGGGGACCTGTCGCTCAGGGTGGTGGAGGTCTCGGCGTCCCGGCCGCTGGTGCCGGACCGCGACACCGAGTCCGGTGCCCTGGTCGTGCTCGGCGCGGGCGACTGTACGGCGGCGGAACTCACGGGCGTCGCCGATGCCTGTGCGGACGCCGGGCACGAGATCGTCGGCTTCGTCGTCGCCAGTACGGTCCTGGCCCGTCCGGCGCGGCCCGCCGGACGGCCGCCGGGTGACGCGAAGTCACCGGTCGCCGTCGGCGACGGTGCGACGGGAGGTTCGGTATGACGACGAGCACGGCCTCGGAGTCGGCCGCCACTCCCCTGTTCGACCTCCAGGCGCTGGTGGTGGCGGTCCGCAGGCGCCGCCGCCTGTGGTCTTCCATGGCGCTGCTGGGACTGCTCGCCGGTGTCGCGGTGGCCGTGCTGCTGCCGCCACCGCCGACCGCGGTGACCAAGGTGCTGGTCGCCCATGAGGACGACCAGCCGAACGACACCGGAACACTGATCCGTACCGACGTCGCCCTGCTGCAGACCACGCGGATCGCCGAAGCGGCCCTGAAGTCCCTGGACTCCCCGGAGCGTCCGGAGGACTTCATGCGGGAGTACGAGGGCGCCGGACTGACCAACAACCTGCTCCAGATCACCGTGACCGGTGACAGCGAGGCGGAGGCGGTGGCCCGGGCCGGGGCGCTGGCCGACGCGTTCGTCACCGACCATGTGCGGCGGATGCGGGAGGCCGCGAACGCGGAGGCCAAGACCCTGCTCGCGCAGCGTGACCGGATGCGGGAGGAACTCGCCGAGGTCAACGCGGAGATCGGGGAGGCCTCACCGGAGTCCGGACCGCGAGCGGCGGACACCGAGGCGCTGTTCGCCCGCCGGGCCGAACTCACCTCGCGGATCGCCGACTTCGACCAGCGTGCCGCGGAGGCGCGGCTCGGCGCGCCCCAGCTCGTCGCCGGTACGCAGATCGTGGACGCGCCGCGCGCGATGGAGCACTCCCTGCCCAGGACCGCGGCCACGAACGCCGTGATCGGGCTCGTCCTGGGCCTCGTGCTGGGGCTCGCGGTGGCCGCGGTCGGCGCGGTGGTGGCGGGCCGCCCCGTGCTGCGCCGGGAGATCGCGGCGGAGCTGGGCGCCTCGGTCATCGCGGAGCTGCCCCGCGGGCGGTCCCGGCTGTGGCGGCGCCGACGGGCCCGGGCGGCCCGCGAGCGGCTCACCGTGATGCTGGCCCGCACCGTGCGCGGCTCGGCGGAGACGGTGTCGCTGCTGGAACTGGGCTGTGCCCGCGCCACCAGCGAGATCGCCCTGGACGTCGCCGGGGAGCTGGCGGCGGAGGGGCCGGTGGTGATCATCGACGGCCTGCCCGGGCTGCGCCTCGCCAACCACCGGCAGAAGCCGCAGGGCGCGGCCGTGGTGAGCGGCGCGCGTGCCGCGACCCTCTCCCGGCAGGAGCGCCGCTTCGGCGTCGGCTCGGTCGCGCCCGGCACGGCGTGGACGGACCTGCAGTACCTCGGCACGCAGACCGTGCTCGTCGTACGCGCCGGGCACTCCGGCGCCGTATGGCTGCACACCGTGGCGCGGCAGCTGGCGGATCTCAACATCCCGGTGATCGGCGTGGTGCTGATCGACCCGGATCCGCGTGACCGCACCGACGGCACGCTGTGGGACGGCCCGCACCTCGCGCTGCGCGGCCACCACGAGCGGCTGGCCCGGCAGAACGGGACGGGTCAGCTGCGCACGGAGCGGGTGCGGGTGTGGGCCGCCCGCGTCCCGGACGGCGACCAGGAGGCACGGTAGGACATGTGTGGCATCGCAGGCACGTACCGGTGGCCGGACGGGAAGGTCGTCACCGACCGGCTCACCGACATCCTCGCCCACCGCGGTCCGGACGGGGCGGGCCGGTACAACCATCCCGTCGGTGACGGCGAGGTGCATCTCGGGCACCGCCGACTGTCGATCATCGACCTGTCCGAGACCGGCGCCCAGCCGATGGTCTCGGACGGCCTCGCCCTCACGTACAACGGCGAGCTGTACAACGCGCCCGAGCTGCGCGCCGAACTGGCGTCCGCCGGGGTGCGGTTCCGCGGCACCTCCGACACCGAGGTGCTGCTGGAGGCCTGGCGGCGCTGGGGCACCGGCTGCCTGCCCCGGCTGCGCGGCATGTTCGCGTTCGCGGTCTTCGACGAGCGCACCGGGGAACTGGTGCTCGCCCGTGACCAGCTGGGCATCAAGCCGCTGTTCCTGCTCCGGCGCGGCGAGGGGCTGGTGTTCGCCTCCGAGCTGAAGGCGCTCGCCGCCGTGACGGGCGGGTCGCTGGAGGTGGACCCCGGGGCGCTGGTGGCGTCGCTGCTGTACTACTGGGTGCCGGACTCGCGCTGCGCGTACCGCGAGGCGGAGAAGCTGCCGCCGGGGAGCTGGCTGCGGTGCCGACCGGACGGCCGGGTGGAGCGCGGCCGGTTCTGGAACCTCAAGGACGTCGCCGCCGAGGCCCGCGAGGGCGAGCAGCCCGACCTGGCCGCCGTCGTCGAGGAGTCGACCCGGCGCCATCTGCTCTCCGACGTGCCGGTGGCGACCTTCCTGTCCGGCGGTCTCGACTCCAGCTATCTGACCGCGCTGGCGGCCCGGCACCAGCCCGGGATCTCCGCCTACACGATCGGGTTCCGCGCGGAGGACGCCCGGTTCGAGGCGATGCCGGACGACCTGCGCTACGCCCGCAGGGTGGCCGAGCGGTTCGGCGTCGATCTGCACGAGATCGAGATCGCCCCGAACGTGCTCGACCTGCTGCCGCAGATGACGTACCACCTGGACGAGCCGATCGGCGACCCGGCCGCCATCAACACCTTCCTGATCTGCTCGGCCGCCCGGGAGGCCGGGGTCAAGGTGATGCTGTCGGGGATGGGCGCCGACGAGCTGTTCGCCGGGTACCGCAAGCACCTGGCCAACCTGATCGCGCTGCGCTACCAGCGCGTGCCCCGGCCCCTGCGGCGCGGGGTGCACGCGGCCGTGGACCGGTTGCCGGTGGCGACGAGCCGCCGGGGGTACCGGTCGGTGCGCTTCGCGAAACGGTTTCTCTCCTTCGCCGAGCTGCCGGAGGAGACGGCGTTCCGGCGCAGCTACACCATGTACGACCGGCGGGAGCTGCTCGCCCTGCTCGATCCGGACCTGGCGGGGACCGTCGACGACGTGCTGACCGAGCACGCGGACGTCTACCGGGACAACGAGCTGGACGACTTCGTCAACCGCATGTGCCTGACCGACGCCCGGATGTTCCTGCCGGGCCTGAACCTCGCGTACACGGACCGGTCGAGCATGGCCGCGTCGACCGAGGTGCGGGTGCCGTACGTGGACGTCGACGTGGTCAGGGCGGCGTTCGCCGTCCCCGGTGATCGCAAGATCGTCGGGCGGCAGGGCAAGGTCGTCCTCAAGGAGGCGGCCACCTCGGTGCTGCCCCGGGAGATCGTGTACCGGCCCAAGGGCCTGTTCAGCGCCCCGCTGCGGGCCTGGATGAGCCGCGATCTGGCGCCCCTGGTGCGGGAGGTGGTGCACGACGGCGTGCTCGTCCGCTCCGGGTTCCTGCGCCGCGAGGCGCTGCAGCGGCTCGTCGCGGAGGACGCCGCGGGCCAGCGGGACTTCTCCAAGCATCTGTGGCATGTGCTGACCCTCGAGTACTGGTACCGCGGCGCGACCTCCGGATCCGGCCAGAACTCTGGCTCGACGGCTTAGGAACTGAAGGAGTCTTGGTGAAACAGGTTGTGCAGAACTACAAGAGCGGCGAGCTGGCGCTGCTCGACGTTCCGGTGCCGGGGTGCAAGCCGGGCGGGGTGCTGGTCCGGAGCCTCTTCTCGCTGATCTCCACCGGTACCGAGCTGATGAAGGTGTCCGAGGCGGGCATGTCGATGGTGGGCAAGGCCCGCTCCCGCCCCGACCAGGTGGCCAAGGTCATGCAGAGCGTGGCCACCAACGGGCTGCCCGCCACCTACCGCAAGGTGATGGGGAAGCTGGACTCCTACACGCCGCTGGGCTATTCGCTGTGCGGGGTGGTCGAGCAGGTCGGCCCCGGGATCGACGACGTGGCCGTGGGCGACGTGGTGGCGTGCGCGGGCAATGAGCACGCGCTGCACGCCGAGCTGAACTGGGTGCCGAAGAACCTCTACGCCCGGGTCCCGGACGGCCTCGCGCCACGGCACGCGGCGTTCGGCACGGTCGGGTCCATCGCGTTGCAGGGCGTCCGCCGCGGTGAGCCACAGCTCGGCGACGCGGCGCTGGTCATCGGCCTGGGCCTGATCGGGCAGCTCGTGGTGCAGTTGCTGACCGCTTCCGGAGTCAACGTGGTCGGTGTCGACCCCGACCCGGCGCGCTGTGCGCTGGCCGAGCGGCTGGGCGCCGTGGCCTGCGGCGATCCCACGTCGGCGGCGGTGGAGAGCTTCGTCGCCGAACTCACGGACGGGCACGGGGTGGACCAGGTGTACCTGGCGGCGGGCGGGAGCAGCAACCAGCCCGTCGAGCTGGCCGCCCGGCTGAGCCGGGACCGCGGCCGGGTCGTCGACATCGGCAAGTGCCGCCTGGACCTGCCGTGGAACGCGTACTACGAGAAGGAGCTGGACGTCCGGTTCTCCCGCAGCTACGGCCCCGGTCGCTACGACCCGGAGTACGAGCTGGAGGGGCGGGACTACCCGATCGGCTATGTGCGCTGGACGGAGCGCCGCAACCTGGCGTGCTTCCTCGACCTGGTCGCCCGTGGACGCGTCGACGTGGAGCCCCTGGTCTCCCACGTCGCCGACTTCGAGGACGCCGTCAAGACGTACCAGCGGCTGAAGGACGGCGAGCTGAAGGCCGTGGCCGTGCTGTTCCGGTACCCCGAGCACACCCCCGGGGCGACGGCCCCGGAGGTGACCGTGCCCGCGGTCGCGCGAGGCGTCGGGTCACCCGCCCCGGCCCGCGCCGTCAAGACGCCGGTACGGCTGGCGTTCGCGGGCGCCGGGAACTACGCGACGTCGATGCTGCTGCCGCACCTGGCGCAGCGCGAGGGCGTCGAGCTGTCCACGGTCGTCACCACGACGGCGCTGTCCGCGGCCAACGCCCAGCGCAAGCTCGGCTTCGCGGAGGCGACCACCGATCTCGACGCCGTGCTCGGTGACCCGTCCATCGACGCGGTGTTCGTGGTCACCCGGCACAGCTCGCACGCCGAGCTGACCCGAAGGGCGCTGCTGGCGGGCAAGACGGTGTTCGTGGAGAAGCCGCTGGCGCTCACCGAGGACGAGCTGTCCGGTGTGCTCAAGGCGGTGGAGGAGTCCGGCAACGACCGGCTCCAGGTGGGCTTCAACCGGCGGTTCGCGCCGCTGCTGCGGGAGGCCAGGAAGCAGTTCGGCGCCCGGACGGGACCGGCGAGCCTGCGCTATCTAGTCAACGCGGGGCGGCTGCAGCACGGCAGCTGGTACCTCCAGCAGGCCACCGAGGGTTCGCGGTTCGTCGGCGAGGGCGGGCACTTCATCGACACGGCGAGCTGGCTGCTCGACGCCGACCCGGTCTCGGTGTACGCGGTGGGCACCTCCGGCAACGAGGACCTCCAGGTCGTGCTGCGCTACCCGGACGGGTCCACCGCCACCATCAGCTACGTCACCACCGGCTCGCCCGGCTTCCCCAAGGAGACGCTGGACCTGGTCGCGGACGGCAAGGTGCTGCGGCTCGACGACTTCGTCCGTGCCTCGGTGTACGGCCGTAAGCGATGGGTCAGTTCACGGTTGCCGAAGGCCCGGGACAAGGGGCAGCGCGCCGAGCTGGACGCGTTCCTCGAGGCCGTGCGGACCGGCGGGCCGATGCCGGTGACGCTGGAGTCGCTGGTCGCCACCACGGCGGCCTCCCTCGCCGTGCAGACCGGTCTGGCCGGTGGCGCGCCGGTGACGTTGGCGAGGACGCCATGACCATGAGCGCGGGCTGGTACCTGCGGCGGCTGTCCCGGATGGGGCCGCGGGAGGTCGGCGGCCGGGCGGGCGACGCGGTGCGCAGACGGCGCTGGCGGTCGGCGCGGCCGGAGAGTCCGGAGGTGACCGGCGCCCGGTTCACCGCCGTCCTGCCCGCCGGGACGCTCGCCGCGGTGCCGCCGGACGCCGCGAAGCGTCTGATCGCGGAGGCGGACCGGCTGCTGGCCGGGCACGCCGAGTTCTTCGGGGTGGTCCGTGACGACCTGGCCGACCCGGACTGGTGGTACGACCCGAAGACCGGGCGCCGGGCCCCCTTCGGGTACGCCTTCGACGTGCCGTACCGCGACGAGGACGCGGTCGGCGACATCAAGCAGATCTGGGAGCTGTCCCGGCACCAGTACCTCACCGTGCTCGCCGCCGCCTACGCGGTCACCGGGAACGAGCGGTACGCGGAGCGCGTGGCCGAGCACCTGCGGCGGTGGTGGGCGGGCAACGCGCCGCTGCGCGGGGTGCACTGGATCAGCGGCATCGAGCTGGGGATCCGGCTGCTGTCCTGGGTGTGGGTCCGTCGGCTGCTGGACGGCTGGCCGGGCGCGGCCGGGCTGTTCGAGGACAACCCGGTGGCGCGGCACCAGATCTGGCACCACCAGCGCTGGCTGGCCGCCTTCCCCAGCCGGGGTTCGTCGGCGAACAACCACGTCATCGCCGAGGCCGCCGGGCAGTTCGCCGCGGCCTGCGCGTTCGGGTGGTTCCCGGACTCGGCGCGGTGGCGGGCCGACGCGCTGCGGTCGCTGGAGCGGCACCTGCGGGCCAACACCTTCGGCTCCGGCCTCAACCGTGAGCTGGCCACCGAGTACCACGGGCTGGTGCTGGAGCTGGGGCTGGCCGCGCTGGCCGAGGCGGACGCCGCCGAGGTGCCGGTGCCCGCGCCGGTCCGGCTGACGCTGCTGCGGATGACCGACGCGCTCGCGGCCGTCGTGGACAACCGGCTACGGCCGCCTCGCCAGGGGGACGCGGACGACGGTCACGGTCTCGTCCTGGACGGCGCGGGCACCGACCGCTGGGCCTCCCTGCTGGCCACCGGGGACGCCGTGTTCGGTCGGCTCGCCTGGTGGCCGACGGTGACCGGCGCCGATGTGCGCACCCCGCTGCTGGCGGCGCTCATCAAGCCCGCCGACCTGTCGGTGACCCGCCCGGCGAGTCGGCCGGACCACTTCGCGGACGCGGGGCTGACCATCCTGCGCGGGCCGGAGGAGATCTGGTGCCGCTGCGACGGCGGCCCGCACGGCTTCCTGTCCATCGCCGCGCACGCCCACGCGGACGCGCTGTCCGTGGAGGTCCGGCACGACGGGGTCGACGTGCTCGCCGACCCGGGGACGTACTGCTACCACGGGCAGCCCGAGTGGCGGCGGTACTTCCGCTCGACCCTCGGCCACAACACCCTGCAACTGGACGGTGAGGACCAGTCCGTCTCCGGCGGCCCGTTCCTGTGGACCCGGCAGGCCCGCAGCCGGGTCCTGGAGGCGAGCGGTGTCCGCTGGAGCGCCGAGCACGACGGGTACCAGCGCTCCGTGCACCGCCGCCGGGTGGAGCTGATCGCCGCCGACCGGGAGCTGCGGGTGGTCGACGAGGTGCGCGGGCCGCGCCGGGCCGCACGGCTGGCGTTCCACCTCGGCCCCGAGATCACCGCCGACCTGGAGGGGAACCGGGCGGTGCTCACCTGGACCCGCGACGGCGAGGACCGCTCCGCGGTGCTCGACCTGCCCGGACAGCTGTCCTGGCGGGCGCACCGCGGCGAGACCGACCCGCCGCTGGGCTGGTACTCCCCCGGCTTCGGGCGCAAGGAGCCCGCCACCACGCTGGTCGGCACCGGATTCGCCGACGGCGCGGAGGAATTCACCACCGTGCTCGGATTCCGCGGCTAGGGGGGACGCGTGGGGATGAAGTGGCGGAACTGGGCGTTGCCGGTGGCACCGCTGGCGCTGGTCCTGCTGGCCGTCACCGGCTGCAAGAGCACGCCGGACGCCCAGGCGAAGCCGACCGCTACGCCGTCCACGCCCGTGGCCCGGGTGTGCGCCAAGCCCGAACCCGGGCCGACGCGTGCCCCGGCGGGCGCGGTGACGGTCGACCCCGCGGTGGTCGGTGACCTGGCCACGAAGACCAGGAAGAACCCCGCGCACACCACGTTCTGGCTGCGGCCGGGCAAGCACCGGCTGGAGCCGGACCGCTATGCCCAGGTCATCCCCAAGAAGGGCAACCGCTACCTCGGCGCGCCGGGCGCGGTGCTCGACGGCCGGAAGGTGAACCAGTACGCGTTCGGCGGCACCGCCCCCGACGTCACCATCCAGCATCTGACCGTGCAGCGTTTCGTCGCGCCGCACAACGAGGGCGTGGTCAACCACGACTCGGCCGACGGCTGGGTGATCGAGCACGCGACGATCCAGCACAACTCCGGCGCCGGGCTGATGGCCGGGGCCCGTCAGCAGGTCCGCGCCAGCTGTCTGCGCGCCAACGGCCAGTACGGCATGAACGCCTACAAGGCCGCCGACCGGATCAGGGACCTGGTGCTCGAGGGCAACGAGATCGTGGGCAACAACACCGACGACTGGGAGCGCCGCGAGGAGGGCTGCGGCTGCACCGGGGGCGTCAAGTTCTGGGCCGTCGACGGCGCCGACGTGCGCGGCAACTGGGTGCACGACAACCGTGGCGCGGGGCTGTGGGCGGACACCAACAACAACGACTTCCGCTTCGAGGGCAACCTCCTCGAGGACAACGACGGGGCGGCGCTGATCTACGAGACCAGTTACAACGCGGTCATCCGGGAGAACACGATCCGGCGCAACAACTGGGTCGAGGGCCGCACCTACGCCGACCGCGGCGACAACTTCCCGTTCGCGACCGTCTACCTGTCCGAGTCCGGCGGGGAACCACGGGTCCCGGCCCGCACGGACAAGATCGAGATCTATCGGAACGTGCTGGAGAACAACTGGTCCGGGATCACCCTGTGGGAGAACGCGGACCGGTTCTGCAACAGCCCGGCCAACACCTCCTCCGGTGACTGCACCCTGCTGGTGGAGGACACCGACCGCTGCGAGCGCCCGGCGATCGCCACGGCGCCGCTCTACTCCGACTGCCGGTGGAAGACGCAGCGGGTGGACATCCACCACAACCGCTTCGTGCTGGACAAGGCCGTCGTCGGGTGCGCGGTGAAGTGCGACCGCATGGCGGTGCTGGCCAACTACGGCACCTATCCGGAGTGGTCGCCCTACCAGGGCGAGCGGGTGGCCGAGGCAATCACCCGCGAGCAGCACAACCGCTGGCACCACAACGTCTACGTCGGCCCGTGGACGTTCGTGGCCCACGACCCGAGCCGGGTGCTCGACTCCGGGCAGTGGCAGTCCGCGCCGTACCAGCAGGACGCGGGCAGCACCTTCCGCGCACGGGACGGTGATTGAGATGACCGTGGATCACACACCGAAGATCGTCGGGGCGGTCTGGGGGCTGCTGGTCCTCAACACCCTGGGCTCCGCCGGGGCGAAGACCATCATCCCGCTGCCCCGCTCCCTGATCCAGATGGTCACCATGGGCGCGCTGGTCGCCGCGTTCGCGCTGGCGCTCGCCGTCAACCTCCGGCTGCGCATCCGGCCCAGCGCCTACGTGTTCCTGCTCACCCTGCTGCTGGTGCCGAGCGTGATCTCCAGCGCGAACCTGGAGTCCGGGTTCGGCGCACTGTTCCGGTGCGCCCGGCTGGCCCTGTTCGTCGGCACGCTGTGGCTGCTGAGCCGCTGGTGGGACGGCGGCCTGACGTTCGTACGGCAGCACGTCCGGATGTACTTCTTCGTGCTCGGGTCGGTCGCGGCCGGGCTGGCGATCTCGCCGGGCGCGGCCCTGCCCGAGCTGTACGGCGGGCGGCTGGTCGGCGCGCTGTGGCCGCTGACCCCGCCGCAGATCGGGCAGTACGCCGCGGTGATCACCGGGCTCACGGTGCTGCTGGTGCTGGGCCGCCGGACGGACCGGACCAGCGCGGTGGTGGTCATCGTGCCGTCGCTGGTCCTGCTCGCGCTGACCCACACCCGGACGGCCACGCTCGGCATGCTGTTCGGGCTGACGCTGGCGATCGGCTCGCTCGTCCTGACCAGCGCCGCGGCCCGCCGGTTCTTCGCCTGGGCGGTGCTGTGCACGGTGGTGGCCGCGGTGGGGTTCGGCTCCGCGCTCCAGGCGTGGTTCCTGCGCGGGCAGAGCCAGGAGTACTTCACCAGTCTCACCGGCCGGGCCAAGGTCTGGGACGCCCTGCTGGCGGCGGACCGCACGACCGCGGAGCGGCTGTTCGGCATGGGCCTGGGCGACAAGTCGTTCGGCGGGCTGCCGATCGACAACAGCTGGCTGGCCGTCTACCACGAGCAGGGTCTGACCGGCACCGTCATCGTCGCGACGATCATCATCGTGCTGGGCGGCGTCGCGCTGCTGCGTCCGCCGTCGCTGCAGCGGGCCTGCGCGATCTTCCTGATCAGCTACTGCGGGATCGCGTCGTACACCGAGGCCGGGCTGGGCGACGCCTCGCCGTATCTGCTGCATCTGGCCGTGGCCGCCTCCCTGTTGGCGGCCCCCGCCGCGGCCACGCCGCTCCCGGCGCCCGCGACCCCTCGACGACGTGCCCCGCGCTGGGCCCAGGTACGGAGGTGACCCCAAGCATGCACGTCCTCGTGGTGCACAACCGCTATGCCTCGGCGCAGCCGAGCGGGGAGAACAAGGTCGTCGACCAGGAGGTGGCACTGCTGCGCGAGGGCGGCCACCGGGTCGAGGTGTTCGAGCGGCGCAGCGACGACATCGCCGCCCGGTCCCTGCCGGGCAAGGCCGTGCTGCCGCTGCTGGTGCCGTGGAACCCGGCGGTCCGCAGGGAACTCGCCGCCCGGCTGCGCGCCGACCGGCCGGACGTGGTACACATCCACAACGTCTTCCCGCTGCTGTCACCCGCGGTGCTGGCCGCCTGCGCGGACGCCGGGGTGCCCGCCGTCGCCACGCTGCACAACTACACCCAGGTCTGCCCGCCCGGCACCCTGCAGCGCGACGGGCGGCCGTGCACCGAGTGCGTCGGGGCGGCGGTGCCACTGCCCGCCGTCCGGCACGGCTGCTACCGGAACTCCCGCCTGGCGACGGTGCCGCTCGCCGTCAGCCTGTCGGTCAACCGGCGGCGCTGGTGGTCGGGCGTGGCCCGGTTCCTCTGCATCTCGGCGGCACAGCGCAACGTCCTGGTGCGGTCCGGGATGCCGCCCGAACTGCTGGCGGTGAAGCACAACTTCGTGCCCGAACCGGGCGACCGCCGCACGGGCGCCGGAGAGCACCTGCTGTACCTCGGCCGACTCGCGGAGGCCAAGGGCGTACGGCTGCTCATGGCCGCCTGGGACGAGATCGCCGCGGACGGCGGGGTGGGCGTGCCGCTGGTGATCGCCGGGACCGGGCCACTGGAGCACGAGGTGACCGCCTGGGCGGCGGGCCGGGACGACGTGCGCTACGTCGGCCTGTACGACACCGCCGAGAGCCGTGAGGCCATCGCGCGGTCGGTCGCCGTGGTGGCGCCCTCGACATGGCTGGAGGCGTTCGGCCTGGTGGTCGTGGAGGCGATGGCGGCCGGGGTGCCGGTCGTCGCCGCCGGGCACGGCGCCTTCGTCGAACTGGTCGAGGAGGGCGTGACCGGGCTGCTGCACCGGCCGGGCGAGGCCGCCTCGCTCGCGTCCCGCATACGCCGGATCGCGGCCGAACCGGGCCGCAACCGGGAGATGGGCCAGGCGGCCCGGCGCCGTTACGAGCGGGACTTCAGCCCGGTCGTCGGCCTGGAGCGCCTGGTGGACGAGTACCGCACCGCGATCAAGATCAATGGGGGGAACACATGATCAATGGGGGGACCATATGACCCGATGCCGACTCTGCGGCTCGACGGCGCTGGAGAGCGTCGTCGACCTGGGGGCGACTCCGCCGTGCGAGAGCTTCCTCGCCGCGGACCAACTGGACCGGCCGGAGGCCACCTACCCGCTGCACCTGCGGGTCTGCACCGAGTGCTGGCTGGCGCAGATCCCGCCGCTGATCTCGCCGGAGGAGACGTTCACGCAGTACGCGTACTTCTCGTCGTACTCGACCTCCTGGGTGGAGCACGCGCGCACCTTCGTCACCGGCTCCGTCGAGCGGCTGGGGCTCGGCGCCGACGCCTTCGTGGTGGAGGTGGCGAGCAACGACGGGTATCTGCTGCGGCACCTGGTGGACCGGGGGATCCGCTGCCTGGGCATCGAGCCGTCGGTGAACGTCGGCGCGGCGGCGCGGGAGGCGGGGGTGCCGACGGTCACGGAGTTCCTGACCCCGGACACCGGTGGCGCCGTCCGTGCCGAGCACGGCCCTGCGGACCTGGTCGTGGCGAACAACGTGTACGCGCACATCCCCGACGTGGTCGGGTTCACCCAGGGGCTGCGCGCGCTGGTCGCCGACGACGGCTGGGTCTCGATCGAGGTGCAGCACCTGCTGACGCTGATCGAGCTGAACCAGTACGACACGATCTACCACGAGCACTTCCAGTACTACACGGTCGCCTCCGCGATCCGGGCGCTGGCGAGCGGCGGACTGGCGCTGGTGGACGTCGAGTTGCTGCCCACGCACGGCGGCTCCATCCGGCTGTGGGCCCGGCCCGCCGAGGTGGCCGGGGAGCCGACGCGCCGGGTGGCCGACGTGCTGGCCCGGGAGAAGGCGGCCGGGCTCCAGGAGCTGTCCGGGTACACCGAGTTCTCGGCGCGGGTGGCCAAGGTGCGCCGGGACCTGCTGGGGTTCCTCATCGAGGCGGCCGAGCGCGGCGAGACCGTGGTCGGCTACGGCGCTCCCGGCAAGGGCAACACCCTGCTCAACCACTGCGGCATCCGCCCCGACCTGCTCCCGTACACGGTCGACCGCAACCCCTACAAGCACGGCAGGTTCACCCCGGGCACCCGCGTCCCGATCCTGCCGCCCGAGCAGATCGCCGCCGACCGGCCGGACTACGTCCTCGTCCTCCCCTGGAACCTGCGGGACGAACTGGTCGAGCAGCTGTCCTTCGTCCACGACTGGGGCGGCCGACTGGTCTTCCCCATCCCCGAGCTGAGCATTGTCGAGGTCAAGTCATGAAGGTCGTCCTGTTCTGCGGCGGTTACGGGATGCGGATGCGCAACGGCGCCTCCGACGACGTGCCCAAACCGATGGCGATGGTCGGCCCGCGCCCGCTGATCTGGCACGTCATGCGCTACTACGCGCACTACGGGCACAAGGAGTTCATCCTGTGCCTGGGCTACGGCGCCCACCACATCAAGGACTTCTTCCTCAACTACGAGGAGACGACGTCCAACGACTTCGTGCTGCGGGGCGGGCGCACCGAGCTGCTGTCCACCGACATCGCCGACTGGACCATCACGTTCGCGCAGACCGGCATCGAGTCGCCGATCGGGGAGCGGCTGCGCCGGGTGCGGCACCACCTGGACGGCGACGAGATGTTCCTCGCCAACTACGCCGACGTGCTCACCGACGCCCCGCTGCCGGAGATGATCGACCGGTTCGCCCGGCGCGACGCCGGGGCGTCGATGACGGTGGTGCCGCCGCAGTCCTCGTTCCACTGCGTGGACCTGGGCGACGACGGCCTGGTGGGCGGCATCACCGCGGTGAGCGACATGCCGCTGTGGGAGAACGGCGGCTACTTCGTGCTGCGTCAGGAGATCTTCGACCACATCCCGGAGAACGGGGACCTGGTCGCGGACGGCTGCGCCCAACTGGCCAAGCGGGGGCGGCTGGTGGCCTACCAGCACCGCGGCTTCTGGAAGCCGACCGACACCGTGAAGGAGCGGGCCGCGCTCGACGCCGCCTACACGCGCGGCGACCGCCCGTGGGCCGTGTGGGAGCGGGACGGCGCGGGCGCCGGGGTGGGCGCGTGATCCGGCTCGGGGCCGGGGGCCTGGACCGGATCGTCGCGGTGGGCGCGCACTGCGACGACATCGCCATCGGCGCGGGCGGCACCCTGCTCACCACGTGCCTCACCCGGCCGGGCGTCCGCGTCGACGCGCTGGTGCTCTCCGGCGGCGGCGGTGAGCGCGAGCAGGAGGAGCGCGCCGCCCTCACCGCCTTCTGCCCGGACGCCGACCTGCGGCTGACGGTCCTCAAGCTGCCGGACGGCCGGATGCCCGCGCACTGGGACGAGGCCAAGGCCGCCGTCGAGGAACTGCGCGAGCGCACCGAACCGGACCTGGTGCTGGCACCGCGCACCGAGGACGCGCACCAGGACCACCGTGGTCTGGCCCAGCTGATGACCACGGCGTTCCGTGACCACCTGGTCCTCGGCTACGAGATCGTCAAGTGGGACGGCGACCTCGGCCGTCCGGTGGCCTACCAGCCGCTCACCCCGGAGACCGCCGAACGCAAGGTGCGGCTGCTCCAGGAGCACTACCCCTCGCAACGCCACCGGCCCTGGTACGACCGGGAGGCCTTCCTCGGCCTGGCGCGGATCCGCGGCATCGAATGCCACGCCCGCTACGCCGAGGCGTTCGACGTCAGCAAACTCACGCTCAACCTGGGGGGTTGAACCATGCGCGTACTCCTGACCGGACACCAGGGTTACCTGGGCACCGTGATGGCCCCGGTCCTCACGGCCGCGGGACACGAGGTCGTCGGCCTCGACTCCGGCCTGTTCGCCGACTGTGTGCTGGGCCCGGCGCCCGCCGACCCGCCGGGACACCGGGTCGACCTGCGGGACGTCACGGCCGAGCACGTGGCCGGGGTGGACGCGGTGATCCACCTGGCCGCCCTCTCCAACGACCCGCTGGGCTCGCTGGCGCCGGAACTCACCTACGACATCAACCACCACGCCTCCGTACGGCTGGCCCGGCTGGCCCGCGACGCCGGAGTAGGGCGCTTCCTGTACGCGTCGACCTGCTCGGTGTACGGCGCCGCGGGCGGCGACGACCTGGTCACCGAGGACGCCCCGCTGCGCCCGGTGACGCCGTACGCGGAGTCCAAGGTGCGCGTGGAGGACGACCTGCACGCGCTCGCCGACGGCGACTTCAGCCCGGTGTACCTGCGCAACGCCACCGCCTTCGGGTACTCGCCCCGGCTGCGCGCCGACATCGTGCTGAACAACCTGGTGGGCCACGCGCTGCTCTCCGGCGAGGTGCTGGTGCTCTCCGACGGCACCCCCTGGCGCCCGCTGGTGCACGCCGCCGACATCGCCCGCGCCTTCACGGCCGCGCTGACCGCGCCCCGGGAGGCGGTGCACGACCGGGCGTTCAACATCGGCAGCGAGACCAACAACGTCACGGTCGCCGAGATCGCCGGGCAGGTCGCGGAGGCGGTGGCCGGTTCCAAGGTGGTGATCACCGGGGAGACCGGCGCCGACCCGAGGTCGTACCGGGTGGACTTCTCCCGGTTCCGGGACGCGCTGCCCGGCTTCGACTGCGAGTGGTCGGTGAAGCGGGGCGCGCTGGAACTCGCCGAGGCCTACCGCGAACACGGGCTGACGCAGGACGACTTCGAGCGCCGCTTCACCCGGCTGGCCGTGCTGCGCGCGGCGTCCGAGGCCGGTGCCGTCGACGACACCCTGCGGTGGCGCCGGTGACCGAGGTCGGCGAGGAGATGTACGCGCTGGTGGAGCGGATGTACCCGCTGTGCCGGAGCATCACCGGCGACGGGGTGCGCGCCACCCTGGACATCGTCGGCGAGTACGTCCCGCTCCAGGTGCACGAGGTGCCGACCGGCACCCAGGTGCTCGACTGGACGGTCCCGCAGGAGTGGAACATCCGGGACGCGTACATCGCCGACGCGTCCGGCAACCGGGTCGTCGACTTCGCGGCGTCGAACCTGCACGTGCTCGGTTACAGCGTGCCGGTGGCGCGGCGGATGCCGCTCTCCGAGCTGCGCGCCCATCTGCACACCCTGCCCGACCACCCGTCCTGGGTGCCGTACCGGACCAGCTACTACCAGCCGCAGTGGGGGTTCTGCCTGGCCCAGGAGACCCTGGACGCGCTGCCGGACGGCGAGTACGAGGTGCGCGTCGACTCCACGCTCGCGGACGGCCACCTCACCTACGCCGAGCACGTGGTCCCCGGGCAGGTCGCGGACGAGGTGATCGTCTCCTGCCACGTCTGCCACCCGTCGCTGGCCAACGACAACCTCGCCGGGATCGCGGTGGCGACGTTCCTGGCCCGGGAGCTGGCCCAGGGGACGCCGTACTACACCTACCGGTTCCTGTTCGCGCCCGGCACCATCGGGGCGATCACCTGGCTGGCCCGCAACGCGGAGCGGATCGACCGGGTGCGGCACGGGCTGGTGCTGGCCTGCGCCGGGGACCCGGGGCAGGTGACGTACAAGCGGAGCAGGCGCGGTGACGCGGAGATCGACCGGGTGCTGCGGCATGTGCTGACGGCGTCGCAACGCCCGCACCGGGTCGTCGACTTCACCCCGTACGGCTATGACGAGCGGCAGTTCTGCTCGCCCGGGTTCGATCTCGGGGTGGGCTCGCTCACCCGGACCCCGTACGCGGGCTACCCCGAGTACCACACCTCGGCGGACGACCTGGACTTCGTCTCCCCGGCGGCGATGACGGACACGCTCGCCGTGTGCCGCGAGGCGTTCGCCGTGCTGGACCGCAACCGCCGGTACGTCAACCTCAGCCCCTACGGCGAACCGCAGCTCGGCAGGCGCGGGTTGTACGACTCGCTCGGCGGCCGGAGCGACGCCAAGCAGGCCCAGATGGCCATGCTGTGGGTGCTCAACCTCTCGGACGGCGAGCACAGCCTGCTGGACGTCGCCGAGCGGTCCGGGCTGCCGTTCGACACCGTCGCCGACGCGGCCGGTGCCCTGCGCGGCGCCGGACTGATCAAGGCATGACGCCGGTGACCACCGCGGGGGACGGGAAGACGCCGACGCGCGGGTCCGCGAGGCGGGCCCTCGTCGGCAGGCTGTCCTGGGGGCTGGCCGACCAGGCGGCGTCCAGCATGACCAACTTCGCGGTGGGCATCTACGTGGCCCGCTCCCTGGGGCTGACCGCGTTCGGTGTGTTCAGCCTGGCCTGGGTGACGTACGGCGTGGTGCTCAGCGTCTCCCGGGGGCTGGCCACCGACCCGCTCGTGGTGCGCTTCAGCGGGGTGCCGGACGCGTCCTGGCGGGGGGCCGTGGCCCGCTCGTCGGGTACCGCGCTCGGCGTCGGTGCCGCCGTCGGCGCGGTGTGCCTGGCGGTCGGACTGGGCGTCGGGGGCAGCGTGGGGCCCGCGTTCGCCTGCCTCGGCGTGATGCTGCCGGGGCTGTTGCTGCAGGACGCCTGGCGGTACTCGTTCTTCGCCGCGGGCACCGGGCGCAAGGCGTTCGTCAACGACGTCGTGTGGGGCGTCGCGCTCGTCCCGGCCATGGTGGTGGCGGCGCGCGTCGGCAGTGTGGCCGCCTTCGTGCTGGCCTGGGGCGCGTCCGCCGCGGTGGCGGCGGTGTACGGCTGCCTCCAGTCCGGCATCCGGCCGCGGCTGACCGGGGCGCGCGAGTGGCTGCGCGCGCACCGCGACCTCGGCTACCGCTATCTGGTAGAGAACGTCAGCACCAGCGGCGCGAGCCAGCTGCGGGCCTACGGGCTCGGCGCGATCGTCGGCGTCAGCGCGGTCGGTGTGATCCGGGGCGCCGAACTGCTGCTCGGCCCGTTCCTCGCGGTGCTGATGGGGCTGTCCCTGGTCACCGTCGCGGAGGCGGCCCGGGTGCTGCGGCGGGCCCCGCACCGCCTCGGCCTGTTCTGCCTCCTGCTGGGCGGCGTACAGGCCGTCGCCGCGCTGCTGTGGGGCGCGGCCCTGCTGCTGGTGCCGGACCAACTCGGCGAACTCACCCTCGGCGACGTCTGGGGCTCCGCCTCGGAGCTGATCGTCCCGGCCACGCTCGGCGTCGCGGGCGCCGGTCTGGGCACCGGCGCGGCGGCCGGGCTGCGCGCGCTCGGCGCCGCCCGGCGCAGCCTGCGCAGCCAGTTGTTCGCCTCCGCCTGCTATGTCATCGGCGGGCTCGGCGGGGCCGCCGTGGGCGGCACCGTCGGCTCGGCCTGGGGCGTCGCCGCCGCGACCGTCAGCGGCTCGGTTGTGTGGTGGCTGCACCTGCGCGCCGCCCTGCGCGAGCACCGCCCCTCCCCCCTTCCCGAAGTGAGGACGTCATGACCGCCCATCCCAGGCTGAGCATCGGCCTGCCCGTCTACAACGGCGAGGAGTACCTCGCCGAGTCGCTCGACGCCCTGCTCGGCCAGACCTACGAGGACTTCGAGCTGGTCATCTCCGACAACGCCTCGACCGACGGGACCCGGGACATCTGCGAGCGGTACGCCGCGAAGGACTCGCGCATCCGCTACCTCCGGCTGCCCCGGAACATCGGCGCCGCCCCGAACCACAACCACGTGTTCACCGAGTGCCGCGGCGAGCTGTTCAAGTGGGCCTCGCACGACGACCTGTACGCCCGGGACCTGCTGCGGCGCTGTGTGGAGGCGCTGGACGAGCGTCCGGACGTCGTCCTCGCCCACTCCGACCAGGCGGTCATCGACGGCGACGGCCAGGTGAAGGTCCCGTACGAGTACGGCCTCGCCACCGACTCCCCGCACGCTCCGGAGCGGTTCCGCAGTCTGCTGTTCGAGCCCGGGGGCGACGACTTCTACGGGGTGATGCGGGCCGACATGCTCCGCAAGGTGAAGCCGCACGACAGCTACCACCACGCGGACCGCACCTTCGTCGCCGAGATCACCCTGCACGGGCCCTTCCACCAGGTGCCGGAGCTGCTGTACTTCCGCCGCGACCACCCCACCCGCGCCGAACGCGCGAACCCCTCCAAGCGGTCCCGGTGCGTCAACCTGGACCCGCGCCGGGCGGGCCCGCTGCACCCGACGCCCCGGCTGCTCGCCGAGTACGTCTGGGGGTTCGCCTCGGCGATCCGGCGGGCGCCGCTGTCCCCGGCCGACCGGCGCGCCTGCTACGGCCATCTGGCCGCGTGGCTGACCAGCCGGGCGCGGCCGGGCGCGGGCGAGCGGGTCGAGGACCGGGCGCCGGTCGACCCGGCCCGGTTCGCCGTCTCCGTGGACGCCCTGGTCGCGGGCCGCGAGGGGAGGCGGGCGTGACCGCTGCCCGCGTCGGGCTGTTCGGGCTGCTCGGCTCCGGCAACCTCGGCAACGACGGGTCACTGGAGGCCGTGCTCGGGTACCTCCGCGCCGAGCACCCGGAGGCGGCCGTGGACGCGCTGTGCGGCGGCCCGGAGGTCGTCACGGCCCGGTACGGGATCCCCGCGACGCGGCTGCACTGGTACCGCGGGGAGTACCGGACCGCGTCGCGTGCGAACGCGATCGTGTCGAAGGGGCTGGGCAAGCTCGTCGACGTCTTCCGCACCGCCGCCTGGGTGCGTCGCCATGACGTGGTGATCGTGCCGGGGATGGGCGTGCTGGAGGCCACGCTGCCGCTGCGGCCGTGGGGCTTCCCGTACTCGCTGTTCCTGCTCTGCGCGACCGGCCGGGTGTTCGGCACCCGGGTGGCGCTGGTCGGTGTCGGCGCCGCGCCGATCGGGAACCGGCTCACGCGCGCCCTGGTGCGCTGGTCGGCGCGGCTGGCCGCGTACCGCTCGTACCGTGACGCCCAGTCCCGTGCCGCGCTGCGGGAGATGGGCGTGGACACCGCACACGACGAGGTCTACCCGGACCTGGCGTTCGCGCTGCCGACGCCGGAGCCCGGCACGTCCCCGGGCACGGTCTGCGTCGGTGTGATGGACTTCCACGGCGGCGACGACGACCGCGCCCGGGCCGGGGAGATCCACCGCCGCTACCTCGCCGGGACGACCCAGTTCGTCCGCGCCCTGGTCGAGGACGGCAGGCCGGTGCGGCTGCTCACCGGCGACGCGTGTGACGCGCCGGTGGTCGCCGCGATCCTCGACGCGGTGGACTCGCCGCTGGTCACCGCCGCCGAGGCGACCTCGCTGACCGACCTGATGAGGGAGACGGCGGCAGCGGACAGCGTGGTCGCGACCCGCTACCACAACCTGGTCTGCGCGCTGCGGGTCGGCACACCGACGCTCGCGCTCAGCTACGCGGCCAAGAGCGACGCGCTGATGGACCGGATGGGCCTGGGCGCCTACTGCCACCCGGCCCGCGAGGTCGACCCCGGACACCTGCTGGAGCAGTTCCGGTCGCTGGAGAAGCGATCGGCGGAACTACGGCGCACGCTCACGGAACGGAACCTGGCCACCGCCCAGCAACTCCAGACGCAGTTCGCGGAGTTGACCGCGGTCCTGTTCCGCACCGCCGACCGTGCCCCTCGGGAGACGTCATGAAAGCGATCGAAGTCCGACAGGTCTCGGGCGCCTACCTCTTCGAACCGACGCCGTTCGCCGACGAACGCGGCTTCTTCTGCCGCACCTTCGACGCCGACGTGGTCCGCTCGGTGGGCCTCGACCCGAACGCCTTCGTCCAGGACAGCGTCTCCCGCTCGGTGCGGGGCGTGCTGCGCGGCCTGCACCTGCGCTCCGGCGCCGGTGAGGCCAAGCTGGTGCGGTGCTCGTACGGCAGGATCTTCGACGTGGTCGTGGACCTGCGGCCGGGCTCGCCGACGTATCTGGGCCGCGCCTTCTTCGAGTTGTCCGGCGAGACACAGAAGACCCTGTACATCCCGGCGGGGTGCGCGCACGGCTTCCAGGCGCTGACCGGGACCGCCGACACCTCGTACCGGATCGACCGGCCGCACGATCCGGCCGAGGACGTGACGATCGCCTTCGACGACCCGGAGCTGGCCATCCCGTGGCCGCTGCCGGTCGCGTCGATGTCCCAGCGGGACCGGCAGGCACCGAGCCTCGCCGAGGTCCTGAAGCACATGGAGAGGTGAGACGGTGGACACCGAAGAGTTCTCGCTGCCCCGGTCGCGGGCGGCGAACCAGCGGCTGCACGCCCTGGTCCCGGGCGGCGCGCACACCTACGCCAAGGGCGACGACCAGTACCCCGAGGACCTGGCCCCGGTCATCAGCCACGGCCGCGGCGCCCATGTGTGGGACGTCGACGGCAACCGCTATGTCGAGTACGGCTCCGGCCTGCGCTCGGTCAGCCTCGGCCACGCCCACCCGCGCGTGACGGAGGCGGTGCGCCGCGAACTCGACCGCGGCAGCAACTTCGTGCGCCCGTCCATCGTGGAGGTCGAGGCCGCGGAACGCTTCCTGGCCACGGTGCCGACCGCCGAGATGGTGAAGTTCGCCAAGAACGGCTCCGACGCCACCACCGCCGCCGTGCGCCTCGCCCGCGCCGTCACCGGGCGCCCGCGGGTGGCGATCTGCGCCGACCATCCGTTCTTCTCCGTCGACGACTGGTTCATCGGTACGACGCCGATGTCCGCGGGCATCCCGGCGGCGACCACCGAACTCACCCTGGCGTTCCCGTACGGCGACCTGGCCGCCACGGAGGAGCTGCTCACCCGGCACCAGGGCGAGGTCGCCTGTCTGATCCTGGAACCCGCCACCCAGAGCGAGCCGCCGCCCAGCTATCTCGCCGGTCTGCGCGCGCTGGCCGACCGGCACGGCTGTGTGCTGGTCTTCGACGAGATGATCACCGGTTTCCGCTGGTCGGAGGCGGGCGCGCAGGGCCTGTACGGCGTCGTCCCCGACCTCTCCACGTTCGGCAAGGCGCTGGGCAACGGGTTCGCGGTCTCCGCGCTGGCCGGGCGCCGCGAGCTGATGGAGTGGGGCGGGCTGCGGCACTCCGGTGAGCGGGTGTTCCTGCTGTCCACGACGCACGGCGCGGAGACGCACGCGCTGGCCGCCGCGATGGCCGTGCAGTCCACCTATGCCGAGGAGGGCGTCACCGCGCGGCTGCACGCCCTCGGCGAGCGGCTGGCCGCCGGTGTCCGGGACGCCGCGGCCAGCATGGGCGTCGGTGGCCATGTCGTCGTCCGGGGCCGGGCCAGCAACCTGGTCTTCGCCACCCTCGACGAGCAGGGGCGGCCGTCGCAGGAGTACCGGACGCTGTTCCTGCGTCAGCTCCTCGCGGGCGGGGTGCTGGCCCCGTCGTTCGTGGTGAGCGACGCGCTCACGGACGCCGACATTGACCACACCGTAGGCGCGGTGGCGCAGGCGTGCGCGGTCTACCGGAAGGCACTGGACGCCGGGGATCCCACGCCCTGGCTGGCCGGGCGGCCGGTGCGGCCGGTGTTCCGCCGTCGGGTGTGACGTACGGTCAGCGGCGCCGTGGCCAGCCCGCGTCGACCAGCCACGCGGTCGCCGGTACCACCGCCAGCGCGGTGCACCAGCCGCCGAGGACGTCGGTCGGGTAGTGCGCGCCCAGGGCGACCTGGGCCCAGCCCATGGCGGCACCGGCGACCAGCGCCGCCGCGAGCACGAGGAGCGTCCCGGCGGCGCTGCCGAGGCCGAGCCGACCGGTCGCGACCAGTGCCACGACGACGGCGAGCGCGGTGAGGAAGGCGGTGTGCCCGCTCGGGTAGGACAGGTGCCCGCCGTGGATGGTGCGTCCCGCGAGGGGCTTGACCAGCTTGGTCAGCCCCACGCTCAGTCCGACGGCCACGACGAGGAGCACCGCCGCGCGGACCCGCCGCAGCAGGAGACACCCCGCCACGGCGCCCCCGACGAGCAGCACCGCTCCGACCGGCTCCCCCAGGAAGTCGGTGGCCAGGGCGACGTTCCGCCACGGCGCCCGCACGCCCTCCACCGCCCCCCAGATCCGCGCGTCCACCCGCCCGGGCTCGCTGTCGCCGGTGTACAGCACCCCGAGCCCGACGACCACCAGCGCGGCGAGGCCCGCGACCAGCCCGAGCCAGACGCGCAGCGAACGGGTCAGCAACGGGGACGCGGGCCTGTCCATCACCTTGGCTAAGTCCATTCCGACCAGTATCTCCTACGCCCACGCCCACGGTGTGCGAGGCAGCCGGACGGTGACGTGGAGCCCGCCGTCGGGGCGCGGGACGAGGTCGAGGCTGCCGTCGTGGGCGCGGACGACGCTGTGCGCGATGGCGAGACCGAGGCCGACCCCGGCGTGTTCGTCGGTGCGGACGCGTTCCGTGCCGCGCTGGAAGGGTTCGGTGAGGATCGGCACCAGTTCCGGTGGCACCGGTGGGCCGGTGTTCTCGACCCGCAGCACGCTCACCCCGCCCCGCGCCTCGGTGTGGACGGTCACGGTGCCGCCCGCGGGCAGGTTGTGGACGATGGCGTTCTGGACGAGGTTCGTCACCATCCGCAGCAGCAGCTCCGCCGAGCCGCTGGTGCGTGCCGCCTCGCCGGTGACGTCGAGCGTGGTCCCGCGCTGTTCGGCGAGGGGAAGCAGGGTCTCGGCGGCCTCTTCGGCGACCAGGGAGAGGTCGACGCTCTCACGGCTGAACGTCCCGCGGTCGCTGCGGCTGAGCAGCAGGAGGGCCTCGGTGAGGCCGATGGCGCGGGTGTTGACGGCCTGGAGGCGTTCGATGAGTTCGCCCCGGTCCCGTGTGGGGTCCTTGCGGGCGACGTCGAGCAGCGTCTGCGAGATGGCGAGCGGGGTGCGCAGTTCGTGGGAGGCGTTCGCGGCGAACCTCCGCTGCTCGCCGACGTGTGACTCGAGTCGTTCGAGCATGGTGTCGAAAGCGTCGGCCAGTTCACGGAACTCGTCCTGGCGGCCTTCCAGGTGGATCCGGTGGGACAGCGACCCGGTCCCGGCCCTGCGCGCGGCGGCCGTGATCCGGGTGAGCGGTGCGAGCATCCGACCGGCGAGGAGCCATCCCCCGACGAGGCCGAACACCAGCAGGAAGCCCATCGCCACGGCCGCGGCGGGGGCGAACGTGCGTACCAGGAGGTAGCGGTTGGGCGAGATCCCGAGCAGGCCTTGGCTGTTGTCGGGCACATAGCGCAGCAGGAACGCCCACACCACGGCCAGCAGCAGGGCACCGGCGACGGCCAGGAACCCGGCGTAGCTGAGGGTGAGCTTCAGCCGCACGCTGAGCCCCGGCCGCCTACGCATCCGGACGGTCCGGGCCGGTGTCGATGCGGTAGCCGACGCCCGGCACCGTGGCGATGATCCAGGGTTCGCCGAGCCGTTTGCGCAGCGCGGAGACGGTGATGCGGACGGCGTTGGTGAAGGGGTCGGCGTTGCCGTCCCAGGCCCGCTCCAGCAGTTCCTCGGAGCTGACGACACCGCCCTCGGCGGCGACGAGGACTTCGAGCACGGCGAACTGCTTGCGGGTGAGCGCGACATAGCGTCCGTCGCGGAAGACCTCCCGGCGGAACGGGTCGACACGCAGGCCCGCGATCTCGCGGACCGGTGGCCGGGCGTGTGCGCGCCTGCGGTCCAGCGCCCGTAGCCGCAGGACGAGTTCCCGCAGCTCGAACGGTTTGGTGAGGTAGTCGTCGGCACCGAGCGCGAACCCGGACTCCTTGTCGTCGATCCGGTCGGCGGCGGTGAGCATCAGGATCGGGGTGCCGCTGCCGGAGGCGACGATGCGCCGGGCGATCTCGTCGCCGGAGGGGCCGGGGATGTCACGGTCGAGGACCGCGAGGTCGTAGGTGTTGACGCTGAGCAGTTCCAGGGCGGAGTCGCCGTCGCCCGCGATGTCGGCGGCGATCGCCTCCAGCCGCAGCCCGTCACGGACGGCCTCGGCCAGGTAGGGCTCGTCCTCCACGATCAGTACGCGCATGCCCGAAGCCTAGGCAGCGGGCGACATCGCCGACGTCCGCCGGTCCGACGGCGCCGGTGCCGTGGTGCGCCACCAGGGGCGCGACACCAGTCCGGCCAGCACGGCCCCGGTGGCGTTGACCAGTACGTCGTCCACGGAGGACACCCGGTCCAGGCGCAGCACGTACTGCGCGGTCTCCACCAGCACCGAGCAGCCCGCGCCCAGCGCCAGGACCCGCGGCACGGACGCCAGCGCCGCGAACCGCATCGGCGCGAAGGCCCCCAGCGCCGCGAAGATCAGCAGATTGCCGCCGATGCCGAGCACCCCCATGGTGGGCAGGTCCCGCAGCGGCACCAGGCTCACCCGGGCGAGGTCCGTACCGGGTTCGGCGCCCGGCATCATGGTCAGCCACACCAACGGCACCGTCCCGTGGACCATGCCCACCTCGGCCAGCGACATCCGCCCCGCCGACGGGATGTGGGCGGCCCGCCGCCGACGCGCCAGCGCCCACGCCACCAGCGCGGCCAGCGGCAGCGTGACCAGCGTCATCAGCACCACGCCGTTGAACGTGTCGAGGCAGCCGTGCCACTGCCCGGCCGCGCATCTCGGCGCGGACATCAGCAACGGCCGCCGCAGGACGAACAGGGCGCTCGCCACGCCCAGGATCGCCAGACCGAGGAACACGATCCTGGACGTGCGGCGGGGCGGACCCGACAGGGATGCGTTGTGGCTCATGCCCCTATTGGAGACGGCGGCCCGTTGCGGTGGCGTATCCGGTTTTCGATACGCCCGCGATACGCGGACCTCGGCCGTGCTGCCCGCCCGTGGCGTACCGGCGACGAGGTGCCGTCCGGACGGACTTCCGTCACTCCGCGTCCAAGGAGGCGACCAGCCCCCGCAGGACGGGGCCGTACTCCGGGTGGGCGAGGGCGAAGGCCATTTGGGCCACCAGGTAGTCGGCCGGGTTGCCGGTGTCGTACCAGCGGCCCTTGATGACCTGGCCGTACACCGCGCGGGTGGCGGCGTAGGCGTTGATGGCGTCGGTCAGGTAGATCTCGCCGGTCCGGTGCTCGTACCAGCGGCGGGTCTGCTCGCGCAGTTCGTCGATGATGCCCGGGGTGACGACATAGCCGCCGATGGCCGCGTACGACGACGGGGCGGCGGCGGGCTCGGGCTTCTCGACCAGGCCGGTGATCCGCAGTTGGCCGTCCCCGAGGTCCTCCTTGACGAGGGGCACGCCGTAGCGCTGGGACTCGGTGGGGTCCATCGGCATGAGGGCCAGCACCGGGCAGCCGGTCCGCTCGTAGGCGCGGATCAGCTGCTGGGCGCGGGGCACCTCGGCCACGAAGACGTCGTCGGGCCACAGCACCAGCACCGGCTCGTCGCCGAAGGTGCGGGCGGCGTTCAGCACGGGGGTGCCGTTGCCGTACGGGCCGTACTGGTCGAGGTAGGTGATGTGGCCGCGCCGGGCCAGCTCCGCGACCTCCTCCACGGCGTCGGCGTAGGCCGTCTTGCCGTCCGCGCGGAGTTGTTCGACGAGGGCGGGGTTGGGACGGAAGTGGTCCTGGATGAGGCTCTTGCCGCCGGAGACGACGATGGTGACGTCCGTGATGCCGGAGTCCACCAGCTCGCGCACGGTGTGCTCGATGACCGGCTTGTCGCCGACCGGGAGCATCTCCTTCGGTGTGGCCTTCGTCAGGGGCAGCAGACGGGAGCCGAGTCCAGCGGCGGGGATCACGGCCCTGCGGATCGTCGGGGACATCATCGTCTCTCTCGGTCGAGCGGCACACCGTACCGGCCGGGGCGGCACACTCCGACGCTACCAACGCCGACGGCGGGAACCGGGGCGCCGCCGGGTCCGGCATTTCGGCGTGCGCGGAGAACGAGGGACGACGACCGCCCGGGTTCCGGCACCCCCACGGGGCCGGAATCCGGGGTGGCGTGCCCGTCAGACGTGGAGCGTCGTCGGGCGGCTGTTGTACGCCTCCGCCCGCAGCGCCGGACGCCGTGCGCCGAGCGCCTCGGCGGGCCAGGACAGGCGGACCGTCCGGGACTCGCCGGGGAGCAGCCACAGGTAGTTGTCGCTGTAGAGGGTCGGCAGCACCCGGCTGCCGTCCGAGTCGTCCAGCAGGGACAGCCGGACCATCGCGGCGACGGCGGAGCCCTGGTTGCGGAGGGACGCGGACAGGGCGTGGCGTGCGCCGGAGCGGGACACCCGGGTGATCACGCCGGAGATCCTGACCGGCTCGGCCCGGTTCAGGGCCCGCATGGCGGACGGGTCCCGGTAGCGCCAGTAGCTGTTGTGGGACAGCTCCCCGCCGTCGGCGGCGCGCAGTGTCAGCCGGAGCAGGTGGAGGTCGGGCAGGTCGTCGGTCCAGGGCGCGGTGAACGCCTCGGCGGTGCTGGCCCGGCCGACGTCCAGCCGGGTCGACCGGGTCCCGCCGAGCTGTCGTCCGGCGAGGTCGTGCAGGCGGGCGGTGACGGTGGCGCCCTTGAGGTCGGCGGCCGTGTGGTTCACGGCGAGGACCCGCCACTGCACCGGGTCGGCCTGGACGTGCAGGGGCTCGCAGGCCGACCGGGCGCCGTAATAGGTGCCGTTGACGTCGAAGTCGTAGTCGTAGGTCTGCCAGACCGTGCTGTGCCAGGCCGGGTGGGACATCCACAGCAGCAGCCCGGAGCCGTTGTCCCAGAGGTTGGCGTTCCAGGCCTCGAACATGGCCCGGGTGTTCTCGTAGTTGACGAACTGCGCCTTGCGGGCGAAGTCGTCGAGGTCCGTCGCCTCGCCGAGCCGCTTCTCGACGGCGGCCTTGTAGGCGGCCGGTGCCTGGTTGCCGCGCTCGCTCCAGTCGTGGTGGTACCAGGCCCCGGCGATGGGCCACTCCGGTTCGTCGCCGGTCATGTGGCGCAGGCTGGCGGCGGTGGAGACCACCGGCATGCCGATCTCGGTGTGGAAGCCGAAGTCCTTGCTGCCGTAGGTCATGGGGTCGAAGTAGCGGTCCGGTTCCACCCAGCCGTAGGGGCCGCCGCCGGTGACGATGCCGCCCGCGGAGTTGTTCTGGTAGAGGATGCCGGGGACCTGCTGTTCGACGGCCTCGCGCATGCCCTGGTCGATGGCGGCGGGCGGGTTGCCCTCGTTGGCGCCGCACCAGACGGCCACACAGGGGTGCAGGCGGTAGCGCAGGACCGTGTCACGGGCGGTCGAGAGGAACGCCTCGCGGTCGGGTACGTCCATGGCCCAGGCGTTGGGGAAGTCGTTCCACACCAGGATGCCGTACCGGTCGCAGGCGGCGAAGAACTCCTCCCGGTCGCTGGTGCCGAGCCAGTTGCGGATCATCGTGAAGTTCATGTCGCGGTGCATCCGCACCGCCGCGTCCATCCGCTCCGGCGGCATCCTGCGCAACAGCTCGTCCCAGCCCCAGTTGCCGCCGCGGGCCAGCACCCGCACCCCGTTGACGGTGATCTTCAGCGGGTCGGGGGTGTTGGACACGGACTTCACGTCCGTCCAGGTCTCGCCGTCGTCGGAGACCTGGATGGCATACGTCTTCGGGTACGCCGTCTCCCAGACGATCGCCACCCGGTCGAACTCCCGCGCGGAGCCCAGGTCCACCCGTATCCACTGGTGGTCCTCGTACCGCGACGACCAGCGGGTGCCCGCGTTGCCGTCCGTGGCGTGGGCGGCCGGGTGGTCGGGCTCCTCGGTGGAGGCCGTGACCGGCTGGTTCAGGGCGAGGTCGGTGCCGGGCGCCGCGCTGTCGATGACGGCGAGGGACCACAGGGAGGTGCCCCAGCTGCTGTTGCGCAGACCGCAGTTGATCCGGACGTGGCGGGCGGTGCGCCGGTCGAAGTCCTCGACCCGGAGGCTGGCGTCGCCGTTGCCGAACGGCAGCGGCACGGCGCCGTTGTCCACCGCCGCCACGTCGGTCCAGTCGGTGCCGTCGGCGGACACCTGCACCACGAAGGACTTGGCGTACGCCCGCTCCCAGGTGAGGCCGACCCGGTCGACGCTCTGCGCGGAGCCCATGTCCACGCTGATCCACTGGTCGTCCTCGTACGCCGAGGACCAGCGGGTGCCCGGATCTCCGTCGGTGACGTTCCCCGGGCCGTGACCGTCGCCGTCGGTGCTGGAGGCGTCGGCCGTGGCGTGCAGGGCCAGGTCGGTGGTCGGCCGTGTGCTGTCGTACACGGCCAGCGCCCACAGGGAGCTGCCCCAGCCGGTGGCCCGGGTCAGACAGCGCACCCGCACATGGCGGGCCTGACGGCGGTCGAAGGTCACGGTCTGGGTGTACGCGTCACCGGACGCCTTGAACGGCAGCGGCACCTCGTACTCGTAGCCGAACCGGCGGATGCCGAAGCGGGCGGTGCGCCGGTCGCTCTCGGTGCCGCCGACCGACGCGGTGAGCGTGAGGTCGTGCAGGTGCGGCTCGCCCAGTCCGTTGGGCCACCACAGCTCGGGATCGCGTACCCGCAGCTGCCGGAAGGCGTCGGGGGCGAAGACGACGTCGACGCCCTTCCCGGCGGGCACGGTCACGGTCCGGGAGACCCGGACGTCACCGAAGGCGGCGGTGACCGTCGCCCGGTGGTCGGCGGAGTCGGCGTTGCGGACCGGCACGACGACGGTCAGCTCGGCGACGGACAGGTCCGGCAGGCCGGGCAGCGCGGTGTCCACCCGGGGGTCGCCGATGACGACCTGGCCGGTCGATCTGAGCCGCACATGGTTCCAGATGCCCGCCGAGCGGTCACGGACGGCGGGCATCCAGTCCCAGCCCGAGGCGGCCAGATACGTGGGTGAGTTGAGGTTCATCTGCGGCGCGCCCGCGTCCACCCAGGCCTCGCCCAGTGGGCCCTTGTCCCCCGGGCTGCCCGGCACGGGCATCGGCGTGATCCGCACCGCCAGCGCGTTGCCCCCGTCCGTGACGAGCAGCCGGGTGACGTCGTACGCGGCGCGGGCGAAGGGGTAGGCCAGATCCCCGACCCGCTCGCCGTTGAGCCATACGTCGGCCTGGTGGTTGACGCCGTCGAGCTCCAGCCAGAGACGGCGGCCGGGCCCGGTACGCAGGTCGCGCGGCAGCTCGAAGTCCCGCTTGTACCACCAGGAGTGGCGGGACAGCGCCTCCGGTATGCGCAGGTTGTTCAGGCCCGCGACCGGGTCGGGCAGCCTGCCCCGCTCCACCAGGGAGCCCAGGACCGTGCCCGGGACCGTGGCGGGCAGCCAGCCACTGGTGTCGACGGACGTCCTCGACAGACCGGCGCCGTCGTCGCCCGCCCAGTCGTCCATGGTGAGCCGCCAGCCGGACTCCACGGGCACCGTCCCGTCGGGCGCCGTCCTCAGCCGGGGCGCCTCCTCGCGGTGGGTGCCCCAGTCGGTCCATCCGGTGGCCGAAGGACGCTCCTCCGGGGAAGTGCCGTACACCTCGAGGCCGTTGAGCCCCAGCGGCAGTGGGCTGGAGCGCTTGCGGGAGGTCAGGCGCACCCAGCGCGCCGGCACCGGGCGCGGGAGCTGCACCTCGACGACGCCTCCGGTGCCCGCGGTGGTGCGGTACGCGCTGGTCCAGGACTTGGCGTCGCGGGACGTCTCCAGCACGAAGTCCACCGCGTAGCTGGACTGGATCTCCTTGCCGGTGGTGCCGCTGTGCGGATTGCCGCTGGTGGGCGGCGTGAACACCGGGTCGGAGGCGTCCGCCTCGAAGGTGATCCGGATCCAGTCGACCTCGCACACGGCCTCGAGGTCCACGGCGATCCACTGCGGGTCGCCGCCCTCGGCCCGCCAGCCGCTGCCCCGCACCCCCGGCACGGCGAGCCGGTCGACGGCGAACGAACCGGGCGTGGCGGCGTAGGCCGTCGAGGAGACCGAGACGGGCCGGTGCAGGGCGAGTTCACCCGGCGACGCGGGCCTGGCCGGGGCGGTGGCGGGAGTGGCCGCGGCGGCGGAGGTGGTGAACACGGAGCCGAGTCCGAGCCCCGCCAACAGCGTGGACCCCGTGGTGACGAGGGAACGCCGCGAGGGATGACGCGACGGGTCCGACTGATCTGTCATGTGTCTGATGTCCTATCAAAACGCACTGAGACAGCGAGCGGTAGCCGCGGTAGCTGCTGCTCACGCCCCGTGCCGCGCTCTATGACAACGTTGCCAAAGGCTGTGGGTGCCGGGTGTCCCGTGTCAACCCATCGCACGGAGATTGCCGCGAAGCCACAGGTCAGGGCGGATCGAACGCCGCCGACTACGGGAGGAGGAGCCGGTGCAGGACCGCGTCCCAGTCGACGAGCCCGCTCTCCTGCCCTGGCGCCACCGCCCCCCAGGTGCGCCCGAGCCACTCCCGCAGGGGAGCCTGGGGCAGTTCGAGGATCGCCGAGCCGGTGGTGCCCCGGATCAGCATCCGCAGGTCGTTCCCGCCGTTGCGATCGCAGGGAGGCCAGAACCGGACGTCACCCTCACCGGCCGGTCGGCGCAGCCCGTCCGCGAGCAGCTCACGGGCGAAGACCCACTGGGTGACGCCGCCGCCGTCGGGGCGCGGGAACTCCAGACACACGGCGAAGGGTTCCCGCAGGTCGTAGACGAACCGCGCCGGGATCGGCACCGCCTCCTCGGGACCGAGGACCAGCTTGACCATGAACTCGACGACGATGTGGTCACCGAACGGGAAGGGACTTCGTCCGGGGAGGGAAGGCACCCACACGGCGTTTCCCCTCCCGGTCCCAGCCCACACAACTGACACGGTGTTCGCGACCGCCAACACGATCGAGGTGGAGATTATGTCCCTCGGGCGCCGCGCACCGCACCCGGGGGGGAACACTGGCCGGATCCCTGGGGAGGGTGGCCGGATCAGTCGCCATGAGCCGTGGACGATGGTGCGACGTCGTCCTTTCCGTCCGTCACCGGTCGCATCGGTCGGAAGGCCGCCGAGCATCGCCCCGCCCGCGCTGCCGTAGGAGACCTCCCGCTCCGCGATGGACCCGAACCCCTTCTGGGGGGCGAGGACGCGGCCCAGCGCAGCAAGAGGTCGAGGTCCTGTGCGCCTCCGACGTCACGCGGCGGTGGGGGTCGCACGGCCGGAGCGCGCGGCTTCCCCGTGCTGGCCCAGCAGTTCGAGGTACGTGATCGTCGGAAGTCCCGGGCCACTGTGGTGCAGGGCGTCCCAGAAGGCCCGGGTGGCCCCGGTGACGTAGTGGTCGGGGCCCAGGACGCGCAGGCAGTCGTCGAGGAGCGCGGCGAACGCGGCGAGGCCGTCGGCCGGGGCGCCGTCGCGCCGGGTCCGCACCTCGGCCAGGCCGCCGCGGAACATGAGCGAGCCGAAGTGGTCGGGGCCCCAGATCCGCAGGGCGACCGGCAGCAGGTCCTCGTACGCGGTGACCGCCCCGGCGAAGTCCTCGCTGTCCGCGAGCAGCTTGGCGTAGGTGGCGCGGACGGGAAGGGTCTCGACGTGGTCGGGCGGCATGAGCCGCTGGTAGTCGTGGATCAGCTCGCGGCACTCCTCGGCCGCTCCCGCCGGGTCGCCCGCCTCCGCCCGGCAGTCGAGCAGGCGGCCGCGCATGTCGAGGGTTCGCGGATGGTCGGGGCCCAGGACGCGCGTGTAGTCCGCGGTCAGCTCCTGATAGACCAGGAGCATCGTGTCCGCCTCCGCGTCCCGGGCACGGCAGTCGGCAAGCGCGCCGCGCAGGCGGAGGGTGTCCGGGTGGTCCGGGCCCAGCACTTGGCCGTGCACGGTGATCAGGTCCTCGTACGCCGCGAGGGCCGCGGCCGTCTCACCTGTCGCGTCCAGCTTCCCGGCGAGCAGCCTACGGGCGTTCAGGGTCTCCGGATGGTGTGGGCCCAGTACCCGGGCCATGTCTTCCTGCACTTCGCGGAGGTCGGCGACCGCCCCGGCGTGGTCGCCCGCCTCGCCGCCCCAGTCGGCGAGCTCCATGCGGGTGGTCAGCGTGAGGGGGTGCTCAGGACCCAGGACCCGTCGGCAGTCGGCGAGCAGCGCGGCGAACTCCTCGGCTGTCCGGCCCGGGTCGCCGAAGACGCCCTCGATCCCGAGGAGGACGCTGCGGTGCATCAGCACCTCGGGGTGGTCGGGGCCCCAGACCGAGCGCAGGGCGGCGATCATCTCCCTCGCGGCCTCGGCGGCGGCGACCGGATCGCTCTCCGCAAGAGCGTGTTGCCACATCCGGAGCAGGCCGCGGTGGGCGATGACGATCGGGTGGTCGGGCCCGAAGGTCTCCTCGAGCAAGCGGGCCGACTCGTCTATGCCGCCTGGTGCCGCGCTGGTGTCTCCCGCCTGGTTGCGCAGCATCCCCAGGGAGTAGCGGGCACGGGAGACGTCGATGTGGTGGGTGCCCAGGACCCGCACGGCGTCGTCGATCATGTCCGCCAGCTCGGCGGCGGCTCCGGCCGGATCTCCGGCGGCGGCTCGCCACTCGGCCAGCTCGTGCCGCACCACCAGGGTGCGGTGGTCGTCGCGGCCGAACTCCGTCAAGTGCTCGTCCAGCAGTTCGCGGAACCGCTCGCGGGCCCCGGCAGGGTCCCCCGCCTCACCCTGGAGGCGCGCGAGCCGGATCCGTACGTCCAAGGTGAGGGCGTCGAGGGGCCCCAGGTGGGTCCGGCAGTCGCCGAGCAGTTCCTCGTACGCGGCGGCGGCGCGCGCCGCGTCTCCCCTCTCGACGTGCAGGGACGCGATCTGGAAGCGGACCGAGAGTGTGGTGCGGTGGTGCGGCCCCCGGACGCGCCGGTGGTCGGCGAGCAGTTCCTCGTAGTCGGCCAGCGCACCGGCCAGGTCGCTCCCACTGACGCGGGCGGCGGCCAGCTCGCCGCGGGCGTCGAGGGTGGCGTGGTCGTCCGGTCCGGCCAGCCAGGCGCAGTCCGCGGCCAGCTCCGTGTACGCCGCCACGGCCTCCGCGGGGTGTGCGGTAATCCTCAGGAAGCGGAGGGAGTTGCCGCGACAGCCGAGGGTACGGGGAGAGCCGGGGCCGTACTTCCGCTCGGAGGTGGCCGCGAGTTGCCGGTAGTGGTCCATCGCTGCCCGCATGAGCGCCGCACTGCCGAGACTCTGGCCCAGCCGGAGCAGGACCTCGTGCACATCGTGGTCCGACCACAGCAGGTCTTCGTCATGGGCGCGCAGCGTCTCGGCGTTGGCGCGGAACCGCTGACCGGTGGCGAAGTCGGGTTCCGTCCGCGGCCACGCCTGGAGCAGGGCGTCGGCCGCCGCCCGGACGGTCCCGGCCAGCAGTTCCGGCGGAAGCTGTTCGCGCACACTGCGCTGCACCAGCCCGTGGAGCTGAACGGGTCGGCCCGGCGCGTGGCTGACCAGGCTGAGCCGGTGCAGGGCGTGCAGCGCCCCGGTGGCGTCCTCGGTCGTGATGGGTGCTGGTGGCCGAGTGTCGGGGGTGCGGTGGCGGGTGAGGTGGGTGAGGACGGGTCGGCTGGTCAGTACGTCGGTGGGGATGCCGTTGGGGTCGAGCGTCGCGGCGAGTTGGAGCATGGGGCGGGCCAGGCCGAGGGGGCGGAGCCGGTCGGCGTGTTCGATGGAGAGGGACCAGGTGGCGGCCACGGTGACGGCCTGGTCGTCGGGCAGGGCGCTGGGCTCGGGGAGCAGGTCGGCCAGTTTCCTGAGCCGGTCGGCGAGCAGTCGGCGGTAGTCGGCGCAGGTGACGTCGGTGTCGATGACGTAGGCGGCGGCCTGGGCCAGGGCGAGGGGCAGGTGTCCCAGGTCGGCGGCGAGTCCGTCGATCTGGTCGGACGGCTCGTGGCGGCCGTGCGCGGCGAGTACGGCGGTGAAGTAGGCGGCGGCGTCCCGCGGGGTGAACAGGCCCACGGTCACTAGGCGTCGCCCGGCGCCGGTCAGGGCGGACTCGCGGCGGCGCGTGGTGACCAGGACACGGCCGCGCGGGCTGGCGGGCGGCCACAGGCCACGCAGGTCGGCGGGATCGGTGACGTCGTCCAGAACGACCAGCCACCGGCACGGTCGCTGGCCCGCCTTGGGCTCCAGCCAGGCCAGGAACGCCCGCGCGGCCCGCTCCGGATCACCGGGGTCGGCGGCGAGGACCTCGACACCGGCCTGCGTGTAACCGGCCGTGATCGCCGAGCGGTTGTTCGCGCTGATCCACACCAGTACGTCGACCTCGCCGCTGTCCCATTCGGTGCGGGCGTAGTCGGCGGCCAGCTGTGTCTTGCCCACGCCGCCGGTTCCGGTGAGTACCTGGCTGAGCACCGCCGTACCCCCGCTGTCGACCGCCGCCCGCAACTGGTCGGCCTCGGCCCGGTGCTGGAACGACAGGGCACGGGGCGGGAGCACGCCGACCTGGTGCGGCCAGGTGGCCGGTGTGCGGGGCGGGGCGTGGTGGTGGACTTGCCCGGCGTAGCCGACGGCGATGCCGCCGTGGTCGGCGAAGACGCCGCCGATGAGGTGGGTCGGCGCGGCCGGGGCTGTACCGGGTGCGCTCAGTCCTGGTGCGAACCCGGCCGGGAAGGGTTTCCCAGGGTCACGTTCCCCATGGTCACGGCGGCGGCGGACCGGTGGTCGGCCCGGACGTGCACGTCCCCGCCGACGGCCAGTCCACCCGGCCCGGCCGACACGCTGGGGCGGGAGGTCTGTCGGCCCAGCAGGGTACGCAGCTCAGCGGCGACGCGGTCCTGCTCGACGCGCTCCATACTCTCCAACAGGGCCTGGATCCGCCCCTGCCAGACCGCCTCCTGCCGGATCCGCACCCGCTCCAGGTCGTCCGCCCGGGCCCCGTCCAGCTCGCCCGCGGTCTGGTCGAGGCGCTCCAACTCGGCGTGCTCGCGCTGCGGATTCCCCCGGCCGAACCAGCGGGCCACCCGCAGGCGCACCTCAGCCCACGCGTCGGTACCCGCGGCCTGCACCACCGCGGTGCCTCCCGCCGCGGCCAACGCGGTCATCGCTTCCGACAGCATCCTCGCCCTTCCCTCACCTTCCCCGGGACATCACTCCATCAGACACGTGCTGCTGTTGTCCCTGGTTCCGGGAAGAGAGGGCGGGCGATGAACTTCTGGGAGACCGTCACGGGCAGCGGTCCCGTCGCGAGCGGCCCCGCTGTTCGGCCACGCGGCCCAGAAGCTGCTGGGCTGGTTCCGGGGCCCGCGCCCGAGCGGCGCCGCGGCCGCCTTCCAGGGCCCGGGATTACGGCCCGGCAGGCCGCTGGTGCTGCTCGCGGGGTCCTGCGAGGTGCTGGGGGCGGTGCTCATCGCGGCCGGGGCGGCGACCCCGCTCGCGGCGGCCGTCATCATGGGCACGGTGATCGTGGCCGCCACCCCCGAGCGGGGGCGCGGCCGTCCCGCACGGCGGCCCCGGCGTCCCGCTGGTCCTCGCCGCGATCTCGCTGGTGGCCCACCGGCTGTCCGACGGCGACCGCGCCCGGCGCGGGTCCCCCGATCGCCGTTTCGGCCGCGCGCGCCGAGGGCACCCGTGTCAGGCTCGGTAGGCGAGCGAGGAGGTCCGACGTGCCGGAACACACCGTCGCGCGGCTGCCGCGCATGGGCTTCTTCACCGACACCTCGGTCTGCATCGGCTGCAAGGCCTGCGAGGTGGCGTGCAAGGAGTGGAACGCGATCCCGGCGGACGGCGGCCCGGAGCTGACGGGCATGTCCTACGACAACACCGGGGGCCTCGGCGCCGACACCTGGCGGCATGTCGCGTTCGTCGAACAGCGTGCGCCCGCCGCCGACCTGGACGTGTTCACCGCCGCCCGCGAACTGGACGCACCCGGCGGATCCGAGCTGCGCTGGCTGATGTCCTCGGACGTGTGCAAGCACTGCACCCACGCCGCCTGCCTGGACGTCTGCCCGACCGGATCGCTGTTCCGCACGGAGTTCGGCACGGTCGTCGTCCAGGAGGACATCTGCAACGGCTGCGGCTACTGCGTCCCGGCCTGCCCGTACGGCGTCATCGACCAGCGGCGCGGCGACGGCCGGGCCTGGAAGTGCACCCTGTGCTACGACCGCCTGGGCGTGGGCATGGAACCGGCCTGCGCCAAGGCCTGCCCGACCGAGTCCATCCAGTTCGGCCCGCTGGACGAGCTGCGCGACCGGGCGGCGGACCGGGTCGCCGCCCTGCACGCGGCCGGGGTCACGGACGCCCGCCTGTACGGCGCGGACCCGGCGGACGGCGTCGGCGGAGACGGCGCGTTCTTCCTGCTGCTGGACGAACCGGAGGTCTACGGCCTGCCACCGGACCCGGTCGTCACCACCCGCGACCTGCCCGCCATGTGGCGCCACGCGGCGACGGCCGCCGCGTCGCTCGCCGCGCTCACCGCCGTCAGCTTCGCCCGCTTCGCCAGGAGGCCCCGGTGACCCGGCAGAAGCGCCGCGGTGAGCAGCCCGTGGTCCCCGACGCCTCGTTCACGTCCTACCACGGCTCCCCGATCCTCAACAGCCCGACCTGGCAGCCCCTCGACATCGCGGGCTATCTCTTCTGCGGAGGACTCGCCGGAGCCTCTTCGCTGCTGGCCGCCGGGGCGCACGCCACCGCCCGGCCCGCGCTGGCCCGGGCGGCGAAGCTCGGCGCGGCGGGCGGCGTGTCGGCCTCGCTCGGCCTGCTCGTGCACGACCTCGGCCGCCCGGCCCGCTTCCTGAACATGCTGCGCGTCTGCAAGCCCACCTCCCCCATGAGCCTCGGCTCCTGGCTGCTGGCGGGCTACGCGCCGCTCGCCCTGGCCGCGGCGGCCACCGACGTCACCGGCCGCTTCCGCCGCGCCGGTACGGCCGCCACCTCGGCCGCCTCCGTTCTGGGCCCGGCGGTGGCGACGTACACCGCGGTCCTCGTCGCCGACACCGCGGTGCCGTCCTGGCACGAGGCCCACCGCGAGCTGCCGTACGTCTTCGCGGGTTCCGCCGCCACCGCCGCCGCCGGGCTCGGCCTGCTCTGTGCCCCGGCCGCGCAGAGCGGTCCCGCGCGCCGGATGGCCGTACTCGGCGCGGCGCTGGAGTGGGGCGCCGTCCGGCTGATGAAGCGGCGGATGGGCCTCGCCGCCGAGACCTACGAGCGGGGCACCCCGCGCACCCTGCTGCGTGCGGCCGAGACGCTCACGGCGGGGGGCGCGCTGCTCGCGGCGTGCGCGGACCGCCGGGCCCTCGGTGCCGTCGCCGGGTCGGCGCTGCTGGCCGGTTCGGCGGCGCTGCGGTTCGGTGTGTTCCACGCCGGGGTGGCGTCGGCGAAGGACCCGAAGTACACCGTCGTACCCCAGCGGGAGCGGCTCGCCGTGCGGGAAGGGGCGTAGGGACATGGGCGTACGCACCTGGATCGACTCCTGGCCGGTCTACCGGCAGCTCACCGGCACCGACCCCCTGGGCCGGGGCGACGCCGCGCGCAGCGGTGCGCGGCGCACGCCCCGGGTCGCGTCGGCGGACCGGGTGGTGAAGTCGGTCTGCCCGTACTGCGCGGTCGGCTGCGGCCAGGACGTCTACGTCGAGGACGGCCGCGTCACCCAGATCGAGGGCGACCCCGACTCCCCCGTCTCACGCGGTCGGCTGTGCCCCAAGGGCTCGGCGAGCCTCCAGCTGACCACCGGGCCCGCCCGTGAGCGGCAGGTGCTCTACCGGAGGCCGTACGGCACCGAGTGGGAGCGCCTCGGCCTCGACACCGCGATGGACATGATCGCTGACCGGGTGATCGAGGCGCGGCGGGCGGGCTGGCAGTGGGAGGTCGACGCGGCCCGCACCCGGCGCACGCTGGGCATCGCCAGCCTGGGCGGGGCGACCCTCGACAACGAGGAGAACTACCTGATCAAGAAGTTGTTCACCGCGCTCGGCGCCGTACAGATCGAGAACCAGGCGCGCATTTGACACTCCGCCACCGTTCCCGGTCTGGGAACCTCGTTCGGCCGCGGCGGCGCGACCACCTTCCAGCAGGACCTCCAGAACAGCGACTGCATCGTCATCCAGGGCTCGAACATGGCCGAGTGCCATCCGGTCGGGTTCCAGTGGGTGATGGAGGCCAAGGCGCGCGGCGCGAAGGTGGTCCACGTCGATCCGCGGTTCACCCGCACCAGCGCGCTGGCCGATCTGCACGTGCCGCTGCGCGCGGGCTCCGACATCGCCTTCCTCGGCGGGATCATCAACCACGTCCTGCGGACCGGGGCGTACTTCCGCGACTACGTGGTGGCGTACACCAACGCGCCCGTGATCCTGCGGGAGGAGTTCCGCGACACCGAGGACCTCGACGGGGTCTTCTCCGGCCTCGTCCCGGACAGCCCCGACCAGGACGGCCCCGCCCCGGGGGACCGGAGCTACGACAACAGCAGCTGGCAGTACGCGGGCACGCGCGTGCAGGCCGCGTCCGGCCAGCGGGAGCAGCCCGGCTCGATCGCCGAGGAGGCCGGTGGCGAGGCACACGGCTCCGGCGGCGCCGACATCGGCGGCGGCGAGCCCGAGCGCGACGACACGCTGACCCACCCGCGCTGTGTCTTCCAGGTCCTCAAGCGCCACTACGCCCGCTACACCCCGGAGATGGTGGAGCGGGTCTGCGGGGTGCCGCGGGATGTCTTCCGCCGGGTGTGCGAGCTGGTGACGGAGAACTCCGGGCGCGAGCGGACCACCGCGTTCGCCTACGCCGTCGGCTGGACCCAGCACACGGTGGGCGTGCAGTACATCCGCGCGGCCAGTGTGCTGCAGAGCCTGCTGGGCAACATCGGCAGGCCCGGCGGCGGCATCCTCGCGCTGCGCGGGCACGCCTCCATCCAGGGCTCGACGGACATCCCCACGCTGTTCAACCTGCTGCCCGGCTACATCCCGATGCCGCACGCGCACGAGCAGCGGCAGGACCTGGACTCCTTCGTCCGGGCGGACGCGGCGCGCAAGGGCTACTGGGGCAACATGCGCGCCTACCTGGTCAGCCTGCTGAAGGCGTACTGGGGTGAGGCGGCGACCGCGGAGAACGACTACTGCTTCGACTACCTGCCCCGGCTGACCGGTTCGCACTCGATGTACGAGACGGTGCTGGCCCAGCTGGACGGCGTGTGCAAGGGCTACTTCCTGATGGGCGAGAACCCGGCCGTCGGCTCCGCCAACGCAAAGATGCAGCGCCTCGGCATGGCCAACCTGGACTGGCTCGTCGTACGGGACTTCTCCCTCATCGAGTCGGCGACCTGGTGGCGGGACGGCCCGGAGACCGAGACGGGTGAGCTGCGCACGGAGGACATCGGCACGGAGGTGTTCTTCCTCCCGGCCGCCGCGCACACCGAGAAGGACGGCACGTTCACCAACACCCAGCGCCTGCTGCAATGGCACCACCAGGCCGTGGAACCGCCCGGCGAGGCCCGTAGCGACCTGTGGTTCACCTACCACCTCGGGCGCCTTATCCGGCGCAAGCTGGCCGCGTCCACCGACCCGATGGACCGCCCGCTCCTCGACCTGACGTGGGACTACCCCACCAAGGGGCCGCAGGCCGAGCCGGACGCCGCCGCCGTCCTCGCGGAGATCAACGGCCACGACGCCGAAGGGGCGCCGCTGAGTTCGTACGAGCAACTGCGCGCGGACGGGTCGACGTCCTGCGGCTGCTGGATCTACTGCGGGGTGTACGCCGACGGCGTCAACCAGTCGGCGCGCCGCACCCCGGGCGGCGAGCAGGACTGGGTGGCCGCCGAGTGGGGCTGGGCGTGGCCCGCGAACCGCCGGGTGCTCTACAACCGCGCCTCGGCCGACCCGGAGGGCAGGCCGTGGAGCGCGCGCAAGGCGCTGGTGTGGTGGGACGCGGAGCGCGGTGAGTGGACCGGCCACGACGTGCCCGACTTCAGGAAGGACAAGGCCCCCGACCACCGCCCGCCGCCGGACGCGACCGGCCCCGAGGCGCTCGGCGGCTCGGACGCGTTCATCATGCAGGCCGACGGCAAGGCCTGGCTGTACGTCCCGTCCGGGCTCACCGACGGCCCACTGCCCACCCACTACGAGCCGCAGGACTCGCCGTTCCCGAACCTGCTGTACGGGCAACAGCGCAATCCCGTACGGCAGTTGACGCGCCCACACCCCGACAACCGCTACCAGCCCGGCCCCGGCGAACCCGGTTCGCGCGTGTTCCCGTACGTGGCCACCACCTACCGGCTCACCGAGCACCACACGGCGGGCGGCATGTCCCGCTGGCAGCCGTACCTGGCGGAGCTGCAACCGGAGTTCTTCTGCGAGGTGTCACCGGGGCTCGCCGCCGAACGGGGCCTGGAGCACACCGGCTGGGCGACGATCGTCAGCGCCCGCGGGGTGATCGAGGCCCGGGTGCTGGTGACGGACCGGATGCCGCCGCTGACCGTGCACGGCCGTCCGCTGCACCAGGTGGGCCTGCCCTACCACTGGGGCCCGAACGGCCTCAGTACCGGCGACGCGGCCAACGAGCTGCTGCATCTGTCCCTCGACCCCAACACCCACATCCAGGAGGCCAAGGCGTTCGCCGTCGACATCCGCCCGGGGCGCCGCCCCAGGGGCCCGGCGGCGGTGGAGCTGGTGCGTGCCTACCGGACGCGCGCGGGCATCGGCGAGCGCACCGGCAGGGAACGGTGAGCCGCCTCGGGTAGCCTGGCCAGGCGTGGAGGCGTATGGGTGCCTGGTGGCCCTCCCGGTCTTCAAAACCGAGGTGCCCGAGGATCTCGGGCAGGCCGGTTCGATTCCGGTCCGCCTCCGCCAGCCCCGTTTCCCAGGCATCTGCGCCGCTGGTCGTCGACGCGCTCGGTGTGGCCGTGGGCGTCCAGGTACTCCAGCAGGGGTACGGCCACCCGTCGGGTGGTGTCCAGGGCCTTGCGTGCCTCGCTCAGGGTGAACGGCTGCTCCAGTTCGCGCAGTACGGCGGCGGCGTGGGCGTCCGCCCCGGGCAGCAGCACGATGCCGTCGCCGACCTTGAGCAGCGCGCCCGCCGTCACCGCGGCGGCCAGTGCCCTGTGGGTGAGGCCCAGTTCGGCCAGCCGGTGTGCCTCCGGGGCGCGGAAGGGTGCCTCGGCCAGTTCGGCGCGCAGGGTGTGCACCGCCGGTGGCAGGGCGGGTCCCGGGGCCGTGTCGCCGTACAGCCGTCCCTGGGCCCGCCGCAGCGGGCGCCCGCCCGGGGTCGCGGCGAGCGCGTCGACCAGGGTCCGGTCGGGCAGGCCGAGCAGGTGCCGGGCGGCCTCGGTGGGCAGGCCGGGGTCCAGGGGGTGCCGGGACGCGTGCCGGTCCACGACCTCGGAGAGCCGCTCGCGCAGGGCGGCCCAGTGCGCGGGGTCGGCCAGCCAGTCCCCGGCGACGGGCGTGGCGTCGGTGGGGACGCCCATGGCGCGCAGTGCGGTGCGGCGGATCAGCAGGCGGCGGCGCAGTTCGGCCCCGTCGTCCGGGCGGCCGGTCATGGTGGCCAGTTCGGCGGCCCGGGTGCGGGCGGCGCCGCGCCGGGCCAGCCGTGGTGGCCGTACGTCGAGCACGGTCACGGCGGCCGGGGTGCGGGGGCCGCCCGGCTGTCGCAGCACCGCCCGGTCGCCGACGCGCAGGGGCAGTTCCCTGGCGAGGGTGAGCCGGGCGGTGTCCGCGCCGAGCGGCCGGACGGTCACCGGCACGGCGGCGGTGCCGAGGTGCAGGGTGGCCGCGCGGGGCAGGTCGGCCACGGGAATCCCGGTGACGCGTACGTCGGTCAGGCCCGTCGGCAGCCAGCGGTCCGGGGTGAGCAGCACCTGACCGCGGGCCAGCGGGCCGTCCGGGGCGCCGTGCACGTTGACCGCCACCCGCGCGACCGCGCTGACGGCGTCCCGGTTCTCGTGCAGGCACTGCAGGCCGCGCACCCGCAGCCCGTCCGTGCCGTCGCCTGTCGTCAGCCGGTCGCCGACGCGCAGGGTGCCCGCGGCCAGGGTGCCGGTGACGACGGTGCCGTGCCCGCGCACGGTGAAGGCCCGGTCCAGCCACAGCCGGACGTCGGCGTCGGCGGGCGGCACGGGCAGCGCGCGGGCCAGCCGGACCAGTTCGGCGCGCAAGTCGTCCAGACCCGCGCCGGTCACCGCGCTGACCGCGACGGACGGTACGGCGCCCAGCGAGGTGGCCGCGAGGCGTTCGGCGGCGTCCGCGCGCACCGGCTCCGGGTCGGCGAGGTCGGCGCGGGTGACGGCGAGGACGGCGTGGCGGACGCCGAGGGCGTGCAGGATCTCCAGGTGTTCCTGGGACTGCCGCTGCCAGCCCTGGTCGGCGGCGACCACGAACAGCACGGCGGGCACCGGGCCGACCCCGGCGAGCATGGTGGCGACGAAGCGCTCGTGCCCGGGCACGTCGACGAAGGCGAGGGGTTCGCCGTCCGGGTCCGGGCGGGTCCATACGAAGCCCAGGTCGAGGGTGAGTCCGCGGCGCCGTTCCTCCGCCAGCCGGTCGGGTTCCCTGCCGGTCAGCGCCCGCACCAGCGCGGACTTGCCGTGGTCGACGTGTCCGGCGGTGGCCAGTACCCGCACGACGGCTACCCCCTCGCCGCCGACCGCACGGCCGCGGCGAGGCGCTGGTCGTCCGGCTCGGGCACCGTCCGCAGGTCCAGCAGGCACCGCCCGGCCGCCAGTCGTCCCACCACCGGGTCCGTGCCGGTGCGCAGGGCGGCGGCGTACCGCTCGGGCAGCGACAGCGCGGCACTGGGCAGGGCCACTCCGGGCGCTCCCCCGCCGCCCACCGTCGCCACGCTGTCGACGGCCCGTACGTCGATGCCGTCGGCGTCCAGCAGCCGGGCGAGCCGTTCGGCGCGGTGCCGCAGCCGCGCCGGGTCGGCGGCCAGTGCCTCGGCGGTCGGGGTGGCGGGTCCGGTCAGGGTCGCCTCCAGGGCGGCCAGGGTCAGCTTGTCCACGCGCAGGGCGCGGGCGAGGGGATGCCGTGAGAGGGTGCGCACGGTGTCCTCCGTGCCGAGCAGGAGTCCGCACTGGGGGCCGCCGAGCAGTTTGTCGCCGCTCGCGGTGACGAGGGCCGCCCCGGCGCGCAACTGGGTCTCGGCGTCGGGTTCCTCGGGCAGCAAGGGGTGCGGGGCGAGCAGCCCGGAGCCGATGTCGACGACGACCGGGACGCCCAGCGGGGCGAGTTCGGTGACGTCGGCGGCGCGGGTGAAGCCGGTGATCCGGAAGTTGGAGGGGTGCACCTTCAGGATGAAGGCCGTGTCGACCCCGAGGGCGGCGGCGTAGTCGTCGGGTGTGGTGCGGTTGGTGGTGCCGACCTCGCGCAGCCTGGCGCCGGTGGAGACCAGCAGGTCGGGCAGGCGGAAGCCGTCCCCGATCTCCACCATCTCGCCCCGGCTGACCAGGATCTCGCGTCCGGCGGCGAGCGCGGTGGCGGCCAGCACGAGCGCCGCGGCGCCGTTGTTGACGACGTGTGCCGCGGCGGCGGACGGGACGCGGTCGCGCAGGGCGGCCAGCGCGGTGCGCCCGCGCCGGGCCCGTACGCCGGTGCGCAGGTCGAGTTCGACGTCGGTGGGTCCGGCGGCCTCCCGCACCGCCTGCCGGGCCGCCGCCGACAGCGGGGCGCGGCCGAGGTTGGTGTGCAGCAGGACGCCGGTGGCGTTGACGACCGGCAGCAGTCCGCTCGCCGCGTGCGGCAGGAGGGTGACGGCGGTGTCGGCCACCGCGTCCGGTGGGACGGCGCCGTGCCGGGCCCGCTCCTGGGCCCGCCGGACCGCCGACTTCACGGGTGCCTCGCCCAGTCGGCGCGCCGCCTCCCGCAGCCGTGGGTCGCTCAGGACGGTGTCGGTGCGGGGGACGCGGCGGCGCGGGTCCAGCCGCGGTCCTTCGCTCACCTGTTGGTCCACGTGACCCTCCGTCATGCCGCTGTGCCGGACTCCATCGTCTTCCAGTGCCCGGGGCCGTCGGCGGGACACGCCGGGCAGGGCCGATTGCGCGTCGATGTCGCGGCAAAAGGTTCATTTGCCGTCGCGCCGGGCACCCGGCCGCGTCGAGGGTGGTAGATCCCCCGCGAAGGCCGGGCAGGGACGGAGCGGGTCGCCGCGGAGGGGTTGGTGTTGCCGTGCTGTTCCTGCTCGCCGCCCATGCCGTGGTCGCGGGGGCGGTCCACTGGGGGCGGTGGCGGCTGGGCCGGGCCGTGTGGGCGGTGGCCGCGCTGGTGCCGCTGGCCGTCGTGGGGTGGGCGAGCGCGCGGGCGGCGCGGGTGCTGGACGGCGCCGTGTACACCGAGTCGCTGGCCTGGGCGCCGTCGCTCGGGCTGACCGTCGACCTGCGCCTGGACGCCCTGTCCCTGCTGATGCTGTGGATCGTGGCCGGGGTCGGCGCCCTGGTGCTGTTGTACTGCCGCTACTACGTCCAGCGGGACGCGGGACAGTTGGCGGCCCTGCTGCTCCTGTTCGCCGGGGTGATGGCGGGGCTGGTGCTGGCCGACGGCCTCTTCGTGCTCTACGTCTTCTGGGAACTGACCACGGTGGTGTCCTTCCTGCTCATCGCCGGGCGGGGGGAGTCGGCCGAGGAGCGCCGGGCGGCCCGGCAGGCGCTGCTGGTGACGACGGCCGGGGGCCTGCTGATGCTGCTCGGCTTCGTGCTGCTGGCGCAGGCCGCCGGGACGCAGCGGATCTCCGCGATCGTCGCCGATCCGCCCCGGGGCGGCCTGGTCACCGCGGCCGTGGTGCTCGTACTGGTGGGCGCGTTCGCCAAGTCGGCGCAGTTGCCGCTGCACGGCTGGCTGCCCGCGGCGATGGTGGCGCCGACGCCGGTGAGCGCCTATCTGCACGCGGCGGCGATGGTGAAGGCGGGGGTCTATCTGGTGGCCCGGCTCGCGCCCGCGCTGGCCGAGGTGGGCCCGTGGCGGCCGATGGTGCTCGGGGTGGGCCTGACGACCATGGTGCTGGCGGCGTGGCGGGCGTTGCGCGCGCTCGATCTGAAGCTGCTCCTCGCCTACGGCACGATCAGTGAACTGGGCCTGCTGACCGCCCTGCTGGGCGCGGGGACGCGTACCGCGGCGATCGCCGGGACGGTGATGCTGATGGCGCACGCCGCGTTCAAGTCGGCGCTGTTCCTGACGGTGGGCATCGTGGACCGCCGCACGGGCACGCGGGACGTGCGCGAACTGTCGGGTCTGGGCCGTCGTATGCCGGTGCTGTGCGCGGTGGCCGTGCTCGCGGCGGCGTCGATGGCGGGGCTGCCGCCGCTGGTGGGCTATCTGGGGCACGAGGCCGCCGTCGAGGCGTTCCTCCATGTCACGGGCGCCGGGTGGGTGACGGCCGCGCTGGTCGTGGGCTTCGCGCTGACCGTGGCCTATAGCGCGCGGTTCCTGCGGGGCGCCTTCGGTGGGCCTCCGGCGGGGGTCGTCGAGGAGGCGGAGCGACCGCAGCCGGGGTTCCTCGCTCCGGTGGCCGTGCTGTCGGGGGCCGGTGTCGTCCTCGGCGTCTGGTACGGGGGGACGGCGGCCGTGGCGGAGGCGTACGCGGACGTGTTCCCGGCCGGTTCTGACGGATCGTACGCGCTGTCGCTGTGGCACGGGTTCACGCCGGTGCTGGGTCTGTCGGCGCTGGCCCTGCTGCTGGGTGCGCTGCTGCACGTCTGTCTGCGGCGGCTGCCGTACGGCTCCGGGGCGCGGTTGCCCCGGCTGCCCGACGCGCAGGGCGTGTTCGACCGGGCGGTGGCGGGCCTGGACCGGCTGGCGGTCGTGGTCACCGGGCGGCTCCAGGTCGGCTCGCTGCCGGTCTATCTGACGGTGCTGCTGGCGACGGTGGTCGTCGTGCCCGGCGTGGCGCTGGCCGCGGCGGCGCCGCCGCTCGGGTCGCCGTCGGCGTGGTGGTCGCCGGTGGAGCCGGTGCTCGCGGTGCTGGTGCTGACGGCGGCCGGGGCGGTGGTGGCCGCCCGGCACCGGCTGACCGGCATCCTGCTGGCGGGCGCCGTGGGCTACGGGGTGGCCGGGATCTTCCTGGTGCGCGGCGCGCCGGACCTGGCGCTCACCCAGTTGCTGGTGGAGACCATGACGCTGGTCGTGGTGGTGCTGGTGCTGCGGCGGATGCCGTCGCGGTTCAGCCCCGGCCGGACGGTCACCCGGGCGCGGCTGCTGCGCGCGGTCGCGGCCTGTTCGGTCGGGGTGTTCGTCATCTGCTTCGCCCTGGCGGCGTCCGCGGCCCGCAGGGCGCCCGCGGTCTCCGGGGAACAGGTGCGCCGGTCGGGGGAGGCGGGCGCCGACAACGTGGTCAACGCGATCGTCGTGGACTTCCGCGCCCTGGACACCCTGGGCGAGATCTCGGTGCTGCTGGTGGCGGCGGTCGGGGTGGTCAGCCTGGTCCGGGTGCCCGGCAGGGGGCGCGCGAGGACGCCCGGCGAGGAGCGGCGCGAGGCGTTCCCCACCGCGCGCTGGGACGAGCCCGCCGGGACCTGGCTGCCCGGGGCGCACGAGCGGCCCGGCGGTGAGCGTTCCGTGCTCCTTGAGGTGGTCACGCGGCTGCTGTTCCCGTCGATCCTGGTGCTCTCCCTGTTCCTGCTGTTCTCCGGGCACTACCACCCGGGCGGCGGCTTCTCGGCCGGTCTGGTGGCGGGTCAGGCGTTCGTGCTGCGCTATCTGGTGGGCGGCCGGGCCGATCTGGGCGCCGCCGTACGGGCGCCGTCCGGGGTGGTCGCGGGCACGGGGCTGCTGATCGCGTCCGCCGTCGGGCTGTTCCCGCCGCTCGTCGGCGGCGCGCCGCTGGAGAGCACGGTGGTGACGCTCCATCCGCCGCTGCTGGGCACGGTGAAGTTCGCGACCAGTCTCTTCTTCGACATCGGTGTCTACCTGGTCGTCGTCGGGGTCACCCTCAAGCTGCTGTCGGCGGCGGGTGTGTCGCTCGGCCGGGCCCCCGCGCGGCAGCAGAAGGGGGCCGCCGTGTGAACACCATCGACATCACGCTGTCCGTCGTGGTCGGCGGCCTGTTCGCCGTCGGGTTCTATCTGATGCTGCAACGCTCGCTGATGCGGATCGTCCTGGGGTTCATCGTCCTCGGCCATGGCACCAACCTGCTGCTGCTGGTCGCGGGCGGCACCCCGGGGCGGCCCCCGGTGACGGACGGCGAGGCGGCGGATCCCTCGCGGTTCGCCGATCCGCTGCCGCAGGCGATGGCGCTGACCTCGATCGTGATCACCTTCGCCCTGACCGCGTTCCTGACGGCGCTCGCGTACCGCTCCTGGCGGCTGTGGGGCAACGACGAGGTGCGCGACGACGTGGAGGACCGGCGTATCGGCACGTTCGCGGAGCGCGCCGGGCGCGGTGACCGGGACGGCCGCGCCCCGGAGGGTGACCGATGACGCCGACGATGCTGGCGCTGCCGGTGCTGCTGCCGCTGCTCGGCGCCGGGGTGTCGCTGCTCGGGCTGAGCCGTACGGCGGTGCGGGGCCTCGGCGGCGCGGTGCTCGCGGTGGTGCTGGCCGACGCGATGGCGCTGCTGGTGCTGGCCGACCGCGACGGACCGCAGGCCGTCCACATGGGCGGCTGGCCCGCGCCGCTGGGCATCACCCTGGTCGCGGACCGGCTCTCCGCGCTGCTGCTGACGGTGTCCGCGCTGGTGTCGCTGGCGGTGCTGGGCTTCGCCGTGGGCGAGGGCACCGCGGAGCGCCGCCAGCGCTCGGCGCGCGTGTTCCACCCCGCCTACCTGGTGCTCGTCGCGGGCGTCAGCCTGGCCTACCTCTCCGGCGACCTGTTCAACCTGTTCGTCGCCTTCGAGGCGATGCTGGCGGCGTCGTACGTGCTGATCACCCTGGACGCGGGGCGCAACCGCACCCGCGCGGGCATGACGTACACCATCGTCAGCCTGACCTCCTCGCTGCTGTTCATCACGCTGATCGCGCTGGTGTACGCGGCCACCGGCACGGTCACCCTGGCGCAGCTCGGCCCGCGGCTGGCGGAGCTGCCCGACGGGCTGCGGGGCGCGCTCGCCCTGCTGACGCTGACCGTGCTCGGCATCAAGGCGGCGCTGGTGCCGCTGCACTTCTGGCTCCCCGACAGCTACCCCACCGCGCCCGCGCCGATCACCGCGGTGTTCGCGGCACTGCTGACGAAGGTCGGGGTGTACGCCGTGCTGCGCACCGAGACGCTGCTGTTCCCCCGGGACGGGCTGTGGACGCCCCTGGCCTGGGTGGCGGTCGCCACCATGGTGGTCGGCATCCTGGGCGCCCTCGCGCAGGACGACATCAACCGGCTGCTGTCCTTCACCCTCGTCAGCCACATCGGCTTCATGCTGTTCGGGCTGGCGCTGTTCGACGTCGGCGGCCTGACCGGCACCATCCTGTACGTCGTCCACCACATCGTCGCCCAGGCGGCGCTGTTCCTGGTGGCGGACCTGATGGTGCGCCGCGCCGACACGGCGGCCCTGTCCCGGATGGCGCGGCGGCCCACGCCGGGCGCTCTGGTGGCCGTACTGTTCGCGCTTCCGGCGATGAGCCTGTCCGGGATTCCGCCGTTCTCCGGGTTCGTGGCCAAGCTGGCGCTGTTGCGGGCGGGCGTCGGGCACGGCGGGGCCGTGGCGTACACGCTGGCCGGGGCGGCCGTGCTCACCAGCGCGCTGACCCTGTACGCCATGACCCGGGTGTGGACGGCGGGCTTCATGAAGCCGCCGCGTCCGGCGCGTGGGGCGGCGGTGCCGCTGCGCGGGGCGCGGCTGATGCTGGTCGCGGCGGCCGGGGTGACGGCGGCGGGGCTGGCGGTGACGGTCTGCGCGGGGCCGTTGGCGCGGCTGGGTGAGCGGGCGGCGCAGGATCTGCTGCGTCCGCAGGCGTACCGGTCCGTGGTGCTCGGCGAGGGGGAGCGATGAGCCGGGGGCGGGGGGCCCGCCGGGTGGTGCGGCAGTTGCCGATGGTGGGCTGGCTGTGGGTGCTGTGGATCCTGCTGTGGGGGTCGCTGGGGCCGCTGGTCCTCGTCGGTGGCGCGCTGGTCGCCCTCGTGGTGGTCGCGGCGTTCCCGTTGCCGCCGGTGCCGGGGCGGGTGCCGCGGCCGTGGGCCACCGTGCGGCTGCTGGTGCGGCTCCTCGCGGATCTGGTGGGGTCGGGCGCCGTGGTGGCCTGGCAGGCCGTGCGGCACGGGCCCCGGACCGCCGCCGCGATCGTGGAGGTGCCGCTGCGGGCCGACAGCGATCTGCTGATCACGGCCGTCGCGGAGGTCACGACGATGGCCCCGGGGGCGCTGGTGATGGAGATCGACCGGCGACGGCGGCGGCTGTACGTGCACGCCCTGCCGGTCCGCGACGCGCACGACGTGGAGGCCCGCAGGGCGGAGGCCCGGTCGGTGGAGCGCACGGTCGCGCGGGCCATGGGCCAGCCACTCACGGAACGCCACCCCGACGAACCCGGAGGGAACCCGCCATGACCCTGCTCCACACCGTCACCCTCGGCCTGCTGTCGACGGCCCTGCTGCTGACGCTAGTGCGGCTGGTGCGCGGCCCGAGCGCGCTGGACCGGATCATGGCGCTGGACGTGGTCGTGACGCTGGTCATCGCGGGGACGGCGGTCGGCATGGTGCTGCGCGCGGACACCACGCCGGTGCCCGCGCTGGTCGTGCTCACCCTGCTGGCGTTCATCGGCTCGGTGACGGCGGCTCATCTGGTGGAGAAGCGGGAGGGCATGCGGTGACCGTGGTGCGGGACGTGGTGACGGCGGTGCTGTTCCCGGCCGGTGCCGTCTTCTGTCTGCTGGGCGCGGTGGGGCTGCTGCGCTTCCCGGACACCGGGAGCAGACTGCACGCCGCCGCGAAGGCCCAGACGCTCGGGCTGCTGCTCGTCCTGCTCGGCGCGGCGGCGCAACTGCCGTGGCGGCACGCGCCCGTGCTGGTGCTGGTCGCCGTGTTCCAGATGCTCACCGCCCCGGTGACCAGCCAGATCATCGGCCGCACCGCCTACCGCACCGACGGGCTCGACCGCCGTCTGCTGGTCCGCGACGAACTCGCCGACCGGCTGGCGAAGGACGGTACGCCACGGCCCGGGGCGGACACCGAGGGGCGGGACGCCGACGTGGACCGCTGAGCCGGGGGTCGTCGCCTCCCGTTTCGGTGCCATCGGCGCGTAGGCTCCCCGCGGTCCACCGCCGTCTGCTCCACTGCTTCCTGTGGACAGGACAGTTGACGGACCCTCAGGGGGGACTGTGGCGGGCGGCAGACTGCTGGCTTTACTCACCACCCTCGGCGCGCTGGCCGGGACGGCGCTGGTGGGCGCCGCCCCGGCCACCGCCGCGGCCGACGGCACCCAGGTGGCGCCGGGTGTCCGGTACGAGGAGGCTGACATCGCGGCGGACGCCGGTCCGACGCGGGTGCATGTGCTGAGCGTCGACGTGAGCGACCCGCGGGTGCGGCTCGACCTGCTGTACCCGGGCACGGTGGCCGCGCGCGGGACGGTGTCGTCGATGGCGGACGCCTCGGGTGCCGTCGCGGGCGTCAACGGCGACTTCTTCAACATCACCGAGGCGCAGCACCCGGGTGTGGAGGCGACCGGCGCGAGCGCGGGACCGGCCATCGCGTCCGGGCGGACGCTGAAGGCCTCGGTGCCCGACGCGCAGCGCTTCGGCCCGGCGCTGCCGCCCGGCGCCAGCGCCCGGGACGTCCTCGGAGTGGGCGTCGACCGGCGGGCCCGGCTGGACCGGCTGACCCTGGCGGGGACGGTGCGCACGGCCGAGGGGGCGCTGCCGCTGGGCGGGCTCAACCAGTACGCGCTGCCGGAGGGTTCGGTCGGCGCGTTCACCCCGCGGTGGGGCAGCGCCTCCCGGGTGCGGGCCACCTGCGGCACGGACACCGACCGCGGGGCGCCGTGCAGCGCGGACACCCATGAGGTGACGGTCCGCCAGGGCCGGGTCGTCTCGACCGCCGACACCCCGGGCAGTGGGCCCATCGAGCCCGGGACGACGGTCCTCGTCGGCCGGGAGGCGGGCGCGCGGGAGTTGCGGAAGCTGTCGCCGGGCGAGCCCGTGCGGGTGGGGCACCGGCTGGTGCCGACCCGGAGCGCGGTGCCGTACCGGTTCGCCATCGGCGGCTACCCGGTCCTGACGGACGGTCGGCCGCTGCCGGGTCTGAGCCACGGCGCCTCGGCCGTGCGCACCGCGGCCGGGATCTCCGACGGCGGGCGTCGGCTGCTGCTGGTCGCCGTGGACGGCGCGCCCGAGTACCGCACCGGTCTGACGGTCGCGGAACTGGCGGACGTCATGCGGCGGCTGGGGTCGGTGGACGCGTTCAGCCTGGACGGCGGCGGTTCGTCGGCGCTGGTCTCCCGGGAGCCGGGGGCGCCCTACGTCACCGTGCGCAACCATCCCTCCGGCGGCGCGGAGCGCCCGGTGCCGAACGGCATCGGGGTGTACTCCACGTCCTGACCCGGGCGGGCCGCGGCCTCACGGCCGGAGACTGCTGACGATGTCGGCGGTCGCCGTGAGGCCGCTGCTGATGGTGGGGGCGATGCTGGTGCCCGCCAGATAGAACCCCAGGAGCAGGCAGACCAGGGCGTGCGAGAACTTCAGTCCGCCGTTCCGCAGGAAGATCACCGCCAGGACCGAGAGCAGCAGCACCACAGAGATGGAAATCGCCATCGTCACCCTCCTCCGCCACGCCGCACGTCCGGTTCACGGCGTTCGGCCGCAAGTGTGGCGTAGCGGAGGGTTCGTCCGGGCGGCTGACCTGTCCTCCGATCGTGTGGTCTTGCCGTGGATCCTTTACGCGGTCCGGCGGGCGTCCAGGAAGGCCTCCAGGCCCGCCAGGTCGTCGGTGTTGAGGTAGTCCACGTCGGCGGCGACCAGTTCCGTCCACAGCGCGTCGCGCTCGGGACCCGGGAGGTCCGGGGTCGCCCAGAACCGCACCTGCTGGCCCCGCGCGTGCGCCGCCTGGGTGATGGCGTGCAGCTTCTGCCGCTCGGCGGCCGGGAACTCGCCCGCGCCCCGCCAGGTGAAGTGGTTGGTCCAGTTGTCGCTGATCAGCGAGATGAACGAGGCGGGCGCGGGACCGCCGAGGTCGGCGAGGCGGCCGTCGTAGAAGGCCCGGCGCACGGTCTGCGCCTCCATCGGGACGCGGGCGGCGCGGTCGCCGGAGATGACGGCGGTGACGGGGCCGGTGCGGACACGTCCGTGGGCGTAGGTGGTGAACAGGTGCTTGTAGCGCCGCAGTCGGCGGTCGAGTTCGAGGTAGGTGGCCGAGCCCTCGGTCTTGAGGTCGATGAGGAGCTGGAGGGGCCGGTGGTGGCCGCGGTAGACCCAGCCGTGCCCGGCCCGGACGCGGGCGGCGAGCGGGTCGAGGTAGAGGGACTCCAGGGTGCGGGCCGGGTCGAGGTCCTCGGGGTCGTGGGCGACCAGGAGTTGGCCGTCGACGAGGAAGATGTCGGCCTCGACGCTGCCGAAGCGGTGGTCGAGGGCGTCGAGGAGGGGGCGCGGATGCTCGTAGTCGTTGTGGGCGTGGGCGCGCCACAGCGGGCGCGGGCGGTGCTCGTTCTCGCCCGCGAGCGCCTGGGTGGCGGGCAGCGCGACGGTGCCCGCGAGGGCGGCGCCGAGGGTGGTGAGGGCTCTGCGGCGGGTGGTGAGGGCCATGCTCTGCCTCCCGGGAGGTGCGGGACTGGGACGCAGAGAGTATGGGGCCGATCAGCGCCCAAAGAACCTGTACATGCCAGGAGTTGGCCGGACCGCCGCCGTCAGTTCACCCCTGTCACTCGGGGCACACGGGAAAGCCCGCCCCAGGTGGGACGGGCTTTCCCCGGTGGCCTTCGGCCGTCAGGGAGTCGGCAGACCGACCAGTTCACCGACGGCCGCGCGGTGGGCGCCCGCCGTGCCGTACGCGATCGAGTCGGCCTTGGCCCGCTTCAGGTACAGGTGCGCCGGGTGCTCCCAGGTCATCCCGATGCCGCCGTGCAACTGCACCGCCTCCTCGGCGGCGTGCACGGCGACCGGCGCCGCGTAGGCCTGGGCGACGGCCACCGCCACGTCGGTGTCCTCGCCGGTGGCCAGCGCGTCGGCGGCGTTGCGGGCGGCGGCGCGGAGGTTGACGACCTCCAGCCACAGCCGGGCGAGCCGGTGCTTGAGCGCCTGGAATCCGCCGACGGGCCGGTTGAACTGCTTACGGTCCTTCAGATAGCGCACGGTCTCGGTCAGCGCCCACTCGGCGACCCCGAGCTGCTCGGCGGCCAGCAGTCCGGCCCCGGCCCGCAGGGCGCGGCGCACGGCGGGCTCCGCGTCGCCCACCCGGCGCCCGGGCGCGCCGTCGAGGGTGACCGTGGCCAGCGGCCGGGTCAGGTCCAGGGACACCTGCGGGGTGACGGTCACGGCGTCGGCGTCCACGGCGTACAGCCCGCCGTCGTCCGCGGGCACCAGCAGCACATCGGCGACGGCCGCGTCCGCGATGCCGGTCAACTCCCCGCGCAGGGCGCCGTCCTCGACGCGTACGGTCTTCCGGTCGCCGCCCGGACCGAGGTGCAGCCCGACGGCGAGGGCGCCGATACGGCGGCCGGTGGCCAGCTCGGTCAGGAGGTCACCGCCGTCCGCGCAGGCGAGCAGGGCCTCGGTGGCGACGACGGCGCTGGTGAGGTAGGGCACGGGGGCGACCGCGCGGCCCAGTTCCTCCAGGACGACGGCGGCTTCCCGGTGGGTGGCGCCCTGACCACCCAGGTCCTCGGGCACCAGCAGACCGGCGAGGCCCATGCCGTCGGTGAGCGCCTTCCACGCCTCGGGGTCGTGCGGGGTGTCCGACTCGGCGCGGGCGAGCACCCCGGCCGCGTCGCAGTGGTCGGCGAGCAGATCGCGGACGGCGGCGCGGAGGGCCTCTTCCTCCTCGCTGTAGAGCAGGTCGGGCTGTGCGCTCATCGGGCCAGGTCCTTCCAGGCGACGTCCTTGTCGGTGCGCGGCTCGGCGGGCAGCCCGAGGACGCGCTCGGCGACGATGTTCAGCAGGACCTCGCTGGTCCCGCCCTCGATGCTGTTGCCCTTGGCGCGCAGATAGCGGTACCCGGCGTCGCGGCCGGTGAAGTCCACCAGTTCCGGGCGCCGCATGGTCCAGTCGTCGTACAACAGGCCCTCTTCGCCGCGCAGTTCCACCTCCAGGCCGCTGATCTCCTGGGCGAGGCGGGCGAAGCCGAGCTTCATCCCGGCGCCCTCGGGTCCGGGGTGGCCCGCGGCGAGCTGCTGGCGCAGGCGTTCGCCGGCGAGCCGTGCCACCTCGGCGTCGACCCACACCTTCAGCAGCCGCTGGTGCAGGTCGTGGGTGCGCAGCTCGGGGCGGTCGCGCCAGGCCCGGGCGATGGGGCCGATCATGCCGCCCTCGCGGGGCAGCCGCATGCCGCCGATGGCGACGCGTTCGTTGTTGAGCGTGGTCTGCGCGACCCGCCACCCGTCGCCCACGTCACCGAGCCGCCGGGAGTCGGGGATGCGGACGTCGGTGAGGAAGACCTCGTTGAACTCCGCCTCGCCGGTGATCTGCCGCAGTGGCCGGACCTCCACGCCGGGGTCGGTCATGTCGCACAGGAAGTAGGTGATGCCGCGGTGCTTGGGCACGTCCGGGTCGGTACGGGCGATGAGGATGGCCCAGCGGGCGACATGGGCGCTGGACGTCCACACCTTCTGCCCGTTGACCACCCAGTCGTCGCCCTCCCGGACGGCACGGGTGCCGAGCGCGGCGAGGTCGGATCCGGCGCCGGGCTCGCTGAACAGCTGGCACCAGACCTCCTCACCCGTCCACAGCGGGCGCAGATAGGTGCGCTTCTGCTCCTCGGTGCCGTAGTGCAGGATCGTCGGCGCGGCCATGCCGAGGCCGATGCCGATCCGCCGGGGGTCGTTGTCGGGGGCGCCCGCGGCTTCCAGCTCGGCGTCCACGACGGCCTGGAGGGTGCGCGGGGCGCCGAGTCCGCCGAGGCCCTCGGGGAAGTGCACCCAGGCGAGCCCGGCGTCGAAGCGGGCCCGCAGGAAGTCCAGCCGGTCGGTAGTGGCGGGCGGGTGCGCGGCCAGGAACTCCTGGGCGCGGCGGCGCAGTTCGGCTGCGTCGGTCATGCGGTCGCCTCCATCACCACGGCGATCCGGCCGGTGGTCACACCGTCCGCCACCTTCTGCACGGCGGTCGCGGCCCCGCTCAGCGGCACCCGCTCGCTCACCAGCGGCTTGATGGCGCCACGGGCGGCCAGTTCGGTGAGCTGCTCGTGGCAGTGCTGGACGAGCTTGGGGTTCTTGGTGTTGTACAGACCCCAGTGCAGGCCGACGATCGAGTAGTTCTTCACCAGCGCGTGGTTGAGGCCGGGGCTGGGGATGGTGCCGCTGGCGAAGCCGATGATCACGATCCGGCCCTCGAAGGCGACGACCTTCGTCGACTGGGTGTACGCCTCACCGCCCACGGGATCGAAGACCACATCGGCGCCCCGCCCGCCGGTGGCCTCCTTCACGGTGGCGATGACGTCCTCGGCGCGCCGGTCGACCACCAGGTCACAGCCCAGCTCACGGGCGACGGCCGCCTTCTCGGCACCGCCCACCACACCGATGACGGTGGCCCCGGCCGCCTTGCCGAGCTGGACGGCCGCGCTGCCGACGCCGCCCGCCGCGGCGTGCACGAGCAGGGTCTCGCCGGGTTCGAGGCGGGCCCGCTGGTGCAGGGCGAACCAGCCGGTCTGGTAGGCGATGTGCAGGGCGGACGCCTCCGCGTCGTCCAGGGCGTCGGGGGCGGGCAGCAGCCCGGCGGCGTTCGCGACGGCGTACTCGGCGAAGCCGCCGTAGGGCAGCACGGGGTTGCCGATCACGCGGCGTCCGTCCGCGGTCTCACCGCAGATCTCCATGCCGGGGGCGAACGGCATCGGCGGCCGGACCTGGTAGAGCCCGCGGCACATCAGCGCGTCGGGGAAGTTCACGCTCGCGGCGCGCACCTTCAGCAGGACCTGGCCCTCGCCCGGAGCGGGCGGCGCCACTTCCGCCAGGCGCATCACCTCACTGGGCTCGCCGTTCTGGTGCACTTGCCATGCCTGCATGCGGGGCCTCCACGGGGGACTGCTTCGTCTGACCGGGGTTCGCTCCGCATACTAAGCGGTTGCTTGACGCCCTGGGAACAGGTGACGTCAGTCCTCCTGCCCGAGGTCGCCGCGCTGCTTGGGCCGCGCCCGCACGTGCATCCGCTCCCCCTGCGGCCCGAAGAGGCTCAGGAACTCGGCGGGCCCCTCCCCCGTGGACCCGAACCAGTGCGGCACCCGGGTGTCGAACTCGGCGGCCTCCCCCGCCGTGAGCACGATGTCGTGCTCGCCCAGCACCAGCCGCAGCCTCCCGGACAGCACGTACAGCCACTCGTAGCCCTCGTGGGTGCGCAGCTCGACCTCCCGCTCCTGCTGGGGCTCCAGCACCTTGAAGGCCTGGAGTCCGCCGGGCTGGCGGGTGAGGGGCCAGTGGGTGCGGCCGTAGCGGGAGATCGGTTCGGCCCGCACCCGGGGGTCGCGCACCGGCGGGGCGCCCACCAGCTCGTCCAGCGCCACCCCGTGCGCCTGCGCGATCGGCAGCAGCAGCTCCAGGCTGGGCCTGCGCAGCCCGGACTCCAGCCGGGAGAGCGTGCTCACCGAGATGCCGGTGGTCTCGGACAGGGCGGTGAGCGTCACGTCCCGTTCCTTGCGCAACTGGCGCAGCCGTGGGCCCACGCCTGCCAGGACTTCTTCGGTACTCATGCTCTTATTGCAAGTTCGGCAAAGAGGTTTGTCAATCAAGCGTCGGCCGGGCGACCGTGTGCGTGGAGGTGGTCACTCATGACCGAGAGGAACGACATGACGGACCGGTACGAAGTCGTGGTGGTCGGCGGCGGCACGGCGGGCCTGTCCGCCGCCCTCGTCCTGGGCCGCGCCCGGCGCCGCACCCTGGTCGTCGACGCGGGCGAGCCCCGCAACGCGCCCGCCGCCCACATGCAGGGCTATCTGTCGCGGGACGGCATGCCCCCGGCCGAGTTCCTGGCCGTGGGCCGCGAGGAGATCGCGCGGTACGGCGTCGAACTGGTCCGGGACGAGGCGGTCGGCGTCACCCGGGACGGCGACTTCGCCGTACGGCTGGCGAGCGGGCGTCGCGTGCTGGCGCGGCGGCTGGTGGTGACCACCGGTCTGCGGGACGAGCTGCCGGACGTGCCCGGTGTCGCCGAGCGGTTCGGCCGCGATGTGCTGCACTGCCCGTACTGCCACGGCTGGGAGGTCCGCGACCAGGCCTTCGGGGTGCTGGCGGGCAGCGTGATGCCCGTGCACCAGGCGCTGATGGTGTCGCAGTGGTCCAAGGACGTGACGCTGTTCCTGCACGGGATCGCCGAGGAGTCCCTGCCGGACGACGACCTGCGCCGCCTGGCCGCGGCCGGGGTGAAGGTGGTGCCCGGCGAGGTCGCGGGCCTGGAGGTGAGCGGCGACCGGCTGACCGGCGTACGCCTCGCGGACGGCGCGGTGCACGAGCGGTCGGTCCTGTTCGTCGCGCCGCGTGCCGTACCGCGCACCGGGCTCCTCGCGGAACTGGGCGCCGAGCTGACCGAGACGCCGTTCGGCGCGTACCCGGTGGTCGACCCGACGGGGCAGACCACCGTGCCGGGGGTGTGGGCGGCGGGCAACGCGATGGGCTTCGCCGAGCAGGTGGTGAACGCGGCGAGCGGCGGGTACCGGGCCGGGGCGACGATCAACGGGGACCTGCTGATGTCCGACTTGGACGCGGCGCTGGAGGGGTAGGGCGTGCTGGGCGGGACCCCGGCCGCCCGGTGGCGGGTGACCGGGGATCTGCCGGAGACCGGTCCCGGAAGACGCCCACCGTGCGGGTACGGAGGCCACGACCGCGACGGCATGCGCCCGCCCGATCCCCCCACCCAGCGGCTCGCGGCCCGCACGCCAGGCGGAAGACGCCGCGTGCCCGCCGGATACGCACCCCGGAAAGCCCGCCACCCAGGTGTGGAAGCCGCCCCGCCGGTGCACTCTGGCTCCATGCTGCTCACCCGGCTCGCCCAAGTGTCCCGGGAGGTCGCCGCGACCTCCGCGCGGTCCCGGAAGACGGCCCTGCTCGCGGAGTTGTTCCGGGACGCGGAGGCGGAGGACGTGCCGGTGGTGATCCCGTATCTGGCGGGGCGGCTGCCGCAGGGGCGGCTGGGGCTCGGGTGGAAGGTGCTGAGCCGACGGGTGGCACCGGCCGAGGAGCCGAGTCTGACCGTGCGCGAGGTGGACGAGCGGCTCAGCGCGATCGGCGCGGTCTCCGGCACCGGTGCGCAGGCCGAGCGGGTCCGGCTGACCGGGGAGCTGATGGGCCGGGCCACCGAGGAGGAGCAGCGGTTCCTCGTCGGGCTGATCACCGGTGAGGTGCGGCAGGGCGCGCTGGACGCGGTGGCCGTGGAGGGGCTGGCGCAGGCGACCGGCGCGCCGCCCGCGGACGTACGGCGGGCGGTGATGCTGGCGGGCTCGCTCCAGCACGTGGCGCGGGCGCTGCTCGCGGACGGCCCGGCGGCGCTGGCGGCGTTCCGGCTCACCGTGGGCCGCCCGGTGCTGCCGATGCTGGCGCACAGCGCGTCCTCGGTGGCGGAGGCGGTCGGCAAGCTGGGCGGCTGCGCGGTCGAGGAGAAGCTCGACGGCATCCGCGTCCAGGTGCACCGCGACGGCGACGACGTACGGCTGTACACCCGCACCCTGGACGACATCACCGACCGCCTGCCCGAGGTGACCTCGGCCGCGCTGGGCCTGGCGGGCGAGCGGTTCATCCTGGACGGCGAGGTCATCGCGTTCGACGCGGACGGCAGACCCCGCTCGTTCCAGGAGACCGCGGGGCGCGTCGGCTCCCGCGTGGACGTGGCCACGGCCGCCCGCGCCGTCCCGGTCTCCCCCGTGTTCTTCGACGCCCTGTCCGTCGACGGCCGCGAACTGCTGGACCTGCCGCTGACCGAGCGGCACGCGGAGCTGGCCCGGCTGGTCCCGGAGCCGATGCGGGTGCGGCGGACGGTCGTGTCGGGGGCGCCGGGCCTGGCCGCCGCCGAGGAGTTCCTCGCCGCGACCCTGGAGCGCGGCCACGAGGGCGTCGTCGTCAAGGCCCTCGACGCCCCCTACAGCGCGGGCCGCCGTGGCGCGTCCTGGCTGAAGGTCAAGCCCGTGCACACCCTCGACCTGGTCGTCCTGGCCGCCGAGTGGGGCCACGGCCGCCGCACCGGCAAGCTCTCCAACCTGCACCTGGGCGCCCGCGCCGCCGACGGCTCCTTCGCCATGCTCGGCAAGACGTTCAAGGGCCTGACCGACGAGCTGCTCAGCTGGCAGACCGAGCGCCTGAAGGAGCTGGCCGTCGACACCGACGGCCAGGTGGTGACCGTACGCCCCGACCTCGTCGTGGAGATCGCCTACGACGGTCTGCAGCGCTCCACCCGCTACCCGGCCGGGGTCACCCTGCGCTTCGCCCGCGTCCTGCGCTACCGCGAGGACAAGCGCCCCGAGGACGCCGACACCGTCGCGACCTTGCTCGCCGCGCACCCGGAGGCGCTGCGGTGAGGCGGAGCGCGGGGCTGCTGCTGTTCCGGGGCGCCGACGACGGCCTGGAGGTACTGCTCGGCCACATGGGCGGCCCGTTCCACGCCCGCCGCGACGCCGGGGCGTGGACGGTCCCGAAGGGCGAGTACGAACCGGACGAGCCCGCCTGGGACGCGGCCCGCCGCGAGTTCACCGAGGAGCTGGGTCTGCCCCCGCCCGACGGGGAGGCCGTACCGCTGGGCGAGGTCCGGCAGTCCGGCGGGAAGCTGGTCACGGTGTGGGCCGTGCGGGCGGACCTCGATCCGGCGACGGTCGTCCCGGGCACGTTCACCATGGAGTGGCCGCCGCGCTCCGGGCGGACGCGGGAGTTCCCCGAGCTGGACCGGGTGCGCTGGTTCACCCTCCCCGACGCCAGGAACGTGATCGTCAAGGCCCAGACCGCGTTTCTCGACCGGCTGGCGGAGCACTCGGCCTGAGACGTTGCGGGGCCCGGCGTCGCACGCGAAGGTCGAAGCACAGCGCTCCCAGGAGGTCCAGCCATGTCCATCGCGACGGTGAACCCGGCGAACGGCGAGACAGTCAAGACGTACCAGGCCATGGGCGAGGAGGAGATCGAGCGCAGGCTCCAGCTCGCCGAGGCCACGTTCCGCACCTACCGGACGACCGGGTTCGACGAGCGGGCCGCGCTGATGCGCCGGGCCGCCGATCTCCTCGACGAGGACCAGCGGGACATCGCCCGGGTCATCACCACCGAGATGGGCAAACCGGTCAAGCAGGCCCGCGCGGAGGCCGCCAAGTGCGCCAAGGCGATGCGCTGGTACGCCGACCACGCCGCGCGGCTGCTGGCCGACGAGGAGCCCGCCGACGCCGATGTGCGCGACTCCGGCGCCAGCCGCGCCCTGGTGCGCTACCGGCCCGTCGGCCCGGTGCTGGCGGTGATGCCGTGGAACTTCCCGCTGTGGCAGGTGATCCGGTTCGCCGCGCCCGCGCTGATGGCGGGGAACGTCGGTCTGCTCAAGCACGCCTCGAACGTCCCGCAGACCGCCCTGTACCTGGAGGACCTGTTCCACCGGGCGGGCTTCACCGAGGGCACCTTCCAGACCCTGCTCGTCGGCTCCGGCGCGGTCGACGACATCCTGCGCGACGAGCGCGTCAAGGCGGCCACCCTCACCGGCAGCGAGCCCGCGGGCCGCGCGGTCGCCGCCACCGCCGGGGAAATGATCAAGAAGACGGTGCTGGAGCTGGGCGGCAGCGACCCCTTCATCGTGATGCCGTCCGCCGACCTCGACCGGGCCGCCGAGGTCGCGGTGAACGCGCGCTGCCAGAACGCGGGGCAGTCGTGCATCGCCGCCAAGCGGTTCATCGTGCACACCGAGGTGTACGACGCCTTCGCCGAGCGCTTCACCGAGGGCATGCGCGCGCTGGTGATGGGCGACCCGCTGGACGAGGACACCGAGATCGGGCCGCTGTCCAGCGAGCGCGGCCGGGCCGATCTGGAGGAGCTGGTGGACGACGCCGTACGCGGCGGCGCGAGTGTGCTGTGCGGCGGGGAGCGCCCCGACCGGCCCGGCTGGTACTACCCGCCGACCGTGCTGGCCGGGATCGGGCGCGAGATGCGCGTGCACCGCGAGGAGGCCTTCGGCCCGGTCGCCACGCTGTACCGCGCGGGCGACCTCGACGAGGCCGTGCTGATCGCCAACGACACGCTGTTCGGGCTCAGTTCCAACGTCTGGACCCGCGAGGAGGCCGAGGTCGACCGGTTCGTACGGGACCTGGAGGCCGGGGGCGTGTACGTCAACGGGATGACCGCCTCCCACCCGGCGTTCCCGTTCGGCGGGGTCAAGCGGTCGGGGTACGGGCGTGAGCTGTCCGGGCACGGAATCCGCGAGTTCTGCAACATCACCACCGTATGGCACGGAGCGTGAGCCTTCCGCGACTACGATCGTCTTTGTGAACCGCGAAGTGACTCTGCCTCTGATCGTCGACGACCGCGGTACCTTGCAGGTGTCCGCGGCCGACGTGAGCAAATTGCTCCGCACGGTGGGCGGGCGCTGGCTGCACCTCGTCGAGTCCGGTGAGGAGGGCCTGGACGAGGACACCGTGGCCGCGTTGACGATCGAGCTGGCGAAGCTGGCCGATCGGATCGACGTGGCGTGCATCGCTCACAGCAGCGGGTGAGCGCCGTCGGGGTTGCTCACTGGTGCCGGGTGCGGGTCGTGGCGGGTTGCTCGCGCGGTTCCCCGCGCCCCCTGGGGGCGTCCATCCAGCCAGCGTGACACGGTGCCGTCCCCGAGACGGAGTAGTCCCGCGCGAGATCGCCGCCGATGCGGGTGATCGTGGGTGAAGCACCTTTGAGGTGAACCACCTTCGGCGAAAGCAGGCACGGTTCATGGCGACTTTGTGCAGACCCTCGGTGTCCGTTCCAGAGCACGTGATCACGATGGAGGAGACGCTGGACCTGGCGCGCTCCCGCCACGCCGACCACCCCCAACTCCCGCTCGTCCTGAGGCTGATATCGAACACCGGAGTGCGTACCCGGCACATCGTGCAGCCCATCGAGGAGACCCTGAAGCACCCCGGCTTCGAGGACCGCAACAAGCTCTACGAGGCCGAGGCCAAGGCCCGTGTCCCGGCGGTCGTGCAGCGGGCCCTGGACGACGCGGAACTGCTCACCCGCGATGTCGACCTGATCATCTACGTGTCGTGCACGGGCTTCATGATGCCCTCGCTCACGGCCTGGCTGATCAACGAGATGGACTTCGACAGCAACACCCGCCAGCTCCCCATCGCCCAGCTGGGCTGCGCGGCGGGCGGCGCCGCGATCAACCGGGCGCACGACTTCTGCACGGCCTACCCGGAGGCCAACGTGCTCATCGTGGCCTGCGAGTTCTGCTCGCTGTGCTACCAGCCCACCGACGTCGGCGTGGGCTCGCTGCTGTCCAACGGGCTGTTCGGCGACGGGATCGCCGCGGCCGTGGTGCGCGGCCAGGGCGGCACGGGGGTACGGCTGGAGCGCAACGGCTCGTACCTGATCCCCAAGACCGAGGACTGGATCTCGTACGACGTCCGCGCGACCGGCTTCCACTTCCTGCTGGACAAGCGGGTTCCCGGCACGATGGAGCCGCTCGCACCGGCGCTCCAGGAACTCTCCGGGCTCCATGGCTGGGACGCCTCCGACCTGGACTTCTACATCATCCACGCGGGCGGTCCCCGAATACTCGACGACCTCAGCAAGTTCCTCCAGGTCGACCCGCACGCCTTCCGGTTCAGCCGGGCCACCCTCACCGAGTACGGCAACATCGCCAGCGCCGTCGTCCTGGACGCGCTGCGGCGGCTGTTCGACGAGGGCGGCGTCGAGGAGCGGGCGCGCGGACTGCTCGCCGGGTTCGGTCCCGGCATCACCGCCGAGATGGCCCTGGGCCGCTGGCACTCCACGGACGCGAAGGCCCGACATGAGTCCCGATATGAGTGAAGAAACGATTCTGCGGTTCGCGCCGCCGGTCCGGCAGTGGCCCGCCCTCGATCTGAGCGGCACGGACTACGACCCCGTCCTGCGGGAGCTGATGGACGACGGGCCGGTCACCCGGATCCAGCTGCCGAACGGGGAGGGCTGGGCCTGGCTGGTCACCCGCTACGACGACGTGCGGATGGTGACCAACGACCCCCGGTTCAGCCGCGCGGCCGTCATGGACCGGCAGGTCACCCGGCTCGCCCCGCACTTCATCCCGTCCCGGGGCGCGGTCGGCTTCCTCGACCCGCCCGACCACACCCGGCTGCGCCGCTCGGTGGCGTCCGCGTTCACCGCCCGGGGCGTGGAGCGGATCCGGGACCAGTCGCGGGAGCTGCTCGCCGAACTCGTCGACGAACTCCTCCAGGACGGCCCGCCCGCCGATCTCACCGCGGCCGTGCTGAGCCCCTTCCCCATCGCCGTGATCTGCGAGCTGATGGGCGTGCCCGCCGCCGACCGGCACGACATGCACACCTGGACCCAGCTGATCCTGTCCTCCTCCAACGGGGCGCAGGTCAGCGAGCAGGCCAAGGACGAGATGGGCGCGTACTTCGCCGATCTCATCGGCCTGCGCGAGGGCAGCACGGGCGAGGACGTCGCCTCACTGCTCGGCGCCGCGGTGGGCCGCGGGGAGGTGACGCTCCAGGAGGCGGTGGGGCTCGCGGTGCTCCTGCAGATCGGCGGGGAGGCGGTCACCAACAACAGCGGGCAGATGTTCTACCTCCTGCTCACCCGGCCCGAGCTGGCCGAACGGCTGCGCGCCGAGCCGGAGATCCGGTCCCAGGCCGTCGACGAACTGCTGCGCTTCATCCCGCACCGCAACGCCGTCGGGCTCTCCCGGATCGCCATGGAGGACGTGGAGATCCACGGCCATCTGATCCGCACGGGCGACGCGATCTACGTCTCCTACCTGGCCGCCAACCGCGACCCGGACGTCTTCCCCGACCCGGAGACGATCGACTTCGCACGCGGCCCCAACCCGCACGTGGCGTTCGGCTTCGGCCCGCACTACTGCCCCGGCGGCATGCTGGCGCGGATGGAGTCGGAGCTGCTGGTCGACGCCCTGCTGGACCGGATCCCGGATCTGCGTCTCGCGGTGGACCCGGCCGACGTGCCCTTCAAGAAGGGCGCGTTGATCCGTGGGCCCGAGGCCCTGCCCGTGACCTGGTGAGCGCCCGATGACGGCGACGGAGGGGCTGCTGGTGCCGCCCGGCCATGGGCGGGTGGTCCGTACACCCGCCCAGCATGTCACCTTCAAGGTGACCGGCTCGCACTCGCGGATGGCGTCCACCTTCGAGGTGGTGGTGCCGCCGGGCTTCGACGTGGGCGCCCATGTGCACACCCGCAGTGAGGAGTTGTTCTACGTGCTGGAGGGTGAGCTGGACGTGCTCGCCTTCGAGCCGCGCGTCCGTACCCCCGACAACTGGCAGCGGTGGGAGTCGACTTCGGGCAACCGGGTGGTACGGGCGACGCCGGGCACGGTCATCGTCGTACCCCCGGGGTGCCCGCACGCGTTCGCGAATCCGCTCGACACCCCCGCGAAGATGTTCTTCCAGTCCTCTCCCCCACCGGACCACGAGCGCTACTTCGAGGAGCTGTTGGAGATCCTCGGCGACGGGGGCCCGCCGGACCACGCGGCGATCGAGGAACTGCGCAGGCGCTACGACATCCAGCAGCTGACCCCGCTCAGGCACCGGTGACCGGGCCGCCACGACGGTCCCGTGCCTCGCCCACCAGGATGCGCCGCTTGTACGCACCCAGCTGCCCGCGCTCCTCCCGGGTCAGATAGTCGGCGAGCTTGTCGACCTCGGCCCAGGCCGCCGAGCGGGCGCTCCGCGCGGCACGCCAGTCACGCCGCTCCACGGCCGCGGCGAGCTGCCCCATGATCGCGACCAGCGGTGCGCGTGCGGCCTGCTGTGACCTGCTGAACCCCGTCTGCCGGTCCACCGCCCGCCGCTGCGCCCACGTGGGCCCACCGCTGGTGAGGTACGCCCGTGACCGTCCCCTCTTCATGGGGCGGAACGCTACCCGGCCGCCCCCGCCGGGGAGCGCACGGGAGCCCGTGCGCCCGTTTCGCGCCCTTGTGGGCGTCCTGTCCTGCACCGACCGTGGTGAGTGAGCGGTGCCGCACGACGACAGGGGGTTCGATGACGCACGGCTGGGACGACATGACGGGCCGACTGCTGCTGCGGACGGCGGTGATCCTGCACCGGACCCTGGCGAGCCGGGCGGCGGTCGAGCGCATACAGGCCCGCCGCAACGCCGCCCTGCGGGCGGCACACCGCCACGGGGTGCCGGTGCCGGAGCTTGCGGCCGGGCTCGGGTTGACGGAGGGGTGGGTACGCAGGGTGCTGAACGAGCGGAGACCGCCGCCGGAGGTGGAGGAGGCGGCGTAGCGGAGGGCGGACGGCCCCCCGCTCCGACGGACACCCCTTACCGGATCGGCAGCCCCGAGAGTGTGCGGGCGATCACCAGGCGCTGGATCTCGCTGGTGCCCTCGAAGATGGTGTAGATCGCGGCGTCGCGGTGCATCCGTTCCACCGGGTACTCACGGGTGTAGCCGTTGCCGCCGAGGATCTGGATGGCCTGGGCGGTGACCTTCTTGGCGGTCTCGCTGGCGAACAGCTTGGACATCGAGCCCTCGGCCGCGGTGAACGGCCTGCCGTTGATGGCCATCCAGGAGGCGCGCCAGACGAGCAGCCGGGCCGCGTCGATCTGGGTGCGCATGTCGGCGAGCTGGAAGGCCACGCCCTGGTTGTCGATGATCGGGCGGCCGAACTGCTCACGGGTGCTGGCGTAGTCGAGGGCCACCTCGTACGCGGCGCGGGCGGTGCCGACCGCCATCGCGCCGACGGCGGGACGGGACGCCTCGAAGGTCGCCATCGCCGCGTTCTTCACGCGCTCGCCGCCCGCCTTGGCCTTCTCCCGGGCGCGGGCGAGCCGTTCGTCCAGCTTCTCCTTGCCGCCGAGCAGACAGGAACCGGGGACGCGGACGTTGTCCAGGACGACCTCGGCGGTGTGCGAGGCGCGGATGCCGTGCTTCTTGAACTTCTGGCCCTGGGACAGGCCGGGCGTGCCCGGCGGGATGATGAAGGACGCGTGGCCCTTGGAGCCCAGGTCCGGGTCGACCACCGCGACGACGACATGGACGTTGGCGATGCCGCCGTTGGTCGCCCAGGTCTTCGTGCCGTTGATCACCCACTCGTCCTTGGCCCCGTCGTACACCGCCCGGGTGCGCATGGAGGCCACGTCGGAGCCCGCGTCGGGCTCGGAGGAGCAGAACGCGGCCACCTTGACGTCGTTGACATCGCCGTACATCTGGGGGATCCAGGTGCCGATCTGCTCCTCGGTGCCGTTGGCGAGGACGCCGACGGCGGCGAGACCGGTGCCGACGATGGACAGGGCGATGCCCGCGTCACCCCAGAACAGTTCCTCCATCGCCATCGGGATGCCGAGCCCGGTGGGGTCGAAGTACTGCTGGGCGTAGAAGTCGAGGGAGTAGATGCCGACCTTGGCGGCCTCCTGGATGACCGGCCAGGGAGTCTCCTCACGCTCGTCCCACTCGGCGGCCGCGGGGCGGATGACATCGGCGGCGAAGCCGTGCAGCCAGCTCTGGACCTCCTTCTGTTCGTCGTTCAGCTCCATGGTGAACTCGGCCATGTCCCCTCCGGCGGCGCACAAGTGTTACTAGCGGTAACCCCAGTCTGTTACCCATGAGTAAGAAAAGTCAACTCACGACCACCCCTCGGCAGCCCGTTCGATCGTCCCAGCATGGCGGGTGTTAGTTTGCGCAGGCGTCACCGAACCAGCACGGGTGGGGAGAGCCGATGGACACCACACAGCGGGCCGAGCAGCAGCGGTCGGCGGACAGCCGACGACGCGAGCTGCTGGAGGCCGCCGACCGGGTCGTGCTGCGCGACGGTCCGCAGGCCTCCATGAACGCGATCGCCGCGGAGGCGGGCATCACCAAGCCGATCCTCTACCGGCACTTCGGCGACAAGGGCGGCCTGTACGCCGCCCTCGCCCAGCGGCACACGGACGCCCTGCTGGCGTCGCTGCGGGCCGCGCTGGACGCCCCGGCGGAGCGCCGGGAACGCGTCGAGGCCACCCTGGACACCTATCTCGCGGCCATCGAGTCACGCCCTCAGGTGTACCGCTTTCTGATGCATCCGGCCGAGGGCTCCCAGAGCGACCAGGGCTTCGACGTCGGCAAGCACAGCGCGCCGCTGCTGCGGCGGATGGGCGAGGAACTCGCCCAGGTCATCGAGGAGCGCGTGGACCTCGGACCGGACAGCCAGCGGCTCGCCCGGGTCTGGGGGCACGGGATCGTCGGCATGATGCACGCGGCCGGTGACTGGTGGCTGGGGGAACGGCCGTGTTCGCGGGCGGAGTTGGTAAGGAGCCTCGCCGACCTGTTGTGGGGCCGCCTCGCGGCAGCGGGGGACCGCATCGGAGGCCCCGGCTTCTGAGACACCCTAGGGGCGCGGGGCCGTGTGCACCACGCGACTCCGTCGCGGGGCCGCGACCAGCCACGAACAACCCGCAGCCGCACGACGTCAACGCCCCCACGGCGCTCGCGCGGCCTGCCGCAGCACCCGGCGCCTGCGCCACCCCGTCAGGTGGTCGACGTAGAGGCCGCCCTCCAGGTGATCGCACTCGTGCTGCAGGCACCGCGCGAAGAACCCCGTGCCGTGCACGGTGACCGGCTCCCCCGTCACCGTGAACCCCTCGACCACCGCGTGGTCATGGCGTACCGTGCCCGCTTCCAGGCCCGGCAGGGAGAGACAGCCCTCCGGGCCGCGGATGCTGACGCCGTCCGCCTGCACCAGACGCGGATTGACCACATGTCCCAGATGACGTACGTCCTCGTCGTCGGGGCAGTCATAGACGAAGACCCGCGACGGCACCCCCACCTGGTTGGCCGCCAGGCCGACGCCCCGCGCGGCGTACATCGTGGCGAACAAGTCCTCCACGAGCGCGGCGAGTTCGGGGCCGAAGTCGGTGACCTCGGCGCAGGGGGTGGTGAGGGCCGGGTCGCCCAGCAGGGTCAGGGGGCGGACGCGTCCGCGGGCGCCCGGGATGGAGCCTTGTCGCATGGCGGCAAGGGTACGGTTCAGGGCGTCGCGTCCGCTGCGCTGCCGGATCGTGACGGTGCCGCAATTCGGGAGTGCGAATGGATCTCGATAGGCTGACCACCACCACGTTGCCGTCAGGCAGAGGCGCGGCGCGTACGCAAGGAGGATCGAGGACTGATGGCAGGCAACTCGGACCCGCTCACGCCGCGGGCCAAGCTGGCCGTGACCGCGGGCAAGGCGGTCGCGGCGGCATCCCGAGCCGCGGGGCGCGGCAGCGGTTCGGTGATCGGCGGCCGGGTGGCCCTCAAACTCGACCCCGACCTGCTCGCCCGGCTCGCCCAGAACCTGGACGTGATCCTCGTCTCGGCGACCAACGGCAAGACCACGACCACCCGGCTGATCGCCGAGGCCCTGCGGGCCGCGGGCCCCGTGGTCTCCAACGCGCTCGGCGCCAACATGCCCGCGGGCATCACCTCGGCGCTGGCGGGCGGCTCGGACGCGCGCTACGGCGTCATCGAGGTCGACGAGAAGTACCTCGCCGGGGTCGCCCGGGACACCGACCCCAAGTGCATCGCCCTGCTCAACCTCTCCCGCGACCAGCTGGACCGCGCCGCCGAGACCCGGATGCTCGCCGAGAACTGGCGTGAGGGCCTGGCCGGGTCCAAGGCCGTCGTCGTCGCCAACTGCGACGACCCGCTGGTGGTGTGGGCCGCGTCGTCCTCGCCCAATGTGATCTGGGTCGCCGCGGGCCAGATGTGGAAGGACGACGCCTGGTCCTGCCCGTCCTGCGGCGGTGTGATGCAGCGGCCCGGCGACGACTGGTTCTGCGGCGAGTGCGGCTTTAGGCGTCCGACGCCGACCTGGGCGCTCTCCGGCGACCACGTCCTCGACCCGCACGGCTCCGCCTGGCCGATCCACCTCCAGCTGCCGGGCCGCGCCAACAAGGCCAACGCCGCCTCCTCGGCCGCCGTCGCCGCCGTCTTCGGGGTGCCGCCGCAGGTCGCGCTGGAGCGGATGTACCAGGTGCAGGCGGTCGCCGGGCGGTACGACGTCGTGCAGTTCATGCAGCGCGACCTGCGGCTGCTGCTGGCGAAGAACCCCGCGGGCTGGCTGGAGACCTTCTCCCTGATCGACCCGCCGCCCACCCCGGTGATCCTCTCGGTGAACGCGCGCGGCGCCGACGGCACGGACACCTCCTGGCTGTGGGACGTCGACTACACGCGGCTCACCGGGCACCCGATCTGTGTCATCGGCGACCGGAAGCTGGACCTCGCGGTGCGCCTCGAGGTCGCCAACCAGCAGTTCCAGGTCTGCGAGAGCCTCGACCAGGCGGTGCAGATGTGCCCGCCCGGCCGGATCGAGGTCATCGCCAACTACACCGCCTTCCAGGACCTGCGCCGCCGCGTCGGCAACTGACCCCACGACTTCAGGGAATCTTCGTGAGCGACAACCAACTGCGGGTCGTCTGGATCTACCCCGACCTGCTGAGCACCTACGGCGACCAGGGCAACGTCCTCGTCGTGGAGCGCCGGGCCCGGCAGCGCGGCCTCGACGTGGCCCGGCTCGACGTGCGCAGCGACCAGCCCATCCCGACCTCCGGTGACATCTACCTGATCGGCGGCGGCGAGGACCGGCCGCAGCGGCTGGCGGCCGAGCGGCTGCGCCGGGACGGCGGACTGCACCGGGCCGTGGGCAACGGCGCCATCGTCTTCTCGGTGTGCGCGGGCTACCAGATCCTCGGCCACGAGTTCATCAACGACCTCGGCCAGCGCGAGCCCGGCCTCGGCCTGCTCGACGTGGTCTCGACGCGCGGTGAGGGCGCCCGGTGCGTCGGTGACGTCCTCGGCGACATCGACCCGCGGCTCGGACTGCCCCCGCTGACCGGGTTCGAGAACCACCAGGGCGTCACCCACCTCGGCCCCACCGCCCGTCCGCTCGCCCAGGTGCGGTTCGGCAACGGCAACGGCACGGGCGACGGCACCGAGGGCGCGTACAACGACACCGTCTTCGGCACGTACATGCACGGCCCCGTGCTGGCCCGCAACCCGCTGATCGCGGACCTGCTGCTGAAGCTGGCGCTGGATGTGAACGCGCTGCCGCCGACCGACGACCGCTGGTACGAGGCGCTGCGGGGCGAGCGCATCGCGGCGGCCCAGGAGACGACCGCGTAAGGCCCCTCGCGAGCCCGTCTGACGGGACGTCCGCACAGGTGAGCGGGGTCGTCCAGCAGGCGGACGCACGGTGCGTCCCCGCCCCTGGCTGGCGCTAGGGTGGCGGGGATCGAGCCGGACAGCGCGGTCCGGTCCCGGCCCACGTCGAGAAGGTATTCGGGCTATGCGCATTGGTGTCCTCACGTCCGGCGGCGACTGCCCCGGCCTGAACGCCGTCATCCGGTCCGTCGTGCACCGCGCCGTCGTCGACCACGGCGACGAGGTCATCGGTTTCCGGGACGGCTGGAAGGGCCTCCTGGAGTGCGACTACCTCAAGCTCGACCTCGACGCCGTGAGCGGCATCCTCGCCCGCGGCGGCACCATCCTCGGCTCCTCCCGGGTCCGGCCCGAGCATCTGCGGGACGGTGTCGAGCGGGCCAAGGGCCATGTCCGGGAACTCGGTCTCGACGCGATCATCCCGATCGGCGGCGAGGGCACGCTGAAGGCCGCCCGGCTGCTGTCCGACGGCGGGTTGCCGATAGTCGGCGTGCCGAAGACGATCGACAACGACATCGCCGTCACCGACGTCACCTTCGGCTTCGACACGGCGGTGGGGGTCGCCACGGAGGCGCTGGACCGGCTCAAGACCACCGCCGAGTCCCACCAGCGGGTGCTGATCGTGGAGGTCATGGGCCGCCACACCGGCTGGATCGCCCTGCACTCCGGCATGGCGGCCGGTGCCCACGCCGTCGTCGTGCCCGAGCGGCCCTTCGACATCGAGGAGCTGACCGCCAGGGTCGGCGAGCGGTTCGAGGCGGGCAAGCGGTTCGCGATCGTCGTCGCCGCGGAGGGGGCCAAGCCGGTCCCCGGCACCATGGCCTTCGACGAGGGCGGCAAGGACGTCTACGGCCACGAGCGGTTCGCCGGGATCGCCCGGCAGCTGTCGGTCGAGCTGGAGCGGCGCCTCGGCAAGGAGGCCCGGCCGGTGATCCTCGGGCATGTGCAGCGCGGTGGCACGCCGACCGCGTACGACCGGGTGCTGGCCACGCGTTTCGGGTGGCACGCGGTGGAGGCGGTGCACCGCGGGGAGTTCGGGAGGATGACCGCGCTGCGGGGGACCGACATCGTGATGGTGTCGCTGGCGGAGGCGGTGGAGACGCTGAAGACGGTGCCGGACGCGCGGTACGCGGAAGCGGAGTGTGTGCTTTAGGTCCGTCGCCGGGTGCGGGTGGTCTGTGGCTCGTCAGGTCCGTCGCCGGGTGCGGGTGGTCTGTGGCTCGTCGCGCCCATGCGGCGGAGCCGCATATCGATACAGCCCCGCGCCCCTGAGGGACGTATCCGTGCCCCCGGTCGCAGCCACGGCCGGGGGCGGTTCTAGTCTTGGGGCGGACCAAAAGGCACAACCCCCACGAATCAGGAGCCGGGCGGCATGGATCACAGCGGGCATGGGATGGGCACGGATCTCGCGCCGTTCACGCTGGGGCGGGGGCTCCAGTGGTCGGCGGATCCGTTCTTCCTCGTGGCGTGTCTGCTGGCGCTGGCGCTGTACGGCTGGGGGGTCGTGCGGCTGGTCAGGCGGGGGGACAAGTGGCCGGTCGGGCGGACGATCGCGTTCGTGACCGGTGTGCTGACCATCGGGCTGATGATGTGCACCCAGCTGAACGACTACGGCATGGTCATGTTCAGCGTGCACATGGTGCAGCACATGGTGATCAGCATGCTGTCGCCGATCCTGATCCTGCTCGGCGCCCCGATCACGCTGGCGCTGCGCGCGCTGCCGCCCGCCGGGCGGGGCCGGAAGGGGCCGCGTGAGCTGCTGCTGGCCCTGCTGCACAGCCGGTACCTGCGCGTCGTCACGCACCCGGGGTTCACCATCCCGATGTTCATCGCGAGCCTCTACGCGCTGTACTTCACCCCCCTCTTCGACTTCCTGATGGAGTCCAAGCCGGGGCACATCGCGATGATGGTGCACTTCCTCGCCGTCGGCCTGGTGTTCTTCTGGCCGATCATGGGCGTCGACCCGGGCCCGCACCGGCCCGGCTATCTGATGCGGATGCTGGAGCTGTTCGCGGGCATGCCGTTCCACGCGTTCTTCGGGATCGCGTTGATGATGGCGTCGACGCCGATGGTGGAGACGTACGCCGATCCGCCCGCGTCCCTCGGGATCGACGCGCTCTCCGACCAGAACGCGGCGGGCGGGATCGCCTGGGCGTTCAGCGAGATCCCGTCCGTGCTGGTGCTGATCGCACTGATGTTCCAGTGGTACGCCTCCGACCAGCGGCAGGCCAAGCGCCAGGACCGCGCCGCCGACCGGGACGGCGACAAGGAGCTGGAGGCCTACAACGCCTATCTGGCCTCCCTGAACGCGCGCGGGAACTGAACCTCATTCGGTCGTGCGGATGGTGCGTCGGCGGAACGGGGGCACCATGGAGGGGACGGACCATGAGGAGGGTGTCGCGATGCCCGGTTCTACGGACAGTTCGACGAAGACGATGGGGGTGCTCACCGTCGGCGGACTCGTCGCGGTGACCGCCTACACGGTGGCGCTCGGCAGCAACGGCTGGCTGTGGTTCGGCTGGGTGGTGCTGGGTCTGATCACCCTCGGGATGGTCGCCACCCGCAGCGCCTGAGCGGCGCGGCCTCAGTGGACGCCCGGCTGGTACTTCGGCAGCCGGGCGGTGACCTTCATCCCCGCGCCGGGGGCGGTCTCGATGACGAGGCCGTAGTCGTCGCCGTAGACCTGGCGGAGGCGGTCGTCGACGTTGGACAGTCCGATGCCGCCGGACGGGCTGTCCTCCCCCGCGAGGATGCGGCGCAGCAGCTCGGGGTCCATTCCGGCGCCGTCGTCCTCGATCACGACGAGGGCCTCGGCGCCCGTGTCCTGGGCGGTGATGCTGATCCGGCACTTGTCCGACTTGCCTTCCAGGCCGTGTTTGACGGCGTTCTCCACCAGGGGCTGGAGGCAGAGGAAGGGCAGGGTGACCGGCAGCACCTCGGGGGCGATCTGGAGGGTGACGGAGAGGCGGTCGCCGAAGCGCGCCCGTACGAGCGCCAGGTAGTGGTCGATGGCGTGGAGTTCGTCGGCGAGCGTGGTGAAATCGCCGTGCCTGCGGAACGAGTAGCGGGTGAAGTCGGCGAACTCCAGGAGGAGTTCACGGGCGCGCTCGGGGTCGGTGCGCACGAACGAGGCGATCACCGCGAGCGAGTTGAAGATGAAGTGCGGGGATATCTGGGCGCGCAGGGCCTTGATCTCGGCCTCGATGAGCCGGGTGCGGGACTGGTCGAGGTCGGCGAGTTCCAGCTGTACGGAGACCCAGCGGGCGACCTCGCCCGCCGCGCGCACCAGCACGGCGGACTCACGCGGCGCGCAGGCCACCAGCGCCCCGTGCACGCGGTCGTCGACGGTGAGCGGGGCGACCACCGCCCAGCGGACCGGGCAGTCGGGGGTGTCGCAGGTCAGCCGGAACGCCTCGCCGCGCCCGCTGTCCAGGGGGCCCGCGAGCTTCTCCATGATCTCGGGCCGGTGGTGGCCGCCCACCCCGTCCCAGGCCAGCACCTCCCGCTCGTCGGTCAGGCACAGGGCGTCCGTGCCCAGCAGGGAGCGCAGTCGGCGGGCCGACTTGCGGGCCGTCTCCTCGGTCAGCCCGGCCCGTAGCGGGGGCGCGGCGAGGGAGGCGGTGTGCAGGGTCTGGAAGGTGGCGTGCTCGACGGGTGTGCCGAGCCCCCCGAAGCTCTTGGGCCGGGGCGCGGTACGCCGCCCGAGCCAGAACCCGGCGGCCAGCAGCGGCAGTACGGCGACGCACAGCCCGGCGACGAATCCGGTGGTCATGTCTTCACCTCCGCCCGCAGCTCCTCCGGCAGATGGAAGCGGGCCAGTATCGCGGCCGTCCCGGCGGGGACGCGGGCCGGGGTCGCCAGGGAGACCAGGATCATCGTGAGGAAGCCCAGCGGCACCGACCACAGGGCGGGCCAGGCCAGCAGGGTGTGCAGGGCGCCGGTGCCGGGGAAGCCCGCCATGGTCGCGGTGACGGCGAGGAAGGCGGAGCCGCCGCCGACCAGCATCCCGGCCGCCGCGCCGGGCGGGGTCAGGCGGCGCCACCAGATGCCGAGGACCAGCAGCGGGCAGAAGGACGACGCGGAGACGGCGAAGGCGAGCCCCACCGCGTCGGCCACCGGGAGCCCGCCGACCAGCATGCTCGCGGCGAGCGGCGCGGCCATCGCGAGCACCGTGCCGAGCCGGAAGTGCCGTACCCCGCGCGCGGGCAGCACGTCCTGGGTGAGCACCCCGGCGACGGCCATGGTCAGCCCGGACGCGGTGGACAGGAACGCGGCGAAGGCGCCCCCGGCGACCAGCGCGCCGAGCAGGTCGCCGCCGAGGCCGCCGATGACCCGCTCGGGCAGCAGCAGCACGGCGGCGTCCGCGTGGCCGGTGAGGACCAGTTCGGGGGCGTAGAGGCGGCCCAGGGCGCCGTAGACGGGCGGCAGCAGGTAGAAGGCGCCGATCAGGGCGAGCACGGCGACGGTGGTGCGGCGGGCGGCGACGCCGTGCGGGCTGGTGTAGAAGCGGACGACGACGTGCGGCAGGCCCATGGTGCCGAGGAAGGTCGCGAGGATCAGCCCGTACGTCGCGTACAGCGGGCGTTCGTCGCGGCCCGCGGCCAGCGAGGCGGACATGCCGCCGTTGCTGCCGCGGTCGGCCTCGGGGACCGGGTCGCCCCGGTCGAAGGTCAGCCGGGTGCCCCGGTCGACGCGGTGGGTCCCGGCGGGCAGGCGGAGCGTCTCGGCCTCGTGCGCGCGGCCGTCGATCTTGCCGGTCACGGTGACGGTCAGCGGGCGCTCCAGCTTCAGGTCGAGGGTGTCGTCGACGCGGACGACGCGCTGCTCGCGGAAGGTGGCCGGTTCGTTGAAGGCGTGCCGGGGGGAGCCGTCGGCCTGCCAGGCCAGCACCAGGAAGAGGGCGGGGACGAGCAGGGCGGTGAGCTTGAGCCAGTACTGGAAGGCCTGTACGAAGGTGATGGAGCGCATGCCGCCCGCGGCGACGGTCACCGTGACGACCACGGCGACGATGATGCCGCCGAGCCAGTCGGGTGCGCCGGTGAGCACGGTCAGGGTCAGTCCGGCGCCCTGGAGCTGGGGCAGCAGGTACAGCCAGCCCACGCCGACGACGAAGGCGCCCGCGAGCCGCCGTACCGCCTGGGAGGCGAGCCTGGCCTCGGCGAAGTCGGGCAGGGTGTAGGCGCCGGAGCGGCGCAGCGGGGCGGCGACGAAGAGGAGCAGGACCAGGTATCCGGCGGTGTAGCCGACCGGGTACCAGAGCATGTCGGGGCCCTGGACGAGGACCAGGCCCGCGATGCCGAGGAAGGAGGCGGCGGACAGGTACTCGCCGCTGATCGCGGCGGCGTTCAGGCGCGGGCCGACCGTGCGGGAGGCGACGTAGAAGTCCGAGGTGGTCCGGGAGATGCGCAGGCCGAAGGCGCCGACGAGGACGGTCGCGACGACGACCAGGGCGACTGCGGGGACGGCGTAGTTCTCGTTCACGGCTGCTCAGCGGTCCTGGCCCTCGAGGTTCTCGTCCTCGACCAGCCGGACGAAGTCGTGTTCGTTGCGTTCGGCGCGCCGCACGTACCAGCGGGCGAGCAGCACCAGGGGGAGATAGAGCCCGAAGCCGAGCACCAGCCACTTCAGGCGGCGGCCGTCCGGCGTGGACACGAACAGCAGCGGCAGCGGGCCGACGAGGAGCACGAGCACGGCGGACACAGCGAGCGCGGCGCGCAGCTGGGTGCGCATCAGGGAGCGGACGTAGGTGTGCCCGAGGGTGGTCTGCTCGTCGATCTCGGTGCGCGGCCGGTAGTAGCCGGGGGCCCTGCGGGTACGGCGGGGCGGGCCGGTGACGACGACCCGGCGTTCGGTGGGTTCCTGGGGCATGCGGCGCGCCTTTCTCTCAGCCCGTGTCTCTCGGCCCGTGTTCTCGGCCTGTGCTGTCAGCCCGTGTCTCTCGGCCTGTGCTGTCAGCCCGTGTCTCTCGGCCTGTGCTGTCAGCCCGTGTCTCTCAGCCCGTGGTCCGGCGCATCAGCAGGTCCCGCAGCTCCCGGGCGTGGCGGCGGCTGACCTGGAGTTCCTCCTCGCCTACCAGGACGCTGACCGTACCGGCGTCCAGGCGCAGCTCCCCGATGTGGCGCAGGGCGACCAGGTGGCGGCGGTGGATGCGGACGAAGCCGCGGGAGCGCCAGCGGTCCTCCAGGGTGGACAGCGGGATGCGGACGAGGTGGCTCCCCTTGTCGGTGTGCAGGCGCGCGTAGTCGCCCTGCGCCTCGACGTGCGTGATGTCGTCGACGGCGACGAAGCGGGTCACGCCGCCCAGCTCGACGGGGATGTGGTCGGGGTCGGGTTCGTGGACCGGGATGGCCGGGGCGGTGCTGCCGCGCAGTTCGACGGCGCGGCGTATGGCCTCGGCGAGGCGTTCCTTGCGGACGGGTTTGAGGACGTAGTCGACGGCCTTGAGGTCGAAGGCCTGCACCGCGAAGTCCTCGTGCGCGGTGACGAACACGACCAGCGGTGGCCGGGCGAACCCGGTGAGCAGCCGGGCCAGGTCGAGTCCGTCGAGGCCGGGCATGTTGATGTCGAGGAAGACGACGTCGATCGCCTCGGGGCCGTGCGGTCCGGACTCCAGGGCCCGGTTGATGCGGCGCAGCGCCTCGGTCGCGTCGCCCGCGCCCTCCGCGCTGCCGATGCGGGGGTCGGCCTGCAACAGGTACAGCAGTTCCTCGAGCGAGGGGCGTTCGTCGTCGACAGCCAGGGCGCGCAGCATGAAGGTGGAGTGTAGGAGCAATCGGTACGCCTGCACACGGGCCGGACCATGACATATCCGCTGGATACAGTGCCCGCATGAACAGCAGCCCCGCCTCCTTCGACGAGCTGGACCGGAAGATCCTCACGGCGCTGATGGCCAACGCCCGCAGCAGTTTCGCCGAGATCGGCGCGGCGGTCGGGCTGTCCTCCACGGCGGTCAAGCGCCGGGTGGACCGGCTGCGGGACACCGGCGTGATCACCGGGTTCACGGCGACGGTGAAACCGGCGGCGCTGGGCTGGCGCACGGAGGCCTACGTCGAGGTGTACTGCGAGGGCGCGGCGCCCCCGCGGCGGCTCGCGGAGGTCGTCCGCAACCACCCCGAGATCACCGCGGCGATGACGGTGACCGGCGGCGCGGACGCGCTGCTGCACGTCCGCGCCCGGGACGTCGAGCACTTCGAGGAGGTCCTGGAACGCATCCGTGTCGAGCCGTTCATCCGCAAGACGATCAGCGTGATGGTCCTGTCCCACCTGCTCCCGGAGAGTCCGGAGGCGGGGGCGAACCAGCCCCCGCTCTGACGATGGTGGGACCGCCCGGCCCCGCGCAGCAACCCTGCGTCGGGGGCGGCGAAGACGCAGCGTTCCTGCGCCAACGCGCAGGATTTGTTTCTTGTCGAGCGTCAGCGGTGCTTTCTACCGTGGTGTGATCCCACCCCGACACCGCAGGAAGCGGAGGAACCCCTCTGTGTCCGACTGCCGTGTGCCGCGCCGACGGCGCTTTCTCGTCTGTGAACCCAGACACTTCGCCGTGCAGTACGCGATCAACCCCTGGATGCATCCCGAGGTCCGGGTAGACGTCGAGCTGGCCCGGGAGCAGTGGCACGCGCTGGTGCGTGCCTACCGCGACCACGGGCACACCGTGGAGACCATCGAGCCCGTCGCCGGGCTCCCCGACATGGTGTTCGCCGCGAACTCCGCGGTCGTCGTCGACGGCCGTGTCTTCGGCTCCCTCTTCCACGCCCCCGAGCGGCGCCCCGAGTCCACGCACTACGACATGTGGTTCAAGCGGGCGGGCTACGACGTCCACCGCCCCGAGAGCGTCTGCGAGGGCGAGGGCGACCTGGTCCCCACCGGCCGCTACGTCCTCGCCGGAACCGGTTTCCGTACGACGCCCGCGGCCCATCGCGAGGTGCAGGAGTTCTTCGGCGTACCGGTGATCGGCCTGACGCTGGTGGACCCGTACTTCTACCACCTGGACACGGCGCTGTTCGTGCTGGGAGACGGGAACATCGCCTACTACCCCGGCGCCTTCTCGCCCGGCAGCCGCGAGGTGCTCGCCCGCCTGTACCCGGACGCGGTGCTCGCGACCCGCGAGGACGCGATGGCCTTCGGGCTGAACTCCGTCTGCGACGGACGCCATGTCTTCATCGCCCCGGAGGCGACCGCGCTCATCGACCAGCTCGAACAGCGCGGCTACGTCCCCGTCCCCGTCGACCTGTCGGAGTTCCACAAGGCAGGCGGCGGCATCAAGTGCTGCACCCAGGAGATCCGCTCATGACCGCACCCGCCCGCACCCGCACCTCCGCCGAACTGATCCGCGCCGAGGAGCCGGTCCTCGCGCACAACTACCACCCGCTGCCCGTGGTGGTGGCCGGCGCCGAGGGCGCCTGGGTGGAGGACGTCGAGGGCCGCCGTTACCTCGACATGCTGGCCGGTTACTCGGCCCTCAACTTCGGCCACCGCCACCCGGACCTGATCGAGGCCGCGCACCGCCAGCTGGACCGGCTCACGCTCACCTCGCGCGCCTTCCACAACGACCGGCTGGCCGTCTTCGCCGAGCGGCTCGCCGCACTGACCGGCCAGGACATGGTGCTGCCGATGAACACCGGCGCCGAGGCGGTGGAGAGCGGCATCAAGGTGGCCCGCAAATGGGCGTACGACGTCAAGGGCGTCCCCGACGGCCAGGCGACGATCGTGGTCGCCGCGGAGAACTTCCACGGCCGTACGACGACCATCGTCAGCTTCTCCACCGACGAGACGGCCCGCACCGGCTTCGGCCCCTTCACCCCGGGCTTCCGGATCGTGCCGTACAACGACCTGGCCGCGCTGGAGGCCGCCGTCGACGACACGACCGCGGCGGTGCTGATCGAGCCGATCCAGGGCGAGGCCGGGGTCGTCATCCCCGACGACGGCTACCTCACCGGCGTACGGGAGCTGACGCGCCGCAAGGGCTGCCTGTTCATCGCGGACGAGATCCAGTCGGGCCTCGGCCGCACCGGTCACACCCTCGCCGTCGAGCACGAGGGCGTGGAGCCGGACGTCGTGCTGCTCGGCAAGGCGCTCGGCGGCGGCATCGTGCCGGTGTCCGCGGTGGTGGCGCGCCGGGAGGTGCTGGGCGTGCTGCGGCCGGGCGAGCACGGTTCGACGTTCGGCGGCAACCCGCTGGCCGCCGCGGTCGGCACGGCCGTGGTCGAGCTGCTGGAGACCGGCGAGTACCAGCGCCGGGCGGCCGAACTGGGCGTGGTGCTGCGCGGCGGGCTGGCCTCGCTGGTCGGCAAGGGCGTCCTCGGCTTCCGGGCCCGCGGGCTGTGGGCGGGCGTCGACATCGACCCGGCGATCGGCACCGGACGCGAGGTCAGCGAACGCCTGATGCGCGAGGGCGTCCTGGTCAAGGACACCCATGGCTCGACGATCCGGCTGGCCCCGCCGCTGACCATCACCAGCGGCGAACTGGAGTCGGCGCTCGGCACCCTGGAGAAGGTCCTGGCGCACTGAGCCAGGGCGGCCGGAACCCGATGAGCCCACCAGCGGGTTCCGGCCGCCGTCCCCCGCGCCTAGACTGGCAGCCCACGACACGCCGGTTGACCTGCCGTAACCCGGCAGCCCAGCGGTCCAGCGCAGTGAGGGGCGACCGCCTTGTTCTATTACCTGCTCAAATACGTACTGCTGGGACCGCTGCTGCGACTGCTTTTCCGGCCCCGGATCGAGGGCCTCGAGCACATCCCGGCGTCGGGCGCGGCCATCGTCGCGGGCAACCACCTCTCCTTCTCGGACCACTTCCTGATGCCCGCGGTCCTCAAGCGGCGGATCACCTTCCTCGCGAAGGCCGAGTACTTCACCGGCCCCGGCATCAAGGGCCGCCTCACCGCCGCGTTCTTCCACAGCGTCGGGCAGATCCCGGTCGACCGCTCCGGCAAGGACGCGGGCCAGGCCGCGATCCGCGAGGGGCTCGGCGTGCTGGCCAAGGACGAGCTGCTCGGCATCTACCCCGAGGGCACCCGCTCGCACGACGGACGCCTCTACAAGGGCAAGGTCGGCGTCGCGGTGATGGCGCTGAAGGCCCAGGCCCCGGTCGTCCCCTGCGCCATGATCGGCACCTTCGAGGCGCAGCCCCCGGGCAAGGTCGTCCCCCGGCTGCACCCCGTGGTGATCCGCTTCGGCGAGCCCCTCGACTTCTCCCGCTACGCCGGGATGGAGGGCGAGAAGGCGGTGCTGCGAGCGGTCACCGACGAAATCATGTACGCGATCCTCAAGCTGTCCGGGCAGGAGTACGTGGACCGGTACGCCGCCGAGGTCAAGGCCGAGGAGGAGGCGGCGGCCAAGGAGCGCGCGGGAGCCCGTCGGCTCCCCCGGCTGCCACTGCGCTGACAGCGCTGGCACTCTGCTCCCAGCCGAACGACGCGCGTGCGCCGCCTCCCACCACCTACGGTCGCCGTATGACACGACGCGCTGTGGTGATCGGAGCGACAGGCCAGATCGGACGCCCCGCCGTGCGGGCGCTCGCCGAGGACGGCTGGCAGGTCACGGCCGCCTCCCGGGGCGGCGGCCGGGACACGTCCTGGCCCGAGGGGGTACGGCCGCTGCGGCTGGACCGCGCGGACGACACGGCCCTGGCCGCCGCGATCGGCGACGACTGCGACCTGGTGGTGGACATCGTCGCCTACGGCACCGGCCACGCACGGCAGTTGACCGCCCTGGCCGGAAGCGTCGGCTCGGCGGTGGTGATCTCCAGCGTCTCCGTCTACGAGGACGACAAGGGCCGGAACTTCGACACCCAGGCGGAGCCGGACGGCTTCCCCGAGTACCCGGTGCCGATCCCGGAGAGCCAGCGCACCATCGCCCCCGGCGAGGCGTCCTACAGCACGGGCAAGGCGGCCCTGGAGCGCGAACTCCTCGCCGCCACCGACCGGTTGCCGGTCACCCTGCTGCGCGCGGGCGCGGTGCACGGCCCGCACTGCCGCACCCCCCGCGAGCTGTACTTCGTCAAGCGCAACCTCGACGGCCGACGCCGCCGCGTCATCGCCTACGGCGGCACCAGCCGCTTCCACCCCGTCAGCGTCCACACCCTCGCCGAACTGATCCGCCTCGCCGCCGCCCACCCGGGCACCCGCGCCCTCAACGCCTGCGATCCGGAGGCCCCCACGGTCAGGGAGATCGCCACCGCGATCGACGCGGTGATGGGCGCGGCCCCGGAGACGGTCCTCGTCGACGGCCCGCCCCCGCTCCCTACGGTCGGCGACACACCGTGGTCGGTCCCGGTCCCGGTCATCTGCGACATGACCGCCGCCACCCGCGAACTGGGCTACCGCCCGGTGGTCTCCTACGCCGACACCCTTCCGGAGACCGTCGCCTGGATCGAACGCCAACTGGCGGGCCGCGACTGGCGCGAGGCCTACCCGAAGATGTTCGCCGCCTACGGCGACCTCTTCGACTACGCGGCGGAGGACACCTGGCTGGCCTCGCGCTGAAGCTCGCCGAGCGCCGCGTCCAGCAGCCGCCGCAGCGCCAGCGCGTCCGCGGCGACGGCGGTCACCAGCGCGGCGGGCCCGGCGAGCGGCAGCACCGCGGCGCCATCCCCGAGCGGTCGCGCGGCCACCGGCCGCTCACCGAACTCCGGTCGTACGACGACCAGTTGCCCGACGGCCCGCAGCCCCCCGAGCCCGGCGGGCCCGTCCCAGCCCCCCGGCGCCCCGGGCCCGCACGCCAGCTCCTGATCCAGCACCGTCCGCCCGTCCACACCCACCGTGAGCCGACTGGTGAGCCGCCCCGGCTCCTCCCCCGCCCGCCCGAGCACCTGCTCCTCGCGCAGCACGAGCCGGGCGCGGCCCCGCAGCTCGGCACGGGTGGTGACGTACAGCTCACTCTCCCGCGCGGAGATCAACTGCTCGGGCAGCCAGCACAGTTCGCCTCCGTCCGCGACGGTGAGCCGCACGTCGTAGCGCGCCTCCCCCTTCTCCTGCCCCGGCAGCGCGATGGTGGCGGCGGCCGATCCGACCCGTAGCCGGGCCCCCTCGCCCACCTCGGCCTCCACCCGGAAGCGGTCCCCGCCGAGGGGCCCGCTCATCGCCCCGACGAGCATCACCCGGGCCTCGCCGCCGCTCCCCCGGGTCCGCCGCAGCGCCAGCGGCCCGTCGCCCTCCAGCACCGGGAGCGCCGTACCGCCCCTGCCGTCACCCCGTGCGCCGATCCGCGCGGTGGCGGCGACCCCGGTCACGCTGACGCCGTCCACGCGACGAGCCGCGCCCGCACCCAGGCGGCGACGTCCGCGACGCCGCCCTCGCTTCGCAACGACTGGAAGACGACGGGCAGTTCGGCCCGCTGCGTCTTGGCGTCGGCCGCCATCCGCCCCAGGTCGGACCCTACGTACGGCGCGAGGTCGGTCTTGTTGACGACGAGCAGGTCAGCGGTCGTTACCCCGGGCCCACCCTTGCGCGGGATGTCGTCCCCGCCCGCGACGTCGATCACGAAGATCTGCGCGTCGACCAGCCCTCTGGAGAACGTGGCGGTGAGATTGTCGCCACCCGACTCCACCAGGATCAGATCCAGCGGCCCGACCTCGTCCTCCAGGTCCTCCACCGCCTCCAGGTTGGCGGAGATGTCATCCCGGATCGCGGTGTGCGGACAGGCCCCCGTCTCGACGGCGCTGATCCGCTCGGGCGGCAACACGGCCTCCCGCAGCAGGAACTCCGCGTCCTCACGGGTGTAGATGTCATTGGTGACGACGGCCAGGGACAACTCGTCCCGCAACACCCGGCACAACGCGGCAACGGTGGCGGTCTTCCCGGACCCGACGGGCCCACCGAGCCCGATCCGCAGGGCACGCCGGGACCCGTCGGGGCGCCGGGCGTCGGCGCCGAGGGAGGCGGGGGCATGGAGAGGGGCATGGTCAAGGTGCATGGAACGGCTCCTGGTCTAGAGGGTTCTTCTTCACGTCCGACGACTTCCAGCACGTCCGGCGTTCGAGGCGGGGGTGAAACCCCTAAGAGGCAAACAACCGCGCACCCCAAGCCGCATGCGCCTCCGCCCCGATCTCCAGCAACGGCGAGGAGGCCGCAGGCAACACCCCCACCCCCTCCCCCACAGCCAGCCGCCCGGCCTCCACCGCCCGGTCCACCACCCCGTCCACCTCCGACGCCACCCGCGCCAGCACCCCCGTCGCATCGAACGGATCAAGACTCAACAACCGCACGGTCGCCGACGCGGGCCCACTCACACACTCGTACGCCGCGCAGTACGCCGCGTCGACCGCCCCCAGCCCGGCCGCCCGCGCCGTCACCCCCAACACCACCGGCTGATGCGCCCCCTTGGGAAACCGCCGCGCGACCGCGTCCAACTCCTCCGACGGCCACGTCACCCGAGCCGCCCGCATCAACTGCCTCCCCAGCCTCCGCGCCGCGAGCCGCAGCGCGGGCGACGGCGTCCGCGCGTCGGCGGCGGCATCCAGCGCGACCGGATCCACCCCGAGCGCCGCCGCCGCGGCCAGCGAGGCGGCCACCAGCCCAGCGGTATGCAGCCGCCCCCGGCAGAACTCCTCCAGGCTCCCGGCACCGGTGATCCGCCCGGCCCGCACGGCGGCCTCGGCCCCGCCGGAGTGCGCATGCCCCCCGGCGGGGAAGCGACCGTCGGCCAGCACCAGCAATGTGGCCCTGCTCATCGCACCCCGCTCCTCAGAAGAGGAAGTACCGCTGGGCCATGGGCAGTTCCGCCGCCGGAGTCGCCTCCACCAGCTCACCGTCGATGTGCACGGCGAAGCTGTCGGGATCCACCCGCACCGCGGGCCGTGCGTCGTTCTCCCGCATGTCCGCCTTGCTCACACCCCGCGTCGACTCGATCGCCACGAACCGCTTCCCCAGCCCGAGCCGCTCCGGCAGCCCGTCCTCGAGGGCGAGCGGTGCGACGAAGTTGACGGAGTTCGCGGCGGGCGCCCGCCCGATGGCGCCGAACATGGGCCGGGGCAGGACCGGCTGCGGCGTCGGGATGGAGGCGTTGGCGTCGCCCATCTGCGCGTAGGCGATCTGCCCGCCCTTGATGACCAGGTGCGGCTTGACGCCGAAGAACGCGGGCTCCCAGAGGACCAGGTCGGCGAGCTTCCCGCTCTCCACGGAGCCGATCTCGCCCGCGAGGCCCTGCGCGACGGCCGGGTTGATCGTGTACTTGGCGACATAGCGGCGTACGCGACGGTTGTCGGCGCGCCCGTCGCCCGGCAGCGCGCCGCGCCGTCGCTTCATCACGTGCGCCGTCTGCCAGGTCCGCATGATGACTTCGCCGACCCGCCCCATGGCCTGGGAGTCGGAGGAGATGATCGAGATCGCGCCCAGGTCGTGCAGGACGTCCTCGGCGCCGATGGTCGAGGGCCGGATCCGGGATTCGGCGAAGGCGAGGTCCTCGGGGACGGCGGCGTTGAGGTGGTGGCAGACCATCAGCATGTCGAGGTGTTCCTCGGCGGTGTTGACGGTGAACGGGCGGGTCGGGTTGGTCGAGCTGGGCAGCACGTGCGGCTCGGAGACCACGGTCATGATGTCGGGGGCGTGCCCGCCGCCCGCGCCCTCGGTGTGGTAGGCGTGGATGGACCGCCCGGCGATCGCGGCGAGGGTGTCGCCCACGAAACCCGCCTCGTTGAGGGTGTCGGTGTGGATGGCGATCTGCACGCCGGTGCGGTCGGCGACGGTGAGCGCGGCGTCGATGACGGCGGGGGTGGAGCCCCAGTCCTCGTGCAGCTTCAGGCCGAGGGCGCCGCCGCGGATCTGGGAGAGCATCGCCTCGTGGGAGACGGTGTTGCCCTTGCCGAGCAGGCCGAAGTTGAGCGGGTACTGCTCCATCGCCTCCAGCATCCGGGCCAGGTGCCAGGGTCCGGGGGTGACGGTGGTGGCCTTGGAGCCCTCGGCGGGGCCGGTGCCGCCGCCGACGAGGGTGGTGATGCCGGAGGCGAGCGCCTCGTCGGCGATCTGCGGGCAGATGAAGTGGACGTGCGCGTCGATGGCGCCCGCGGTGACGATCCGCCCGTTGCCCGCGATGATCTCGGTCTCGGGACCGATGACGAGGTCCGGGTGGACCCCGTCCATGGTGTCGGGGTTGCCCGCCTTGCCGATGCCGGTGATCCGGCCGTCGCGGATGCCGATGTCGGCCTTGACGACGCCCCAGTGGTCGACGATGACAGCGCCGGTGATGACGGTGTCGGGGGTGCCGTCCGCGCGCGTGGCACGCGACTGGCCCATGGACTCGCGGATGACCTTGCCGCCGCCGAACACGGCCTCGTCACCGGCGAGTCCGGGGCCGCCGCTGCGGTCCTCCTCGATCTCGATCAGCAGGTCCGTGTCGGCGAGCCGGACGCGGTCGCCGGTGGTGGGGCCGAACAGGTCGGCGTAGGCGGCGCGGGAGATCTCAGGCATCCAGGGCACCTCCGGTCCGGCCGCGCAGTCCGGGCACGATCCGGGCGCCGGTGAGCGGGACGAGTTCGACGTCGACGGGGATGCCGGGTTCGAAGCGTACGGCCGTACCGGCGGCGACGTTGAGCCGCTTGCCGTGGGCCGCGGCGCGGTCGAACTCCAGGCCGGGGTTGGCCTCGGCGAAGTGGTAGTGGGAGCCGACCTGGACGGGGCGGTCGGCGGCGTTGAGGACGGTCAGCCGGGTGACCTCGCGGCCCTCGTTGTAGGCAATCGGCCCGTCGGCGAAGAGGATCTCTCCGGGAATCATCGGCCAGCCCCTCAGACGATCGGCTCGTGGACGGTGACGAGCTTGGTGCCGTCCGGGAAGGTCGCCTCCACCTGGACGTCGTGGATCATCTCGGGGACGCCGTCCATGACGTCGTCCCGGGTGAGGACCTTGCGTCCGGAGGCCATGAGTTCGGCGACGGTCCGGCCGTCCCGGGCGCCTTCGAGGATGTGCGAGGTGATGAGGGCGACGGCCTCGGGGTGGTTCAGCCTGAGGCCGCGGGCGCGGCGCTTGGCGGCCACGTCGGCGGCCACATGGATCAGCAGCCTCTCCTGCTCGTGCGGGGTCAGTTGCATGTCCCGTCCCACCTCCTCGCTCCGGGCCGTGCGGGGCCCGGTCGCCGCGGCCACCAGGCAAAGTCCCTGGTGGCGTGGAGGGGCAGGCTAGTTGTCATGAGTTTCGGGCACGTTAACCCCGCCGTGGCCCGGATCAGCCGACGGGGCGTACGGCGTCCATGCTCATCAGCGCCCGCAGCCCGTTGCCGAGTGCTTCCATCGGCACGGGTCCGAACAGGGACTGCTGCACGATGAACCCCTGCGCGGTGGCGATCATCGTGCGGGCCACGTCGTCCGCGGGCAGGTCGGTGCGCATCATCCCGCTGTCCTGGTAGGCCTGCACCACCTTGGTCCAGGCCGCGAGCACGGCGCCGTAGCCCTCCCGCAGGACGGCCGCCAGTTCCTCGTTGCGCACGGTCTCCGTCCAGACCTGGACGACCAGTCGGGGGAAGCCGGGCTGTCCGTCGACGGCGAGGAACTCGCGGGCGGCCAGCGTCCGGCCGAGGACGGTGGTGATCAGGGCGTCCGGGGTGGGCGGCGGGGTCTGCCGGGCGGCCTCCTCGAAGGCGCCGCGGATCTCGCCCATCACCTCGGAGACGATCGCGGCGATCAGCGCGTCCTTGCCGCTGAAGTAGCGGTAGACGGCACCGGCGGACAGGTCGACCTCCTTCAGCACGTCCTGCATGGACGTGGCGTGGAAGCCGTTGCGGGCGAAGCAGAGGGCGGCGCCGTCGAGGATCTGGCGGCGGCGGGCGTCGAGGTGTTCCTGGGATACGCGGGCCATGCCGCAAAAGTAAAACGAACATTCCTTCTTGACAAGGGAGCCGCCCGGAGCCACGGTGGAGGCAGCGCAAAAACGAACGATCCTTCTTTTTACTGCCCGCCCCACTCCGGGCGCTCCACCCGAGGAGACCCCATGTCCGCCACCCCGGCGCCGCTGAACCGCCGCATGATCGCCGCCGCCGTCCTCGTCCCCGTCATCGCCGCGCTCGCGCTGTGGGCCTTCGCCTGGCCCGCCGCGCGCACCGCGCCGCACGACCTGCCGCTCGGCGTGGCCGGACCCACGGCCGCGACCGCACCGGTCCAGGAGCGCCTGGAACAGCGGGAGGGCGCCTTCGAGATCCACCACTACGACGACGAGGCCGCCGCCCGCGAGGCGATCGAGGACCGGACCGTGTACGGGGCGGTCGTCGTCGGCGAGAGCGGCCCTCAGCTGCTCACCGCGTCGGCGGCGAGCCCCGTCGTCGCCCAGCTCCTCCAGCAGGCGGTGGCGGAGCAGGCGTCGGCCGACGGCGCGCGGCTCAGGACCGTCGACGTGGTGCCCGCCCCCGAGAGCGACCCGCGGGGCGCGGCGCTGAACGCCAGCGTGCTGCCACTCGCCCTGACCGGCATCGCGGCCGGAGCCGTGGTGAGCGTGCTCGGGCTGCGCGGGGCGCGCGCGGTGACCGCGCTGGTGGGCGCCGCGGCGCTGACCGGACTGGCCGCGGCGGCGATCGGGCACAGCTGGCTGGAGGTCCTCACCGGCGACTGGTGGGCCGAGGCGGCGGCGCTGGGGCTGGCGGTGCTGGCCGTGGGCGCCGCCGTCGCGGGGCTCGCGGCGCTCATCGGGACGGCCGGGCTCGGGATCGGCGCCGCCGTGGTGATGCTGTTCGGCAACCCGTGGGCCGGTGCGGCCTCGGCGCCGCAGTTGCTGCCCGAGCCGACCGGGTTCATCGGTCAGCTGCTCCCGCCCGGCGCGGCGGCGACCCTGCTGCGCTCGGTGGCCTACTTCGACGGCGCGGCGGCGACCGGCCCCGCCCTCACGCTGGCCTGGTGGTCCGTGCTGGGCCTGGGCGCGGTGCTGCTGGGCACCATGATCACGAACCGGGGGAAGATCGCCCCGCGCACCGCCCCGACGCCGGTGCTCGCGGGCTGAGCAGCCGGGACACAGGGCCCGACCCCGCCAGGTGGCGCGGGGCCGGGCCCCGCGCGGTTCTGCGGGGGCCTACGCGGGACCCGGCCCCCTGTGCTCAGCGGTGATGCCGAAGCGCTGACGCTCGCGGGGCGCGGCGGACACCTCACGGACGCCGGAGACCGCGCTGCCGACCTGCTCGTCCACGGGTTCCGGTTGCTCCTCCAGGCGTTCGAGGTCGGCGGCGGAGACCAGGGCGACGAGCGGCTTGCCGTGCCGTGTCACCACGACACGCTCACCGCCGTACACCACCCGGTTGATGAGGTCGGCGAGTTCAGCCCGGGCTTGGGTCACCGGAATCTCGTAGGCCATGACTCCCAGCTTACGGGCCGCCCTTCTCCCAGAGAATGTACGTCCTGTACATTTTTTACAGACAGCTCTCCGGAGACAGCATCGCCGCGAGGAGGGGTCCGCCATGACCCGACCGTCCGCCCGCCATGTCCTGCCCGAGTTCACCGAGCGCACCGGTTTGGGCAACCGCACCATGGACCCGTACGCCAAGCTCCTGGAGGGAAGGATCGTCTTCCTCGGGACGCGGCTCGACGAGGCCGCGGCGGGCGATGTGATCGCCCAGTTGACGCATCTGGAGCACACCTCGCCGGACCAGGACATCGCGCTGTACGTCAACTCGCCCGGCGGCTCCTTCAGCGCCATGTCGGCGATCTACGACTCGATGCGCTACGTCAGCTGTGACGTGCGGACCTTCTGCATGGGCCAGGCCAGCGCCACCGCCGCGCTGCTGGTGGCCGCGGGCGCGCCCGGCAAGCGGTGCGCGCTGCCCGGCGCGCGCATGGTGCTGCGGCAGCCCGCGCTGCCCGAGCCGGTCGGGGGGCGGACGTCCGATCTGGCGGTCCAGGCGGCGGAACTGACGCGGATCCGCGGCCGGATCGAGGAGCTGCTGGTACGGCACACCGGGCGCACGCCGGAGCAGGTGGCCGAGGACGTCGAACGGGACACGGTGCTCGACGCGCACCAGGCGGTGGAGTACGGCCTGGTGGACCAGGTCGTCCCGGACCGTCGGGACGTGACGCCCTCGTCCGGCGCGAGGTGAGCCGCCGGTGCTGCCACCCGAGCTGCCGCCGCTGCCCGCCCTGACGCGGGCCGAGGGCGAGTTGATCGACCGTTATCTCGACGTGGTGGACCTGGTCGGCCGGATCAACCCGGCGCACCCCGGCGACACCTACCGCGGGCTGCGCGCCGCCCAGGCGCTGGTGGGCAAGGCGGCCGAGTTGCGCGACGCGCTCGCGCTGATGCACCGGCGGGGCGAGACCGAGCTGCACTCGTCCACACTCGAGCGGGCGCTGCGCGTCCTGGACGGTGAGCGCCGCACGGCGCGGGTCACGCTTCCGGCGCGCTCCGACAGTTGACGCGATGACACCCGGTCGGGAAGTGAAACGATCCGAACGGCGTACCCCCCGTTGGAGTAGAACTTCGTCGTTTTGCGAGACCCCCACGGTTGCGCAACACGCGTGCTCCGAAGGGGGGGCACGGAGTTTCGCCGCTGGTCCGGGCCTGCGCACCCACCCCGCCAACTGATCGAACAGGGGCCTGTCCACCCGAACGGGCGAGTGGTGAGGAACAACACAAATCCCCGGTTCCATTGGGATTTTCGGACATGCGTGGGTGAAGATCCCTGTCTGACGACAAGGCCCCGCCACAGCGGCGGGGCGGTCCGGGCGGACGCCGAGTCCTGCCGCCGCCCGGACGACCGGTCGACAGGAGTGGATCGGCAGGAGTGGAGGACCCGAGCAAGACGGGCCACCGGGGCACAGGTTCCGGGCGGTCCTTGGGGTGAAGCCGCAGCACGCGGCCGGGCAACTTCGCCAGCCCGAATCCGACAGGTCATCCTTCACAGGCGGCTGACGAAGGGTTGCGCATGACCACGCACAATCGAGTCCCGTCACTCATGGCCCGGGCAGGAACGGCCTCGGCCCTCACCCTCGCCGCCGTGGGCGGCTCCCTCGTGATCCCCGGCGCCGCCTCCGAGGCCCAGGCCGCCACACCGGCCAAGAAGGCGCTCCAGGTCGCTGCCTCGAAGCAGGGGTCTCCGTACAAGTACGGCGCCGCCGGACCACGCCGGTTCGACTGCTCGGGGCTCACCCTGTACTCGTACAAGAAGGCGGGCAAGAAGCTGCCCCGCACCGCCGCGCAGCAGTACAACAAGACGCGCCACATCTCGGCGTCCAAGCGCAGGGCCGGGGACCTGGTCTTCTTCCACTCCGGCTCCAGCGTGTACCACGTCGGCATCTACGCCGGGAAGGGCAAGATCTGGCACTCCCCGAAGACCGGGGACGTGGTGCGGCTCCAGAAGATCTGGACGAAGAGCGTCTGGTACGGCCGGGTCGCCTGACCCGGGGGCGCGGTGGCGGGGCCCTGAGGCGCCGCCACCGCCCCCTCATGACCGGCTCAGGGCTCCTGGCGCCGCGCGGCGGTGACCGGCCCCGCCGGAACGGCTCCGGGCCACGGCAGTTCGATCAGCACGGTCTTGCCGCCCTCACCGGTGGGACGGACTCTGAGTCTGCCGCCGCACTCCGTGGTCAGCCAGCGGATGATCACCATGCCGCGGCCGTTGTCCTGCTGCACGGCGGCCGGGAGCCGCTTGGGGAACCGCGGATGACTGTCGGTGACCCCGATGCTCAGCTGTTCGTCATGGTGCAGCCGCAGGTCCACCGTGAAGGTGGGTGACTGCCCGAAGGTGTGCTGTACGGCGTTGGTGGTGAGTTCGGAGACGATGAGCCGTACGGTGTCGGCCACCTCCGACTCCGGTGACAGGCCCCACTCCCCCAGCGTCCCGACCGCGAAGGCCCGGGCCGCGGAGACCGAGGCGGGATCGCTCGGCAGAGTGACGGATGCTTCCAAATGGTCTGCCATGGCGACGTCGTCCCTTTCCCACGGGACCGCGGTCCGACACTCAGCGGCTGGTTCGAGTACGGTCCCGGACTGGTGCTCGTCGCCAGACTGCCACTACCGCGCCGTTCTCGGTGGCGATCCACCAAGATATGCATATATCTGTCCCTCGAAGCGGTGAACTCTGCGACGGCAGACCGTATTTGGTTGGGCCGCATGGAGTCTCGGCGAAGAGTGGGCCGAGTGGCCGGAAGTGAGGAGCCTCCCATGCAGCACGGTCCCGCGGTACGCCGCCGGAAGCTGGGTGCCGAACTGCGCGCGCTGCGCGCCCGGCTGGGAGTCACCAGTGGCGAGGCTGCCAGACTGGTGGGTTGGCACCAGTCGAAGGTGAGCCGGATCGAGACCGGCGCCAGCGGGGTGAAACCGGCCGATGTTCGGTTACTGCTGGACGCCTACGGCGTCGAGGACCCCGAACTGCGCGAACTGCTGCTGATGCTGGCCGGTTCCGACGAGGGCGGCGGGCGGCACCACTGGTGGCACGCCTATCGCGGGGTACTGCCGCCCACCTACCGGGACTTCATCAGCCTGGAGTCACAGGCGACCGCGATGCGCACGCTGGAGACCTCCGTGGTGCCGGGGCTGCTGCAGACCCCGGAGTACGCCCGAGCGGTGACCCGGGCCGCGCTCGGGGGCGGGGCGCAGGACCAGTTGGAGGCCCTGGTGGAGGTGCGGCTGGCCCGGCAGGAGGTGCTGCGCTCACCGCGTCCGCTGAGGCTGAGCGCGGTCCTCGACGAGGCCGTGCTGCGGCGGAAGGTGGGCGGGCCGGGCGTCATGGCCCAGCAGCTGGTCCGCCTGGTGGAGGCGGCCCGGCTGCCCCAAGTGCGACTGCAGGTACTGCCGTTCGCCGCCGGGGCGCACATCGGCATCACCGGGCCTTTCGTTATCTTCTCATTTTCGAGCACTTCTGATCTGGACGTGGTGGTTCTCGACCACTTGACGAGTAGCCTCTACCTCGAACGGAAAGAAGACCTGGAGGCCTACACCGAGGCCTTCAGCACCCTGCAGTTCCACGCCCTTACACCCGAGGACTCGTTGGACTACATCGCCGAGATAGGTGACGGCTCGTAAGGAGGCACCCATGACAGCTCCGCCTCGGCACGTACCCACGGCTACCGACCTGCCAGCCGTGCGGTGGCTGCGCAGCAGCTACAGCACCGGAGCGAACAACTGCGTAGAGACGGCCCGTCCGGCAACCGGTCCCTGTGCCGGGCTGCTCGCCGTCCGCGACTCCAAGGACCCGGCCGGGCCCGCGCTGCTTTTCTCCCCCGGGAGCTGGGCGGGATTCACCGCGGCGTTCCGCTGACCGACCCCGCGCGACGCACGGCCGTGTCACGCCGACTCACGGTCGCGTTTCGCCAACGAACGGTCACGATTCGCCGATGAACGGCCGGGTTTCACCCACGACCTGTACAGCGCGTTCCAGCTGTTCCCCGGAGAGGTCCGCGCGGGCGGTCAGCCGCAGCCGCGAGATGCCGTCGGGCACCGACGGAGGCCGGAAGCAGCCCACCGCCAGCCCGGCGGCGCGGCAGTCGGCCGCCCACCGCACGGCGCCCTCCGGGGACGGCGCCCGCACCGAGACGACGGCGGCGTCCGGACGTACCGCCGTCAGACCCACGGCCGTCAGCCGGTCGTGGAGTTCGCCCGCCACCGCGCGGGCCCGTGCCGCCCGCTCCGGCTCGCGGCGCAGCAGCCGCAGCGCGGCCAGGGCGGCTCCCGCCGCGGCGGGAGCGAGCCCGGTGTCGAAGATGAACGTCCGGGCCGCGTTGACCAGATGGGCGATCACCCGGGCGGGGCCGAGGACGGCACCGCCCTGGCTGCCGAGCGACTTGGACAGCGTGACGGTGACCACGACGTCCGCGGCCCCCGCGAGCCCGGCCGCGTACGGGGCACCCCGGCCGCCGTCGCCCAGCACGCCGAGCCCGTGGGCGTCGTCCACCACCAGTCCCGCGCCGTGCTCCCGGCACGCCGCGGCCAGTTCCGCCAGCGGGGCGGCGTCGCCGTCCACCGAGAAGACGGTGTCGGAGACGGCGACGGCGGACCCGTCATGGGTCCCCAGCGCCTTGCGCACGGCGTCCGGCTCGGCGTGCGCCACGACCTGCGTGGTCCCGCGGGCCAGTCGGCAGCCGTCGATGAGGGAGGCGTGGTTGCCCGCGTCGGAGACGATCAGCGAGCCGTGCGGGGCGAGCGCGGTGACCGCGGCGAGGTTGGCCGCGTAGCCCGAGGAGAAGACCAGCGCCGCCTCGAAGCCGCAGAAGTCGGCCAGTTCGCGCTCGAGTTCGGTGTGCAGCTCGGTCGTGCCGGTGACCAGCCGCGAGCCGGTCGAGCCCCCGCCCCAGGCACGCGCGGCCCGCGCCGCGCCCTCGGTGACCTCGGGATGCCGGGCCAGCCCCAGGTAGTCGTTGCTCGCCAGGTCCAGCAGCGGCGAGTCGGCGGGGCGGGGCCGCAGGCTCCGCACGAGCCCGGCCCGGCGCCGCAGCTCCGCCTGCTCGTCGATCCAGCCGAACGCCGCCATCGATCCTCCGGTGATTTTGTAGGCAGTCAACAGACCCTAGGGGTCTGCGCGGCGGATCCCGCCGGAGACGCGGGGCCCGGCACGCACATCTGCCGCGTTGTCGTCACTCGCCAACTCCCCCAAGCCCTCGGCTCCGCTCGAGCAGGGGGGACCCCCCTCGCGTCGACTCCCGCCTCCGCCTTGCAGCTGCGCGCACCAAGCCCCGCTCACCTGCACTGATCGTCTTTCCGTCGCCTTCCTCCGGCCCGATCCACCGCACAGACCCTAGCGGGGAACCGCGCAGCTCAGAATGTGGCAATACCCACACGACGAAGTGCCGGTGTTGTACGAAGTCTCCTTGGCCCGGAGCGGCACCTTACGACAGGATCGGCTCTCATGGACCTGCTGAACACGCTGGTGGAGAAGGGGCTTCGGCGCGAGCTGCCGAGCCGCGAGGAGGCGCTCGCCGTCCTCGCCACCTCCGACGACGAACTGCTCGACGTGGTGGCCGCGGCCGGAAAGGTGCGCCGCCACTGGTTCGGCCGCCGGGTGAAGCTCAATTACCTCGTCAACTTGAAGTCCGGACTGTGTCCGGAGGACTGCTCCTACTGCTCCCAGCGCCTGGGCTCCGAGGCCGGGATCCTGAAGTACACCTGGCTCAAGCCCGAACAGGCGTCCGAGGCCGCGGCGGCCGGTCTCGCCGGGGGCGCGAAGCGGGTCTGTCTGGTGGCCAGCGGCCGGGGTCCCACCGACCGTGACGTGGACCGGGTCTCCGAGACCATCAAGGCGATCAAGGACCAGCACGAGGACGTCGAGGTGTGCGCCTGCCTCGGGCTGCTCTCCGACGGCCAGGCGGACCGGCTGCGGCAGGCGGGCGCGGACGCCTACAACCACAACCTCAACACCTCCGAGGCGACCTACGGCGACATCACCACCACCCACACCTACGCCGACCGCGTCGACACCGTGCGCAAGGCGCACGCGGCCGGGCTGTCCGCCTGCTCCGGGCTGATCGCGGGCATGGGGGAGGGCGACGAGGACCTCGTCGACGTGGTCTTCGCGCTGCGCGAGCTGGACCCCGACTCGGTTCCGGTCAACTTCCTGATCCCGGTCGAGGGCACCCCGCTGGCCAAGGAGTGGCACCTCACCCCGCAGCGCTGCCTGCGGATCCTGGCCATGGTCAGGTTCGTCTGCCCGGACGTCGAGGTGCGCATCGCGGGCGGCCGTGAGGTCCATCTGCGCACCCTGCAGCCGCTCGCCCTGCACCTGGCCAACTCCATCTTCCTCGGCGACTACCTGACCACCGAGGGCCAGGCGGGCAAGGCCGACCTGGAGATGATCGCGGACGCCGGGTTCGAGGTGGAGGGGGCGGGCGAGGTGACGCTGCCGGAGCACCGGGCGGGTGGCGCCTGCGGTACCACGGAGAGCACCTGCGGTACCACGGAGGGCGCCTGCGGTTCCGCGCCGCAGGGGAACGAGGCCCGGCCGGACCTCGTCGCCGTACGCCGCCGCGGTGCCGGAACGGACCTCGCGCCCAATGCCTGACCTGAGCGTGCCCGAGCTGCTGGACCTGGACCGGGCGCACGTGTGGCATCCGTACGGGCCGATGCCGGGCCGTCAGGACCCGCTGGTCGTGGGGTCGGCGAGCGGGGTGCGGCTGCGGCTCGCGGACGGCTCGGGCGAACTCGTCGACGGGATGTCGTCGTGGTGGTCGGCCATCCACGGCTACCAGCACCCGGTGCTCGACGAGGCCGTGCACGAGCAGCTCGGCCGGATGAGCCATGTGATGTTCGGCGGGCTCACCCACGAGCCCGCCGTCCGGCTGGCGAAGCTCCTTGTCGACTTGTCGCCCGAGGGTCTGGAGCATGTCTTCCTCGCCGACTCCGGGTCGGTGTCGGTCGAGGTCGCGGTGAAGATGTGCCTGCAGTACTGGCGCTCGCTGGGCCGCCCGGAGAAGCACCGCCTGCTCACCTGGCGCGGCGGCTACCACGGCGACACCTGGCAGCCGATGTCGGTGTGCGACCCCGAGGGCGGCATGCACCAGCTGTGGAGCGGTGTGCTCCAGCCGCAGGTGTTCGCCGAGGCGCCCCCGGCCGAGTACGAGGAGACCTACGCCGAGCGGTTGCGCGAGCTGATCGGGCGCCACGCGCACGAGCTGGCCGCGGTGATCGTCGAGCCGGTGGTGCAGGGCGCGGGCGGGATGCGGTTCCACTCCCCCGGGTATCTGCGGGTGCTGCGCGAGGCGTGCGACGCGCACGACGTGCTGCTGGTGTTCGACGAGATCGCCACCGGGTTCGGCCGCACCGGGGCGCTGTTCGCTGCGGAGCACGCGGCCGTGACACCGGATGTGATGTGCCTGGGCAAGGCGCTGACCGGCGGCTATCTGACGATGGCGGCGACTTTGTGCACCTCGGGGGTCGCGGACGGGATCTCCCGGGGCGAGGTGCCGGTGCTCGCGCACGGGCCGACGTTCATGGGCAATCCGCTCGCGGCGGCCGTCGCCTGCGCGTCGATCGGGCTGCTGCTCGGCCAGGACTGGCTGGCGGAGGTCAAGCGGATCGAGACCGGGCTGCGGGAGGGCCTCGCCCCCGCGGCGGAGCTTCCGGGCGTGCGGGACGTACGGGTGCTGGGCGCCATCGGCGTCGTACAGCTGGACCGTCCGGTGGACATGGCCGCGGCGACCCGGGCCGCGGTGCGTGAGGGTGTGTGGCTGCGGCCGTTCCGGGATCTGGTGTACACGATGCCGCCGTACGTCACCGGGGACGCGGACGTGGCACGGATCGCGCGCGCGGTGTGCGCGGCGGCGCGGGAGGGATGACATGCCGGTCCTGATCATCACGGGCACGGGCACCGAGGTCGGCAAGACGGTCACGACCGCCGCGGTCGCCGCCGCCGCGCTGGCGGCCGGTCGTTCGGTGGCCGTGCTCAAGGGCGCGCAGACGGGCGTACGGCCCGAGGAGCGCGGGGACGCCGAGGAGGTGGCCCGGCTCGCGGGTGCCGTGACGGCCGTCGAACTCGCCCGGTACCCGGAGCCGTTGGCCCCGGCGACCGCGGCCCGGCGGGCCGGGATGCGGCCGGTGGGGCCGCGGGACGTCGCCGAGGCCGCCGCCAAGCTGGCCACCGAGCACGATCTGGTGCTGGTGGAGGGCGCGGGCGGGCTGCTGGTCCGGTTCGACCCGGACGGCGGCACCCTGGCCGACGTGGCGGCGCTGCTCGGGGCGCCGGTGCTGGTGGTGGCCACGGCCGGGCTCGGCACCCTCAACACCACCGAGCTGACGGCGCGTGAGCTGGCCCGGCGCGGGCTGGAACTGGCCGGTGTCGTGATCGGCAGCTGGCCCGTGGACGCCGACCTCGCCTGCCGGACCAACCTCGCCGACCTGCCGGAGGTGGCCGGGGCGCCGCTGCTGGGCGCGCTGCCCGCGGGTGCCGCCGCGCTCGATCCGGGTGCCTTCCGGGCCGCGGCGCCGGGCTGGCTGGCGGCACGGCTGGACGGGACGTGGGAAGCGGAGACGTTCCGGGCGCGCGAGGCGCCGCCGAAGCCGGTGCCTTTGGCGGGGGGTGCCGGGGAGCCGGGCGGGGGACAATCGCGGTAGGGCCACGCTCGTGGGCGAGGAGGTCGCCATGCCGATACGGACCGTCGGTGCCCGGAAGGTGAGCCGTGACGCCGTGCGTCACCCGCTGTTCGCGCGGTACTACGCCCGGGTCAGCGTCGCCGCCGAGAGCAGGATGGGCATGGCCCGGGTGCGCGACCGGCTGCTCACCGGGCTCTCCGGACGGGTGATCGAGATCGGCGCGGGCAACGGCCTGAACTTCGCCCACTATCCGGCGGCCGTCTCCGAGGTCGTCGCGATCGAGCCGGAGCGGGTGCTGCGGCAACTGGCGGTGGAGTCCGCGCTGCGTGCCGAGGTGCCGGTCGACGTGGTGCCGGGGGCGGCGGAGGCGCTGCCGGTCAAGAGCGAGGCCTTCGACGCGGTGGTGCTGTCGCTGGTGCTGTGCAGCGTCCGGGACGTGGAGCGCGCCCTCGGTGAGGTGCGGCGGGTGCTGCGGCCGGGCGGGCAGCTGCGGTTCTTCGAGCACGGGCGCGGCGGCGGCCGGATGATGACCTTCACCCAGCGGGCCCTGGACCGCACGGTGTGGCCGCCCCTGAACGGCGGCTGCCACCTGGCCCGCGACCCCATCGCCGCGCTGCGCGACGCCGGGTTCGAACTGGGCCCGTACCGGCGGCTGTTGATGCCGGAGAAGGGGCCGCGGCTGCCCACGTCCTTCTGTGTGCTGGGCACGGCGTGGCGGCCGGAGTCGTAGGCACGCGGCTCACAGGCTCCACTGGCGCAGTTCCCGCCCGATGTCGTCCAGGGACGCCTCGCCGCTCTTGACCAGCCGGGCCAGGTCACGGACCCGCTCGGGCGAAGTGACCACCTTCAGACCGCTGGCCACGAGGTAGGCGTAGGCCACGGCGGAGGCGAACAGCGCGTTGGAGCGCTCCAGCGCGGGGACGTGGATGAGCAGTTGGAGCAGGGCCGCGGCCCTGGTGTACGGGGTGTCGTAGACGGGGACGTCGAATATCTCGGCCTCGTGCCGGGCGACCGCGGCGACCAGGGCGCCCCAGTCGGTGACCTGGGGGTCTCCGGGGGTCTTCTGCTCGGCGAGCATCAGCAGCCAGGCGAGGTCGATTCTGAGGCCGCTCAAGGGATCAGTGGTGACCTTCGCGGGTGTCCTTGCGGGCCGGTTCGCCGCCGAACTCCTCGGCGAAGACGGACTCGTACTGCTTCATGAAGTCGGCGGCGGCCTCCACGAAGGTGTGGCCGACCTCGCCGGTGTCCTGTCTGACCAGTTCCTCGATGTAGCGGTTGACGCTCATCCCGCGGGCCAGCGCGCGCTCCCGGGCGGCGCGGGCGGTGCCCTCGTCGACCCGGACGTTCAGCTGAGTCTTCGCCATCCTTCGAAGCTAGCGCCGGAGCGCTAGCGGCGGCAAGGAAAAATGGGGACCGACCGGTACCTGGGAGGGATACCGTGTGTGCCGCTCATCACACTACCCTCGGCCGCGACGAGGGACTCGGGACGTCCGCGAGCCAGGAACGACCAAGGAGGCAACCTTGTCCATACCTGTAGCGGGGCAGGTCCCCGGCCATGCCCCGGCCGACGGGACCGCGGCCCGCGCGCGCGGTCTGACCAAGGCGTACGGCTCCGGCGAGACGACCGTGCTCGCCCTCGACTCGGTGGACGTGGACATCGCGCGGGGCCGCTTCACCGCCGTCATGGGGCCGTCGGGTTCCGGGAAGTCCACGCTGATGCACTGTCTGGCCGGACTGGACACGGTGTCCGCCGGGCAAGTCTGGCTCGGTGACACCGAGATCACCGGACTCAAGGAGCGTCAACTGACCCGGCTGCGCCGGGACCGGATCGGGTTCATGTTCCAGTCGTTCAACCTGATCCCGACGCTGAACGCGCTGGAGAACATCACCCTGCCCATGGACATCGCGGGGCAGAAGCCCGACCCGAAGTGGCTGGACCAGGTCATCGACACCCTCGGGCTGCGCGACCGCCTCAAGCACCGGCCCGCCCAGCTCTCCGGCGGGCAGCAGCAGCGGGTGGCGTGCGCCCGCGCGCTGGCCTCCCGGCCCGAGCTGATCTTCGCCGACGAGCCGACCGGCAACCTCGACTCGCGGGCCGGTCTCGAGGTGCTCGGTTTCCTCCGCGAGGCCGTCGACGACCTCGGGCAGACCGTCGTCATGGTGACCCATGACCCGGGGGCCGCCGCCCACTCCGATCTGGTCCTGTTCCTCGGGGACGGGCGGATCGTGGACGAGATGGAGCGGCCGACGGCGGAGGCAGTGCTGGAGCGGATGAAGCGGTTCGACGTGATCCGGGGCCAGGTGGAGGGGCAGGCGGCCGGGCGGGCGGCCGGGCAGGTGGAGGGGCAGGCGGAGTGGCAGGCGGCCGGGCAGGCGGAGGGACCGGCTCCGGGTGCCGTGGAGCCGCCGGTGGAACACCGGGGCCGCGACGCCTCCGGCGCCGACGAGGAGGCCTGACCCCGTGCTGAAGGCGACCTTCCGGAGCTTCCTGGCGCACAAGGGGCGGCTGCTGCTGTCCGCGCTGGCCGTGATCCTGTCCGTGGCGTTCGTCGCGGGCAGCCTGATCTTCTCGGACACCGTCAGCCGTACCTTCGACCGGCTGTTCGCCTCGACCGCCGCCGATGTCACCGTCACCCCGAAGCAGAACCTCGACGAGGCCATCCCCTCCGGCATGACGCCCACTCTCCCGGCCCAGCTCGCCGACCGGGTGGCCGGGATCGACGGGGTGGCGGCGGCGCGCGCCGAGGTGGACGTCGAGGGCATCACCGTCGCCGACCAGGACAACGAGTCCGTCGGCCCGACCACCGGCGCCCCCACCCTCGGCCTCGACTGGAACCCGACCGAGCGCAGCCCCGTGGAGCTGACCTCCGGGCGCGCCCCGAGCGGCGACGGGGAGGTGCTGCTCGACTCGGAGACCGCCGAGCGCAGGGACGTGAGCATCGGGGACCCGCTGACCGTCATCGCCCAGCCCGGCTCCTTCGAGGTCGAGGTCGTCGGCATCGTCACCTTCACCACCACCAACCCCGGCGCCGCGCTCGTCTTCTTCGACCCGCCGACCGCGCAGGCCAAGCTGCTGGGCGACCCCGAGGCGGCCACCGCCATCTCCGTCGACGCCGCCGAGGGCGTGAGCGACCCGCAGCTCAAGCAGCGGGTGGCCGAGGCGCTGGGCACCGACGGCTACGAACTGCGCACCGCCGACGAGCAGGCCGAGTCCGACGCCGAGCAACTGGGCGGATTCCTCGACGTGATCAAGTACGTGATGCTGGGCTTCGCCGGTGTCGCCGTCTTGGTGGGCGTGTTCCTGATCGTCAACACCTTCTCCATGCTGATCGCCCAGCGCACCCGTGAGCTGGGCCTGCTGCGGGCGCTGGGCGCCGACCGGCGTCAGGTCCGCCGCTCGGTGCTCACCGAGGCGCTGCTGCTCGGCGCGTTCGGCTCCACCCTGGGCCTGGCCACCGGCATCGGGCTGGCCGCCGGGCTGATGGAGCTGATGAGCCTGCTCGGGATGAACATCGACGCCACCGAGATGGTCATCGGCTGGGGCACCCCGGTCGCGGCGTACGCCGTCGGGGTCGGCGTCACCTTCGTCGCCGCGTACCTCCCGGCCCGGCGCGCGGCGGGCGTCTCGCCGATGGCGGCGCTGTCGGACGCCGAGGTCGCCGGGGTGGGCCGCCCGCTGCGGGTGCGTGCCGTGGCGGGCGCGGTGATCGGCACGGCGGGCGCGGCGGCGCTCGTCGGCTGCGTGACCTCGTCGGACACCGGTTCGGCGGCGTCCCTGCTGGGTCTCGGTGTCGCCCTCACGCTGATCGCCACGGTGATCGCGGGACCGCTGCTGGTCCGGCCGGTGATCCGGGTGCTGGGCGGGGCGTTCCCGGCGCTGTTCGGCTCCGTCGGGCGGATGAGCCAGCGCAACGCCCTGCGCAATCCGCGGCGCACCGGCGCGACGGCCGCCGCGCTGATGGTGGGTCTTTCGCTGGTCGGCGGGATGTCGGTGGCGAGCGCGTCGATGACGAAGTCCTTCGACGAGCAGATCGACAAGACGCTGGGCGCCGACTTCGTGGTGCAGAACACCAACTTCGTACCGTTCCCGCGGGAGGTCACCGACGCGGTGCGGGACACCGAGGGCGTCGGTCTGGTGGTGCGCTCGCAGTTCACGCCGGTGGCGGTGCGGCTGCCGGACGGCGACCGGGTGGAGACCACGGCGGCGGCCTACGAGCCACAGCTCGACGAGGTCGCGAACATCACCTACGCCCAGGGGGACAGCGCGGCGGCGCTCGCCGACGGGCGGATGGCGATGGACCGGGAGTTCGCCCGCGACCACGGCGTCCGGGTCGGTACGGCGATCCCGGTGGAGTTCCAGGGCGGGCGCACCACCGAGCTGACCGTGGGCGCGCTGACCGACCAGGACTCCGCCGACGGGTTCGGCACCCAGGGCGGGATGTACTTCGGCCTGGCCACGCTGGAGCGGTACGCGCCGGGCGGGCAGGACTCCGCGGTGTACGTCAACGCCGCCGAGGGCACCGCCGACGACGAGCTGCGGGCCGGTCTGGAGCGGGCGCTGGATCCGTATCCGCAGGTGCAGGTGCGGGACCTGGCCGACTACAAGCAACTGGTCCGCGACCAGATCGCGGTGCTGCTCTACCTGGTGTACGCGCTGCTGGGCCTGGCGATCGTCATCGCCGTGCTCGGGGTGGTCAACACCCTCGCCCTGTCGGTGGTGGAGCGCACCCGCGAGATCGGGCTGCTGCGGGCGATCGGTCTGGCCCGCCGCCAGTTGCGCCGGATGATCCGGCTGGAGTCGGTGGTGATCGCCGTGTTCGGCGGGGTCCTGGGGCTGGCGCTGGGGCTGGTGTGGGGCGTGTGCATCCAGCAGGTGCTGGCGCTGGAGGGCATGACGGCGCTGGCGATCCCCTGGGGCACGATCGTCGCGGTGGTGATCGGTTCGGCGGTCGTGGGCGTCGTGGCGGCGTTGCTGCCCGCGCTGCGGGCCTCGCGGATGAACGTGCTGGCGGCGATCGCGCACGAGTAGGTCCGTGGGGTGGGTCCGGATGCTGGAATTCCGTGTCCATGCGGGGCGCGGCTGATGTCATCACCGCATGAGTGAGCTGCGTATACGGCCCGCGGGGCCCGAGGATCTCGACGCCGTGCTGGCCTTCTGGAAGGTGGCCGCGGAGGGCACGAGCATCAGCGACGACCGGGAGGGAGTGGAGCGGCTGGTGGCCCGTGACCCCCAGGCGCTGGTCCTGGCCGAGCGGGCGGGTGAGCTGGTCGGCACGGTCATCGCCGGTTTCGACGGGTGGCGGTGCCATCTGTACCGTCTCGCGGTGCACCCGGGCCACCGGCGGCAGGGCATCGGCGGGGCGCTGCTGGCCGCCGCGGAGGAGCGGTTCGTACGGCTGGGCGGGCGTCGCGGGGACGCGATGGTGCTGACCCGGAACGAGACCGCGCACCACGCCTGGAGCGCGGCGGGCTACGCGCCCGAGGAGAAGTGGCGGCGCTGGGTGAAGCCTCTGACGTGACCCGCGCCGACCGGAATCCGACCGGGCTTTGCCGATCCTTTACCATGGGCGGAACACTCGTCTCTCCATGAAAGGTGTGAGCGTCCGTCCATGGGCGAGCCTCCCAGTAGCAGATGTCGCGCGATCCTCCCCGCCCTGCCGGATCATGGGACGGGGGTGACCCGATGACCGAAGTGCTCCTGCTGCTCGTGGCGGTCCTGCTCTCCCTCGCGTGCGGCGCCTTCGTCGCCGCGGAGTTCTCCCTGACCACCGTCGAGCGCGGCGACCTCGAACGGGCCGCGCAGCGCGGTGAGCGGGGTGCCGCGGGCGCCCTGAAGGCCGTACGGAACCTGACGTTCCAGCTGTCCGGCGCGCAGCTCGGCATCACCGTCACCAACCTGGTCGTCGGCATGCTCGCCGAGCCGTCGATCGCCCGGCTGATCGCGGGCCCGCTGCGCGGCATCGGCGTCTCGCGGTCCGCGGCCTCCTCGATCGCCCTGGTGCTGGGCACCGCGCTGTCGACGGTCTTCCTGATGGTCGTCGGCGAGCTGGTGCCGAAGAACTGGGCGATCTCGCAGCCGCTCGCCATGGCCAAGCGGGTGGGCAACGCGCAGCGCTTCTTCAGCGCCGCGTTCCGGCCGTTCATCGGGCATCTGAACAACACCGCCAACCACATGGTGCGCCGGTTCGGCATCGAGCCCGCCGAGGAGCTGGCCTCCGCGCGCGGACCGCAGGAGCTGGCGGCGCTGGCCCGGCACTCCGCCAAGGAGGGCGCTCTGGAGGCGGACACCGCCGAGCTGTTCGTGCGCACCCTGAACCTCGCCGACCTCACCGCGGAGAACGTGATGACCCCGCGCGTGCAGGTCATCGCCCTGGACGCGCAGGCGACCTGCGAGGACGTGGCGAACGCGACCCGGGCGACGGGCCTGTCCCGGTTCCCGGTCTACCGCGGCAACCTCGACACGGTCGTGGGCACGGCGCACATCAAGGACGTCCTCGCGGTGCCCGCCGAGCGGCGGCCCCGGGTGCCGGTGGCCGAGCTGATGCGCGAGCCGCTGCTGGTCCCCGAGTCGCTGACCGTGGACCGGCTCCTCGACCGGCTGTCCGGCAAGCGGACCATGGCCGTCGTCATCGACGAGTACGGCGGCACGGCGGGCGTGGCGACGCTGGAGGACATCGTCGAGGAGGTCGTCGGCGAGGTCCGCGACGAGCACGACCCGCACGAGACCCCCGACCTGGCCGCGGCCGGGACGGACGACGACGGCCACGCCGTGTACTCCGCCGACGGCGCCGCCCGCATGGACCAGCTCGCCCGCGTCGGCCTGCGACCGCCGGAGGGCCCGTACGAGACCCTGGCCGGGCTGGTGGCGAGCCGACTGGGCCGCATCCCCGTCGTCGGGGACAGCCTCGCGGTCCACGGCTGGCGGCTGGACGTCGTGGACGCCTCCGGGCGCCGGGCCGCGCGGGTGCTGCTGCACGCGCCGCTCGACGACGAGACCGACGAAAGTGACGAGATGAACGAGGAGGGCGGGCGGTGACCGCCGTACAACTGCTGATCGGTCTGGCGACCCTGGTCGTCAACGCCTTCTTCGTGGGCGCCGAGTTCGCGCTGATCTCCGTACGCCGCAGCCAGATCGAGCCGTACGCCGAACAGGGCGACCGGCGCGCCAAGAGCGTGCTGTGGGGCCTGAAGCACGTCTCCGCGCTGATGGCCGCCGCGCAGCTCGGCATCACGCTGTGCACGCTGATCCTCGGTGTGGTCGCCGAACCGGCGATCGAGCACCTGCTGGAGCCGGTCTTCCACGCCATGGGCGTGCCGAGCGGCGCGGGGCACGCGGTGTCCTTCGTGATCGCGCTGACCCTGGCGACGTATCTGCACATGCTGCTCGGCGAGATGGTGCCGAAGAACATCGCGCTCGCCGAGCCGGTGCGCAGCGCGCTGCTCCTCGGTCCGCCGCTGGTGACGCTGTCGCGGGCGCTGCGGCCGGTGATCTTCACCATCAACGCGTTCGCCAACGGTCTGCTGAAGCTGATGCGGATCGAGACCCGGGACGAGGTCACGGCGACCTTCTCGGACGCCGAGCTGGCCCGCCTGGTCAAGGACTCCGGTGAGGCGGGGCTCATCGACGAGCGGGCCCGGGAGCGGCTGCACGACGCGCTCGAGCTGGGGCGCCGCCCGGTCCGTGACGTGGTCCTGCCGCTTGAGGGCGTGGTCTACGCGCGCGTGGGCGTCACTCCGGAGGAGCTGGAGCGGCTGTCGGCCGAGTCCGGGTTCTCCCGCTTCCCGGTCGTGGACGAGGAGCGCCGGATCATCGGCTACCTCCATGTCAAGGACGCGCTGGACGCCTCGCCGAAGGACCTGCCGTTCCGGCTGCGGGACATGCGGTCCATCGCGCGGGTCCGCGAGACCACGCCGCTGGACGACGTCCTCACCGCGATGCGGGGCAGCCGTACGCACCTCGCCGCGGTGCTCGGCGCCGACGGGCGGCTGGCGGGGCTCGTGACCATGGAGGACGTGCTGCGGGAGTTGTTCGGTCAGCGCGCGTGAGCTGAGCCGGGGGGGGGGTGACCGACCGCTGGGTATGGCGCCCGGATAGCATCTGCGACGCCATGCAGACGAACACCCCTCCCACGCACTCCAGCCTGGTCGCGGTCGGCGACTCCTTCACCGAGGGCATGTCGGACCTGCTGCCCGACGGCACGTACCGGGGCTGGGCCGATCTCCTCGCCGCCCGGATGGCGGCCCGGACGCCCGGCTTCCGGTACGCCAACCTCGCGGTCCGCGGCAAGCTCATCGGACAGATCGTCGACGAGCAGGTGGACGTGGCCGCCGCCATGGGCGCCGACGTCATCACCCTCGTGGGCGGCCTCAACGACACCCTGCGGCCCAAGTGCGACATGGGCCGGGTGCGCGGACTCCTGACGGAGGCCGTGGAGCGGCTCGCCCCCGCCTGCAAGCAGCTCGTCCTGATGCGCAGCCCGGGCCGCCAGGGACCCGTCCTGGAGCGGTTCCGGCCGCGCATGGAGGAGCTGTTCACCTGCGTCGACGACCTGGCCGCCCGGCACGGCGCCCTCGTCGTCGACCTGTACGGCGCCCCCTCGCTCAGCGACCCGCGGATGTGGGACGTGGACCGGCTGCACCTGACCGCCGAGGGCCACCGCCGGGTCGCCGAGGCGGTCTGGCAGACGCTGGGCTACGAGGCCATGGACCCTCAGTGGCACACCCCGATGCCGCCGACCGCGCCGCCGGGGTGGGTGACCCGCCGGGTCACGGACGTCCGGTTCGCCCGGCAGCACCTGCTGCCGTGGATCGGCCGCCGTCTGACCGGGCGGTCCTCCGGGGACGGGATGCCGCCGAAGCGGGCGGAGTTGCTGCCGTACGAGGGGTCGGCGTGAGGTCCCGTACAGGGGTCGGTGTAGGGCCGTGCAAGGGGTCCGCGTAAGGCCGTACAGGGCCGTGCAAGGGGTCCGCGTAAGGCCGTGCAAGGGGTCCGCCCCGGTTCTCGTAGCTTCCTCCGAACCACCCCGTGGCGCTGGCCTGCACGAATCGCCAGTAGAATCCGTCTACGTGACTTCAGCGCCCGCCAAGCCCCGCATCCCGAACGTCCTCGCCGGACGCTACGCCTCCGCCGAACTGGCCACCCTCTGGTCGCCCGAGCAGAAGGTGAGGCTGGAGCGGCAGCTCTGGCTCGCCGTGCTGCGGGCCCAGAAGGACCTCGGGATCGAGGTGCCGGACGCGGCGCTGGCCGACTACGAGCGGGTGCTCGACCAGGTCGACCTGGCCTCCATCGCCGAGCGCGAGAAGGTCACCCGGCACGATGTGAAGGCGCGGATCGAGGAGTTCAACGACCTCGCCGGGCACGAGCAGGTGCACAAGGGCATGACGTCCCGCGACCTCACCGAGAACGTCGAGCAGCTCCAGATCCGGCTCTCCCTGGAGCTGGTGCGCGACCGTACGGTGGCGGTGCTGGCGCGGCTCGGCAAGCTCGCCGGTGAGTACGGCGAGCTGGTCATGGCGGGGCGCTCGCACAACGTCGCCGCGCAGGCCACCACGCTGGGCAAGCGGTTCGCGACCGCCGCCGACGAGCTGCTGGTGGCGTACGGCCGGGTCGAGGAACTGCTCGGCCGGTACCCGCTGCGCGGCATCAAGGGCCCGGTCGGCACCGCCCAGGACATGCTGGACCTGCTCGGCGGGGACGCCTCGAAGCTGGCCGACCTGGAGCGGCGGATCGCCGCTCACCTGGGCTTCTCGCAGGCGTTCACCTCGGTCGGCCAGGTGTACCCGCGCTCGCTGGACTACGAGGTCGTCACCGCGCTGGTGCAGCTGGCGGCGGCGCCGTCGTCGCTGGCCAAGACCATCCGGCTGATGGCCGGGCACGAGCTGGTGACCGAGGGCTTCAAGCCCGGCCAGGTCGGCTCCTCCGCCATGCCGCACAAGATGAACACCCGCTCCTGCGAGCGCGTCAACGGCCTGATGGTGATCCTGCGCGGCTACGCCTCGATGACCGGTGAGCTGGCGGGCGACCAGTGGAACGAGGGCGACGTGTCCTGCTCGGTGGTGCGCCGGGTGGCCCTGCCCGACGCGTTCTTCGCGCTGGACGGGCTGCTGGAGACGTTCCTGACGGTGCTCGACGAGTTCGGCGCCTTCCCGGCGGTCGTGGCACGCGAGCTGGACCGCTATCTGCCGTTCCTGGCGACGACGAAGGTGCTGATGGGCGCGGTGCGCGCCGGGGTCGGCCGGGAGATCGCGCACGAGGCGATCAAGGAGAACGCGGTCGCCTGCGCGCTGGCCATGCGGGAGCGGGGCGCCGAGCGCAACGAACTGCTCGACCGGCTCGCCGCCGACGAGCGCATCCCGCTGGACCGCGCCCAGTTGGACGAGCTGATGGCCGACAAGCTGTCCTTCACCGGTGCCGCGGCCGACCAGGTGGCCACCGTGGTCGCCCGGATCGAGGAGATCGCGAAGCAGCACCCGGAGGCCGCGGGCTACACGCCCGGCGCCATCCTCTGACCGCCGCCCCGTCATGGCCCGGTCCACCCCGGCGGAGCTGGAGGCCGCCCGCGACCGTCTCGTACCGGACGTCGTCGCGGACGGCCTGCACGTGCTGTTCTGCGGCATCAACCCCGGACTGATGACCGCGGCGACGGGGCACCACTTCGCCCGGCCCGGCAACCGCTTCTGGCCGGTACTGCACCTGTCGGGCTTCACACCCCGGCTGCTGAAGCCCGCCGAGCAGGAGGAGCTGCTGTCCTACGGGCTCGGCATCACCAACGTGGTGGCGCGGGCGACCGCGCGGGCCGACGAGCTGAGCGCCGAGGAGTACCGGGAGGGCGGGCGGCTGCTCGCGCTGAAGGTGGCGCGGCTGCGGCCACGCTGGCTGGCGGTGGTCGGGGTCACCGCCTATCGGGCCGCCTTCGATGATCGCAAGGCCCAGGTGGGGCCGCAGGAGCGGGTCATCGGGGACACCAGGGTGTGGGTGCTGCCCAACCCCAGCGGGCTGAACGCGCATTGGACGGCGGCGACGATGGCCGAGGAGTTCGGGCGGCTGCGGGAGGCGGCCGGGGCGTAGGGCTCACGGCGGGTCGATGTCGGTGACCACGGCGAACAGGCGTGGCGCGTCCGTGTCGTCCTCGTCGGAGACGCCGACGGCTATCCAGCGGTCCGTGCCGGTGGCCTGCCAGAGGTGCACCTGGTCCGCCAGGACGCCGACCGTCGCCCATGGCTCGGGTATCTCCTCGCCGCGCCCGCCGCGCACCCGCAGGGTGAGGGTGCCCCACGGGGGTGCCGCGCCCCAACGGGCGTCCAGCCGCTGGGCTATGGCCTCCCGCCACGCCTCGACGTCGTCCGCGTCCGCCGTGTGCTCCCCGCACTCCCCCGTGCCGGACCCCAGCTCCGCCACGAAGTAGCCCGGCCCTCCCCTGCCGACGTCCGACCAGCCGTGCTCCTCGGGGAACGGCAGGGAGCACAGCCGGTCGATCGTCTCCAGGCACCGTGCGATGTTCATGCGGTCCAGTAAACCCGTCGCCACTGACAATTGGCGGGGCGTCAGGGACGGGGGCGCCTCGGGGCCGGTCACGCGTCCCGGTGCCGCACGCTCCAGGCGCCCGCCGCGATCGCCGCCGCCGTCCACAGGGCGGTGACGGCCAGCCCGGTCCACGGTCCGAGGGTGCCGTCCCAGGTCTCGTGGAGGACCACCTGGCCTGCCCGGTCCGGCAGGAACTCGGCCACCGTGCCCGCCGCGTCGCCGATGACGAAGGAGACGATCAGGATGAAGGGGATCAGGATGCCGAGCGCCGCCATGCCGCTGCGCAGCAGGGCCGTGAGGCCCGCCGCGAACAGCGCCATCAGCGTCAGGTAAATCCCGCAGCCCAGGACGCCGCGCGTCTGCTCGGCGGCCGTGAGCCCGTCGGCCGCCGCTCCGAGTCCGGCCCGCGCGGCGGACAGCGAGGCGGCCCCCGTGACCAGACCGGTGAGCAGCGCCGGTACGGCGACGGCGGTCAGCTTGGCGGTGAACCACCGGCCGCGCCGCGGGACCGCCGCCAGCGACAGCCGCAGGGCGCCCGAGTGGAACTCCGAGGAGACGGCCAGGGCGCCGAAGGCCAGCACCGCGATCTGACCGGGAATCACGCCGGAGACCGCCATGTACAAGGGGTCGAACTCCGGGTCCGACGTCTCGGAGACCCCGGCGACGGCGGAGAACGCCGTGGACACCGCGAGGAGCGCGAGCAGGGCGCCGTAGAGGGACCTGAGGGTACGGATCTTCAGGAACTCGGCGTGCAGGACGGGTGCGAAGGGCATCGTCAGGCCTCCAGGGTGTGCCGCTGGGCGGTGAACTCCGCCTCGGTCGCGGTCAGGTCGAGGTAGGCCTGCTCCAGCGTGGCCTCCTCGGCGGCGAGTTCCAGCACGGGCACCCCCGCCTCGGCGGCGATCCGGCCGACGTCCGCCACGCGCGCGTGCGGCACGGTCCACGCGCCGTCCTCGCCGGGCACGGCCCGGTGACCGCGCCGGGCGAGGGCGTCCCGCAGCGCGTCGGCGTCGGTGGTGCGCACCCGCACCCGGGGCTGCACCCGCGCGTCGATGAACTCCCGCAGCGGCATGTCCGCGAGCAGCCGTCCCCGGCCCAGGACCACGAGGTGGTCGGCGAAGGAGGCGGTCTCGTTCATCAGATGGCTGGAGACCAGCACCGTGCGTCCCTCGTCGGCCAGGCGCCGCACCAGTCCGCGGATCCAGATGATGCCCTCCGGGTCCAGGCCGTTGGAGGGCTCGTCGAGCATGACGACGGAGGGGTCACCGAGGAGGGCGGCGGCGATGCCCAGGCGCTGGCGCATGCCCAGGGAGTACGTCTTCACCCGGCGCCTGGCGACGGAGGCGAGGCCCGTCTCGGCCAGCAGCTCGTCGACGCGGGCGTCCGGGACGCGGTTGCTGGCGGCCAGGGTCCGCAGGTGGTCGCGGCCGGTGCGGGAGCCGTGCGCGGCCTGGGCGTCGAGCAGCGCGCCCACCGTGCGCAGGGGTTCGCGCAGGGTGGCGTAGGCGTGGCCGCCGAGGGTGGCGGTGCCGGAGGTCGGCCGGTCCAGGCCGAGGACGAGCCGCATGGTGGTGGACTTCCCGGCGCCGTTGGGACCGAGGAAGCCGGTGACCCGGCCGGGCAGGACGCTGAAGGTCAGGCTGTCCACGGCCTTCGTGGCGCCGTACTCCTTGGTGAGGTCTCGGACGTCGATGCTGGTCATGGGGCCACCATCGCCGCGGTCGGGGGCCGGGGTCGTCCCCCATGGGTGGAGGGCGGCTCCCCCGCCCGGGGGAGGTCGGCTGTCAGTGGTGGCTGCGACGATGACGTGATGGACCTCGTGATCCGTTTGCTGCGCCCGTTCACCCGGGCCGTGACCTACACGCGGTGGATCCATCTGCTGATCGCCGTCGTGTGGCCCGCTCTGTGGATCTTCGTCGAAGAGGCGTGGTGGACTCCGGCCATCGCGGTCGTGCTGCTGCTCCTGGGCGGGCTGGTGCCCGCGATGCGGACGGTGGAGGGCCTTCAGGCCCGGTTCCTGCTGACGGGCCAGCGGCACGACGAGGAGAGCGCGGCGGTCGTGGTCGCTCCGGCCACCGCCTGGGGCGACCGAGGACGGACCGTCGTATGGCTGGCGGCGCGGCTGCTGCTGGGGTGCGGGGTGTCGTTCCTCAGCGTCCATCTCCCCCTCACCGCGGTGGAGTTGGTGACCGACTCGGTGCGGGGAGAGGCGCCGTGGTGGTACGTCCCGGCCGCGCTGGGCCCGGTGGTCCTGCTGGCGGGCGTGGTCGTCGGCGCGGGCGAGCTGGTCACGCTGCTCGCCCGGCGGCTGCTCGGTCCCTCGCCCGCCGAGCGGCTGGCCGCGCTGGAGGAGCGTACGGAGCAGTTGCTGGAGCGCACCCGTATCGCGCGCGAGTTGCACGACTCCATCGGGCACGCGCTGACGGTGGCCGTGGTGCAGGCGGGGGCTGCGCGCGCGGCGGGCGATCCGGCGTTCACCGACCGGGCGCTTGAGGCCATCGAGGAGACCGGGCGGGCCGCGCTGGAGGATCTGGAGCGGGTGCTCGGCGTGCTGCGCGAGGCGCGGCCCGCGGTGAGCGGGCGGCCGACGCTCGTGGACGCCGACCGGCTGCTGGAGTCGGCGCGGGCCTCGGGGGCGAAGGTCGACGCCGAGGTGACCGGGCCGGTGGAGTCCGTGCCGGGGCCGGTCTCCCGCGAGGGCTACCGGATCCTCCAGGAGTCCCTGACGAACGTGCTGCGGCACGCGGGCGCCGTCCCGGTCCGGGTCCGCATCGGCGTCGCGGACGGCGGCCTCGCGCTGGAGGTGCGCAATCCGCTGACCGCGGCGATACCCGGTCCCGGCCGGGGCAGCGGCCTGCGCGGGATACGCGAGCGCGCGGCGCTGCTCGGCGGGCGGGCGGACACCGGGCCCGCCGACGGGGACTGGAGGGTGCGGGTGGAGCTGCCGCTGCGCTGATCTACGCTGGCCGGATGCCCGTCACCGTACTGCTCGTCGACGACGAACCGCTGGTCCGCGCGGGACTGCGGGCCGTCCTTGAGGCGCAGCCCGACATCGAGGTGGTCGGTGAGGCGGCCGACGGGGCGGCGGTGATCACGCTGGTGCGGCGGCTGCGGCCGGACGTGGTCGCCATGGACGTACGGATGCCGCTGCTGGACGGGATCGAGGCCACGCGCGCGGTGCTGCGGACGGTGGACGAGCCGCCGAAGATCCTGGTCGTGACGACGTTCGAGAACGACGAGTACGTCTACGAGGCGCTGCGGGCCGGTGCCGACGGGTTCCTGCTCAAGCGGGCCCGCCCGGCGGAGATCGTGCACGCCGTGCGGCTGGTCGCCGAGGGCGAGTCGCTGCTCTTCCCGGCGTCGGTGCGGCAGTTGGCCGCCGAGTACGGGGACGGTGGCGGGAACCGCGCGGCGCGCGCGGCGCTGGAGCGGGCCCGGCTGACCGAGCGGGAGGCGGAGGTGCTGCGGCTGATGGCCCGGGGGCTGTCGAACGCGGAGATCGCCGCGCGCCTGGTGGTGGGCACGGAGACGGTGAAGTCGCATGTGAGCGCGGTCCTGGCGAAGCTGGGGGCGCGCGATCGCACCCAGGCGGTGATCGCGGCGTACGAGTCCGGGTTCGTCTCGCCCGGCTGATCGTCGTGGGCGGAGCGGTTCGGGGCCGGGGGGCACTCGCCCGGGTCCGCCGCGCCGAGTACGATCCGGCCAACACGCGCACGAGCTGGGAGGACGGGACGTTGGGGCGGCTGACCGGCGGGGATCCCTCGCTGCTGCGAAGGATCAACTCCGCGGTGGTGCTGCACGCGCTGCGTGCCACGGACTGCGCGACGCTGACGGAGATCACCCGCGTGACGGGGCTGTCCCGGCCGACCGTCGAGGGGGTCGTCGAGGGTCTGATCGAGGCGGGGCTCGTCGTCGAGCAGGCGGCCGAGGAGGGCGCCACTCGCCGTCAGGGGCGGCCCGCGCGGCGGTTCCGGTTCCGGGCCGAGGCCGGTCATCTGCTGGGCCTGGAGATCGGGCCGCACCGGGTCGCGGCGCTGCTCGCCGATCTGGACGGCCGGATCATGGGCGCGCAGGCCAAGGACGTCGACGAGACGGCACCGGCCGACGAGCGGCTGGACCGGCTGCGTACCGCGGTCGCCGAGCTGCTGCGGCGGGCCGGTGTCGCCCGCGGTTCGCTGCGCGCGGTCGGCGCCGCCACGCCGGGGATCGTCGAGGCGGACGGCACGGTGCGGCTGGGCACCGCGCTGCCGGGGTGGACGGGGCTGCGGCTGGGCGAGCGGCTGAGCCGCTCCTTCAAGTGCCCGGTGCTGGTGGAGAACGACGCCAACGCCGCCGCGGTCGCCGAGCACTGGAAGGGGTCCGCGCGGGACTCCGACGACATGGTGTTCGTACTGGCCGGGCTGAGCCCGGGTGCCGGTTCACTGATCGGCGGGCGGCTGCACCGGGGGTTCGGCGGGGCGGCCGGGGAGATCGGGGCGCTGCATCTGCTGGGCCGCGAGGCGACCCCGGAGACGCTGCTGTCGACGACGGACGAGCCGCTGCACCCGCTGGACGAGCAGGCGGTGGCCCGGGTCTTCGCGCGGGCCCGGGAGGGCGACCTGCGCGCCCGCGCGGCCGTCGACCGGTTCATCCAGCGGCTGGTGCACGACGTGGCCGCGCTGGTCCTCGCCCTCGATCCGGAGCTGGTCGTCGTCGGGGGCTGGGCGGCCGGTCTGGACGGCGTACTCGAACCCCTGCGGCAGGAACTGGCCCGCTACTGCCTGCGCCCGCCGAAGGTGACCCTCTCCCTGCTGGGCGAGGCGGCCGTCGCCACCGGCGCGCTCCGGCTCGCCCTCGACCACGTGGAGGAACAGCTGTTCGCGGTGGAGGGCACGGTGACGGCCCGCCGGTGACGGGGCCCGGCCGCGCTCAGGACGCCCGGCGCTGTGGTCCGTCGTGGATCTCCACGCCGCCCGAGTCCCCGAAGGTCAGTCGGCAGGTGTCCGCCCGGTAGGTGGCAACGGACAGCGCGGCGGTGTGGCCCGCGGCGAAGAAGCGGGTGGTGACGACGAGCACGGGGGCGCCGGGGAGGCGGTCGAGTTCCCTGGCGTCGTCGGCGCCGGCCGAGCCCAGTTCGACGGCGCTGTCCCGGCCCTCCAGCTCCAGGCGCTGCAGCTCGCGCAGCACGGCACGCGCGCGTGCCGGTCCGGCGGGGGCGTCGATGGCGGAGAGGTCGGGCACGGAGGCCTGGGGGACGTAGAGCAGTTCGGCGGCGACGAGCTGGCCGTGCGTCGTGCGGGTGCTGCGGACGGTGTGCACGGCCTCGTCGCGACCGGTCTCCAGCGCGGCGGCGACGGCGGCGGGCGGGGCGGCGAGCGTGCAGTCGGCGGGCTGCCAGTCGTCCCCCGGCATGCCCGGCCACACGTGCTGGTCGGGGCCGACGGCGACGCCCATGCGCGGCGGGGCGACGGTCGTACCGACACCGCGGCGGCGCTGGAGCCTGCCTTCGAGTTCGAGCTGTTCGAGGGCCTGGCGGAGGGTGGCTCGGGCGACGCCGAAGCGGGCGGCGAGGTCGCGTTCGTTGGGCAGGATCTCGCCCACGGTGAACTCGGAGTCCAAAGCCTCACTGAGCACGGTCCTGAGGTGCCAGTACTTCGGTTCCGGCACCGATTCCAGCTGCGTGGTCCCCACCCTTACCTCCGCAATCGCCGTGACCCGGCGGCGTTTAGCGCCCTTGTTTATTAAAGGTTGTTGTACTTATCTGCGACCATAAGGCGGCCCCCACCCTTGGTCAAGACCAATCATTCAGGCGTGGCGGGCACTTCGCGGGCGGCACAGGGGGGTACCGCCAAGCGTTCATGGAGTGTTGGCGCGGCGACACACTCATGACATGGGGCTACCCGTCAGTAGCGGTTGCTGACAGTCTGTCTACGCAACTTCCGTCCATCCCTGACGAGGAGCCCCATGTCCGCCACCGTCACCTTCAAGGTGCCCACGCCGCACGGCCCGCAGAGCATCACCCTCGCCTACGCGCGCACCGGCGCCGGGGCGCCGCTGCTCCTGATGCACGGCATAGGCCACCACCGGCAGGCGTGGGACCCGGTGATACCCGCGCTGGCCGCCGAGCGCGAGGTGATAGCGGTGGATCTGCCCGGGTTCGGCGAGTCCGAGCCGTTGCCCGGGGTCATGGCGCACGACCTGCCGACGATGAGCGGTGTCCTCGCGGCGCTGTGCGAGGCGCTGGAGATCGAGCGCCCGCACGCCGCGGGCAACTCGCTGGGCGGGCTGCTGGCCCTGGAACTCGGCCGCAAGGGGCTCGCCCGGTCCGTCACCGCCCTCTCCCCGGCCGGGTTCTGGTCGCAGGCCGAGCGGCGGTACGCCTTCGGGGTGCTGCTGTCGATGCGCCAGGTCGCCCGGCGGATGCCGCCGCCGGTGGTCGAGGGGCTGTCCCGTTCGGTGGTCGGCCGGACCCTGCTGACCAGCACCATCTACGCCCGCCCCGGCCGCCGTTCCCCCGCCGCCGTGGTCGCCGAGACCCGCGCGCTGGCCGGGGCGGAACGCTTCGCCGAGACCCTGCGCTCCGGGCGGGACGTCCAGTTCACCGACGACGTCACCGGCATACCGGTCACCGTGGCCTGGGGCAACCGCGACCGCCTGCTGGTGCCCCGGCAGGGCATCCGCGCCAAGTACGTCATCCCCCGCGCACGGCTGATACGGCTGCCGGGCTGCGGGCACGTACCGATGAACGACGACCCGGCGCTGGTCGCGCGCGTGTTGCTGGACGGCAGCCGCTGACGCGGGACGCCGGGCGCACTCGGCCAGGGCCCAACGCACCTCACCAGGGCGACGGGCCCGCCTGGCCAGGACCTCACGGGCCACGCCCGCGAGCAGACCCGCTCGGCGAGGACCTCACGAACCGGGCCCACGCGACCAGCGCACCAGGCCCCGGCCCCGCGGACCACACCCGCACGACCAGCCTCCCGGCCGACGCCGCACCGACCACGCCACCACAACCGGCCACCCGGGCGGGACCTCGCCGACCACACCCGCGCGGCGCCCCCCTCAGTCGGCCAGCGCCTTGAGGACCTCCTTCAGGACCGTCTGGTTGTACGGCATGCTCACATGCGGCGTGTGGTCCTCCGGGTCGATGTCCTGGAGGACGATGTTGTTGATCTGGTGACCCTCGGTCAGGGTGAGCGCGCACGAATCGTAGGGCGTGACCACGTCGTCGTACTTGGTGGCGATGACGGTGTAGCGGATGCCCTCCACCGTCTCGCCGAGGTCGGCCAGCTCGCGCTGGAAGGGGTGGTCGTGCTGGAGCTGCGGCCAGGCGGGGACGATCTGGCCCACCGCGCCCTGTTCGACCAGCTCCTTCGCGAGCGGGATCTGGCGCGCGAGGTTCATCAGACCCTGCGCGGTGACGCCGTGGTGGCTGGGCGCGATGCCGACGTAGTTGTGCACCTTGGGTGCGCCGCCCAGCGCGCCGATGAACCAGCGCGGCATCATCCCGCCCTGCGAGAAGCCGACCAGGTCGACCTTCTGGGCGCCGGTGCGCGAGAGCACCTCGTCGACGAAGTCGGAGAGCTGCTGGGCGGACTGCCTGATGTCGTTGAGCCCGAAGATGACGGGGTTGAGGTGCTGACCGTAGTCGAGCCGGAAGACCCGGTAGCCGTTGTCGCGCAGCAGTGGCGTCGCGGAGGTCCAGGTGTAGCCGCGGTTGCCGAAGGTGCCGTGCACCAGGACGACGGGGCGCGGGTGCTCCTCGGTGAGCGGCTTGTCCCAGTCGTCCGGGCCGCCCTCCACGTCGACGACGGCGATGGTCTGGGCGGCACCGGCCTGGGCGACGGCGTGCAGGCGGTGGGGCGCCTCGGTGACGTCGGTGATGATGTTCCCGGAATTGGGCCCGGGGATGTTCGGGAGGCTGGGCGTCGGGATGCCGGGGTTGGGGATGCCGGGGTTGGGGATGCCGGGTAGCGACATGGCGATCTCCTTTCACGGATTCGGCTGCTCACGGATTCAGCTGCGAATCCGGGTCGCTTTCCCTGTCTTACGGCGCCGGGGGGCCCGTCCCGACACGCGATTCGGCGGCCCGGCGCCCCGCTCGGGCCCGCGGGACTCACGCGCTCGCGTACGGTGACGTCAGCCAGCGGGGCACGAGCCAGGCCGACAGGCGGCGCAACAGGCGTACGTAGAACCCCCAGCGCACCGGTCTCGCCACCCGACCGGTCAGCGCCAGCTCGGCGCGGTCCAGGCACTGCTCGAACGCCGTGTCGTGCATCACGCGGAAGAACAGCAGCCAGCCCAGCCAGCGGGTGGCGCTCGGCCGGAGCACCAGGGTGTTGCGCAGGACGGCGCAGTTCGGGCCGAGGCTCTCCACGGCGAATTCATGGAAGCCGTCGAAGCCGCCCCGGCCGGTGAACCGGAACCGCACCCACTGGCCGGGCACGTAGTGGCTCACCTGGTAGCGCACCGGCCCGTGTCCGCCGCGCACGCCCACGGCGAGCGGCGCTTCGAAGCGGACGGGGGGCCAGTCCGGCGGCCAGAGGCGGTCGTCGTCGCTGCCCAGGGAGTCGATCAGGTCGCCGACCCGCTCGGGTGCGGCGGGCAGCGTGCGTTCATGGATGTTCAGCACTGCGATCACGCAAGGGTGGCTGCCCGGACCGGACGGCGCAGGAACTCCCCGAAAGGGGGGCGGAAGCGCACACCGGCGCACGGCGGATCACCGGGGATCGCGACCGCACGCGCATGTACGACCACGCGCCCGGGGGCCGCGCCCTCAATTCCCGTACCGCGGGGGATTCACGACGGGAAAGGCGAGGTGCAAGTGGCCGATAAACATCGGTCCAGGTCGCCCGAACTCCCCCGCACCCGGCCCGCCTTGCCCTTCGGGCAGGCCAAGCGCCCGCTTCCAGGGGCGAAGACCGGCCAAGGTGGCAGCGGTGCGTGACCAGGGGAGGGGGAACGGATTCCGGAGCGTAAAGAGAGATGAGACGGACACAACCAGCAAAGCGCGTATCCAAGGGAGTGAGCATGGCCAATGTGCCGCCGGAGGTGCTGCCGGACGCCTGGCAGCCACTGCTCACACAGCCGCCGCTGGCCGAACTGCTCGGTCAACCGCTCGTGGACGACGCGCTGTTGGCCATGCACCGCCTGTTGCCGCCGCGCGTCGCGGTGCACTCGCTGCGGACGTTCCTGCTGGCCGACGCCGCTGGGCGGGCCCGTGGCAGCGAGTGCGACCCGGCCGGGCTGTTCGCCGCCGCCGCGTTCCACGACACCGGGCTGACCGGCTCGGCCCCGCGGGTGCGCGGCGGCTTCCCGTGCCGTTCGGCCGTGCTGCTCGACCGTTTCCTGGCCCGGCACGGGGTGGGCGAGGGTCGGCGCCGGGCGCTGACCCGGGCCGTGCGCGAGCACATGCGGCCGTTCCCCGCGCGGGACGCCGGTCCCGAGGCACGGCTGCTGCACTTCGGCGCCTGGCTGGATGTCGTCGGGCGCGGTGGCCGTGAAGTGCCCGGTGAGCGGGGCCGGTTGGCGGAACTGGCGCCGACCCCCTGGTTCGCCGTCTCGTTCGCGGCCCGGGTGGCCCTCTGCGGGCTGCGCGGCATCCTGCCCGACCGCCCGCCGCCCACCGGGGGCCGCCTTCGGCGCCCGGCCAGCTGAACTCCGGTTCGGCGCCCCGCATCTCCCGTCGCGAAAGGACCGCAGACATGCACCAAGAGGACCAGCGTGTGTTCGATGTCGCCATCGTCGGAGGCGGCATCGGCGGGACCATGCTGGGGGCGATCCTCGCCCGCCACGGCGTTCGCGTGCTGCTTCTGGAAGGAAGCGGCCACCCCCGTTTCGCCATCGGCGAGTCCACCGTCCCCGAGACCACCTTCGGACTGCGGGTGCTCGCCCGCCGCTACGACGTCCCGGAACTCGAGCACCTGGCGACCCACGGCGCGGTGCGCCGCCATGTGTCGTCGAACTGCGGAATCAAGCGGAACTTCAGCTTCATCTACCACCGGGAGGGCGAGTCGACCCGGCCCACGGAGTGCACCCAGTACCCCACCTGGGGACCGCCGCTCGGCCCGGACTCGCACTACCTCCGGCAGGACGTGGACGCGTACATGTTCCACGTCGCGGTCTCCTACGGCGCCACCGCGCACACCCACACCCTCGTCGACGACGTGAAGTTCGACGACGACGGCGTCACCCTCGTCACCCGCGAGAAGGGCACCTTCCAGGCGTCCTACCTGGTCGACGCCGGCGGGATGCGGGCCGTGCTGCCCGAGCGCCTCGGGCTCCGGCAGGAGCCGCCCTACCGCACCCGGTCGCGCACGATCTTCACCCACATGGTGAACGTGCGTCCCTTCGACACCGTCGCGCCCCCGCGCCAGCAGCACGGGATGCCCAGCCCCTTCAGCCAGGGCACGCTGCACCACCTGTTCCCGGGCGGCTGGTTCTGGGTCATCCCCTTCGACAACCACCCGGACAGCACCAGCGAGCTGTGCAGCGTCGGCGTCAACCTCGACCTCGACCGCTACCCGCGCCCCGACGGCCTCTCCGCCGAGGACGAGTTCTGGAGCCACGTCCGCCGGTTCCCCAGCGTGGCCCGGCAGTTCGAGCGGGCGCGGTCGGTACGGCCGTATGTCGCCACCGACCGCACCCAGTTCTCCTCCCGGTCGATGGTCGGCGACCGGTGGTGTCTGCTGCCGCACGCCAGTGACTTCATCGACCCGCTGTTCTCCAGCGGGCTCGGGGTCACGGTGATGTCGCTCAACGCCCTCAGCCACCGGCTCATCGACGCGGTGCGCAAGGACGACTTCGACACCGCCCGCTTCGAGTACCTGGAGCACTGGACCAAGCGGATGTTCCGCTTCTACGACGACCTGGTGTCGTGCAGCTATCTGGCGTTCGACGACTTCGAGCTGTGGAACGCCTGGATCCGGGTGTGGACCATCACCACGCTCTACGGCACCAATTCCCAGAACCAGGTCGCGGTGAAGTTCGAGAAGTCACACGACCCGGCCGCCTTCGACGCCCTGGAGACACCGCCCTACCGGGGCCTCCAGGGCGTGGACAACCCCTGGGTGGAGCGGATGTTCAACCGCTCTCGGGACGCCGTGCTGGCGTACGGCAAGGGCGAGCTGTCCAAGGAGCAGGCGGTGGCGCGGATCTTCGAGGCGCTGCGGGAGAGCGAGCTGTCCCCCGCGGTGTGGGGCACGCTCGACCCGGAGAACCGCTGTCCGGCGGGATCGTTCACGCTCTGGCCGCTGATGAAGATCCTGCTCTGGGGCAAGTTCGGCTCGCCGGGGCACGTCCGCGGCGCCTACCTCAGCGGCGGCGCCCGGATGGTGGGCAAGGAGGCTGTCCAGGTCTACGCGGCCGAGCTGCGCCACGGCGCCTCCCAGGCGCGCCGGACGCTGCGGGACATGTGGGTCAACTGGAACCGCGACTGGACCCGCCAGGGGCCCGCACGGCCCACCTCGCCGCCCCCGGTGTCACCGGCCGCACAGCTCCCGGCGCAGTCCGGCGCGCAGCCCGACGCCGGGTCCGGAGAAACCCTCGAGGAAGGGATTCGTATGCAGAAATGATCGCGCTTCGGTGACGGCCGCCGGGAAATAGCGACAACCGGGCCGCGGCAGCACTGACGTGACGGTCGAAAAAACATTACTGCCGTTGCGAAGCAGAAGTACACAGTTTGCCGCCCCACCCTCTCGGGTAGGAAAACAATACGGCCAACAATTCAAATTCGGCCGTCATTCCCTCTGCCCAATCGAGAGACAATGGGCTGCATTCCCCATGGCGCAAAACTTAACCTGCCCACCGCCCGCCGCATGCTCCTGGGAAGAGATTTCTCAGCACCAGGACCGCCTTATGCGACTGGTTCGCCGGAGACTCCCCAGCCAACAGGACGCGGAGGACTGCGTCCAGGAAACCATGGCACGCGCTGCCGCCCACGCCGATCTGGACAGGAACCGGCTCGGTGCCTTCCTGACCTCGGTGGCGATTCGCCTCTGCATCGACTTCTACCGGGACATGGAGCGCCGCAGGCGCCTGGTGCAGCGTGCGGCACTGCTGGACGACCCCGGAACGACGGAGGAAGACGTCTGCGACGAGGACTTCGGCAGATGGCTGCTGGGCCAGGTCCGACAACTGCGCGGCCGCGAGCAGGAAGTCATACTCGCCCGAGCCGCCGGAATTTCCACCGCGGAATTCGCCCGAATGCACAACATCTCGATCAAGGCCGCCGAAGCCGCTTTCACCAGAGGTCGAGCGCGCCTGAAAACAGCCTGCCTCAAGGCCATGGGAGACCGCATGGGATAAACCGTGCGGAATCCAACGCACAGCAAGCTGAATCCAACGCAAAGCAAACCGAGAGGAATTCACCGCATGGGCAGCAACAAGAACCTCCAAGACATCATGAAGGACTTCGTCGGCGGTGTGACCGACAACTGGAAGGACATGATCGACGAACTCATCAACCGCAACGACGACAAGGACAAGTCCGCCACCAACCCCCTCGGGGCACTGACCGGACTGCCCGTGGACGCCCTCGGCGCCCTCTCGGGCGCGCTCAACCCGGCCGCCGCGGCCCAGCTCCTCGGCGGCGGCGCGGGCGGCAACCCGCTGGCCGCCCTCAACATGCTCACCGGCGGAGCGGCCGCCGCCAACCCGTTCGCCGCCCTCCAGATGCTCAACGCGCTCGGCGGCGCGGGCGGCAACCCGCTGGGCGTCCTCGCCGGGCTCAGCCAGCTGGCGGGCGGCACCGGACAACTCGCGGGCGGCCTCGGGCAGGCGGCCGGGGGCGTGGGCAACGTCCTCAACACGGCCGCCGGACTGCCGCAGCAGCTGGGCCAACTGGCCGGGATGTTCCCGGGACTCGGGCAGCTGCCCGGTGGTGTGCCGGGCATGGGTCAGGGTCAGGCGGCCGGTGCGGTGCCGGGGCTCGGCCAGGTCGCCGGGATGGCGTCCCAGGCCGCCGGGGCCGTGCCCGGGGTCGGCCAGGTCGCCGAGCAGGCCACGCAGGCGGTGCAGGGGCTCGTACCCGGGCTCGGCGGTCAGCAGCAGCCGAAGCAGGGCGGCCAGAGCAAGGGCAGCTGACCGCCCAGTCAGCGGCCATCACCGCGTCCCGTCCCACCGGTCACCGCGAGCCCGTCGGCTCACGTGCCGGGGTACACCGTACCGATCTGGAAGGATCAAGCACGATGGCATCCGTCGTCGGCGACCGGTTGCGCCTGGTGGTCAAGGTCCTGGGAAGCCTCGTCGCCGACGAGGTCCAAGTGGCCACCCGGCTGCGCAGGAGCGGGAAACGGGACGGCCCGTCCCCGGCGGAGGCCGACGAGGCCCCCGCCGGGGCCGAACAGCGGCGCGCCAAGGCGGTGCGCCACGCCCTGGAGAGCCTCGGCCCCTTCTACGTCAAGCTCGGACAGATCCTCTCGACCCGGCCCGACATGGTGCCCGACTCGATCCGGGATGAACTGCAGAACCTGCACGACCAGGTCGACGTCCAGCCCTTCTCCGCCTTCGAACCGGTCCTCGCCCACGATCTCGGCCCCGACTGGAAACTGCGGTTCGACGACATCGACACCATCAAGCCGCTCGGCGCCGCCTCCCTCGCGCAGGTCTACAAGGTCACCCTGCCCGGCGGACGCCCCGCCGTGGTCAAGGTGCAGCGGCCCGGCATCCGCGAGGGCGTGCTCGCCGACATGGCCCTGATGCGCCGGGCAGCGCGGATCGTGGCCCGGGTCGCGCCCAGGTTCAACGAGGTCATCGACATCGAGGCGATGCTCGGTTCCGTGTTCGACGCGATGGAGCCGGAGCTGAACTTCACCGGCGAGGCCCGCAACATGGACGAGGCCCGTGAGCACGTGCGCCCCTTCCGCACCCTGGAGGTGCCCAAGGTGCTGCACGCCAGCCCCCGGGTGCTGGTCCAGTCGCTGGCCCCCGGCAAGTCGGTGCGCCATGTCGACCGGGAGCACTTCACCGACGACGAGCGCATCGAGATCGGCCGGGATCTGCTGCGCTTCATGTACCGCGGCTACTTCGTGCACCGCTTCTTCCACGCCGACCCGCACGCGGGGAACATCTTCGCGCAGCCCGGCGGCCCGGCGACGCTGATCGACTGGGGCATGGTCGGCCGTCTGGACCGGCGCACCAGTCTGCAACTGCTGCCCCTGTTCATGACGTTGGCGCAGAACGACGGCGCGGGCCTGGCGCACCACTGGGCGGGCATGGGACGGATCACGCCGTGGTCGAACATGCCCGCGTTCGCCGCCGACATGGCGGCGTTCGTGCCCAAGGTCTCCCATCTGTCCCTGGAGGAGATGAACTTCGGGGTCTCCCTGACGACGGTGCTGGGGAAGGCGACCAAGCGGGGCATCGGCTCCCCGCCCTCGGTGTCGCTGCTCGGCAAGTCGTTCGCCAACCTGGACGGTTCCGTCCGTCATCTGGCGCCGGAGATCACCCTGCCGGAGGTGTTCCAGGGCGAGGTGCCCAGGATCCTCTTCGCGCTGGGTCGGGAGTTCCTCGGGCGGCACCAGTTCGCCCGCAACTCCATGGAGCTGCTGGTGACCGCCGTCAACAGCCCCGACCAGGTGCGCGGGACCCTCGCCGACATCGCCAACCGCCAGTTCGCGATCAACGTGCACGAGCCGCGGACCCCGGCCGCGATGGGCGGTCACCGCCCGTCCCGGCCCTCCGGCAGCCTGCTGGCCCTGGGCGCCCTGGCACTGCTGGTGGGCCGTCGCCGCGCCGGGTGACCGCCCGCGCGCCCCTCACCCTCATCAGGAGACAGACCATGCCGGACGCCACCCGCCCCCCGTCACCGTCCTCGTCGCCCGCCCCGCCGCTGGACGGCGTGCACCGGGCGGCGCTGTGGACCGCCGCCGCGCACGCCGCGGAGTACGGCCGCGAGTCACCGTACGTCCGTGACCCGTGGGCCGCCGACTTCCTGCACGCCGCCGGGTTCCAGGGCGGCCCGCCCGGCGACGGTCCGCTGCAGCGGCTGCTGCCGGACTGGATGGTCGTACGCACCCGGTTCTTCGACGAGCACCTGCTGGACTCCGCCCGCGCGGGCGGTCGGCAGGTGGTGCTGATCGGGGCCGGACTCGACACGCGCGCGTTCCGGCTGGACTGGCCGACGGGGGTGCATGTCTTCGAGGTCGAGCATCCCGCCCTACTGGCCTTCAAGGAGCGGGTGCTGGACTGCAGTCCGCCCACGTGCGGACGGCGCAGCCTGGTCGAGGCGGAGCCCGCCGACGGCTGGCGCGAGGAGCTGCTCGCCGCGGGGTTCGACCCGCGGCGGCCGACGTCGTGGCTGTGTGAGGCGCCGATGTACTTCCTGCCGCCCGCGACGGTGGCGGGCATCGTCGACGCGATGACGGAACTGTCCGCGCCCGGCTCCACGTTCGCCGCCGAGTGCGTCAGCTCGCGGTCGGGGTCCTCGCCGTTCGTGGCGCCCTTCCTGGAGGCCCTGGCATCCATCGGGATCGGCTGGCACTGGCAGCTCACCGATCCGGAGCGCTGGTGGGCCGAGCACGGCTGGGACGCCCAGGTCGCCGACCTGTACACGCTGCCGTACGTGGTGGAGCGGTTCTCGCACCATCTGCCGCTGCTCCACGAGGTGGCGAAGAAGTGCGTGTTCCTGACGACCGGCGCACTGCGCGACGCGAACTGACGGCACACACACGCGCGGGAGCCCCCGTTCGGGGGCTCCCTGCCACGCGCGGCTACGCCTGTTCCAGCTCCAGCAGCGCCGCCAGCCACAGGTCCGGGAGTTCACCCGCGGTGGTCAGAGCGCCATCGTGGACGACGGACAGGCAGGCGGTGTCGTGCTGGCTGGTCAGCGTCACCACCCAGGGGACGCTCGCCGCGGTGTCCGCGAAGACGGCGGCGCGCCGGGACACGGCCCCCTGGTGGACCAGCGCCTGCCCGAAGTTCACGCTGCTGGCCGGACCGGCGACCACCGCGCCGTTGACCATCCGGGTGCCGAGGCGGGCGCCGATCGCCCGGGGCGAGGCGGCGAGCAGCAGCCGGGTCGCGTCCCGCTGCCGACTGGCGCGCAGCCGCTCGGTGGCCGCCATCACGCGCGTGAGGGCCCGCCGCGGCGACGACTCGTCGCAGGGCAGCGGCAGCCGGGCCACGACCATCCGGTTGCCGGGGGCGCACTCCTCACCGGCGGTGCGCACGGACATCGGGATCACCACCGGCAGCGGTGGATGGACGGTGCCGGTCTCCTTCATGTGCCAGGTGTGCACGGCGTGCGCCAGGGCGGCCAGGTAGACGTCGTTCACGGTGCCGCCGCGGGACCGGCCGATGGCCCGCAGCCGGGCCACCGTCGTCTCCGCGTGGCACACCCCGCAGCGCCCGCCGTCCGCACGGTCGAGGGCGGGCATGCCACTGCCCGCGCGCAGCGAGGCCGCCACGTCACCGAGGGCGCCCACGACGCCCCGCGCGGTCGGCCGGGCCAGGCGGGCCGGGGGCGGGCCGCCGATCGCGTGGTCGTCGAGGAGGGCCCGGACGGCGTGCGAGGCGCCGACGCCGTCCTGAAGGGCATGGTCGGTGCGGTAGCACAGGGCGTAGCCGTCCTCCCGGCCGCGCAGCAGCCACACGTCCCAGGGCGGGCGGCCCCCTCCGGCCATGGGCTGGGTGAGCATCATCCGTCCGGGGGCGGAGCCGTCGTCGTCCTCGGGGAGCCGGGCCTCGTGCACATGCTGTTCGACGGGCAGCCGGTCGGCGCGCCGGAACACCCGGCGGTCGCGGACGATGCCGTAGCGCAGGGACGGGACGCGGTGGGCGCGTTCGGCCACGCGCGCGCGTACGGCGTCCAGGGTCGGCGCCCGGCCGGGGAACCAGAACACGAAGACGACCGGCAGCGGTCCGCCGCGCGCGGCCAGATGGTAGGCGACGTCCACGGTCGTCATCGGCACGGACGGCGGCAGTCCGCCGCCGGGGTGGGCTCGGGTCATGGAAACCTCCTCGTCGGGTGGGGAACGAGCCGGGCCCTCAGCAGGTGCGCCGGGTGTAGCGGCCGAGCGCGTCCAGCGCGGCCCGCAGCAGGGGGCGCCCGACGCTCTGGACGGGCATCCAGGGGGCCGCCGGGCGGTGCCAGGGCAGCGGGTCGCCGGGTTCCGGCTCGCCGAGCAGGGCGGCGGCGACGTACGCGCCGTGCGCCACGGACATCGCCAGGCCGTGTCCGCAGCAGCCGCCGATGTACCAGACGTCCGGCAGTCCGCGGACCGGCCCGACGACGGGCAGTCCGTCGGTGGTCATCCCGATCCGGCCCGACCAGCGGTGCGCCACGGAGACGTCGTGCAGGTCCGGGTGCAGGGTGCGCAGCCAGCGGCCCAGCCAGCTCCAGGCCCGCTCGCGGAGGGCCCGGAGGCGGTCGGTGCCCAGTCCGGTGGGGACGGTGACGGTGCCGCCGCCCGCCACCAGGCCGCCGTCCGGGAGCGGCCGGAAGTACGGTGCCATCGGCACGGCGTCGACGACGGCGTACCCGTGGCGCCCGCCGAGGGCCTCGTACACCGGGCGCCGGACCGGTGCGGTGGCCACGGCGTGCACCTCCAGCGGCAGGACCGTGCCGACCGGCAGGCCCACCGCCTGGGCGGCGGAGTTGACGGCGACGACGGTCTGTCCGGCGTAGAGGCGGCCGTGCGGGAAGACCAGTTCGGAGCCGACCAGGTCCCCGGCGCGTACGGCGCGCAGTGGGCTCTCGCCGTAGAAGCGCACGCCCTTGGTGGCGCAGGCCCGCGCGAGGGCGCTGGTGAGTGCGGCGGGGTCGAGGGTGGCGGCCGTGCGGTACAGCAGTCCCGCGCTGTACGGGACGCCGACCCGGGCCCGGATCCCGGCCGGGGACAGCACGGGCACGTCGAGGTCGAGCGCCCGGTAGGCGCGGGCCTGCCGGGCGAGTGCCGTCAGTCCCGCGCGGGAGCGCGTCGCCATGATTTGCGCGCCGGGCCGCAGCCCGCAGGACACGTCGAGGCGTGCGCACAGATCCAGGACGTCCTCCACGGCCCGCACGCTGGCCAGGTGCATCCGGCGGGCGGTGCGCGGGCCGAAGCGCTGCACCGCGCGGTCGATCGCCGGGCCCGCGCGGGGTCCGAGCAGGCCGGTGCCGTGACCGCTGGCCCCGGCGGCCGGGCGGGCCGCGTCGATCACCGCGATGTCCAGGCCGGGGGCCCGTTCCGCCAGGTGGTAGGCGCAGGCCAGCCCGGCGAGTCCGGCCCCGACCACGGCCACGTCGGCGGTGACCACGCCGTGCAGGGAGGGCTGCGGAGGGAGTTCCACCGGTTCCCAGAGCGGGGTTCCGGCGGGGCGAGCGCTCATCCGGGGCCGTCCGGGGCGAGTTCGGTCAGGGACCGGAACCTGCGGTCGTGCCACAGCAGTGGCCGCCCGCCGCCCACGTGGACGGCGGCCACCCTCCCGACGACGAGGTGGTGGTCGCCGTACCGCCGTACGTCCTCCACCAGGCACACCGACCAGGCGAGCGCTCCGGCCAGCACCGGGACGCCGAGGACCTGCCGGGTGTCCGTACCGGCGAACCGGTCGGCGGCGGGGGTGGTCGGGTGGGCGAACCGGGTGGCCAGGGCGTGCTGTTCCTCGCGCAGCAGGTGGACCGCGAACGCCCGGTGCGCGGTGAGCGCCGCGAGGGTGCGCGAGCCGTCGCGCAGACAGGCCACGAGCAGCGGCGGCCTGGCGGACAGCGAGGTGACCGCGGAGACCGTCATGCCGAGCGGGCCGTCCGGGCCGCGCGCGGTCACCACGCTCACCCCTGCGGCCAGCTTGGAGTAGAGGCTCAGGCAGCGGGCGGCGCCGGGGCCCGGCTCCTCGCGCAGGGGGTCGCCGTAGGCCCGTTCGACGGTGAGGAGGTCAGCTGCGGGCCGCGGCGGCGCACTCATCGGTCACCTCCGCGCCGACCAGTCCCTCGACGATCCGGGAGATGATCGTCCGCAGTGTGGACTCGGCCACCGGGTCGAGAATGTCGGCCAGGGTGGGGATACCCAGGTCGAAGGAGGCACTGAAGACGATCAGGGTGCCGCGCTCGTGCGGGGTGCAGCGCCAACTCCCCTCGAAGACCAGGAAGTCCCCGCTGAGCTGTTCGAACGCGAGGGTGTGGGTCTCCGGTTCGAAGATGTCGCGCTCCCGCCAGCGCATCAGGCCGCCGCGGAACTCAACGGTCCAGTCGGACACGGCCGAACCGTCGGGCAGCGTGTCGACCTGGACCTCGTGGACGGTGTCGGTGAGTTCGGGGTAGCGGCGGAAGTCGCTGATGCTCCGGTAGACGGCGGCCGGTTCCCGGCCGTCGGCGATCGCGTGCAGGACCACATGGCGCATGGTGCTCGGATTCCTTTCCAGTCGATACGTCGCTCTGGGTCCGGACGGTGTGTCTCACCGCGCCGGACGGCCGGGTCAGTCGGCCATGCGGGCGGCCGTGGCGCGCAGGGCGTCGGCGAGGGTCGTGAAGAACACCCCGAGCGCGGTGTCGTCGGCCACGGCGGGCGGGGTCAGCCGGAGCACATGCGTGGAGTTGAGGGAGTGGTTGACCAGCACATCGCGGGCGATCAGCTCCAGCAACAGCTCCCCGACAGCCCGCTCCGCGCCGAACTCGATGCCGATCAGCAGCCCCCGCCCGCGGATGTCCCGCACCAGTCCGCCCTGATAGGGGGCGCACACCTCGCGCACCCCGGCGATGATCCGGCTGCCGAGCGCCGCGGCCCGGGCGACGATGTTCTCCCGCTCCATGGTCCGTACGGTGGCCAGGGCGGCGGCGCAGGCGATGGGTGAGGCGCCGAAGGTGGAGGTGTGCAGATAGGGGTCGCGGCTGAAGGGTCCGTACGCCTCCGCGGTGGCGGCCATCGCCGCGACGGGTACGACACCACCGCTGAGGCCCTTGCCGATCAGCAGCACGTCGGGGCGGACGTCCTCGGCGTCGACGCCCCACCAGGTGCCGAGCCGCCCCATGCCGGTCTGGATCTCGTCCACCACGAGCAGCGCGCCGAACTCCTTGCACAGGTCGGCCACTTCGCGCAGATAACCGGGCTCCGGGATGCGGACCCCGCCCTCGCCCTGCACCGGTTCGAGGATCACACAGGCCCGGTCGCGGCGGGTGGCCAGGGCCCGCTTGAGGTCGCCCGCGTCGCCGTGGTCGACCTGGGTGACATCGGGGAGCAGCGGCTCGAAGGGCGTCTGGTAGGTGGCGTTGGCGGTGGCGCTCAGCGCGCCCAGCGTCTTGCCGTGGAAGCCCTTGCGGGTGGTGATGACGGCGTTGCGGCCGCCTGCGCGGGCCAGCTTCAGGGCGGCTTCGGTGGCCTCGGCGCCGGAGTTGACGAAGTGGATGTAGTCAAGGCCCGGCGGGGTGTGCGCGGCCAGCGCCCGGGCGGCCTGGGCCGCGACCGGCTCCAGGAAGACCCGGCTGGCCAGCGGGTGGGCGTCGATCTGCCGGTGCACCGCCTCGACGACGGCCGGGGGGCGGTGACCGAGGATGAAGACGCCGTAGCCGCCGAAGTTGAGGAAGCGGCGGCCGTCGTCGGTGTGGATCCAGCAGCCCTCGGAGCGCACCTCGGCCATGCCGCCCATGACCCGGCCCATGACGGCCCGGCCGGAGCCGATGTGCCGCTGGTACAGGTCGACGACGCTCGGCTCGTCGGGGCCGGTGTCGTCGGTCACGGTGCGGGGCGCCGGTGGGGAGAACGTCATGACGCCACCTCCGTGGGCATCGGGGAGACCGGACGGGCACGGTGCTTGCGCAGGACTTCCGGCCTGCCCTCCGCCCAGGCCTCCAGATTGCGAACGAGCGCGGCCCGGATGTCGGCGTGGGTCAGCCGGGTCCCGCAGGGGGACTCGCCGAACGACTCACCGAGGGAGGTGTCGAACGGCAGCTCGGTCTGGAAGCACAGCAGCAGCTCGGCGTAGTGCTGGAAGCGCTGACGCATCTTGCCGGGCAGCTCGGTGCCCTCCAGCATCGGCAGCAGCAGCCGGTGCACGGCCTCGACGGGGATGAGCCGGGGCCGGTGCGGCAGGGGGAGGCCGTTGCGGACGGCGAACTCGCCGCAGATGTCGGCGATCTCCCGCAGCTCGATGGCCTCCTTGCCCGCGGTCAGCCAGTACTCGCCGCTGCCCACGCCACCGCGGATGAGGTCGGCGATCGCGCGGGTGACGTAGTCCTGCGGGACCATGTCGACCTTGGCGTCCGGGGCACCGGGCAGCACCGGCACCTGGCCGAGGACCATGGAGCCGATGGTCCTGGTCAGGCCCTGCTCCCCGGCGATCTGCCCGGTGACGGAGTCGCCCATGACGACCGAGGGCCGCACGATGGCGCCGGGCAGGTCCGAGTCCCGCATCAGCTGCTCGGCGGCCACCTTGGAGGCGAGGTAGGCGGCGGCGCCCGGGAAGCGGCGGTGGTCCTCCTCGGTGGGCGTGTTCACCACGAAGGCGGTGCTGACCAGGTACAGGGGCGCGTCCGCGCGGGCGGCCAGGTCGATCATGTTCTCGGTGCCGACCGTGTTGGTCCGCACGATCTCCTCGGGTGGGACCCGCCAGTTGGTCGCGGCGGCGGAGTGCAGCACGACGTCCACTTCGAGGGCGAGTTCGTGCCAGGCCAGCGGGGTCAGGCCCAGCCGGGGCGCCACGAGGTCGCCCTTCAGCTCCCGCACGCGCGGGTCGCCCAGCGGGCGGTTGCGGCGCAGGCAGAGCAGGTCGTAGTCCTCCGACAGTTCGTCGATCAGGGCCCGGCCGAGGACGCCGGAGCCGCCGGTGAGCAGCAGGGTGGGACGGTCGGCCGCGGGCGGTCGGGGCGCGCGGGATTCGATAGGGCACGGAAGGTGTCGCGACATGGCGGTGCTCCCTCACACGGGTGGCGCCTGACGGGAGTTGGTGGGCCGTCGGGCGGGGGCGGCTGGCGGGGGCGGTGGTCCGTCAGGCGGGGGCGGTGGGTCCGTCAGGCGGGGGCGGTGGGTCCGTCAGGCGGGGGCGGTGGGTCCGTCAGGCGGGGGCGGCTGACGGGGGTCGGCGGCTCCGTCAGGCGAGTGGCCACGGACAGGGGACGGTGGCTCCGTCAGACGAGTGGCCACGGACAGACGACGGTGGCTCCGTCAGACGAGTGGCCACGGACAGACGACGGTGGCTCCGTCAGTGGCTGGCCACTTGGCGGAGGACCGTTGATCCATCAGGCGCGTGGCCACTCGCGGAGAACGGTCGATACGTCGCCAGGTGGGTGGCCGCCAACGGAGAACGGTCGGGTCGACACGCCGCCAGGTGAGTGGCCACGGACGGCGGACGGTCGGTCCGTCGTCAGGCGATGGCGAGTGGCTGGTCGGCGAGGTAGTCGGAGAACGGGCCGGTCATCCGCGAGCGGGACGGCGGGTGCAGGGACAGTCCGTTGGCGCTGGCGGCTAGGTGGCCGACCTCGTCGGACGTCATGAAGTTCAGGCCCCCGAGCAGTTCGACGGCGCGCGGGACGATCCGCGCGAGGGCGTCCTGGACGCCGTAGCGGACGTAGAGGGCCTGGGCGAGCGCGGACTCGCCGAGGTCACCGGCGTCCACGCGGCGGGCGACGCCCTCCGCGGTGGCCATGGTGGCCTCGGTCTCCACGAACAGCCGGACGCGTTCGTGCTCCGGGATGCGGTCGTTGAGCAGCACCCGCTCCACCAGGGCGCTGGCGGCGCCGAGGTAGCTGCCGGTCATCAGCACCTGGAACCAGATCAGCCCGGCCGTCTGGAGTTCGTCGAGGCGCTGACCGGCGGGCGCGGTGGTGCGCAGCAGCAGCTCGGGCGGTACGAGGACGTCGGTGAGCGTGACCTGCTCGCTCTCCGCGCCCGCCAGGAACGTACTGGACCAGAAGCCGCTGACGGTCAGGCCCTCGCTCTCCGCGGGCACCAGCGCCACCGCGAGTTCCTCACCCTGCCCGTCCTCGCGGGGCACCAGGACGCTGGCGGTGAGCACGTCCATGGACCTCGCGAGGCTGCACGGCCGCTTGACGCCGTTGATCCGCACCCCGTCCTCGGTGACCCGCGCGGTCATCGTCGGCTCCAGGATGCCGGTGCCGCTGCGGCCCTCGGCGAAACCGGAGGCGATGACGCGGTTGGAGGCGGCGACTCCCTCGATCAGCATCCACTCCATGCCGTCGCCGAGGGCGCCGAGGCCCACCAGGGTGGCCATGGAGAAGTGGTGCATGGTGGTCCCCACGGCCAGCGACGGCGAACGGCTGCCGATGGCCCGCTGCACCCGCAGCGCGTCCAGCGCGGTGGCCCCCCGGCCCTGGTGGGACTCGGGGACCAGCAGCCCGGGACCACCGCTGTCCCGGAACAGCTTGATACCGGGGCTGCCGGACCGCTCCAGCTCCATCAGCGGGATCTCGCGCAGCGCCGGGTCGAGGTCCGGCAGCAGCTTGGCCAGGGTGGTGCGTTCACGCTCGAGGAATCTCATGGACGAACAGTCCTCCAGGGTCGGTTCGGTACACCGGTGGTCATACGGCGTTGGTGGCGCGCAGCAGCTGCCACACGGCGCCGATGCGGGGCTTGCCCAGGAAGGCGAGGTACTCGGGGAGGACCGCGTGCGGGGCCCATTTCTCCTTGTATTCGAGCTGTGAGGCGGCCGGGTAGATCGCCGTGCCGTGCTCCGCCAGCAGCCGCGCGAACCGGGTGAACGTGCGGCTGGAGCCGGGCAGTTCATGCTCCTCGGCGAGCCCGGTGAAGGGCGTGAACCCGAAGTGCAGCCACCCGGCGCCGTCGTCGGTGAACCGCTCGATGACGGTGGCGTTGAGGGCCTCCATCACGCCGGGCGGCGCGTCCGGCAGCCTGCGGCTGAGGTCGTGCAGCCAGCCGGGGCGGCTGCCGTAGACGGGCGAGTAGTTGATGTAGCCGACGGCCTGGCCGTCGATCCGGCCGACGAACAGCCTGCGGTGCTCCTGGAGGGGGCCGGTGCGCTGGCCGACCAGGAACCGCAGCTCCTTGACGTGCCGCCCCTTGTCGCGCAGCCAGCGGTCGTCCAGCCGGTCCAGTTCGGCCGGGTCGTCGTCGTGCCGCAGCTCGGCGACCTCCAGTCCGGCCCGCCGGGCCCGGGAGATCTTGTTGCGCAGCCGCACGAACTTCGACCCGCGCAGTGTGAAGCGGGCCAGATCGACGGCGTAGGACGACCCGATCTGGTTGACCGTGAACCCGTGGCGTGCGTACAACTCGGCGTCCTTACGCTGGAGTTGTACGGCGACCAGGCGCCGTCCGGTGTGCTCGGTGAAGGACGTCAGCAGCTCCGCGCGGTGTTCGGGCGCGGTGAACGGGCCGCCGAACTGCAGCGTGTACCGTCCGGAGCGGCGATAGGCGCAGGCGCCGTCGAAGCGTTCGTCTCGGAAATAGTCGTTCCCGCTGTTGAGGGCGAGAAAGGAACTGGGGTTGTCGCTGTGTGCGGCGAGTGTGTCAAGCACCGACTGCATTCGTGCCCTCCATCGGGACCCGCGCCGTTTCTTTTCCGTACTTCTGCTCGAACTCCCGGTAGGCCGGGTCGGTTTCCGGCTCGAAGGCGACACCGAACGGTTTCAGGGAATTCCCGAAGATCGCCCGGTCGCCCATGAGGTGGATGGGAAGCGCGAGGAGGGCCCATTCCGGCCGGACGAACAGCGCCCATGCCCCGGCCAGCGCACCGGCCGTGACCAGGCTGTGCATGGTGTTGTAGGCCACGTAGTAGCCGCGTGGGATGTTCTTGTCGGGGCTGCGGCGGTAGGCGATGGCGCCGGGAATGTAGCCGATGACGTCGATCACCGCGAAGAGCAGCACGAAGACCCACCAGCGGATTTCCGAGTAGTGCTGGAAGGCCAGCACGAGTGAGACGACGAGAGCGGCCAGCCATTCGAGCCGGGAAAGCGCGAAGGTGGTCTTCGTCTCGAAACGGTTCTTGGCGTCCACGGGCGCTCCAGGATTGCGCGTACGGTACTGGGGCCCGACATCAGCCTGCCCCCTCGCTGCGGTCTTTCACTCTGTTTACGCGGGAGTTGGTGGAACCCCTCGTGAAACACGGGCGGGGGGTGGGGGGTTCGGGGCGGGGCTCTGCGTGGGGGGCTCAGGGCGGGGCTCTGCGTGGGGGGCTCTGCGTGGGGGGCTCTGTGTGTGTAGGGGGCTCTGCGTGGGGGCTCTGTGTGTGGGAGGGCTCTGTGTGGGGGCTCAGTGTGGGGGCTCAGTGTGAAGGGCTCAGGGACCGTGGACCGCAGGGCTTAGGGTCCACAGGCATGACGTCCTCACCACCGTCCGGGTCCGCCGCCCGGGAACTGCTCCTCGCCGCCGCCGCGGCGCCCGCACGCGCGCGTGGGCGTTCCCTTCAGGCGGCGCTGCGCGAGGCGGTCCGCTCCGGGCGGCTCGCGCCGGACACCCGGCTGCCGTCGAGCCGGGACCTCGCCGCCGACCTGGGGGTGTCGCGCGGGCTGGTGACGGAGACGTACGAGCAGTTGACGGCGGAGGGTTATCTGCGCAGCGGGCGCGGTGCCGGGACCTGGGTGAGCGGGGCGGTACGGGCCGCCCGGCCACGCGCGCGTGACCTCGCCCCGCGCGCCCAGGGCGTGCGGGTCGGGTTCGTGCCCGGCACTCCCGACCTGTCGCTGTTCCCGCGGGCCGCGTGGGCCGCCGCACAGCGCGGTGTGCTGACGGAGCTGCCGCACGAGGACCTCGGCTACCCCGACCCGCGCGGACTGCCCCGGCTGCGGACGGCGCTGGCCGGGCTGCTCACCCGGCGCCGGGGCGTGGTCGCGGACCCGGAGCTGCTCGTGATCGTGTCCGGGGTGACCCAGGCGACGACGCTGCTCGGACACGTGCTCCACGCGCGCGGGGTGACCGCCGTCGGCGTGGAGGACCCGGGCAGCCCGCACCTGGACTCGCTCTACCCCACGACCGGGGTCAGGGTCGTTCCGCTGCCCATGGACGACGAGGGACTCGCCCTGGGCCCGCTGCGGTCGTCGTCCGACGTGCGGGCGCTGCTGACGACACCGTCCCACCAGTTCCCCACCGGCATCGCCTACTCCGCGCGGCGCCGTGCGGAACTCCTCGACTGGGCGCGGTCCGTCGACGGGCTGATCCTCGAGGACGACTACGACGGCGACTTCCGCTACGACCGCGCGCCCGTGGGTGCCCTCCAGGGACTGGACCCCGAGCGTGTGGCCTACGCCGGGTCGGTCAGCAAGTCCCTCGCCCCCGGGCTGCGGCTCGGCTGGCTGCTGGTCCCGCAGGCGCTGGCCAAGGACGTCGTGGAGCGCAAGCGCACCATGGACCTCGGCCACCCCACCCTGGACCAGGCGATGTTCGCCCGCTTCCTGGAGCGCGGCGACTACGACCGCCAGCTGCGCCGCTGCCGACAGGCGTACCAGGAGCGGCGCGACGCACTGGTCACCGCGCTCGCGGAACACTTCCCCGGCACCCGGGTCACCGGGATCTCGGCGGGCCTGCACGTCATCGCCACGCTGCCCGAGGGCTACGGGCCCGAGGAACGGTTCGTCGCGCGGGTGGGCGCGGCCGGGGTCGCCGTGCGCCCGGTCTCGGCCTACCGGCACGGGGATGCCACCGCCCCCGAGGGCGATCCCACCGTGCGGCTGGTCCTGGGCTACGCCCACCTGCCGCCCTCGCGGATCCGAGAAGGAGTACGCCTGATGGCGGAGGCGGCGGGGAGCCACGCGGTGGCCTGAGGCGGGCGCCGGGGCGGAGGGCAGCTCTACGCGGGTGCCGGGGCGTGGGGCAGTTCCACGCGGGTGCCGGGGCGTGGGGCAGTTCCACGCGGGTGCCGGAGCGGGGGGCAGCTCAACGCGGGTGCCGGAGCGGGGGGCGCGGGGTGCGGCGGCTTGAGACGGGCTCCAGCGTATGGGGGTCGGGGGGACGGAGCGCGGGGCACGGGATGTGGGGCAGGGGGCACGGGGGCGCGGACGGCGGACTTGGGGGAGGGTGGCGCGGAGGGCGGACTTGAGGCGGGGGCACGGCGGGCGGACTTGAGGCGGGGGGCACGCAGCGCGGGGCACCGGACACCGACAACCGGCAACCGGCAACCGGCCACCGACAACCGGCCACCGGCCACCGGGCAGCCCGCCGCCAGCCTCGGCCAGTTGTTCACCCCCGGTTTCCACGCGCGCCGCAGCATGCCAGTAGTTCTGACAGGGCACACCGGCCGGATTCCGCCCTGGAGGTCCACCCATGTCCCACCACCCGTCCCCGGGCCGCCGCAGCGTGCTGCGCGGCTCTCTCGCCGCGTCGGCCGCCCTGACCCTGCCCGGCGCCCTCGGCGCGGCCCCGGCGCTCGCCCTCTCCGGTCGCCCGCAGGCGGGCTGGGGCGTGCAGACCGGCGATGTGACCACGAACTCCGGTCTGGTGTGGGTGCGTGCGGACCGACCCGCGCGGATGATCGTCGAGACGTCCGCGACCGAGTCGTTCCGCAACCCGCGCAGATGGCACGGCCCGCTGCTCGGCGCGGACAGCGACTTCACCGGCACCACCCGGCTGCACGGCCTGCCGCCCGGCGAGCAGATCCACTACCGGGTCCTGCTGGCCGACCCGCACGACCCCCGCCGCACCGGCGAGCCGGTCACCGGCACCTTCCGCACGGCGTCGGCCAGTCGCCGCGACGACGTGCGGTTCGTCTGGTCCGGCGACCTGGCCGGGCAGGGCTGGGGCATCAACCCCGACTTCGGCGGCTACCGCATCTTCGACGCGATGGCCGCGCTCGACCCGGACTTCTTCCTCTTCAGCGGCGACACCGTGTACGCGGACGGCCCCATCGCGCCGACCGCCGCGCTGCCCGACGGCGGCACCTGGCGGAACATCACCACCGAGGAGAAGTCCAAGGTCGCCGAGACCCTGGCGGAGTTCCGCGGCAACTTCCGCTACAACCTGCTCGACGAGAACCTCAGGCGGTTCAACGCCCAGGTGCCGTCGGTCGTCCAGTGGGACGACCACGAGGTCACCAACAACTGGTACCCGGGCGAGATCCTCACCGACGCCCGCTACACCGTGAAGGACGTCGACGTGCTCGCCGCACGGGCCCGGCAGGCGTTCTCGGAGTACTTCCCGATCTCGACCCTGCGCCGCCCGGGCGGCCGGGTGCACCGCGTGCAGCACTACGGCCCGCTGCTGGACGTCTTCGTCCTGGACATGCGCACCCACCGCAACGCGAACTCCACGGACGACCAGACCACCGACCCGCAGGGCATCCTCGGCCGCGAGCAGCTGGAGTGGCTCAAGCGGGAGCTGTCCCGGTCGAGGGCGGTGTGGAAGGTGATCGCCTCCGACATGCCGCTGGGCCTGGTCGTGCCGGACACCGGCGACGGCAAGCCGCACATCGAGGCCGTGGCGCAGGGCGATCCGGGTGCCCCGCTGGGCCGGGAACTCCAGATCGCCGAGCTGCTGCGGTACATCAAGCACCGGCGGATCACCGGCACGGTGTGGCTGACGGCCGACGTGCACTACACCTCGGCGCAGCACTACCAGCCGTCGCGGGCCGCCTTCAGCGACTTCGAGCCGTTCTGGGAGTTCGTCTCGGGACCGCTCAACGCCGGGGCCTTCCCCGCCAACGCCCTCGACAACACCTTCGGCCCCGAGCGGGTGTTCGTGAAGGCGCCGACCACGGCGAACGTCTCCCCCGCCGGTGGCTACCAGTTCTTCGGCGAGGTCGGCATCGACGGCGACAGCGCCGAGCTGACGGTCCGGCTGCGTGAGCAGGACGGCACGGTGCTGTTCACCAAGGTGCTCCAGCCCGGCCGGGTCGGCCAGTAACTCCTCCCGTACCCTCGGAGGCGGGCCGCGCACCGGCGTCATCCCCCGGTGCGCGGCCCCCGTGGCATCCCGCCGCAACTCCTCGTGCCGCAGGGCGTTTTCGCAGGTCGGAGCCGATTGTCAGTGGTCGCCTCTACGGTTTTCCCATGACGCGATCTGTGCAGGCCGTGACCTATCGGCAACCCTCCGTGCTGGAGTCCGCTGCGGACGGACAGCGCCTGGGGCTGGAGACCTCCCGGGGTGCGACGTCCTCGGGCGTGCGGGACCATCCGCAGTTCTTCGCGGGCTTCCTGACGTCCCCTCAGGTGGCGTCGGCAGGGCTGCTGGCGGTGGCGGACGTGGCCGCGGCCCGGTACTACCAGCGGCAGCTGCGGGCCTCCCTCGACCCGGTGGTGACGGGCAACGGCGACCGGCTGCGCTTCGAGTCCTTCTCCGGCTGCGGCGGGGTGTACGCCCGCCTGGACGTGCTGTCCCCGGGCCTCGACGGCGGCGAGGTGGGGCACGGCACCACCAACGTCGACGTCAACAACCCCCTGCGCGAGGCCCTGTCGAGGATCGGCACGGACGATCCGCTGCACCTGCGCGTCGGCCCGGAGGAACTGGCCGTGACCACGCTGGACGGGCCGGTCGTGGAGAAGAAGGTGCCGCTGCCCGACCGCTGGCTGCGCGGCTTCGCCGAGGCCCAGGTGATCGCGGCCGACTTCGAGCTGCGCGCGGAGCTGCCCGCGGCGGAGGCCGTGCGGTTCCTGCGGGCGCTGCCGCGCGGCGGTCCCCGTGGCTCCTCCGTCGGCCCCCGGTGGGTGGTGCCCGCCGGGCGCGGGCTGCGGCCGACGACCCGCGCGGTGCCCGGCGCGGTGTGCCTGCCCGGCCCGGAGCGGCTGATCGCCCTCCAACGGGTGCTGCGGCACGCGACGGCCCTCAGGGTGTACGGCCCCACCGCCACCGCTGCCGCCGTGGCCAGCGCCTGGGAGATCGTCCTGCCGGGCATGCGGCTGACCCTGACGCTGTCGCCGGACGCCTCGCGCGGGTTCTCCGGCGAGGGCGGCGTGCTGGACGCGCTCGCCACCGACGAGGCGGCCGAGGACGCGGAGCTGATCGCGGTGCTGCTGGCGTGGGAGCCCCGGATCGACGTCGCCGACCTGGCCGCCGCCTCCGGCCTCCCGGCGCCAAGGGTGCGCGCGGCACTGGTCCGCCTCGGCACCTCCGGCCGCGTCGGCTACGACCCGGCGGAGGCGGCCTACTTCCACCGGGAACTGCCCTACGACGCCGAGCGCGTCGAGCGGCACAACCCCCGGCTGCGCTCGGCCCGAGCGCTGGTGGCGGCGGGCGCGGTCACCGTGGACGGCGCGCTGGCGACGGTGACGGCCGAGGACGGCCACGCGCACCGGGTGCGGGACGAGGACGGGCGGCTGAGTTGCAGCTGCCTATGGTGGGCCAAGTACCGGGGTGGGCGCGGCCCTTGCAAGCACGCGCTGGCGGTGCGCATGGTGCGGCGGGGCGCCGCGGCGGAGCCGATGACGACGACGGTTGACGGGGGTGTGCGATGAGTTCGCTGGCGGAGCTGGTGTGGGCGGGCCGTACGGCGGAGGCCGTGGAGGTGCTGGACGGGATGACGGACGCCGAACGGCGCGTCTTCGTGCCCGTGTGGAAGGAGATGCGCAAGGAGCTGCGCAAGGAGCCGTGGAACTCGCACGCGCGGCGCGCCTATCCGGCCCTGCACATGGCGGGCGCCGCGTGCCAGACCGGGGCCGCCGGGGTGGCGAGCTGGCTCACGGCGAGCGACATGCGCTGGTCGGGGGCGTCGCCCGCGCTGCTCCTGCATGTCCTGGGCGACCGGGAGGCCGACTGGCTGACCGATGTGGTGCAGCGGCTCGCGGAGCGTCCGGCGACCGCCTGGGTGCCGTACGAGCTGATGTCCGGGCTGGTGCGGCTGGCCGGTTGTCCGGCGCCTACGACGGACGCCTATGTGCGGGGCTGGGTGGACCACACCTACGGCTCCTGGCAGCTCGGGGGCACGCTGCGGGACCGGCTGCGGCAGGATCCGCATCTGGTGCCGCTGGTGGCCGCGCTGTTCGAGACGGACGACATCGGCGGCCGTCTGGGGTGGCCCAACCACGACGGTCCGGACACCTGGACCGGCGCCCTCGCCGGGCTCGCCGCGGACGGTGTGCTGGACCGCCGGACCATGCTGGACGCGTGCGTGGCCCGTCTGCTGCGCGGTGGCACCACCGCCGACCAGCGGCTGTTCCTGCGGCTGCTGAAGACCCTGGCGCCGAGCCGGGACGAGTCGTGTGAGCGGATCGCCGACTGGTTGGCCCTGGCCTCGGACGCGGCCTCCCCGGTGGCGGCGCACGCGCAGTCGGTGCTGACGTCGCTGGCGCTCGACGGCGGGCTGGGCGTGCGCCAGTTGGCCGAGATGTCGGAGGCGGTGCTGTTCCGCAGCGAGAAGAAGCTCGTCCGGGCGCAGCTGGTGCTGCTGGGGAAGGCGCTCACGCGGGACGCCGCCGCGGCCGGGGAGCTGCTGCCCACGGCGGCTGTGGCGTTCGGGCACGAGGACTCCGACGTTCAGGAGCGGGCGCTCAAGCTCGTGGAGCGGCATGTGGAGAAGGCCGACTCGGCGGAGCTGCGCGAGCGGCTGGCCTCGGACGCCGAGCAGTTGATCCCCGCCCTGCGGGCCCGCGCGGTGGAGACGCTCGGCGCGGCCCCGGCCTCAGCGTCGGCTGCCTACGCCGAGGTGCTGCCGCCCGCCCCGGAACCGGTGCGGCTCGCGCCCGCTCCCCGGACCGTCGAGGAGGCCGCCGAGGAGATCGGCGCCGTGCTGGCGTCCAGCGACGTGACCGCGTTCGAGCGCGCGGTGGACGGACTGGTCCGCCATGCTCACGGCGACCGGGACGCACTCCTCGCGGCGCTGAGGCCGGTGGTCTCGCGGCAGTGGTGGGACGAGTCCGACCCCACCGCCGGGTACCGCTCGGAGCCCTACTTCACCTCCACCCGCATGGGTTTCGTCCTCGCGACGCAGGGTGTGGAGCTGCTCCTGGCCACCCTGGCTGGCAAGGTCCGCACCAGCACCCTGCGCCGCGCGGTGGCGCACGGGATGACCACCCGCGACTGTGTGCACAGCGCCCTCTCCCACACCTTCGACGCCCGTATGTGGGAGGTGGCGTACCGGCTGGCCACCAAGCCGCTGCCGCTGCTGCTGTCTACGCCGACCTGGAACACGGGGCTGCTGGACCCGGACGAGCTGGTGGACCGCCTGGACACCTACCGTCGTCTCGGCGCGGAGGTGGCGGCGACCGACTTCGCCCAGGCCCTGCTGCGGGTGCGCCGCTCGGACCGTGCGGCGGCCGAGGCAGCCGCCGAGCGGGCGGCGGCCCTCGGCACCGCGGAGGGCGCCCGGCTGGCCCGCTGGCTGACCGCGCCGGAGTCCGTCCCGCCCACGCACGGGCGCCGGACGGCGGAGAGCCGGGTGCTCGTCGAGTACGGCGAGGTCCCCGAGTTCCTCTTCCTCCACAAGGACCTCCCCGCGGACTTCCAGCGCCTCGCCAAGCCGGTGAGCGGCTTGGAGGAGAGCCGGTACTGCCCGCACTGGCAGACCGAGATACGCGCGTACTGGCTGACCCAGCTCCCGGAGCACCGCGAGCTGGTGGCGGCGCGGCTGCTGTGGGACCTGTCCGCGCTGGCCGTGGACGACAGCAGGGGTACCGCCGCGGTCCTGCCGTCCCTCGCCGAGTCCGGCGGCGAGGCGGGCGACGCGCTCCACCTGGGCCTGGCCTACGGTCTCGGCGCCCGGCATCCGGAGGACCGGCTGGCGGCCGTGGACGCGCTGCTGGTGCTGGCCGCGCGCGGGCAGTTGGACGCCCCTCGGCTGGGGGCCGACCTGGGGGATCTGGTGCGGCGCGGCGCGGTGAAGCCGCTGCGGCTCGCCGAGTCGGTGCGGACGGCCGCGGCCACCGGGGCGAACGCCACGGTGTGGGAGGTGCTCCGGCACGCCCTGCCGGTGCTGCTGGCCGCTCTGGCGACGGGTGGCGGGGTCGCTCCGGCGCGTGGTCTGGGCGAGCTGCTGGCGGTGGCCGCCGAGTGCGCCGAGCGGTCCGGGGCGCGGGGTGAGGTGCCGCATCTGGCGCAGACGGCGGCCCGGCGCGGGTCCTCTCGGCTGGTGGCGCAGGCGCGGCGGCTGCGGGGCGCGCTGGCCGGGGAGGCGGCGGCGTGACCCGGGCGACGCCGGGTGCAACACAACCGTAAGAAAACCGACAAAAAACGCGGATGCACACTTTACCGATCAGTCACAGAGCGTTCGTGATCACGCAACACCGTTCCTTCACAGTGGTTCCATGACTCCGAACATGTCTGATGTGACGCGAACGAAAGACGGGCGCCCGGTGCACCACTGGCGACGGGACGTGGTCGAACTGGCCGCCCTGTTCACGGCGGTCGCGGTGGCGGACGCCGTCGCCAACATGGTCGGGCACGGCCCCGACGGTCCCGCCCTGCTGGTGATCTCGGCGGTGGTGCTGCTGGCCACGGCCGCCTTCCACACCTGGTGGGCACGGCGCCACGGGCACGCACCGCCGACGAGCGATACCGGTGCCCGGCCGCGCTCCGCAGCGGAGCACGCCGGGCCGTCCGACCCGTCCTCCCCGGTCGGGCAGGCGGGGGCGGAGAGCGTGCTGTGGCGGATGCGGACGACCGTGCGGGACGAGCCGGGCTCGCTGGCCGCGCTGTGCGCGGCGCTCGCGGGGCACCGGGTGGACATCCTGAGCCTGCAGACGCACCCGCTGGGGCACGGCACCGTGGACGAGTTCCTGCTGCGCGCCCCCGGGGAGCTGGCACCCGCCGGGATCAGCCGGGCGGTGGCCCTGGCCGGGGGCGCGGACACCTGGATCGAGCGGGCCGACGCCCACGACCTGGTCGACGCGCCCACCCGGATCCTGGGCCTGGCCACCCGCACCGCGCTGGACGCGGCGGAACTGCCCCTGGCGCTGCGGCAGTTGCTGGGCCGGTGCACCATCCGGTCGCTGCCCGCTCCCCCGGACGGCGGCGCTCGCGAGGCGGACGGCGTGCCGGTGGAGGGCGTACTGGAGGACTCGGTGATGCGGCTGCGCGCACCGGAAGGCGGCGTGATCAGCGTGGAGCGGCCGTATCTGCCCTTCACCCCGACGGAGTTCGCCCGGGCCCGGGCCCTGGTCGAGCTGGACACCCGGCTCGGCCCGCGCGTCCCGCGCAGCCAGGACGTGCTGACCCTGCCCGAGGGCGACGCGATCACCGTACGCCGGGCCGACGAGCGCGATCTCGCCGCCGCGAAGCAGATGCACGACCGGTGCTCGGCGCGCACGCTCCAGATGCGCTACCACGGGCCGGTCAAGGACGCCGACCGCTATCTGAACCACCTGCTCAGCCCCCGGTTCGGGCGGACGCTCGCGGTGCAGACCGGATCCGGGCGGATCGTCGGCCTCGGTCATCTGCTGTGGGACGGCGACGAGACGGAGGTGGCGCTGCTGGTGGAGGACGAGTGGCAGCGCCGCGGCATCGGCGCCGAACTGCTGGGCCGACTGGTGACGTTGGCCGTGGAGGCGGGCTGCGAGAGCGTGTACGCGGTGACGCAGTCGTCCAACACCGGCATGGTCGCCGCGATGCGCGGCCTCGGACTCCCGCTGGACTACCAGATCGAGGAGGGCACCCTGGTGATCACCGCGCGTCTGGACGCGACCCCGGTGACGTCGCGGCTGCCGTACGACCGGCCGCAGCAGCGGACGGCCGAGCGGAGCCTGCGGGACTGAACAAGCCGACGGGCCCGGCGGCACACGCCCCGCCGGGCCCGTCGGGCTTCAGCACCCACCAGGCCCGTCGGGCCTCAGCACACCCCGGGCCCGTCGGGCCTCAACACGCGCCGGGCCCCTCGGGCCTCAGCACCCACCAGGCCCGTCGGGCCTCAGCACGCGCCAGGCCCCTCGGGCTTCGGCACACCCAGGGCCCGTCGGACGTCAGCGCACCGCCGCCGCCCACTCCTCCCCCGCCCCGGAGGGCACCGAGCCCGCGCTCCCCGCGCCCAGCGCCCGGTCCAGGTCGGCCCACAGGTCGTCGACGTCCTCCAGCCCCACCGACATCCGCAGCAACCGGTCGCTCACCCCGGCGCCGCGGCGGTCCTCGGCGTCGACGATGCGGTGGCTGATGGACGCCGGGTGCTGGATGAGGGTGTCGACGCTGCCGAGGCTGACGGCGGGGGTGATGAGCCGGACGCCGCCGATCACGTCGTGCGGGTCGCCGTGCACCTCGAAGGCGACCATGGCGCCGCCGATCCGCGGGTAGTGCACGCGGGCGACCCGCGGGTCCGCGGCGAGACGGCTCACGAGTTCGGCGGCGTTCTCGGACGCGGCGCGCACCCGCACCGGAAGGGTCGAGAGCCCGCGCAGCAGCAGGTATCCGGCCAGCGGATGCAGCACTCCCCCGGTGGCGAACCGCACCTGCCGCAGGTGCCCGGCGAACTCCTCGTCGCAGGCCACCACGCCCGCCATCACATCACCGTGACCGCCGAGGTACTTGGTGGCGCTGTGCAGCACCAGCCGCGCGCCCTGCTCGACGGGCCGTTGCAGCACGGGCGTGGCGAAGGTGTTGTCCACCAGCAGCGGCACGGACCCGCAGGCATGGGCCAGGGCCCGCAGATCGGTCTCGGCGAGGGTGGGGTTGGCCGGGGACTCGACCATCACCAGGCCGGTGTCCGGGCGCAGCGCGTCGGCGACCCCGGCCGGGTCGGTCCAGGTGACCTCCGAGCCCAGCAGCCCGGCGGTGAGGAGATGGTCGCTGCACCCGTACAGCGGCCGTACGGCGACCACGTGCCGCAGGCCGAGTGAGGCCCGTACCAGCAGGACGGCGCTCAGGGCGGCCATGCCGCTGGCGAAGGCGACCGAGGACTCGGTGCCCTCCAGCCGGGCCAGGGCGGTCTCGAAGCGGGCGACGGTGGGGTTGCCCAGCCGGGCGTAGACGGGCGGCCCGTCCAGCTCGGCGCCGGTGGCGGCGAAGGCGTCGATCCGGGCGGCCTCGCCACGGCTGTCGTACGACGGGTAGGTGGTCGACAGATCGATGGGCGCGGCGTGCAGCCCCTGCCGGGCGAGGTCATCGCGTCCGGCGTGCACGGCCTCGGTGGCCAGGGCACGGCCGACGGCCGGTATGTCCATGGGGGTGTCCATGCACGGCAGAGTGAACGCCGACCGGGCCGCAGGGGCCGTACACCGTGTTACGTTCGGCCAGTGGCTGAATCTGTCGAACTGGATCCGGTGGACCTGGAACTCCTGCGCCTGTTGCAGAACGACGCCCGGACGACGTACCGGGACCTCGCGGCGCAGGTCGGCGTCGCTCCGTCGACCTGTCTGGACCGGGTGACCCGGCTGCGCAGGGCGGGGGTGATTCTCGGCCATCAGCTCCGCCTGGACCCGGCGAAACTGGGCCGCGGCCTCCAGGCGCTGCTGTCGGTGCAGGTCAGACCGCATCGGAGGGAGCTGGTGGGGCCGTTCGTGGACCGTATCCGGGCGCTGCCGGAGTCCAGGACCGTCTTCCATCTCACCGGCCCTGACGACTATCTCGTGCATGTCGCGGTCGCGGACATGGCCGACTTGCAGCGGCTGGTCCTGGACGAGTTCACGTCACGGAAGGAGGTGGCCCGGGTCGAGACGCGGCTGATCTTCCAGCAGTGGGACTGCGGTCCGTTGCTGCCGCCTTCGCCCTCGGCGCAATCGGGCTGACGCGCGGCGGATCACCGTACGAGGATGGTCCGCATGTCAGAGACGAGCATGCCAGGAACGAGCCTGCCAGAGACGAACCCGTCGGAGACGAACCCGTCGAAGACGAACCCGTCGAAGACGAGCCCGTCGGAGACGAACAGCCCTCTGCCCCGCGCGGTCGCCGACGCCTACGTCGACGACTTCATCGCCCTCGACCCGATCACCGGCACCTACCTGGGTGTGCGGGAGTGTTCGAGCCGCCTGCCCGACCTCTCGCCCGCCGGTCAGGAGGCGATCGCCGAGCTGGCCCGGAGGACGCTCGCCAAGCTCGACGAGGCGGAGCGGCAGCCCGGCGCGGACAGTGACATCGAGCGCCGGTGCGCACGCCTGCTGCGGGAGCGGCTGACCGCCGAACTCGCCGTGCACGAGGCCGACGAGGGCCTGCGCGCGGTCGGCAATCTGGGCATGCCCCCGCACTCGGTGCGCGAGGTGTTCACCGTGACCCCGGCCGACACGGACGAGGACTGGGCGGCGATCACCGAGCGCCTGCGCGCGGTCCCGGGCGCGCTGGCGGGCTACCGCGACTCCCTCGCGCTCGGTCTGGACCGCAAGCTGTACGGGGCGCCGCGACCGACCGCCACCTTCGTCGAGCAGCTCACCGAGTGGTCGGACACGGACGGCGACGGCCGTGGCTGGTTCGAGGACTTCGCCTCGGCCGGTCCCGAGTCCCTGCGCGCCGAACTGGACGAGGCGGCGCGCGCGGCGACCGCCGCCGTGGTGGAGCTGCGGGACTGGATGCGGGACGTGTACGCGCCGACCGTCGAGGGTGCGCCGAACACGGTGGGCCGTGAGCGCTACGCCCGCTGGGCGCGCTACTTCAACGGCACCGATCTCGACCTGGACGAGGCGTACGCGTACGGCTGGGCGGAGTTCCACCGGCTGCTCGGCGAGATGCGGCAGGAGGCCGGGAAGATCCTGCCGGGCGCCGCCACGCCGTGGGTCGCGCTGGCGCACCTCGACGAGCACGGTCGGCACATCGAGGGCGTGGACGAGGTCCGGGAGTGGCTCCAGGGCCTGATGGACGAGGCGATCGAGGCGCTGGACGGCACGCACTTCGAACTCGCCGAGCCGGTCCGCGAGGTGGAGTCGCGCATCGCCCCGCCCGGCGGCGCGGCGGCCCCGTACTACACCTCACCGTCGGAGGATTTCTCCCGCCCCGGCCGCACCTGGCTGCCGACGATGGGGCTCACCCGCTTCCCGGTCTACGACCTGGTCTCGACCTGGTACCACGAGGGCGTGCCGGGCCATCACCTCCAGTTGGCGCAGTGGACGTACGTCGCCGGGAAGCTGTCCCGCTACCAGGCGACGCTCGGCCAGGTCAGCGCCAACTGCGAGGGCTGGGCGCTGTACGCGGAGCGGCTGATGGACGAGCTGGGCTTCCTCACCGACCCGGAGCGGCGGCTCGGCTATCTGGACGCGCAGATGATGCGGGCCGCCCGGGTGATCGTCGACATCGGCATGCATCTGGAGCTGGAGATTCCGGTGGACTCGCCCTTCCACCCGGGTGAGCGCTGGACGCCGGAGCTGGCGCAGGAGTTCTTCGGGGCGCACAGCAGCCGTCCGGCGGACTTCGTGGAGAGCGAGCTGACCCGCTATCTGACCATCCCGGGCCAGGCGATCGGCTACAAGCTGGGCGAACGGGCCTGGCTGCTGGGCCGGGACCGGGCCCGCGAGCGGCAGGGCGACGCCTTCGACCTCAAGGCCTGGCACATGGCGGCCCTCTCCCAGGGTTCGCTGGGCCTGGACGACCTGGTGGACGAGCTGGCGCGGCTCTGACCCGGTGCCCCGGAGTGCGCGGGTGGCGGGACCGGCCGGTCCCGCCACCGTTCCCGGGCTCAGCAGCCGCAGTCGTCCCCGCCCCGCGGTGCCGTCAGCGGGTCGGCGGGGCGCCGCTCGCGGCCCTGCCAGGTCTCGAACTCGAAGCCCTCCCGCACCCAGTACTCGAAGCCGCCGAGCATCTCCTTGACGCGGTAGCCGAGTTCGGCGAGGGCGAGCGCGGCACGGGTGGCGCCGTTGCAGCCGGGCCCCCAGCAGTACGTCACCACCGGCACCGACCTGTCGAGGAGCCGCTCGGCCTGCTCGGGGACGAGGGCGGTCGGCAGATGGACGGCGCCGGGGACGTGGCCTTGGTCCCAGGCCTCGGTGGAACGGGAGTCCAGGACGACGAAGCCGGGTTCGCCGTCCGCCGCGAGGGCGGCGGCCACGTCGGAGACATCGGCGTGGAAGGCGAGGCTGGCGCGGAAGTGGGCGGCGGCCTCGGCCGGGGCGGCGGGGGCCACGCGCAGGACGGGGTTCACGGAGGTGGCTGTGGTCATGCCAGTAACCTACGGCCGTGAATTCGCCGCCTGAACCGGCGATCACCGGAGCCGGGCTTGATCGGCCGGGGATTCCCCTGCTATTCATCGGAGATGACCGCGTATTCCCCGGACGCCACCGACTGGCGCATTCTCGAGGTCCTCCAGCGGGAGGGCCGGGCCACGTTCGCCGAGCTGGCCCGTGCCGTCTCGATGTCCGCCAGCGCGGTCACCGAGCGGGTGCGGCGCCTGGAGGAGGCCGGGGTCATCCAGGGCTATGCGGCGGTGGTCGACCCGGAGCGGCTCGGCCTGCCGATCCTGGCCTTCGTCCGGCTGCGCTACCCCACCGGCAACTACAAGCCCTTCCACGACCTCGTCGCCGTGACCCCGGAGATCCTGGAGGCCCATCACGTCACCGGCGACGACTGCTTCGTGATCAAGGTCGCCGCGCGTTCCATGCGCCATCTGGAGGAGGTGTCGGGCCGGATCGGCACGCTGGGCTCGGTGACGACCAGCGTCGTCTACTCCTCGCCCCTCCCCCGGCGCCCGCTGGGCCACTGACGGCTACCCGGCGCCCCGCAGCCGCAGCGTCGAGCCCGACCGCCCCTTGACCACCTCGAGCTGCGCGTGGATCCGCCGCCGCAGATCGGCGACATGGCTGACGATGCCGACGCTGCGGTCCCGCTCACGCAGCGAGTCCAGGACGTCGAGGACCTCGTCGAGGGTCTGGTCGTCGAGGCTGCCGAAGCCCTCGTCGATGAAGAGGGTGTCGAGCCGCACCCCGCCGGTCTCGTCGGTGACGACGTCCGCGAGCCCCAGCGCGAGCGCCAGCGACGCGAAGAACGTCTCGCCGCCCGACAGGGTGGCCGTGTCCCGCTCCCGCCCGGTCCAGGCGTCGACGACGTGCAGCCCGAGACCGCTGCGACCGCGGCCGGTGCGGTCGTCGGAGTGGACGAGGGTGTAGCGGCCGGACGACATGCGCTTCAGCCGTACGGTCGCGGCGGCGGCCACCTGCTCCAGACGGGCGGCCAGGACGTACGACTCCAGCCGCATCCGGCGTTCGTTGTCCGCGGAGGTGCCCGCGGTGAGGGCGGCCAGCCGGGCCACCCGGTCGTACTCCTCGCGCAGCGGGGCGAGCCGTCGCACTCCGGTGGCGGCGCGCGCGGAGAGCCGGTCGAGTTCGGCGCGGCGGCGGTCGGCGGCGTCCCGCGCGGAGGCGGCGTCCCGTACGCGCTGCGCGGCCGTGGCGGCCGTGCGCTCGGCGGCGGTGAGGTCGGCGGCGGGCTGTCCGGCGGCGGCCGTGGTGTCGGCCTCGGCGAGGACCGCGCGGACGGCGGCCTGTTCGGTCTGCCAGGCGTCCAGCCGCTGTTGCAGTTCGCGGTGGGCGGCGTCGTCGAGGAGGGCGTCGGCCGCGGCGCGGGGGGTGTCGAAGCCCGCCCGGTACGCGGCGTCCGCGAGGCGGGCGTCGGCGTCCTTGAGGCGCTGGGCGGTGTCCTCGGCGCTGCGCGCGGCCTCGGCGGCGTCGGTGAGGAGGGCCGTCTGCCGCTCCAACTGAGCCGCCCGCGCGGCAACGCTGCCCGAGCCACCCCGGGCCTGCGTCAACTCCTCCTCCAGGAGGACTCTTTCGCGGTCGAGGGCGTCGCGATGCGCCACCCGGGACGCCGCGCGCAGGGCGGCCTGCTGCCGCTCGGCGGTGCGGCGGGCGTGCTCCGCCTCGGCCGCCCGCAGCTCCTCCCGTACGGCGTGCAGCGCGGAGGCGTCCCGGCGTGCCCGCGCGTACTCCCCTTCCAGCTCCTCCGCCTCGGCGGCGAGCCGGTCCGTCGGCACGTCTCCCGCCTCGGCGGTGGCGGCGGCCAGCGCCTCGCGTACGGTGCCCAGCCGTCGTTCGTTCTCGGCGTGCCGTTCCTCGGCGCGCTGGTGGTCGGCCAGCGCCCGCTCCTCCGCCGCGCGGTCGACATGCCCGGCGACCTTCCGCGCGGGCGCCGGGTGCGTGGTGGCGCCGCAGACGGCGCAGGGTTCGCCGTCCTCGAGGTTCGCGGCGAGTTCGGCGGCGATGCCGTTGAGGCGCTGTTCCTTCAGGTCGAGCCAGTGCGCGCGGGCCGCGAGGGCGGCTTCGCCGGAGGCGAGGGCCTGGCGCTGGGCGGCGTCGGTGTCCCCGGCGAGCTGGTCGCGCAGCCGGGCGGCGGCGAGGCGCTGTCGCGCGGGTTCGCGCTGGACGGCGAGCTGCTCGGCGCGGCCCGTGGCCTCCTGGGCGGCTTCGATCCGGGCCTGGAGCGCCGAGCGGACCGTCTCCCAGTCCGCGAGCCAGGTCTCCGCCTCCCCGAGCACGTCCTCGTCGGCGCGTTCCTGGCGGTCCAGGTCCGCGCGCTCTGCGGCGAGTTCGGCGACCCGCTGTTCCGCGCGGCGGGCGGATTCCAGCCCGCCCAGCTCCTCGGCGGCCCGGCGCGCGGCGCTGGCGAGCCCGGCCGCCCCGGCGTCCGCGAAGGTGTCCGGCAACCGCGCACGCGCGTGTGCCTCGGCGACGGCCGCCCGCCGGTGCTCGGCGTCGGCGGCCTCCCGCAGCTCCAGCGCGGGCGCGACCGCCTCGGCCTTGCGGGCACGCTCCATGCGCACCCGGTCCTCCCGATGCGTGTCGGCCCGGTCCTCCAGCCGCCGCGCCCGCTCCCGCGCCTCGGCGAACCGCCGTTGCAGCCGCGCCACTTCGCGTACGTCGGCCAGGGCGCGGTCGGCGGCTGCCTGGGCGGACTCGGCGGCGGCGAGACGGCACTCGGCGACGGTGAGCTGTTCCCGCGCGGTGGCACGGGCGACGGCGGCGGCGCTCAGCACGGCGTCGGCCAGGCCGGGGTCGCCGGGCTGCAGCTCGGGCAGCTCCATGGTGTCGCCCGCCGCCTGCTGCATCCGGTGCGCGTCGGCCAGCAGCGCCGCGTCCCCGTCGCGGACGTCGGCCTCGGTCGCGCGTCGCCGCTCCGCGAGCCGCTTCTCGACCTCGGCGAACCGGTGGGTCTCGAAAAGCCGCCCAAGCAGCTTGCCCCGCGCCTCGGCGTCGGCCCGCAGGAAGCGCGCGAAGTCGCCCTGCGGCAACAGCACGACCTGACAGAACTGCTCCCGGCTCATCCCGAGCAGCTGGGTGACCTCCTCACCGATCTCCTGGTGGGAGCGGCTGAGGTCCTTCCAGACCCCGGCGACGGCGTCGTACTCGCGCAACCAGCTCTGCGCCTTGTCCAGGGTGGTGCCGGTGCCGCGCTTCTTGGGCCGCTCCCAGGGCGGCTGCCGGGTGATCTCCAGCCGACGGCCCGCCACGGTCAGGTCGAGCGTCACGGACGTACGCGTGCCGGGCTCGGCGTGGTCGCTGCGCAGGGTGATTCCCTGCCCACTCTGCCGGGCCCCGGGAACCGAGCCGTACAGGGCGTAGCACACCGCGTCGAGGACGGAGGTCTTGCCCGCGCCGGTCGGGCCGTGCAGCAGGAACAGCCCCGCCACCGACAGGGCGTCGAAGTCGACGCTCTGGGAGCCGCCGAACGGCCCGAACGCGGTGATGTCCAGCCGGTGCAACCTCATCCCGCCACCTCCCGCACGGTCCGGTCCGCGCGCACGGCGTCGAACGCGTCGCGCAGCACGGCCTGTTCGCGCGCGTCGGGTCCGGCGCCGCGCACATGGGCCACGAAGTCCTCGGCGATCTGCTGGTCACCGCGGCCCGCGAGCCGCCTGGCGTAGGACACGTCGGGATCGTCCGGCGCCCGTTCGGGGTCGAAGACCAGGCTGAGGGTGTGCGGGAAGCGCTCACTGAGCCGGGCCATGGGCTCGGCCGGGCGCACCGGGTCGGTGAGCGTCGCCTCGACCCACGCCTCCTCGTGCCGGGCGAGCGCCGGATCGGCGAGCAGTTCCTCCAGGCCGCCCCGGATCCGGGCCAGCGGCCGGGGCACCGGACAGTCGACACGCTCGGCACTCACCGCACCGTCGCCGTCCAGCTCGACGAGCCACATGCTCTTGCGGTGCCCGGCCTCCGAGAAGGAGTACGGCAGCGGGGAGCCGGAGTAGCGCACGCGCTCGGTGAGGGTCTGGCAGCCGTGCAGATGCCCCAGCGCGACGTAGTCGACCCCGTCGAAGACCCCGGCGGGCACGGCGGCGACCCCGCCGACGGTGATGTCCCGCTCACTGTCGCTGGCCTCACCGCCGGTGACGAAGGCATGCGCGAGGACGACGGACCGCGTCCCCCGCGCGCGTGCCGCGAGATCGGCGCGGACCCGCTCCATGGCGGCGCCGAGCACCTGCTCGTGCCCGGCCTTCTCCACCCCGAACTCGTCCTTCACCAGGGCCGGTTCGAGATAGGGCAGCCCGTAGAACGCCACGTCCCCGAACCCGTCCCGCAGCACCACGGGCGTCCCGCACGCCGACGGCTCGGTCCGCAGATGGATCCCGGCCCGCCCGATGAGCCCGGCCCCGACGCCGAGGCGGCGCGCCGAGTCGTGGTTGCCGGAGATCATCACCGTGGGCACACCCAGGTCGGCCAGCCGGTGCAGGGCGTCGTCGAACAGCTCGACGGCGGCCAGCGGCGGCACCGCCCGGTCGTACACGTCCCCGGCCACGACCACCGCGTCCACGTCCCGCTCCCGCACGGTCCTGACGAGGTGCGCGATGAACTCGGCCTGGGCGCCGAGCATGGTCACCCGGTGGAACGCCCGGCCGAGGTGCCAGTCGGAAGTGTGCAGCAATCTCATGAAACGGCTCTGACCTGCATGTTTCTCTCGGTAACGTCTCAAAACCAGCACAAGTCAGCACGGGAACCCCGGGCTGGCATCCACCACGCTAACGCCTGGAGGCATCTGATCCACCACTGACCTCACATCGCGATCCCACATCAGCCATCACGCACAGTGGAAATGTCCATGTGAGGACTCCGCATAGGAGGTTGCCTCCCCACCAGTCCCCTGGGCACCAGGGGGATGCCCTACCTGTCTGGCGCGGACAGATTCAATTCGGCCAATCCCCGAAAGGCGGTCCGCGAGGTACGGAGAGCCTGTCGCACGCTCTTGACGTCGAATGTCGCGCCAGGACGGGGAGCTGTGCCGGACATCGTGGAGGACAGGCCCAGTGCAACTGAAGTATTGGAACGGCTCGTACAGCAGGTGAACGCCCCTGCCCTATCAAAACTGGCCCTGGTGGGAATCGTCGAGAAGGCCGCGGTCGCCGAGGACAAGAAGCGCTGGAGGAAGCATCAGCGGCAGGTCAATGAAGCCAAGATGGAGGGCCGGACCGCCAAAGAGGGGCCATTCGAACTGCGTCGTAAGGAGGGACTCGACCCGCTCCCCGACGCATCCAGGCCCTGCAGGCCAGGAAGGGTTCCCTTCTGTGGCTGTCGCCCGAAGGTACGCGCCCCGGGAAGTACTACAAGGCGCCCCAGTCAGACGAGTTGGGCCCTGCCTTCGCCTTGACCGCAGCCGTGCGTATCCTGCGCAGCCGCTACCCGGAGCACCGCGTCTCCATCCTCCACGCGTGTCCTGGCGCACGCCAGCACGGCCGGGCTGACCTCGTTCGCCGGAGCGGGGCACGCCGTGTCTGCCGCTTGAGGGATAGTCCGCTCGGCTCTGAGGCCATCCGCGATGCGTCGAAGGCATGGATGAACCGTGCGAGCATTTCGCGGAGTCGTCGTGCAATGGCGGCTCCTCGGCAAGTTGCCGGAGGCCTGACCTGCTGGCGTCGCACTCGTGCCGCATCGCGTCTCAACCGCGTTGAGCAATCTGGCCTGCAGGACAGCTTCAGTGGCGTGTTCTCCCCAACGACACAGCCAGGCCAGGAAAACCGGCGAGGCTTTATCCACCGGACTGTTTCACGATGAATTAAAACAAGATTCTGGCCGACCGCCCGGGATGCGAGGCTCCTCCGCACGGATAGAATGGTCCCTGAGACTGCTCAAGCGCGGTATGCGCAATATGCAGCGAGACGCTCTAGACGTCACACATCACTCCACGCGTTCACCTCCTTCGCTGGGGCTGACCTGCCTTGTGGTGCCTCGGCCGCCACCAAGGCCTATTCACGACTGAGCCCACCCAACGGGAGCAGCAACCAGTCATGACTACGACCAGCCGTCCACGAGCGCCCGGGCCCCTACCACGCTGCGTCCCGACGGAGTATCGGCGCCGACGTGCGTGCGGTCGGCTCTCTCGCAAGGCCAGCTCCCCGAACGCCGAGTCGATATATCCAGCCACGATCAGGGTCGCCAGCCATCGGAGGCAACCATGCCGCATATGACTCCCGTCAACCACAGGGTCAAGCACAAATCGACCATCCCGGCGAATTCCGGCACCGAGATCGAGCTTTTTGTACGGGAATACAAGGCCGACGGATCCGGGGGCACCCGCAAGCCGGTCCTCATGCTCCACGGCAGGAGCGTTCCGGCCCTGCCGTGCTTTGACCTCGTGCGCCCCGCGCAGGGCGGCTCCCCGCACCCGGACGCGAGCTACAGCTGGGCGCAGACCCTGGCCAGCAAGGGCTACGACGTCTACATCATGGACCTCCAGGGATCCGGGCTCTCCCCTCGCCCGGAAATGCACGACCCGTGCAACGCCAACCCGGCTCCGGCCCAGCGGGGCCTCCTGAAGACCAATCCCGGCACGGAGGACTGCGACTCGACAGCGAACTACAAGTCTCAGCTGGGGAATTCCAAGAGCGAATGGGGCGAGCTGGGAACAGTCGTCAAGTTCATCAGGAAGCGGTGCGACAACGAGAAGGTCGCATTCATCGGCTGGTCCGCGGCCGCGTTCGTCATGGGCCCGTACGCGCTGCAGAATCCCGAGCACGTGGCGAGCATGTTCCTTCTCGCGCCCATGTTCCCCCCGAAGGGCCGATGGTCGAAGAACCCTTCCGACCCCTTCGCTCCGCCTCCCGGAACACCCCTTCCCGATGAGGCCGTGTCCGAGCCCGCGGCGGTATTCGGCTTCCCGATGAACCTGACCAGTAAGGCGGCATTCCACGCCGTCATCCCTGACAAGGATCTGGCCGACGACGTGTGGCAGGCCGTCATGGACTGCGACAGCATCGGCCAGAAGTGGGGCGGCTCGACCCCGGGGGCACCCGAGGGCGTCATGCGGTGGCGCAACACCTATTGGTGGGGCTGGAACACGAGCACCGTCCCGCACGGCTCCGCGCTCGGCAACGCCGTGCCGGTGTGCATCGTCTACGGAGACGAGGACAGAACGGCCAACACCCCGGAGGAGATGGGGGACGTGCTGCACTTCTCCGTTCCGAAGCTCTACGAAGGGATCCCGGGCGCCGACAAGCTGATGTTCCGTGTCGAGGGCTGGGACCACAACCCGGTCTGGGAACGAAAGCCCAACCAGATCCTGCAGCACATGTCCTGGAAGTGGCTCAAGGACCAGAGGGTGTACGGCGTCGAGAGCGGAAGCTGGGTCATGGACCCGGACGGCGTGCTGGAGGAAGTAGCTCCCGTACCTCCACCCGGGGACTGACTGGGTCCGGGAGTACCTCACGAGCCTGTGGATCGCATGATCCCCGAGATCAACGGCCGGGTCTGACATCACGGGCGGTCACTCCCGTATCGCCCCGTCATGATTCGGGGGTGGGGACGGCCGTGGGGCTCAAAATGCCCCAATTGAGGCAATTCACCCGTCGCATGTCCGCGCACTACCGGGAACCGCGCCGTCACGCGTCCCCGTACGCCTCCCCGCCCAGTTCGAACCCGGCTGTCCCTGCGGTCGCGTTCGCGAGCCACGCCCTGAAGGCCGGTACGTCGGCGTCGGGCAGGCCGATGTCGATCGTGACGGACTCCCCGTAGCGCACGTCGCGGACCTCGCGGCCGGTGGCGTGGAGGTCGTTCTGGAGCTTTCCGGCGCGCTGGTGGTCGACGGTCACGGTGGCGAGGCGGAAGCGGCGGCGGGTGAGGGTGCCAAGCGTGTCGAGTGCCTCGCCGACCGCTCCGCCGTAGGCCCGGATGAGGCCGCCCGCGCCGAGCTTGACGCCGCCGTAGTAGCGGGTGACCACGGCGACGACGTACCGCATGTCGCGGCGCAGCAGCATCTGGAGCATCGGGACGCCCGCGGTGCCGCCGGGCTCGCCGTCGTCGCTGGCCTTCTGGACGGAGGCGTCGGCGCCGACGACGTAGGCCCAGCAGTTGTGGGTGGCGTCCGCGTGCTCCTTGCGCACGGCGGCGATGAAGTCCTGGGCCTCGCGCTCGGTGGCCGCCGGGGCGAGGGCGCACAGGAAGCGGGAGCGGTTGACCTCGGTTTCGTGCACACCCGCGCGGGCGACCGTGCGGTACTCGTCCTGCATCCGGCCAGCCTATGCGCTGCGGCTCCGGCACCCGGCGGAGCCCCTACGCGCGCTTCTTCTTGCCCCGGGGCACCGACAGCCCCGTCAGGAGCGCCGTGCCCGGGGTGAGGGCCTCCCAGGTGGTGCCGTACCAGGACAGGAAGGCCAGGGCCGAGGTGGGGAACTTCGTCCGGAGGCGGTCCAGGGCGTCGGCGAGGGCGTCCCCGGCCAGGGTGAGGACCAGTTCCTCCAGGCCCGGGTTGTGTCCGACGAGGAGCAGGGTGCCGACCTCGGGCGGTGTCTCGTGCACGGCGGCGAGCAGGGCGGACGCGGTGGCGGCGTACAGCCGGGGGTCGTGGCGCACCGGCGGGGGTGTGCCCCATTGGGCGGCGGCCAGTTCCCAGGTCTGGCGGGCGCGCAGGGCGGTGGAGCACAGGGCGAGGTCGGGCAGGCAGTCCGCCTCGGCGAGGGCGCGGCCCGCGGCGGGCGCGTCGCGGCGCCCGCGCGGGGCGAGCGGGCGTTCGTGGTCGGCGACGTCGTCCGGCCAGGCGGACTTGGCGTGACGGAGCACGACCAGGCGGTGCAGCGGGCCCGCTCCCGCCCGTTCGATCACGCGGGGGATCCCAGGTCGCGGGTGAGGTCGACGCCGAGCAGCCGGTCGGCGTAGGCGAAGGTCTCGAAGCGGGCGCCGTGCGGCAGGTCGGGCTCGGTGCGCACCCGGTGCAGGACCCGGAGCACCGCGGGGAGGTCCAGGTTGTCCTCCCAGGCGGCCCTGAGGTCGGCGCGCACCTCGTCGGGGATCGGCCGCGACGGCTCGCGCGCCCACGCGGCGACGGCGCGCCGCCAGTCGGCGAGGGTGTCCCGGGCCTCGTCCAGGGTGGCGGCGTCGAGCCGTACCGGGACGTCCCTGCGGCGGGCCAGCAGGGCGAACCGCAGGACCGCGGGGTCGTCCCCGGCCGCCGCGCCCGCCACCGGTTCCACGGGGGCCACGGCGACCCGGACACCGCCGTCGGGCGCGGTGCCGTCCTCGGCGGCCACATGGAGGACCTGGGTCTCGCCCAGGCCGGGGCCGCCGACGTCCCGGGTGTCCTCGAAGGGACGGATGCCGAGGGCCGCGGCGCCCGCCCGGAGTTCCGCGTGGTCCCGGTCGCCGCTGAGCAGTGCCCATACGGGAGTGCCGCCGAGTTCCAGGGCGCGCACGAGCAGGTCGGCCACGAGCAGCACCCGCAGGGCGGTGGTGCCGAAGCCCGGGGCATGGGCCTCGACCCGGGTCAGACCGCGGCGGGCGGGGGCGGCCTCGACGACTTCGCCGGTTCGGGCGTCGATGATGCGCAACACGTGGCGAGCGTAGGCGGGCGGGCGGCCGGGCGCAGCATGTGGCGGGGGTTCGGCACGCGGCGGCGCGGTTTCCGCCCGGGAATCTTCGCGGGCCGTCGGCCGTTGTCGGGGTGCGGGACGGTTTCCGTCCAGCGAGCCCGGCGACGGGACGACAAGGCACGGCATGGCCGAAGGGGGCCGAGAGGTGTACGGCGACGCAGAGACGATCCGCAGGATCCTCACCGAGTCCGGTGACACATGGGCCGTGGTGGGCCTGTCCTCGAACCGGTCACGCGCGGCGTACGGCGTCGCGGAGGTGCTCCAGCGCTTCGGCAAGCGGGTGGTGCCGGTCCACCCCAAGGCCGAGACGGTGCACGGCGAGCAGGGGTACGCCTCACTGGCCGACATCCCCTTCGAGGTGGACGTGGTGGACGTCTTCGTCAACAGCGACCTCGCGGGCGCGGTGGCGGACGAGGCGGTCGCCAAGGGTGCCAGAGCGGTGTGGTTCCAGCTCGGCGTGGTGGACGAGGCGGCGTACGAGCGCACCCGCGCGGCGGGCCTCGACATGGTGATGGACCGCTGTCCGGCGATCGAGATCCCCCGGCTGGGCTGATCCCACCGCGCGAGGGCGTCCGCCGCCCCATAATGCTCGGGTGACCGTCACCCCCAACTCCCCTTCTCCGCACAGGCTTCCGGTCGTCATCGTGGGCGCCGGGCCCGCCGGTCTCACCCTCGGCAATCTGCTGCGGGCCGCGTCCGTCGACTGTGTGGTGCTGGAGACGGAGAGCCGGGAGTCCATCGAGCGGCGGCCCCGCGCGGGGGTGCTGGAGGAGTGGGCCGTACGCGGCCTGGAGCGGCACGGGCTGGCGGACAATCTGCTGGCGCGGGCGGAGCGGCACACCGCGTGCGAGTTCCGCTTCGACGGGGAGCGCTACCGCTTCCCCTACCACCAGCTCACCGGACGCCATCACTTCGTCTACCCGCAGCCCCTGCTGGTCACGGACCTCGTGCGGGAGTACGCCGACGTACGCGGCGGCGACATCAGGTTCGGCGTGCGGGATGTCCACCCGCACGACCTGGACACCGACCGGCCCTCGGTGTCGTACACCAGCCCGGAGACGGGTGAACGCCAGGTGCTGCACTGCGAGTTCGTGGCGGGCTGCGACGGGGCGCGCGGCGTGACGCGGGCCGCGCTGCCGCCGGAGCGGGCCCGGGTCGCGCGCCATGACTACGGCATCGGCTGGCTGGCCCTGCTCGCCGAGGCACCGCCGTCCTCCGACTGTGTGCTGTTCGGCTGCCACCCGCGCGGGTTCGCCGGGCACATGCCCCGCAGCCCCGAGGTCACCCGCTACTACCTCCAGTGCCCGCCGGGCGACGACCCGGAGAACTGGCCGCATGACCGGGTCTGGAGGGAACTGCGGACCCGGCTCGCCGCCGCCGGTCAGCCACCGCTCACGGAGGGCGCGCTGATCGAGAGGCGGGTGCTGGACATGCATGACTACGTCGTCGAGCCGATGACGTACGGACGCCTTTTCCTGGCCGGTGACGCCGCGCACCTGGTCGCGCCCATCGCCGCGAAGGGCATGAACCTCGCGCTGCACGACGCCTTCCTGCTCGCGGACGCCCTCGTCGCGCGGTTCACCCAGGGCGACCCGCGCGGGCTCGACGGCTATGAGCGGGCGAGTCTGCGGCGGGTGTGGGACTACCAGGAGTTCTCGCAGTGGCTGTCCGAGGTGTACCACGGCGCCGCGGCGGGGGACGCGTTCCGCGCGGGCACCACGGCGGCCCGGCTACGTCGGCTGTTCACCTCGCCGGTGGCCGCCGCCGCGTTCGCGGAGCAGTATCTGGGGACGGCCGAGCGGTACTGATGTCCTGCGGGCAGTGGTCAGTACTGATGCCCTGCGGGTAGTGGTCAGTGCTGACGTCCTGGGGCAGTGGTCAGTACTGATGTCCTGCGGGCAGTGGTCGGTACTGATGCCCTGGGGTCAGTCGTGCACGGGCCGGTCCGCGATCCGGTGGTCCGCGACCTTCAGCGCCTCGTCCACCAGCCTGCGCAGATGCCCGTCGCGCAGTGAGTAGACGACCCGCCGCCCCTCCTTGCGGGTGTCGACCAGTCCCGCGAGCCGCAGCCGCGCCAGATGCTGGCTGACCGCGGGCCGCGCCGCCCCGCAGACCTCGGTGAGCGTGGTGACATCGGCCTCCCCGTCGGTCAGGGCGTGCAGCAGGGTGAGCCGGGTGCGGTCGCCGAGGAGGGCGAGGAGTTCCGCGGCGAGCGCGAACTGCTCCTCGCCGGGGGTGCGCGGGTGCGCATCGGTCGCAGGTGATAGGTGCATGCGTGCGCTCATACGCACATAATGGTCCCATGGGCGTGAGGCGTCCAGCGCCCGCACCGTGGAAGGGAAACCCCGTGAGCGAACACCGGCATCATCACCACACCCTCCGCCACCGCCTCTCCCACCTCCTCCGGCCCCACTCCCACCAGACCGCCGACAAGGTCGACCACGCCCTGGAGTCCTCGGCCCGCGGCATCCGTGCCCTGTGGGTCTCGCTGGCGGTGCTGGGAGCGACGGCCCTGGCACAGGCGGTCGTCGTGGCGGCCTCGGGGTCGGTGGCGCTGCTCGGGGACACGGTGCACAACGCCGCGGACGCGCTGACCGCCGTACCCCTGGGCATCGCCTTCGTGCTGGGCAGACGGGCGGCGACCCGTCGGTTCACCTACGGCTACGGGCGTGCCGAGGATCTGGCGGGCCTGGTGATCGTGCTGACCATCGCGGCGTCCGCCGCCTTCGCCGGATGGATGGCGGTCGAGCGGCTGTTCGATCCGCGTCCGGTGCAGCACGTTCCGGCCGTGGCGGTGGCCGCGCTGGTCGGTTTCGCGGGGAACGAGTGGGTGGCCCGTTACCGGATCCGGGTGGGCCGGTCGATCGGCTCGGCGGCGCTGGTCGCGGACGGACTGCACGCCCGCACCGACGGGTTCACCTCACTGGCCGTCCTGCTGGGCGCGGGCGGCTCGGCGCTGGGCTGGCAGCTCGCCGACCCGATCGTGGGACTGGCGATCACGGCCGCGATCCTCCTGGTCCTCCGGGACGCGGCGCGCGAGGTCTTCCGGCGGGTGCTGGACGCCGTTGACCCGGCCCTGGTGGACCGGGCCGAACGGGCGCTGCACGAGGTCGCCGGGGTGCGCGGGGTGAGTGAGCTGCGGCTGCGCTGGATCGGGCACCGGCTGCGCGCCGAGGTGGCGGTGGTGGTGGACGGCGACGCGACCGTGCGGCGGGCCCACGCCATCGCCGTCGACGCGGAACACGCCCTGCTGCACGCGGTCCCCGGCCTCACCGCGGCGCTGGTGCACGCGGACCCGGCACCGGTACCCGGCGAGACGGACCCTCATCTGACGCTGGCCCACCACGCTCACGCGTAGCACTGACCCACCATGCCCACGCAGAGCAACTGGCCCACGAAGCTCACGCAGAGCAACTGGCCCACCACGCTCACGCAGAGCAGGGAGGGCCAGCGCGAGCGGATTCAGGCGATGCCCAGCCCCTCCAGCACCACCGCTCCCGGCAGCTCCGCGAACACCTTCCCCGGCACCAGCAGCTTCCCGCGCCGTCGGCCACTGCCGACCAGGACGTACGGCAGGTCGACCACGGCGGAGTCGACGAGGATCGGCCAGCCCTCGGGCAGGCCGATCGGGGTGATGCCGCCGTACTCCATGCCGGTCTCCCCCGTGGCCGTGTCCATCGGGGCGAAGGAGGCCTTGCGGGCGCCGAGTTGGCGGCGGACGGCGTTGTTGACGTCAACGCGGGTGGTGGAGAGCACCACGCAGGCGGCGAGCGTGGTCTCGCCGCCCCGCTTGCCCGCCACGACCACGCAGTTCGCGGACTGCTCCAGCAGTTCCCTGCCGTAGTGCTCGACGAAGACGGCGGTGTCGGCCCACTGCGGGTCGGTCTCGACGTAGACGATCTGCTCGGCGGGGACGCTGCCGCGCCAGTGGCGTACGGCGTCGGCGACCGGGCCGGTCAGCTCGTCGAGGGCGTCGGGGGCCGTAACGGCCGTGTCGAAGTCTCCGATGGGTGCACGCATGGCCGCACGGTAACAGCAGCTCGGCGGCGGCCCGCGGGGCGTCTCAGTGCACGGGCGGGACCGAGACGGCGAGCACCATCTCCATCGGTACGTCGCCCTGGTTGGCGTAGGTGTGCGGGACGTCGCCCTCGAAGGAGGCGCTGGCACCGGCGGGGACGAGGTGGTCGGCGCCGTCTACGGTGAGGGTCAGTTCGCCCACCGTGACATGGACGAGTTCGACGGTGCCGGTGGGGTGTGGGTCGGAGGAACTGCCCTCGCCCGGCATCAGCCGCCAGTCCCACATCTCCAGCGGCCCCGGCGCCTCCGCGCCCGCGAGGAGGCGGCTGTAGCTGCCCGCGTCGGTGTGCCACAGCCGTACCACCTGGTCGGCCGGGACGATCCGCACCTTGGGCCCCTGTTCGTAGTCGAGCAGGGTGGTGATGCTGACGCCGAGGGCGTCGCCGATCTTGACGACCGTGCCGAGGCTGGGGTTGGTGCGGGCCTGCTCGATCTGGATGAGCATGCCGCGGCTGACCCCGGCCCGGGCGGCGAAGGTGTCGAGGGTGAATCCGCGCTCGGTGCGCCAACGTTTGACGTTGCGCGCCAGGGACTGGGTCAGCAGGTCGAGGTCCGACACATCACGTCCAATAGCCTGGTTCATTATTTTGGATGGCTTAGTTCATCGCAGTGCACTACGGTGTGGTGCACCCGATCGTGCACCGAACTGTACTGCGAGGCTACCCGTGACAGCACTCTTCGCCCTGGCCACCAGCCTGCTCTGGGGGCTGGCCGACTTCGGCGGCGGGCTGCTCACCAGGCGCACCCCGGCGCTCACGGTGGTCGTCGTGTCGCAGGCGATCGCGGGGGCCGTCCTCGGAGTGATCGTGGCGGCCACCGGCGGCTGGGGCGAGGCCGGGCCCCGGCTCTGGTTCGCCGTCGGGGCGGGGCTGGTGGGGCCGGTCGCGCTGCTCGCCTTCTACAAGGCGCTCGCGCAGGGCCCGATGGGCGTGGTCTCCCCGCTCGCCACGCTGAGTGTCGCCGTCCCGGTCGGCGTCGGTCTCCTCCTCGGCGAACGCCCCGGTCCGGTCCAGGTCGCGGGCATCGCGGTCGCCGTCGGCGGCGTCGTCCTGGCGGGCGGCCCACAGCTGAGGGGCGCGGCGGTGCAGCGGCAGACGATCCTTCTCACCCTGGTCGCCGCGCTCGGCTTCGGCACGGTGTTCGCGCTGATCGCGGAGGCGTCGACGACCCTCACCGGCCTGTTCCTCGCCCTGTTCGTGCAGCGCGTCGTCAATGTCGCCGTGGGTGGTGCCGCCCTGTTCGTCTCCGTCCGGCGCGGCGCCCCCGCGCTGCCCGAGGGCGGCTTCCCGTGGGCGTCGCTGCCCGCGCTGGCCTTCGTCGGCCTCGCCGACGTGGCGGCGAACGGCACGTACTCCATCGCCGCACAGCACGGTCCGGTCACCGTGGCGGCCGTACTCGCCTCGCTCTACCCGGTGGTGACGGCGCTGGCCGCCCGCGGTTTCCTCAGGGAGCGGCTGCGGGCCGTCCAGGCCACGGGGGCAGGGCTGGCATTGGCGGGGACGCTGTTGCTGGCCGCGGGCTGATTCAAGAGCCCGCCCTCCGCTTCAGGACTCGGCGTCCAGCTCCAGCCGCGCCAGCCTCGCCGCCGACTCCTCGTCCAGCCGCCCCAGCCTCGCCGCCGACTCCTCGTCCAGCCGCGCCAACCTGGCCGCCGACTCCTCGTCAAGGTCCGCCAACGCCATCAACTGCTCCGTGGTGACGCCCTCCGGTATCGGCACCGGCGCCGGAGTCCGCAGCGGCGGCTGCCAGCCGTCGGCCGCCGTCCAGCGCCGTACGACCCGGGCGGGCGCCCCCGCCACCACCGCGTGGTCGGGCACCACACCGCGCACCACCGCACCCGCGGCCACCACCACGTTCCGCCCGATCCGCGCCCCCGGCAGGATCACCGCCCCGGTGCCGATCCAGCAGCCGGGGCCGATCTCCACCGGTTCCATCCGGGGCCACTGCTTGCCGATCGGCTGGTGCGGATCGTCGTAGGAATGGTTCGTGGAGGTGACGTAGACGTACGGGCCGAAGTAGCAGTCGCTGCCGATGGTGACCGTGGTGTCGGCGATGACGTGGCTGCCGCGGCCGAGGACGACGCCGTCGCCGATGCGCAGGATCGGCTCGGGGCCCAGTTCCAGGCCCGGCATCAGACCGGCCGTCAGGGTGACCTGCTCTCCGACGATGCAGTGGGCGCCGAGGTGGATCCAGGGTTCGCCGAAGACCGTGCCGAGCGGGAAGGCGAGGCGGGTGCCGTGGCCGAGTGCGCCGAAGCGGAAGCGTCCCGGGTGCGCCGCGGTGACGGAGCCGGTGCGCTGCACCCAGGCCCAGCCCGCGTGGACGGCGCGCTGCGCGAGGCGGCGGCGCCAGGATGAGAACGTGTTCTTGCGCTTCGGCACCCGCTCACGGTACTCAGCACGCCGTGCGCCCTGGCGGCCGTAGCCCTGTGATCTTCGCCCCACCGGGGCCCGGTACGGTGCCGTACATCACCCGACCAGGAGGCGACGATGACGCACAAGGCGCTGATCACGGGCATCGGCGGCAAGGAACCGAAGGTGGACGCGGAGGCGTTCGTGGCCCCGACCGCCTCGGTGATCGGGGACGTCACGCTGCACGCCGGGGCAAGCGTCTGGTACGGCGCGGTGCTGCGCGGCGACGTCGAGCGGATCTCCGTCGGCGCGAACAGCAACGTCCAGGACAACTGCACCCTGCACGCCGACCCCGGCTTCCCCGTCACCGTCGGCGAACGGGTCTCCATCGGGCACAACGCGGTGGTGCACGGCGCGACCGTCGAGGACGACTGTCTGATCGGCATGGGCGCGACGGTGCTCAACGGGGCGGTGATCGGGGCGGGGTCACTGGTCGCCGCGCAGGCGCTGGTGCCGCAGGGGATGCGGGTGCCGCCCGGGTCGCTGGTGGCGGGGGTTCCGGCGAAGGTGAAGCGGGAGCTGACGGAGGAGGAGCGGGAGGGCGTTTCGCTGAACGGCACGATGTATGCGGCGCTGGCTGGTGAGCACCGGGGCGTGCACGGGGGATGACCGCAGTCGGCGGGTGCGTGGGGGCTGGTCGCGCGGTTCCCCGCGCCCCTTCCTGCGACTACTGACCCGCGTTCACCGGTTCCGGTTCCGGCTCCCGCCCCACCTTCGCCGCCTTCCGCCTGAGCACCAGCATCGAGGTCAGGCCCACCAGGACCGCCAGGAGCAGCCCCAGCCAGGAGAAGCGCTTCAGCCAGGCCTCGGCGACCACGCCGACGTAGTAGATCACCGCGGTGGTGCCGCCCGCCCAGAGGATGCCGCCGAGGACGTTGGCGGTGAGGAACTTCCAGTACGGCATCCGCAGGACACCCGCGAGCGGGCCCGCGAAGATGCGCAGCAGGGCGACGAAGCGGCCGAAGAAGACGGCCCACATGCCCCACTTCTGGAAGGAGCGCTCGGCGGTGGCGATGTGCGCCTCGCTGAAGTGCCGCGGGAACCTCCCGCCCAGCCAGGCGAGCAGCGGCCGTCCGCCCTTGCGGCCGATGGCGTAGCCGATCGAGTCGCCGACGATGGCGCCGGTGGTGGCGCAGGCGCCCAGGATCACGGGGTCGATCTCGCCGTGCTGGGAGGCCAGCAGCGCCGAGGAGACCAGGATGATCTCGCCGGGCAGCGGGATGCCCAGGCTCTCCAGGCCGATGACCAGGCCCACCAGAAGGTAGATGGCGAGCGGGGGCACCGTTTCGAGCCACTCCTGGACGTGCAACGCCGCTTCCTCTCTCATACCGGACACCGGAGCGGACCGGATACCGGCCACCGGAACGCACCGGATACCGGCCACCGGAACGGACCGGATACCGGCCACCGGAACGGACCGGTTTCCCGGCGCACGCCCATGAGCGGGCGTGCGCCGGGGCAGCCTACCTCGTCCCGATCTCCACACTCGTCCGTAGCCGCAGGTCACGCGACGACGCCCCCACCCACACGGCGCGCCGCCCGGTGCCCAGCACCCAGTCGTGCCGCCGTGGGTCCCAGGACGACAGCGTCCGCTCGGCCACCCGCACGGTCACCCGCCGCCGCTCCCCCGCCCGCACCGCGAGCCGCCGGTAGCCCCCGAGCGCCCGTACGGGCTGGTCGAGCCGGAGTTCCGGCGAGGGTCCGACGTACACCTGCGGTACGGCGATCCCGTCCCGCCCGCCGGTGTTGTGCACGGTGAAGGACACCTCGACCCCCCGCTCCTCCCGGCGCACCGCCAGCTCGCCGTAGGCGAAGGAGGTGTACGACAGCCCGTGGCCGAAGGGGAACAGCGGCCGTACGCCGCGCTGGTCGTACCAGCGGTGGCCGACGTGGACGCCCTCCGAGTACCGCTGCACGCCGTCGACGCCCGGGTAGCGGTGTGGATCGGCGGCGGTGGGATGGTGGGCGTCGTCGGCGGGGAACGTCTGGGTGAGACGGCCGCCGGGGTCGCGGTCGCCGAACAGGACGGCGGCGGTCGCGGCGGCGCCCTCCTGGCCGGGGTAGTACATCTGGAGCACCGCGCCGGTGCGGCGCAGCCAGGGCATCGAGGTCGCGGACGAGGTGTTGAGGACCACGGTGGTGCGCGGGTTGGCCGCCGTCACCGCCTCGATCAGCCGCTCCTGGTTGCCCGGCAGCGCGATCGTGGCGCGGTCCAGGCCCTCGGTGGCGTCCTCGTAGGCGAACAGTACGACCTGGCGGGCGGCCCGTGCGGCGCGCACCGCCTCGGCCACGTCGCTGGCGCGGGTGGCACTGGTGATCCGGCGCAGCCGGAACAGCAGCCCGTCCTTCCCGCCCTTCGCGGTGATCCGGAGCCGGTGCGGGCCCGCGGTGAGGCGGCGCGTCCGGCGGCGCACGGCGAGGCCGTCGGGGGCGGTCGTGACCAGGCCGCCCATGAAGTACTCGCCGAACCGGGGGGCGACGGGGAAGAGTTCCTCGCCGTCGAGGAGGACCTCGGGGCGGGCGAGGGGATCACCGGAGAAGTGCAGGACCAGCGTCCACTCGTCGTCCTCGGGGACGGTGAGCGTGCCGTCGTAGGTCCAGGTCCGCCCGGCGTCGACGCCCTGGCCCTCGCTGTCGAGGCCGGGGTCGAGGGCCTGGGCGGGGAGCGGTCTGCCGAAGAGGTCCTCGCCGAGCGCGTACGCCACCTGGGTGCCGTCTCCGGCGCGGGAGCGGATCTCGGTCAGCGGGCTGGTCGCCCGGTCGGGGACGACATGGGCGCTGCCGCCGCCGCTGACGAAGGGCCGCGCGCCGGTCGGGCCGATGACGGCGATGCTGTCGCCGCCGGTCAGGGGCAGGGTGCCGGACTCGTTGCGCAGCAGGGTGGCGCCCGCCTCGGCGACCTCCCGGGCGAGGGCGGCGCCCGCGCGGGCGTCCCGGTCCGGGCGCGCGGGGGCGCTGCCGTCGAGGAGCCCGAAGCGGTCCATGACGGCCAGGATCCGGCGTACCGCCCGGTCGACGTACCGTTCGGGCAGGCTGCCGTCGCGGACGGCGGTCTTGAGCGCCGTACCGAAGTACGTGCCGTCGGGCATCTCCATGTCGAGTCCGGCGGTGAGCGACGGGGCGGTGCTGTGCGCGGCGAACCAGTCGGTCATCACCCAGCCGTCGAAGCTCCAGCGGTCCCGGAGGATCGCGGTCAGCAGGGTGCTGTTCTCGCAGGCGTAGGTGCCGTCGACCTTGTTGTAGGCGCCCATCACGGCACCGGTGCCGGTGGTGACGGCGGCCTCGAAGCCGCGCAGTTCGGTCTCGTGCAGGGTGCGTTCGTCGGCGCGCACGTCGATGGAGGTGCGGTCCTTCTCCTGGTTGTTGAGGGCGTAGTGCTTGACCGTGGCGATCAGGCCCTCGCCCTGGATGCCCTCGATCTCGGCGGCGACCAGGTCGGCGGCGAGCAGCGGGTCCTCGCTGAACGTCTCGAAGTTGCGGCCCGCGTACGGGGTGCGGATGAGGTTGACCATCGGGGAGAGCAGCACGTCCTGGCCGAGGGCGCGGCCCTCGCGGCCGATGACCTGTCCGTAGCGGCGGGCGAGTGCGGGGTCGAAGGCGGCGGCGAGCAGGACGGGGGCGGGCAGGGCGGTGGCGTGGGCGGTGACGCGGACTCCGGCGGGGCCGTCGGCGAGGCGCAGCGGCGGGATGCCGAGGCGTTTCACTCCGGGAACGTAGCCCGCCTGGCCGAGCTGGGCGGGGTCGGTGGCGCCGTGCAGCAGGGAGATCTTCTCGTCGAGGGTGAGCCGGGCGAGGAGCTTGTCGACGCGGCGGGTGTGGGCCGCGTTCGCCCGGCCGTGGGCGTGCGCCGGGGCGGCGAGGGCGCCGGTGGCCGCGGCGACGGTGAGGGCGCCGCCGAGCAGGGCCAGCGCGGAACGCCGGGGGACGGGATCGGTCATGGGCCGTCACTCCTTGGGTGTGCGGGCACGACGTGGTGAACCGTGGGTGCGCTTTCCGGCACTATGCGCCGGGATGCCCTGACACACCATCAGGCGGGGCCCATGGGTCACCCCGGCCAGGGCAGCACGAAGGCCCGTACGGGCCATGCCGTACGGGCCTTCGGCGAACGAGGACGACAGGTGGCTCAGCCGTTGGGCCGCAGCGTCCAGACGACGGTCATCTCACTGGTCACGGCGCCATCCGCGCGCTGGACGGCGACGGTCACGGGGAACTCGGGGCGCTTGCCCTCGTCGAGTTCGGCGACCACCTCGGCCGCGGGGCGGCCCAGCGTCGCGGTGGCGGTCACGGGACCGAGGGCGATCTTCTTGAACGCGATCTCGGCGTGTACCGGCAGCGGGGTGGCACGGGAGAGCTGGTCACCGAAGGCGGCCAGGACGATCGCGCCGCTCGCCGACTCGCCCAGGGTGAACATGGCGCCCGCGTGCGGCCCGCCGACGTGGTTGCGGTACTCGCTCTGGTCCGGCAGGGCCAGCACGGCCTTCTCCGGGGTGGTCTCCAGGTACTCCAGGTTCAGGGTCCGGACCATCGGCACCGTGGCGGCGAGCAACTCGCCGATCGACATCTGATCTGCGCTCATGGCCGCAGGTTACCCACGAGTAGCCTTCACTGGCCAGACACCGGCCAGGTCGCGTACGTCACCGGGCGGAGCGGTCGGCGGTGCCGTTCATCGGATTTGCTACGTCCCTGACAAGGGCCGGTGACCGAATCGTGTCCCGGACGGCACTAGGGTTACCGCACATGTGGCCAGGACAGCAGCCGCCCGGGGGCGAGCAGAACCCGCAGCAGAACAATCCCTACCAGCAGCCGGGGTACCAGCAGCCGAATCCGTACCAGCAGCCCGGATATCAGCAGCCCAACCCGTATGCGCAGCAGCCCCAGTGGGGCACGCCGCAACCCGTGGGGGCGCCGCAGGCGCAGCCCGGCGGCGGGGGAGGTGGCGGCGGGAACCGGACGAAGCTGGTCGCGATCATCGCCGCGACGGCGGTCGTGGTGGCCGCCGGTGTCACCGGCTTCCTGGTCCTCGGCGGTGACGAGGACGACCAGGCGGACGGCGGCAAGGACGACAAGAAGGCGAGCCAGTCGGCGTCGCCGTCCCCCGAGCCGAGCGAGTCCGCCTCCGGCTCCGGGGACAACCCGCGCGGCGGCGACGACCTGAAGCCGACCATCGAGGGCTGGAAGGTCGTGGTGAACCCCAAGTGGGGCACCGCCTTCGACGTACCGGCCGACTGGGAGGTGCAGTCCCCCGGTCTGACCATCGGCTTCGAGGACCCCAAGTCGGACGACGCCAAGCCGATCATCGTGATGACGGCGCCCGCCATCTACAAGTCGAAGTGGTGCACCGAGGACGACGACAAGGACGGCCAGACCGACGACACCCACCTCGCCGCGACCGGCACCAAGGGCGCCAGCGGCGCCAAGAGCACCGACGAGGTCGCCGTGAACACCGTCGCCTGGTGGGTCTACGGCGGCTACACCCAGCCCGACAAGAAGAGCATCACCTTCGACGAGAAGGCCACGCCGTACACCACCGAGGCGGGCGTCGAGGGCAGCCTCGCGTGGGCGGAGTCGAAGGACACGCCGCAGAAGGGCAAGTGCGCCAGCGACGGCAAGGCGGTCACCTTCGGCTTCAAGAACTCCGCCGGGGACTTCGTGTCGTGGAACTGGTACGGGGCCAAGGGCGTCAAGGACGAGGTGCCCAAGGAGACCATCATGAAGATCCTCAGCACGGTACGGCTGCACGGGGAGCCCACGGGCGGCTGAGCCGAGCGCGGCTGACCGGTTCCCGCCGTTGACAGCGGCGCGAGGGTTTGGCAAGTCGGGGCCGGGACGGGGATAGTCGGCCGGTGAGCACCAACACCGACTCTCCACGCCGCCTGCGCCGACCCGAGTGGGCGGGCCGTAACTACACCCTGCTGACCGGCGCCGCGTTCATCACCAGCCTCGGCAGCCACGGCGCGCTGATCGCCGCCGCGTTCGCGGTCCTCGAGGCGGGCGGCGACGGCGGCGACGTGGGTCTGGTGGCCGCCGCCCGCACCCTGCCGCTGGTGGTGTTCCTGCTGATCGGCGGCGCGGTCGCGGACCGGCTGCCCCGGCACCGGGTGATGGTCGCGGCCAACGCCCTCAACTGCGTCTCCCAGGGCCTGTTCGGTGTGCTGGTGCTGACCGGGGAGCCGCGGCTGTGGCAGATGATGGTGCTGACCGCGCTCGGCGGCACCGGGCAGGCGTTCTTCAGCCCGGCGGCCGAGGGCATGCTGCTCTCCACCGTGCAGGGCGAGCAGGCCAGCCGTGCCTTCGCGATGTTCCGGATGGCGATGCAGGGCGCGGCGGTCGGCGGCGCGGCGCTGGGCGGCGCGATGGTCGCCGCCGTGGGTCCCGGCTGGGTGCTGGCGGCCGACGCGGTGGCGTTCGCCGCCGCCGGGGCGCTGCGGTCCTTCCTCGACGTCAGTCACATAGCGCCGCGCGAGCCGGGCGGCGGCCTGCTGTCCGACCTGCGGGAAGGCTGGCGGGAGTTCACCGGCCGTCCGTGGCTGTGGGGCGTCGTCGTCCAGTTCTCCATCGCCAACGCCGTCGTCGGTGCCGCCGACGCGGTCTACGGTCCCCTGGTCGCCCGGGACCATCTGGGCGGGGCGGGGCCCTGGGGGCTGGCCCTCGGCTTCTTCGGGGCGGGCACGGTGGCGGGCGCGCTGCTGATGACGCGCTGGAAGCCCCGCCGACTGCTGCTCGCGGGCACGCTGTGCGTCTTCCCGCTCGCCCTGCCGTCCGCGGCGCTCGCGGTGCCGGTGTCGGTCGAGCTGCTGTGTGCGGCGATGTTCGTCACCGGGGTGACCCTGGAGGTGTTCGGCGTCTCCTGGATGACCGCCCTGCACCAGGAGATCCCGGAGAACAAGCTCTCGCGCGTGTCGGCGTACGACTGGTTCGGCTCGGTCGCCCTGATACCGCTGGCGACCGCGCTGGCGGGCCCCGCCGAGACCGCGTTCGGCCGCACCAGCGCCCTGTGGGGCTGCTCGGCCCTGATCGTGCTGGTCACCGCGCTGGTGCTGACCGTGCCCGAGGTACGGAACCTGCGCCGCCGCAGCAAGCACGTCACGTCCGCCGAACCCGCCGTGGCCGTGGAGCGCGCCCCCGAGTCGGCCTAGGGGCCGTCCGTCATCCCACCCCGAACGCCCCCTCGGGCGGCTCCGGCGACGGCACCGCGTCCGCGTCCCGGACCGGCCGCGCCCCGGCGATGAGGTCCCGCAGTGCGGGGCCGTGCTCGACGCGGGCCGGGAAGGCGTCGGAGGCGGTGCGGCGGGCCAGGGCGGCGGTGTCCAGGGGGCGGTGCGCGGCGACCAGGACCATGTTGCCGAAGCGCCGCCCGCGCAGCACGCCCGGCTCGGCGATCAGCGCCAGCTCCTCGAAGACCTCGGCGAAGGTGGCGAGTTGGGAGCGCAGGAACGCGAACGGCGCCCCGTCCGCGAGGTTGGCCAGGTACACCCCGTCGGGCCGCAACACGCGCCCGGCCTCCCGCGCGTAGTCGACGGACGTCAGATGCGCGGGCACCCGCGAGCCCCCGAAGACATCGGCGACGAGTACGTCGGCCAGGTCGGCGGACGCGTTCTCCAGCCAGGCCCTGGCATCGGCGGCGTGCAGCGCGATGCCGCTGCCGTCCGGGACCGGCAACTGCTCGGCGACCAGCGCGAGAAGACCCCGGTCGGCCTCCACGACGTCCTGCCGGGAGCCGGGCCGCGTCGCCGCCAGGTAGCGGGGCAGGGTGAGCGCCCCGCCGCCGAGGTGCAGCACGTCCAGCGCCCGCCCCGGCTCCGCGACGGTGTCCAGCACGTGCCCGAGCCGCCGCGCGTACTCGAACTCCAGGTGCGTCGGCTCGTCCAGGTCCACGTACGACTGCGGCGCCCCGTCCACCGTCAGCAGCCACGCCCGCGCCCGGTCGACGTCCGGCAGCAGCTTGGCGGTGCCGTGATCGACGGCTCGGGTGACGGGGATCGGCTCGGTCTCGCTCACGCGCCCATTGTGCCGGGGCGTGCCCGGACCGTTTCCGGCCCGGGCACGCCCTCGTACGGCGGGTGCCTTGGCGGCCCGCTCAGAGCACCTCCGTGACGGTGCCCGCGCCGACCGTCCTGCCGCCCTCGCGGATGGCGAAGCCGAGACCTGCCTCCAGCGGGACCGGGCGGCCCAGCTCGACCGTCAGCGAGACGGTGTCGCCGGGGCGGGCGACGGCCGTCTCACCGAGGTCGATGTCACCGACCACGTCGGCCGTGCGGATGTAGAACTGCGGCCGGTACCCGGTGGACACCGGCGTCGTACGCCCGCCCTCACGCGCCGACAGCACGTACACCTGCGCGGTGAAGCGCTGTCGCGGCTCCACGCTCCCCGGCGCGGCGACCACGTGCCCGCGCCGGACCGCGTCCCGGGCGACGCCGCGCAGCAGCAGCGCCACGTTGTCCCCGGCCTGGGCCTCGTCCATCGGCTTGCCGAAGGTCTCGACACCGGTGACGACCGTCTCCAGCCCGGCCCCGAGCACGTCGACCCGGTCGCCGACGCGTACGGTGCCGCGCTCGACGGCGCCGGTCACGACGGTGCCGCGCCCGGTGATGGTGAGGACGTTCTCCACCGGTAGCAGGAAGGGCGCGTCCACGTACCGCTCGGGCATCGGCACATACGTGTCCACCGCGTCCAGCAGCGCCTCGATGGCGGCCGTCCACTTCGGGTCGCCCTCCAGCGCCTTCAGCCCGGAGACGCGTACGACGGGCGCCGCGTCGCCGCCGTAGCCGTGCGCGGTGAGCAGGTCGCGGACCTCCAGCTCGACCAGGTCGGTCAGCTCCTCGTCCCCGGCGTCGGCCTTGTTCAGGGCGACGACGATGTGGTCGACGCCCACCTGCCGGGCGAGCAGCACGTGTTCGGCGGTCTGCGGCATGATCCCGTCGAGCGCGGAGACGACGAGGATCGCCCCGTCGAGCTGCGCGGCGCCGGTGACCATGTTCTTGACGTAGTCGGCGTGACCGGGCATGTCGACGTGCGCGTAGTGGCGGGTGTCGGTCTCGTACTCGACGTGCGCGATGTTGATGGTGATGCCCCGCGCCGACTCCTCCGGGGCGCGGTCGATGCGGTCGAAGGGCACGAAGGTGCCGGAGCCGCGCTCGGCGAGGACCTTGGTGATGGCGGCGGTCAGGGTGGTCTTGCCGTGGTCGACATGGCCCATCGTGCCGATGTTGAGATGCGGTTTGGTGCGGACGTATGCCGTCTTGGGCATGGCTGTACCTCGAAGTCACTGCGGAGGAAGCGGGGACCCCAAGGACTTGCCGACCCTCCCCTTGCGGGGTCCGCCGGACGATCCGGAGAGGGTCAGCTTCGGGCGCCGTCGACGGCTGTCAGGAAGACGGGAACGGCAGCCTTCGGCGCATCCGCGACGGCGGATGCTGCGAGGAGGAAGGCGTGCCGGAACATGACGCCGATCATCGCCGACGCGGGACCCGGCGTCGAATGGTTTTCGCGCTGCCGCACGGCGCGGCCCCCGGGCACCTGTGACCGTCGTGAGACGCACCATACGGCGATCACGGACATCGGTCGGTTACTGTCACCGAATGCTCGATGCCTCCACCCGCTCTGGCGGCACCGCCACGGCCCCTCCCCCGGCCACCGCCCCGGCCGCGGCCGTCGCCGTGCCCGTCGGCACCGCCGCACGCCTGGTGCGGGTGCTGATGTCGCCCTGGTCCCGCTTCTCGCTGCTGGTCGCGCTGCTCGCCGGGGCCGCCACGGCGGTGCTGCTGTTCGAACCGCAGCGGCTGCTGGCGCACGGCTGGCCGCCGCAGCTCGGTGGTGCCGCGGCGGCGCTGGTGTTCGCGGTGGCGTACGGGCTGTGCACGGTGGCGTTCGTGCCGCGGCCCCTGCTGAACCTCGCGGCGGGCGCGCTGTTCGGCTCCCAGCTGGGGCTGGGGGCGGCCGTGGCGGGCACCGTGCTCGGGGCCGGGATCTCCTTCGGGCTGGGCCGGGTCCTCGGGCAGGACGCGCTGCGTCCGCTGCTGCGGGGCCGGTTGCTGAAGGCGGCGGACGAGCAGCTCAGCAGGCACGGCTTCCGGTCGATGCTGGCGGTGCGGCTGTTCCCGGGGGTGCCGTTCGTCGCGGCGAACTACTGCGCCGCCGTCTCCCGCATGGGCATCCTGCCGTTCCTGCTCGCGACGGCGCTCGGCACGATCCCGAACACCGCCGCCTACGCCGTCGCGGGTGCCCGTGCCTCGACGCCGACGTCCCCCGCCTTCCTGATCGCCATGGCCTGCATCGCCGTACCGGCGCTGGTGGGCGCCGTGCTGGCCTGGCGCAAGCGGCACCGGCTGCGGGGGCCGGTGACCGGCGGCTGACGGCTGACGGCTGACGGCCGCTCAGACGTTCTCGAGGATCATCGCGTTGGCGAGGCCGCCCGCCTCGCACATGGTCTGCAGGGCGTAGCGGGCGCCGCGCTCGTGCAGGGCGTGCACCAGGGTGGTGGTCAGCCGGGTGCCGCTGGCGCCCAGCGGATGGCCGAGCGCGAGGGCTCCGCCGTGCACGTTGACCTTGGCGAGATCGGCGCCGGTCTCCTGCTGCCAGGCCAGGACGACGCTGGAGAAGGCCTCGTTGACCTCGAACAGGTCGATGTCGTCCAGGGCCAGGGACGCCCTGCGCAGCACCTTCTCGGTGGCCGGTACGACGCCGGTGAGCATCAGCAGCGGGTCGGAGCCGGTGACGGCGAAGCTGTGCAGCCGGGCCAGCGGGCGCAGACCGAGACGGGCCGCGGTCTCGCTGGACGTGATCAGCACGGCGGAGGCGCCGTCGTTGATGGGGCTGGCGTTGCCCGCGGTGACGTTCCACTCGATCTGCGGGAAGCGCTCGGCGAAGTTCGGGTCGTAGTAGGCGGGCTTCAGATCGGCGAGGGTCTCCATGCTGCTGCCCGGCCGTACGCACTCGTCGCGCGCGACGCCGTCCAGGGGTGCCACCTCCGCGTCGAACAGCCCGGCGTCCCACGCGGCGGCGGCCTTCTGGTGCGAGGCGACGGCGAAGGCGTCCAGCCGCTCGCGCGTGAGCGACCACTTGGCGGCGATCAGCTCGGCGCTGATGCCCTGCGGGACCAGTCCCTCGGGGTAGCGCTCGGCGACACCGGGGCCGAAGGGGTCGGCGCCGGGCGGCACGTTCGACCACATCGGCACCCGGCTCATCGACTCGACGCCGCAGGCCACGACCAGGTCGTAGGCCCCGGCGATGACGCCCTGGGCGGCGAAGTGGACGGCCTGCTGGGAGGAGCCGCACTGGCGGTCCACGGTGGTCGCCGGGACGGACTCGGGGAAGCCCGCCGCCAGGGCGGCGTACCGGGTGGTGTTCATGGCCTGCTCGCCGACCTGGTCGACGGTGCCGCCTATGACGTCGTCGATCAGCGCGGGGTCGACGCCGGTGCGCTCGACGAGGGTGCGCAGGGTGTGGGCGAGGAGTTCGACGGGGTGGACGTGCGCGAGGGAGCCGTTCGGCTTGCCCTTGCCGATCGGGGTGCGTACGGCTTCGACGATCACTGCGTCACGCATGTGCGGGCCTCCTTGGCCGCCGTGGCGATCACCGGCACGACTACCGGTGAGTAGGAAATCCGAACTCACCTTAGCCCTGTGGGTTGGAAAATCAAACCCTCATTAGACTGAGCGGTATGCCCGCCCCAAGAGAGACCGCCCGCAAAGAGTCCGGGCGCAAAGAGTCCGCCCGCAAAGAGTCCGCCCGCAAAGACCCGCGCCCCTGCTCCATCGCCGACGCCCTGGCCCTCGTGGGCGAGAAGTACTCCCTGCTCGTGCTGCGGGAGGTGTGCCTCGGCAACGGCCGCTTCGACCAGCTGGTGCGCAACATCGGAGCCCCGCGCGACATCCTCGCCACCCGGCTGCGGCGCCTCGTCGACGCCGGGATCCTGACCAAGCGCGTCTACAGCGAACGCCCGCAGCGCTTCGAGTACCGGCCGACCCGGGCGGGCCTCGAGCTGGAGCCCGTCCTGCTCACCCTCATGGCGTGGGGCGACCGGCACCTGCGCGGGGACGACGACCGCCCCATGGTCCTGGAGCACATGTGCGGCAACGAACTCGTCCCGGTCGTCACCTGCACCGCCTGCGGCGACCCCGTGCGCCACGAGGACCTCACCTCCCACCCGCAGGTACCCGGCTGGACGGTGACGGGACCGACGGCGGCGTGACCCGCGCGGGCAGGGCGTAGATCACCTACGAAACCCCTGTGTCGGGCCCGACTTCCAAGGGCGCTACGCTGCCCTCCGGCAACCCCGTTCACCGCATCCGGGCGCTCGGTGTGGCCATCGTCCGTTCCACGATCGGCACTTGGACTCCGTAACTTCATGTCTTGGTTCGAATCACTCATCCTCGGACTCGTCCAGGGGCTGACCGAGTTCCTCCCCGTGTCCTCCAGCGCCCACCTGCGCCTCACCGCGGCCTTCTCGGGCTGGGAGGACCCGGGCGCCGCCTTCACGGCGATCACGCAGATCGGCACCGAGGCGGCCGTGCTGATCTACTTCCGCAAGGACATCGGCCGGATCCTCGCCGCGTGGACCCGCTCGCTGCACGACAAGGCGCGGCGCAAGGACCACGACGCCCAGATGGGCTGGCTGGTGATCGTCGGGTCGATCCCGATCGGTGTGCTCGGCGTGACGCTGAAGGACCAGATCGAGGGGCCGTTCCGTGATCTGCGGATCACCGCGACGATGCTGATCGTGGTCGGCATCATCATCGGCGTCGCCGACCGGCTCGCGGCCCGCGACGAGACCGGCGGACGCCACCGCGCCCCACGCGCCCGCAAGGAACTCGAGGACCTCGGCGTCAAGGACGGCCTGATCTTCGGCCTCTGCCAGGCGGCGGCCCTCATCCCCGGCGTCTCCCGCTCCGGCGCGACCATCAGCGGCGGCCTGTTCATGGGCTACAAGCGCGAGGCCGCGGCCCGCTACTCCTTCCTGCTCGCGATCCCGGCGGTGCTCGCCTCCGGCCTGTTCGAGCTGAAGGACGCGATGGAGACCGGCCATGTCTCCTGGGGTCCGACGGTCTTCGCGACGGTGATCGCCTTCGTGACCGGATACGCGGTCATCGCGTGGTTCATGAAGTTCATCTCCACAAAGAGCTTCATGCCGTTCGTCTGGTACCGGATCGCACTCGGCATCGTCCTCGTCATCCTGGTGACCTTCGGGGTGCTCAGCCCGCACGCCGGGGAATCCGCCCACTGACGGCCGTGGGCGGGCGGTGGCCGATCGCCCGCGGTTGCGTAGTGGACCGGTAGCGCAGTGTCAGTGCTTGCCCCTAGGCTTGCCCGCATGTCCCCCGAGTTCTTGACGCCCGGTGACGTGCCGCCCGCTCCCCCGACGGACGGCTCCCCGCGCTCCGCAGCCGAGGTGAACGAGATGATTCGTGCCCTGTGGCTGCGCGCGGGCGGCAGACTCTCGCCCCAGGAGCGGGCGGAGTACGAGCTGTTGGTGGTGGAGTGGGCGGCGGCGATCCGCGGCGAGATCATCGAGGCGGCCTGACCGGACCCGCTCGCCCCGTGCCGTCACCCGACCCCGTCACCTTCACATCCCGCCCGACACCCGCAGCACCGCCCCCGTCGCGTACGACGCGTCCGGCGACATCAGCCACGCCACCGCCGCCGCGATCTCCTCGGGCTGCCCGGGCCGACGCAGCGGAATCCGCGCCGCGGCCCGCTGGGCACGGTCCGGAGCGCCCATCGCGGCGTGGATGTCGGTGTCGATGGTCCCCGGCGCGACCGCGTTGACGCGGACCCCGTCCGGCCCCAGCTCCTTGGCCAGGCCCACGGTCAGGGCGTCGACGGCGGCCTTCGTCGCGGCGTAGTGGACGTACTCGCCGGGGCTGCCCAGCGTGGCGGCGGCCGACGAGATGTTCACGATCACCCCGCCGCCCCGGGGCGTCATCAGCTGCGCGGCCCGCCGCGCGCACAGCAGCGCGCCCAGCAGGTTGACCTCGACGACCCGGCGCAGCACGGCGGTGTCGGTGTCGGACAGCCTGCCCAGCAACCCGGTCACGGCGGCGTTGTTCACCAGCCCCGTCACCGGCCCGAGCCGGGTCTCGGCGGTCTCGAAGAGGCGCTCCACGTCCGCCTCGTCGGAGGTGTCCATCCGTACGGCGACACAGCGCCCGCCCGCCGTGCGCACACCGTCCGCCACCTCCTCGGCGGCCTCGGCATCACGGACGTAACCGAGGGCGATGTCGTGACCGTCCGCCGCGAGCCGCAGACAGACCGCCGCGCCGATGCCCCGGCTGCCGCCGGTGACGACCGTGACGGGACGCGTCATGGGGTACCTCCTGAGGTAAGGGCCGAAATGGATCAGCCTAAGGCCGCACGCCCCCTTGGCGGGATCGGCCCCGTGCCCAACACTGAGCCGATGACGCAGCGTGTGGAGCTGGCGACCGTAATGGACCGACTGGCCGTGGACGAAGTGATCACCGACTACGCGGGAGCGGTGGACGACGGGGACTGGGAGGCGTACCGCGGCCTGTTCACCCGGGACGGGCGGGCCGACTACCGCTCGGCGGGCGGCATCGAGGGGGACGCCGGGCAGGTGGCCGACTGGCTCGCGGAGAGCCTGGGGCTGTTCTCGATGCGTCAGCACCTGATCGTGAACCGCCGGGTCCGGTTCGGGCTCCTGGAGCGGGACACCGGGGACACGGCGCGGGTCCGGGCCGACTACGTCAATCCGATGCGGCTCGCCGGGAGCGACGGCGCCTCGACCGTGCCCGACTTCGTGTGCGGCGGCCGGTACGCCTTCGCGCTGTTGCGGACGGCGGACGGGTGGCGGCTGCGCGAGGTGGTCGTGCAGGAGAAGTGGCGCCGTCTGCCCGACCGTACCGGCGCCGGTGTGATCCACTGACCGGGCGCCCCCTGTACCGAGATCGTCCGGAGCGCGCACACTGGACCCACGGGTAGGGAGGCGCCGTATGAAGTGGTCCGGCCAGTGGCTCGCCTCCCCTTGGCGCCGCTCGGCGATCGCCGCGCTGGCGGGCGCGCTGCCCATGCTGGCCTTCCCCGCGCCCTCCTGGTGGTGGTTCGCCTGGGTGGCGCTGGTGCCGTGGCTGCTGCTGGCCCGCACCGCGCCGACCGGGAAGCGGGCCCTGTACGACGGCTGGTGGGGCGGCTTCGGCTTCATGCTGGCCGTGCACCACTGGCTGCTGCCGAACCTGCACGTGTTCACCTTCGTCATCGCCGCCCTGCTCGGCGCGCTGTGGGCGCCCTGGGGCTGGCTCGTGCGCCGGTTCCTCGGCGGGGCGCCCGGCGCGCGCCGGATCGCGGCGGCGCTGCTCGTGCTGCCGTCGGGCTGGCTGGCGGTGGAGCTGGTCCGCTCCTGGGAGGGGCTGGGCGGGCCCTGGGGCATGCTCGGCGCCAGCCAGTGGCAGCAGGAACCCGCGTTGCGGCTGGCGTCGGTGGGCGGGGTGTGGCTGCTGAGTCTGCTGGTGGTGACCGTGAACGTGGCGGTCGCGGTGCTGGTCGCGGTGCTGGTCGCGGCGTGGACGTCACCGGCGCCGGGCACGGCCCGTGCGGGCACCCGCGCCGTCACCGTCGTCGCCGTCACCGCCCTGGCCCTCACCGCCATCGCCACCTTCGCCGCCCACGTCTGGTCCCCCCGCCCCGGCACCGACGCCCACGTACGGATCGCCGTCGTCCAGCCGGGCATCATCGGCGGCGCGGACAGCGGCGAACGCCGGTTCGACCGCGAGGAGCGGCTGACCCGCGACCTGGCCGGTCAGGACGTCGATCTGATCGTCTGGGGTGAGAGCAGCGTCGGCTTCGACCTCGGTGACCGCCCCGATCTGACCCGGCGCCTCGCCGCGCTCTCGCGGGAGACGGACGCCGAGATCCTGGTGAACGTGGACGCCCGCCGCTCCGACCGGCCCGGCATCTACAAGAGTTCGGTGCTCATCGGACCGGACGGCCCCACCGGCGACCGCTACGACAAGATGCGGCTGGTCCCCTTCGGCGAGTACATCCCGGCCCGCTCCGTGCTCGGCTGGGCGACCTCGGTCGGCGAGGCCGCCGCCGAGGACCGCAGGCGCGGCACCGAGCAGGTGGTGATGAACGTCGGCGAGAGCCTCAGGATCGGCCCGATGGTGTGCTTCGAGTCGGCCTTCCCGGACCTGAGCCGCAGTCTCGCGCGGGACGGCGCGGACGTGCTGATCGCCCAGTCCGCGACCTCCACGTTCCAGCAGAGCTGGGCGCCCGCGCAGCACGCCTCGCTCGCCGCGCTGCGCGCCGCGGAGACCGGCCGTCCGATGGTGCACGCCACGCTGACCGGGATCTCGGCGGTGTACGGCCCGAGCGGGCATCGCGTGGGTTCCTGGCTGGGCACGGACGCGAGCGCCGCCGAGGTGTACGAGGTGCCGCTGGCGGACGGTGTCACGCCGTACGCCCGGCTCGGCGCCTGGCCGGTGTACGCGGCGCTGCTGGTGCTCGCCGCGTACGGGCTCGTGGAGGGGGCGCGGGCGGTCAGGCGACCGCGCGGTCCTGAACGGCGTGGACCACCCGCTCGCACAGTTCGTGCGTCGCCAGCGCGTCCCGGGCGCTGAGCGTCTTCCCGGCCCGTACGGCGTCGAGGAAGGCCAGCGCCGCCTGCTCGATGCCGCGCTGCCGGGCCACCGGCACCCAGTCCCCGCGCCGCCGCACGGTCGGCTGGCCCTTGTGGTCGATCACCTCGGCGATGTTGAGCACCTGCCGCTTGGTGTCCTGCCCGGATACCTCCAGGATCTCCTCCGTCGAGCCGCTGAGCCGGTTCATCACGCCGAGCGCGGTGAAGCCCTCCCCGGCGAGCTGGAGCACGACGTGGTGCAGCAGCCCGCCCTCGGTGCGGGCGCGCACGGTCACGTCGTCGACCGGTCCTGGGACGAGGAAGCGGAGGGTGTCCACGACGTGGATGAAGTCGTCGAGGATCATCGTGCGCGGCTGCTCGGGCAGGCCGACGCGGTTCTTCTGCATGACGATCAGCTCGCGCGGGTGCTCGGCGCACTGCGCGTACGCGGGCGCGAACCGGCGGTTGAACCCGACCGCGAGCCCCACCTCGCGCTCCTCGGCCAGCGCCACCAGCCGCTCGGAGTCAGCGAGTTCATAGGCGAGCGGCTTGTCGACGTAGGTCGGTATGCCCGCTTCCAGCAGCCGGGTCACGATCTGCGGGTGCACCTCGGTGGGCGCGTGCACGAACGCGGCGTCGAGTCCCTCGCCGAGCAGGGAGTCGAGGTCCAGGTGGCGCCGCGACGCCGGGAGGTGGAGGCTGTCGGCGACCCGGGCGAGCGTGGCGGGGGTGCGGGTCTGGAGGTGCAGTTCCACCCCGGGCTGGACGCCGAGCACCGGCAGATACGCCTTCTGCGCGATGTCGCCGAGTCCGATGCAGCCGACCTTCACGGGGTGTCTCCTCTACCGCTTGCCTGAATCCGCCTTTCCGGCAGCATACGGGCGCTGCGGTGGCCGCCAGTCGGCGATGCCGTCGAAGCCGCGCAGGAGCAGCGCGGGCCCCGTCCTGGACAGGGCCGCCAGCGCCGTGTCGCGTACGGCCATCCCGGCGCGGTTGCTCATCATGTTCAGCCGCGCGACCCTCACGGACTGGCGCGCGATGGCCGTCGTACGCGGCAGCCGGGCGGCGCTGTAGGCGGGCAGGTCGCGGGCGTGGGCGGCGAGTACGACCGCGTCCTCGATGGCCTGGTTGCCGCCCTGGCCCAGCGTCGGCGGCATGGCATGGGCGGCGTCGCCGAGAAGGGCGACCCGGCCCCGGTGGAAGGCGGGCAGCGGCTCGGCGATGTGGTGGACGTCGTGCCGGAGCACGTCCTCGGGGCGGGCGGCGGCCAGGACGGCGGGGACCGGGTCGTGCCAGTCGCCGAAGCGGCGTACCAGCTCGGCCCGCTCGTCGTCGGGCGCGCGTCCCCCGGCCGGGGTGACGGCGGCGGCGTAGGCGTACACCCGGCCGTCCTTCAGCGGGTGCGTGCCCCAGATGCGGCCCCGGCCCCAGGTCTCGTGGGAGGCGAACTCGGCGCCGGGCACGGGGATCACCACGCGCCAGGTGGTGAAGCCGGAGTAGGTGGTTCCGGGGTGGTCGGGGAAGAGGGTGCGGCGTACGGCGGACTGGATGCCGTCGGCCGCCACGACCAGGTCGGCCTCCCACTCGCCGTCCGCCGTGGCCACGCGCGCCGGGCGCCCGGTGTCACCGGGGTCGGCGAGGGTCGCGGCGGCGGCCGTACGGACGGTGCCGTCGGGGAGGCGGGCGGCGAGGCCGTCGATCAGGGTGGCGCGGTGCAGCAGGACCAGGGGGCCGCCGAAGCGCTCGGCCGCGGCGGCGGCGTCGGAGCGCGCGATCCAGCGCCCGCGTGGGGTGCGCAGCCCTCCCCCGCTCTCGGCCTCGCTCGAGCGGGCGGCGCCCCCACCGCCCTGCCAGACGGCGAGGGCGCGGATGTCGTCGCCGAACCCGATGACGTCCAGGGCGCGCAGGGCGTTGGGGGCGAGCGAGATGGCGGCGCCGACAGGCTCCAGGGAGCGGGCCCGTTCCAGGACGGTGACCTGCCAGCCGCTCTGGTGCAGGGCGACGGCCGCGGTCAGGCCGCCGATCCCGCCCCCGACGACGACGGCGCGCGCCGACTGTGCCATGGCTCCTCCTCGGACCCCCCGGCTCACTACACCCGTAGTGACCTCCGGCCACCGTACTACAGCTGTAGTCCGCCGGGTAGGTTGGGCGTCATGTCAGATCGCTTCCCCGGTGCCTCCCCCGGCGCCTCCCCCGGTGCCTCCCCCGGCGCCTCCCCCGGCGCCTCCCGCGCCGACCTCGTCGCCGACACCGCTCTCGCCCTGCTCGCCGAGCGCGGGATGCGCGGTCTCACCCACCGGGCGGTCGACGAGACGGCCGGGCTCCCCCAGGGCTCCACCTCCAATGTGGCCCGCACCCGGCAGGCGCTGCTGGAACTGGCGGTACGGCGGCACGCCGAGCGCGAGGCGCGCGTGCTCGGGCTGCACGAGATGCCCGACCCGCGCGATGGGCTCGACTCCCTGGCCGATGCCATGGCCCTGGCGGTCCACCGCACCATCACCGCCCACCGCGATCTGCTCGTGGCCCGCTACGAACTCGCCCTGGAGGCCACCCGGCGCCCCGGACTGCGCGCGTTCTACGACGCCGAGGGAGCCGTCTTCCGCGAGCACCTCACCGTGCTGGTCACCGCCCTGGGCTCCACCTCCCCCGCCCGGCACGTCCTGTCCCTGATCGCCTGGGCGGACGGACTGATGTTCAGCTGCGCGGCCGGTTCCTTCAACGCCGAACCGCCGAGCCTCGACGAGGTGCGGGCCGGGCTGCGGGAGCTGCTCGTCGGGATGTTCGGCGACGGCGGCACCGGCGGCTGACGTCAGCAGCGCCCCCCGCGCGCCCTCCCTACCGGGGACGGAGATCACCCGTACGGGGCAACCCTCGCTTGTCCGCCGTGCCCCTCGGGACCCGAACCATCACAGTTGCGCGGGTGCATCGAACGACGACCACCGCAGCGCTTCTGGTCACCGTGGCCGTGTCCGCCCTCTCCGGCTGTACGACGGTCCCGCACCCGCCCGCGCCCGGCCCGCCCACCATGCCGTCCGCGCCCCCGGCACAGCGCCCGGACCACCGGGCGGAGCCGCAGATCGTCCAGGCCCCGGCGCGCGAGGCGCTGGAGCTGATCGGCCCCTCCCACCGCCCCGCCCCGAGCACCGCCGCCCCGCGCCGTCCGTCAGCCACGGCACCGACACCGGACGGGCGGCCCCCGCGGCACGCCGAGCCGCGCCACGAGCCGCGCGCCGACCACCCCCAGCGGTCCGCCGACCGGCCCGACCGCTCACAGCCCTCGACCCACCCGGCCCCCCACCCGCCCCGGCCCTCGCACCCCGTGATCCCGGACGTGTCCTCGGCCCTCCGCCAGAACGCCGACGTCTGCGCACTCGGCCGGAAGTACGGCGGCTGGCGCCCCGACAGCCCGGAGTCGGTGACCTGCGAGCAGGTGCACGGCCGCCGCTGAGGCCACGGCTAGGGCCTGTCTGACGACTCCCGCCCGCTCCGCCCTTCGGGCGACGACCGGAATCGTCAGACAGGTCCTAGGACCGGCCGTCCTCCCCCAACCGCATCTCCAGCCGCCCGATGGCCGCCCGCACCCCGTCCCCGTAGCTGTCGTCGGCGAGGGCGGCCGAGGCGCTCCGGGCGCGTCTGAGGTGGGTGCGGGCGGCCTCCGCGCGGCCGAGCTTCACATAGTCGGCGGCGAGGTTCAGATGCAGGGAGGGATACAGCGCCCGTACCGCGAGGGTGCCGTCGTGGCGGGCGAGGCGGTCGCCGGTGAGTTCCTCGGCGGCGGTCAACGCCCGCAGGTCCCAGGCCAGTTCGTCGGCGGGGTCGTCATGGGTGTCGGCCATGTAGTGGGCGAGGGTGCACCGGTGCAGCGGGTCCCCGTCCTCACCGATCTCCGCCCACAGCTGGAGGAAGCGCTGCCGGGCCTCCTCCTTGTCCCCCGCGTGATGCAGCATCACGACCTGCCCGATCCGCGTCATCACCGCGTCCGGCGCCACCTGCTCCCGCCGCTCCACCATCACGCCTCCCGCGCCCTCACCGACCGTCGTGCCCCGACGCTAACCGCAGGCACCGACAATCCGGACGAGGCGGCTCCGGTAACGGGCCCGGGGGCCGGACCGACCCCCCGGCCCACCAGGGATCAGCCCAGGTCGGGGATGCGCCAGTCGATGGCCCCATGACCCTGCGCGGCCACCGCCTCGTCGATCTGCGTGAACGGCTTCGAGCCGAAGAACTTCTTCGCCGACAGCGGCGACGGGTGGGCGCCCTTCACCACCACATGGCGGGTCTCGTCGATCAGCGGGAGCTTCTTCTGCGCGTAGTTCCCCCACAGCACGAACACCGCCGGGTCGGGCCGGTCGGCCACCGCGCGGATCACCGCGTCGGTGAACTTCTCCCAGCCCTTGCCCTTGTGCGAGTTGGCCTCACCGGAGCGGACCGTGAGCACCGCGTTCAGCAGCAGTACGCCCTGCTGGGCCCACGGCATGAGGTAGCCGTTGTCCGGGACGGGCAGGCCCAGCTCCGCCTGCATCTCCTTGTAGATGTTGCGCAGCGAGGGCGGCGTCTTCACACCGGGCCGGACCGAGAAGCACAGGCCGTGCCCCTGCCCCTCGCCGTGGTACGGGTCCTGACCGAGGATCAGCACCTTCACCTGGTCGTACGGCGTGGCGTCCAGGGCGGCGAAGACCTCCTCGCGCGGCGGGTAGACGGGACCCTTCGCCCGCTCCTCCTCGACGAACTCCGTCAGCTCCTTGAAGTAGGGCTTCTGCAGCTCGTCGCCCAGAACCCCGCGCCAGGACTCGGGCAGCATGGCGATGTCGGTCACGTCAACTTCCTCACGGTGTGCGGTCACTTGCAGGACTCAGAACCTACCGGCGACCACTGACAATCACCCTCACCGCCCGGAAATCCGCCGCCTACCAGCTGGTCTTGCGGGACAGCTCCCACAGCATCATGATCGTCAACGGGTCCAGGGCCCGCTCACCACCGGAGATCTCCTCGCTGGCGGCCCAGTACTGCTTGCCCTGCCACAGCGGCAGCAGCCGCGCGTCCTCGACGAGGATCTCCTGGGCCTCCTCGAAGTCCTTCGCGACCTGCGCACGGTCGCTCTCCCGGCGGGAGCGGGGCAGCAGCTTCTCGGTGATCTCGGTGGCCGGGTACGGCGTGCCGAGGGCGTTCTCCTGGCCCACGAACGGGGCGATGAAGTTCTCGGCGTCGGGGAAGTCGGGGAACCAGCCGCGCCCGAACACCGGGTACTCGCCCTTCTGGTAGCCCTCCACGTACGTCTTCCAGGGGCGGCTTTTCAGCGTGATCTCGAACAGACCCGTGGCCTCCAGCTGGCGCTTCAGCTCCTTGAACAGCGTGGCCGTCTCGGAGCCGTACCGGTCGGTGGTGTACCAGAAGGTGAGCGGCACCGGCTCGGTGATGCCCGCCTCGGACAGCATCGCGCGGGCCTTGTCGGCGCTCGGGTCACCGTAGTTGTCGAAGAAGCCGGTGGTGTGTCCGGTGAGGCCCTTGGGGACCATGGAGTACAGCGGCTCCACGGTGTCCTTGTAGATCTCGTGCACGATCGTCGCCCGGTCGACGACCTGCGCGACCGCCTGCCGCACGGCGAGCTTGGCCGCCCAGGGGTCCTTCGGGTTGAACACCAGGTAGCTGATGTCGGAGGCCGCGCCCTCGACGAGCTGGAGGCCCGAGTCGTTGTTGCGCTTCTGGAGTTCGACGACGTCGTCGGAGGCGAGACCGCGGTAGGTGAGGTCGATCTGCTTGGCCTTCAGCGCCTTGACCATGGCGTCGGAGCCGTCGAAGTACCGGATGGTCACCGCGTCGTTGCGGCGCTCGGCGTACCCCTTGTAGTGCTCGTTGCGGACGAGTTCCGCCTCGTCGCCCTCCTCGTACGACTGGAGGGCGTAGGGTCCGGAGCCGTTGACGTCGGTGCCCTCGCGCAGCGCGTCGGCGGGGTACGTGTCCGGGTCGACGATCGACATGGCCGGGGTGGCGAGCACGAACGGGAAGGTCGCGTCGGCGGTCTTGAGGTGGAAGACGACCTCGCGGTCCCCGCGCGCCTGGACCCGCTCCAGGCTGCCCAGCATTCCGGCCGGTCCGCCGGGGACCTTGATCTTCAGGATCCGGTCGATGGAGTGCTTCACGGCCTGGGCGTCGAGGGCGGAGCCGTCGGCGAACTTCAGCCCCTCGCGCAGTTCACAGCGGTAGGCGCGGTTGGAGCTGTCGGTGAACCCACAGCTCTCGGCGGCGTCGGGCTGCGGCGTGGTCGCGCCGTTCGGGTAGCTCAGCAACGTCTGGTAGATGTTGCGGAACAGCTCCCAGGAACCGTCCCAGGAGGCGGCGGGGTCCAGGGTGCTGGGCGCGCTGGTGGTGCCCACGACGATCGGTCCCGCATCGGAGTCGTCGTCCGAAAAGAGACTGCACCCCGCCACCAGGGATATGGACGCCACGGCAGCTATCTGCTGCAAGCATCGATTCCGGTTGAACACGCGCACGCTCCTCGATCTGCCATACCAAGGGTCGGCAGACATTACCGCAGGCGTTTGGGCGGTTGGGCCATGCTTGTGCACGCTTCTTGATCAACCCGTGTCATGACTACGTTGTCAAGCGGCTGTGAGCTGCCCGTACATCAATGACAGCTGTCTGTTACATCGAAGGCGCCGTTTTCCGCCACAACCGGGATCCGGTTACGGCGGAGAACGGCGCCCGTGCCGAGGGCGCCGAGACCCGGCGCGCTGCGGCGGTGAAACTCAGGCACCCCGGCGGTGAGACTCAGTGCACCCCGGCGTTGAGACTCAGTGCACCCCGGCGTTGAGGAAGATCCCCCCGTCCACGACCAGCGTCTGGCCGGTGACCCAGTCGGACTGCTCGGAGGTGAGGAACGCGGCGGCGCCGCCGATGTCGGAGGGCACCCCGAGGCGGCCCAGCGGGTAGGCGGCGGCTGCCTCCGCCTCCCGGCCCTCGTACAGGGCCTGCGCGAACTTCGTCTTGATCACGGCCGGGGCGATCGCGTTGACCCGCACCTTGGGCGCGAACTCGTGCGCCAGCTGCACGGTCAGGTTGATCATCGCGGCCTTGCTGACGCCGTACGCGCCGATGAACGGCGAGGGCGCGAGCCCGGCGACGGAGGAGATGTTGACGATCGCGCCGCCGTTCTCCCGCTGCCAGGCCTTCCAGGTCTGCTGGGCGAAGCCGAGCGCCGAGATCACATTGGTCTCGAACACCTTGCGCGCGACGTTCAGGTCCAGCTCGGCGATCGGCCCGAACACCGGGTTCGTACCGGCGTTGTTGACCAGGTAGTCGACCCGGCCGAACGCCTCCATCGTGCGCTCGACGGCGATGACCTGGTGCGCCTCGTCGTGCGCCTTGCCCGCGACGCCGATCGCGCGGTCGGAGCCGAGCCGGTCGACGGCCTCCTTCAGGGCGTCCTCGTTACGGCCGGTGATGCAGACCCGGTCACCGCGCGCGATGAGGGCCTCGGCGACGCCGTAGCCGATGCCGCGGCTGCCGCCGGTGATGAGGGCGACCTTGCCCGAAAGCTCCACAGTCATGTCTCTCGCTCCTGCTCCGGATCTAGTTGAGCGGTCCACCGGCGACGTACATCACCTGGCCGGACACGAACCCGGCGTCGTCTCCGGTGAAGAAGGCGATCGCGTTGGCGATGTCCTCGGGGCGGCCCACCCGCTGCACCGGGATCTGGGTGGCGGCGGCGGCCTGGAACTCCTCGAAGCCCATGCCGACGCGCTCGGCGGTGGCCTTGGTCATCTCCGTGACGATGAAGCCGGGGGCGACGGAGTTGGCGGTGATGCCGAACTTGCCCAGCTCCTTGGCGAGCGTCTTGGTGAAGCCCTGGAGACCGGCCTTGGCGGCGGCGTAGTTGGCCTGGCCGCGGTTGCCGAGCGCGGAGGACGAGGAGAGGTTGACGATCCGGCCGAAGCCCGCGTCGACCATGTGCTTCTGACAGGCCTTGGTCATCAGGAACGAGCCGCGCAGGTGCACGTTCATGACCGTGTCCCAGTCGGAGGCGCTCATCTTGAACAGCAGGTTGTCGCGGAGCACGCCCGCGTTGTTGACGAGGACCGTCGGCGCGCCCAGCTCCTCGGCGATCCGGGCCACGGCCGCCTCGACCTGGGCCTCGTCGGAGACGTCACAGCCGACCGCGATCGCCTTGCCGCCCGCGGCGGTGATCTGCTCGACGGTGTCCTTGCAGGCGGCCTCGTCGAGGTCGATCACCGCGACGGCCCGGCCCTCCGCGGCCAGGCGTACGGCGGTGGCCGCGCCGATTCCGCGCGCTCCGCCGGTGACTACGGCGACCCGCTGGTCAGTGCTGGACATGGCTGCTTCTCCTCGTCCTCGGGATGCGGCTCCGCGGCCCGCCCATCGGTGAGCGACCGCTTAGTACCTTCAGCAGACGTGACGCTAGAAGCCCTGGCACGCGGTGTCAACGGCTCATGGGGCCGTGTGATCCATTACCTCACCCAGCAGCCGGACCAGCCGCCCGGCCTCCGGCGCCGGATCAGGGGTCGGCCCGGGATGCACCGGCCCTCGAACGCGGCACGGTCAAGCGCCCGAAGCGGCGCCGCCCGCGCGGACGCGACCGTGTGATCCCCTACCTCACCAGCAGCTCAAGCAGCCGCTCCGCCTCCGCCCCCGGATCGGCGGTCAGCCCCGTGTGCACCGGCCCCGGCTGCACGACCGTCGAGCGCGGCGCGATCAGCCACCGGAAGCGCCGCCCGGGGTCGTCCGGGGCCGCCTGGCCCGCCGCGTCGCCGCCCGCGCAGACGCCCTCCACGGCACGGAGGGCGGCACGGACGCCGGGAAGGTCCACCTCCGGGTCCAGGGCGAGCAGGCGTGCCTCGTCGAGGTGGGTGCGGGCGCCGACGTAGGACTTGGCGCGGCAGTAGACCAGCACCCCGGCGTTGACGCACTCGCCGCGTTCGACGCGCGGTACGACGCGCAGGAGCGCGTACTCGAAGACGTGGCGGTCGTTCACTTGGTCCCCTGGATGCGCTCGTGGATGTCGGCGGCCCGCGCGAGCAGCGGTTCGGCGTAGGCGCGCCGCAGGTCGTCGGTGGTCTCGAAGCCGGGCTCGTCGGCCAGCCAGACCTCGGGGATCTCGGCGGTGACCTCGGCGAGGAGGTCGGCCGTGACGCGGGGCGCGAGTTCGGCGGCAGCGCCGGCGACGTCCGGCGCGAAGCGGATCAGGGCGTGGTCGGAGGCGTCGTAGGGGCGGGCGGCGGAGGCCCGCGCGCCGGGCCAGTTGTGCTGCCAGATCATGGTGGCGCCGTGGTCGATCAACCACGGGTCGCCGCGCCACATCAGCAGGTTGGGGTTGCGCCAGGACCGGTCGACGTTGCCCACCAGCGCGTCGAACCAGACGATCCGGCCCGCCTCGCGCGGGTCCACCCCGAAGGCGAGCGGGTCGAAGCCGAGCGCACCGGACAGGAAGTCCATGCCGAGGTTGGTGCCGCCGCTGGCCTTCAGCAGCTCCTGCACCTCCGGGTCGGGCTCGCCGAGCCCCAGCACCGGGTCGAGGCCGACCGTCACCAGCCGGGGCACGCGCAGGCCCAGCCTGCGGGCGAGTTCACCGCAGACGACCTCCGCGACGAGGGTCTTGCGGCCCTGGCCCGCGCCGGTGAACTTGATGACGTACGTCCCGAAGTCGTCGGCCTCGACGAGTCCCGGCAGCGAGCCGCCCTCCCGCAGGGGCGTGATGTAGCGGGTCGCGAAGACTTCCTTGAGCATCGCCCCAGGCTACTGGGGTCATCTCGACGGAGTCTGAACGGGCGTGGCGCGGGGCCCGTACCACTGGGCGGATCATCCCAGCACACCTATCCCCTGGAAGGGACTCCCAGCATGACCAGCGCATCGTTTCAGCCCGTACAGCCCTCGTCCCGGCCCGCCCGGCGGGCCGTCATCGCGGCGGCCGGGGCGGCGGGGATCGCCGTCGCGCTGACGGCGTGCGGGTCGGAGGACGACTCCGGGACGGGGACCGGTACCGACACCGAGGTCGACGCCGGGGCCGGATCGCCGAGTTCCGGGGCCGGGGACGCCGAGGCGGGTGGCGCCGGTGGGGGCACCGTGCTCGGCAAGGCGGCGGACGTGCCCGAGGGCGGCGGGAAGGTCTTCGGCGACGTGGTCGTGACCCAGCCGACGGCGGGCGAGTTCAAGGCCTTCTCGTCCAAGTGCACCCACCAGGGCTGCGCGGTGAAGGACGTCAAGGACGGCCTCATCCACTGCCCCTGCCACGGCAGCCAGTTCTCGGCGACCGACGGCAGTGTCCAGAAGGGCCCGGCGACCCAGCCGCTGGCGGCGGCCGAGATCGCCGTCGACGGGGACTCGATCATGCGCATCTGAGCCCGCCCCGGTCTCAGCGGCGGCGCGGACGCTTCAGACAGCCGAGCACCTCGTCGGTGGTGGCGAGGGTGGCGACCAGGGCGAGGGTGTGCCGGATCATCGCGGGGGTGTACTCGGCGGGCACCCCCGCGACGGCGTCCGTCGGCACGACGGCGGTGTAGCCCCGGTTCACGGCGTCGAACACGGCGTTGGGTATCGCCACGTTGGCCGAGACGCCGGTGACGACCAGGGTGCGGCAGCCGAGGTTGCGCAGCAGGGCGTCGACGTCGGTGCCCTGGATCGGCGACAGGCCGTGCAGCCGCCGTACGACGAGGTCCTCCTCGGCGACCTCGATCGGTGCCGCCACCCGTACCGCCGTACTCCCCGAGAGCTGTTGCACGGGCAGCCGTTCGGCGGCGCGGAACAGCCGGGCGTTGCGGCTCGCGCCCCGGCCGTCGGGGCGGCGTTCGGCGATGGCGTGGACGACCTGGACACCGCTCTCGTGCGCCGCGGCCACCAGCCGGGCGACGTTGGTGAGAGCGCCCGAGGCCCGTGCCTCCCGGGCGAGTTCGGGCAGCGCGCCGTGCGGTCCGACGACGCCCTCCTGGCACTCGACGGTGAGCAGCACCGTGGCGGCGGGGTCGAGAAGCTCGCTGAGCTGTGCGGGGGACGGCATCACGGCTCTCCTCACTGGTGGGCGCCGTTGCGTGGGTACGGAAGACGGGCCATGCTCTGTCCTGACGCACCGTCAGTATCCGGGCGGTGAACCCGCCGGGGAAGTGGAGGGGCCCGCATGACCGTGACCCAGCGCCGTGGCCGGAAGATCATGATGACGCCCGAGGAACTGGACGCGTTCCTCGCCGCCGAGCGCACCTGCCGCGTCGCCACCGTCTCCGCCGACGGCACCCCGCATGTGAGCCCGCTGTGGTTCGCGTGGGACGGCACCTCGCTGTGGCTGTACTCCCTCACCCGCAGCCGCCGCTGGACCGACCTGCGCCGGGACGCCAAGGTCGCGGTCGTGATCGACGCCGGGCACGCCTACGACGAACTGCGCGGCGTCGAGCTGTCCGGCACCGTCGAGTTCGTGGGCGAGGCGCCGCGCACGGGCGACCCGCACGACGGGCTCGTGCCGGTGGAGCGGATGTTCGCGCGCAAGTACTTCGGCATCGGGGAACTCCCGCACGACGGCCGCCACGCCTGGCTGCGGCTGACGCCGGACGCGGTCAGGTCCTGGGACTTCAGGAAGCTGGCGGCGCCGTAACGACCCCCGCGCCGACCCCGATCCGCTCCCCCGCCGCACGCAGCGCCCGCACCGCCGCCCGGATCGACGGGCGGCGGTCGGCGTCCGCCCGCCAGACGACGTACACATGGCGGCGCACCCGCTGCCGCAGCGGGACCGTGACGACCCCGGCGGGCAGCGGATGGCGGCCGAGCAGGGGCGCGATGCAGACGCCGAGCCCCGCCGCGACCAGCCCGAGCTGGGTGTGGGTCTCGGCGGCGCGGTGGCCGAGGATCGGCTCGATGCCGCGCGAGCGCAGCGTGAAGATCAGCCACTCGTGGCAGAACTCGCCCTCCCCCCAGGTGATCCACTCGTCCTCGGCGAACTCCCCCAGGTCCACCTCGTCCCGGCCCGCGAGCGGATGGCCGACCGGCATCGCCACATCGGCCGGGTCGTCCAGGATCGGCGCCTTGACCAGGCCGTCGGGCAGCGGCATCGGCTTGTTGTACCAGTCCAGGACGACCGCGAGGTCCAGGTCGCCGCGGACCACGCCCGCGATGCCGCGCTCCGGTTCCAGCTCGCAGGAGCGCAGCCGCAGCGCCGGATGCTCGACACGCAGCGCGGCCAGGGCGGTGGGGAACAGCCCGCGCGCGGCGGTCGGGAAGGCCGACAGCCGCAGTTCGCCGACGACCTGTCCGCGCTGGGCCTCCAGGTCGGACTGGGCGAGCTCGACCTGCGACAGGATGCGCGCCGCGTGCTCGGCGAGCAGTCGCCCGGCGTCGGTGAGCCGTACCCCGCGGCCGTGCTTGGCGAGCAGCCGCTGGCCCACCTCCCGTTCCAGCTTGGACAGTTGCTGCGAGACGGCCGAGGTCGTGATGTGCAGTCCCTCGGCGGCGCCGCTGACCGAGCCGTGCCGGGCGAGGGCGTCGAGGGTGCGGAGCCGCTCCAGGTTCAACATGTAAGCGATGCTACGAGATATTCGGTTCCGATTCTCGCTTGTTCTACGAGATCGGCTCGCGCATCGTTGCCCCTATGACCACCCTGACCACCACCCACCCGGCCACCACGAGCCCCGCCCGGCCCCGCCCCCGTCTGGACTGGCGGCTGCGACTGGGCGCCCTGTCGCTGGTCTGGGGCTTCAGCTTCCTGCTCATCAAGGTGGGCACCGGGGCGTACGCGCCCTTCCAGGTGACCCTGGGGCGACTGGTGTTCGGTACGGCGGTGCTGGCGGCGGCGCTGCTGGTGAAGCGGCAGCGGCTGCCCCGGGGCGCGCGGACCTGGGCGCATCTGGCGGTGGCCGCCTTCTTCCTGAACGCCCTGCCGTTCTCCCTGTTCGCCTACGCGGAGCTGACCATCCCGTCGACGCTCGCGGGCATCTGCAACGCCACCTCGCCCCTGTGGGGCATGGCCCTGTCGCTGGTCGCCCTCTCCGAGGACCGCCCGACGCGCGTGCGGGTCGCCGGTCTGGGCCTGGGCTTCCTGGGCGTCCTGACCGTGCTCGGCGCCTGGCAGGGCTTCCGGGGCCTGGACGGTCCCGGCACGGCGATGGCCCTGCTGGCCTCGCTCAGCTACCCGATCGGCTGGATCTACGTCCGGCGGACCCTGGCCGGGTCGAACCACTCCCACCTGTCCCTGACGGGCGCCCAGTTGCTGCTGGCGACGGTCCAACTGGCCATCGTCACCCCGCTGTTCACGGACCTGCCGACCCGCTTTCCCGTCCTTCCCCTGCTCGCGATCGCCGCCCTGGGCATCCTCGGCACCGGCCTCGCCATGCTCGTCCAGTACGGCCTGGTCGCCGAGGTCGGCCCGACCACGGCCCAGACGGTCACGTACTTCGTCCCGGTCATCGCCACGGCGGCGGGCATCGCCCTCCTCGGCGAACCGCTGACCTGGTCGACCCCGGTGGGCGCGGTGATCGTCCTGGCGGGGGCGGCGCTGACACAGCTACGGCCTCGGCCTCGGTGACTCCGGCTACACCCGGCTGCGCCCGACCCGCCCCACCGCCGCCGCGATCGCCTCCGCCAGCGGCCCCACTTCCCGCTCCCTGAGCGTCGAGACGGTGACCCGGATGCCGGGCGGCGCGTCGAGGCGAAAGCGTGCACCAGGGGCGACGGCCCAGCCGGAGTGCAGCAGGCGGGCGACGGCGCCGGTCTCGTCGGGGACGGGAATCCAGACGTTGAGCCCGCTGCGGCCGTAGGCGGGCACCCCACGCGGGGCGAGCGCCGCGATCAGCGCGTCCCGGCGTCTGCCGTACGCCGCCGCCACCGCCCGCGCGTCCACCGCGCCGAGGGCCCACAGCCGCGCCACCGCGCCCTGCGTGATCCGGCTGACCCAGCCGGGGCCGAGCCGCTGCCGCCCGCGCACCCGGTCGAGGGTCACCCCGTCGCCGGTGAGCACGGCCAGCCGCAGGTCAGGGCCGTAGGCCTTGGCGGCCGAGCGGACGAAGGCCCAGTGCCGGGTGCCGCCCGCCAGCGGGTGCAGGGGCAGATCGACGATGCCGTGGCCGTGGTCGTCCTCGATCAGCAGCGTCTCCGGGTGCTCCCGGAGCACGGACCGCAGGGCACGCGCGCGCGTGCCGCTCACCGAGGCCCCGGTCGGGTTCTGCGCGCGGTCGGTGACGATCAGGGCCCGCGCCCCGGCGGCCAGGGCGTCGCGTACCGCGTCCGGGAGCGGACCGTCACCGTCGACGCCCACCGGACGGGTGCGCAGCCCGAGCGCCGGGACGAGGTCCAGCAGCCCGCCCCAGCCGGGGTCCTCGACGGCGACCGTGTCCCCGGGCTTCAGATGGACGGCGAGGACCCGCTCGATGGCGTCCAGCGAGCCGGAGGCGACCGCCACCGGCCCGTCGGGCACCCCGCCCGCGTCCAGGTCGGCCCGGGCCAGACGGGCCAGTTCGGGGTCCACCGGGTCGGCCCCGTAGAGCACCGGCTCCCGGTCGCCCCGCTCGGCCGCCGCCGCGAACACCCCCGCCAGCGACGGCAGCAGCGCCGGGTCCGGGTTGCCGTCGGACAGGTCGCGCACGCCCTCCGGCACGTCGACCCGGATCTCCTCGCGCCCGGTGGTGGCCGGTTTCGCCCGGATACGGCTGCCCCGGCGCCCGGCGGTCTCGATGACCCCGCGCTCCCGCAGGGTGCGGTAGGCGGCGGCGACGGTGTTGGGGTTCACCCCGAGCCGGGTCGCCAACTCCCGCATCGGAGGCAGCAGTTGCCCGGGTTCGAGCGCGCCGGAGCCCACCGCGCGCTCCACGCTCGCCGAAATCTCCGCTGCGCGTCGTCCGCTGATCGGATAATCTTCTAGCACAAAGCCAATTATGCACTAGAGCAATGGAGAGCGCCATGCAGGGGACCCGGGAGCCGCAGTCGCAGCCCGCCGCCTACACACCGACCGACCGCACCGTCCCCACCCGCTCGGCCGACCGCGCCTCCTACGACAGGGAACTGGTGCACGCGATCCTCGACGAGGGCTACGTCTGCCATCTCGGCTTCGTCCGCGACGGCGCCCCGGTCGTCCTGCCCACGCTCTACGGCCGGGTCGGCGAGCGGCTCTACGTACACGGCTCGACGGGCTCACGCCCGCTGCGGATGACGGGCGCCGCCGACCCCGGCCTGCCGGTCTGTCTGACGGTCACGCACGTCGACGGGCTGGTGCTGGCCCGCTCGGCCTTCCACCACTCCATGAACTACCGCTCCGTGGTGGTGCACGGCATCGCCTACGACGTGACGGACCCGGAGGAGAAGCGCACGGCCCTGGACGCGCTGGTCGACCACGTCGTACCCGGCCGCTCGCGCGACTCGCGCCCCGCCGACAAGAAGGAGCTGGCCGCCACCGCCGTCATCCGCCTCGACCTCGACGAGGTCTCCGCCAAGCTCCGCACCGGCGGCGCCAACGACGAGCCCGACGACCTCGCCCTCCCGCACTGGGCAGGTGTCCTCCCCCTGCGCAAGGGCTACGAGGCCCCCGTCCCCAACGCCGACCTCGCCCCCGGCGTCGACTTCCCCGACTACCTGGCGGCGCTGAACCACTGAGCCGACGCCCCCGTGGCGCCCCGCGCCCGAGAACCGGACGCAGGGCCCCACAGGCCGCCGCTCAGCTTTCCCGCGTCCCGCGCGCCTCCGCCGCCGCGAGCCCCGCGACCGAGCCGAGCAGCAGCAAGGTGCCCGCCAGCGTGGCCGCCGTGAGCCGCTCACCGAGCAGCCCGACGGCCAGCACCGCCGCGCTCACCGGCTCCAGGAGCATGATCACCGACACGGTCGCGGACCGTACGACGGCCGCCCCGGCGAAGTACAGCGCGTACGCGAGAGCGGTGGGAACCGCCGCCATGTACGCCAGCAGCCACACCAGCCGCACCGGCTCGGCGGTGTGCGGCACCAGCCCCTCCGCCAGGGCGAACGGCAACAGGCACGCGCTCGTCACCGCGAACGCCCATACGGTCGTGTGCGCGGCGTCCGTTCCACCGTCCCGGCCCCACCAGCGGGTGAGCAGGGTCATCGCGCTGTATCCGGCGGCGGACAGCAGCGCGAGCAGCACGCCGGACGGCCGTACCGTCGCGGCCCCGTCACCGACGACCAGCACCCCGAGCCCGGCGAGCGCCCCGAGGACGGCGACGGCCCCGGCCCGGCCGAGCCGCTCCCCCATGGTCAGCCGGGCGCCGAGCGCGATCAGCACGGGCCCGGCGCCCAGCGTGACCACGGTGGCGACGGCGAGCCCGGTGGCAGACACGGCGGCGAAGTAGGCCGTCTGGAAGATGGCGAGGCCGACCCCGGTGGCCCCGATCCGCAGCGCGGTGCGGCGGCGAGCCCTCGGGGCGGCGACGGTCCGGGCGCCCCGCGAGCGGGGAGTGAGCAGCCGGGCGGCGACCAGCAGGGCCAGCCCGGCCGCGCAGCGCCAGAACGACAGGGCGACGGAGCCCATGTCACTGGTCCGGTAGACCAGTGCGGCGGCGGCACCCGCGGTGCCCCAGGCGGCACCGGCGACGATCAGATAGAGGAGGCCACGCCCGAGGGGCAGGCCGGAAGCAACTGTGGACACGTGTTCTCCGCAGCGCGCGAGATGCGCGGAAGTTCGGGAAAGGACCGCCGCTGGGCGGGGTCCGCGGACTTCGTCTGCGGGCAGGACGGCATGGCCCGGCGAAGGATCAGGGAGTCAGCTCCCTGCCCTGGGCGTCATGCCTAAGGGACCGGCCCGCCTCAGGCGGCCGGGGGCGGAAGAACGCGTGCGTCCGAATGCATGATCGGCACTTTAGGCCACCGTCTCGCTGGTCGACAATTCCCTTTCGGCGCCACCGGCGGCCACCGGCTCCACGGCGGTCTTCGCGGGCGTCGACGACTGCGCGATGAAGGCGCCGACCAGCACGATCGCGCCGCCGACGAGCTGCGGCGCCGAGAGGTGCTCCCCGAGCAGCACCCAGGCCAGAACGGTCGCGATGACCGCTTCCAGACAGGCGACCACCCCCGCGACCTGCGGCGAGAGCCTGCGCACGGCGACCACGCCCGTGACGTAGGCGACGACGGTGGCGATCAGTACGATCCACGCCAGCAGCAGCACGGCCGGGACCGCGGTGCCGTCCATGGACACGGTCTCGCCGAGCACCGCCCAGTCCATGCCCCAGGGCCGGGCCACCAGGGTCAGCACGGCGGCGCCGATCAGCAGGCCGTAGGCGATGACGCCGAGCGGGTCGGGGGCGTCGGCGCCGGAGTCGCTGCCCTGGTCGGACAGGACGAAGTAGCCGACCTGGCAGCAGGCCGCACCCAGGGCGAGAAGCAGCCCGAGTGCGTCGAAGCCGAGGCCCGCCCAGACCTCGACGACGCAGGCCAGGCCCCCGACCGCGAGGACGACACCGAGGGCGGCGGCCCGGGTCACCGGCCGCCGCTGCACGAACCGCACCCAGCCGAGGACCAGCGCGGGCGCCAGATACTCGACGAGCAGGGCGACGCCGACCGGGATCCTGGATATCGCGGCGAAGTAGCAGGCCTGCACACCGGCGACCGCGAGCAGCCCGAACCCGGCGAGCAGGGCGGGCCTACGGCGCAGCAGCGCGCGGTGCCGCACGGCGAGCGGCAGCATCACCAGGGCCGCCCCGGCCACCCTCAGCCACACCACGTGCAGCGGGTCGAGGCCCGCCTCGATCAGCGGCTTGGCCGCGACCCCGGAACCCCCGAAGGCGAGCGCGGACCCGAGCGCGAGCCCCAGGCCGAGGCCCTTGCCGCGGTTGCCCTGACTGCTTTTCGACGTATGCACCGGCACATGATGACAGGCGCCGACAGGAGCGTCACCCCTGATGGCACCTGTCTCGCCAGGTGAACGGACGAAGCCCCCCGACGGCCTCGACGACCCCGAAGGCCCCGAAGGCCCCGAAGGCCCAGCGAACGAACTCAGCGCCCGGACGGCCCCGGAGCCACCGTGAACGGACCAACCCCCCGGGCAGTCCCGGCACCCCAGCGAACGGACTCAACACCCGGACGACCCCAGACCCCAGCGAACGAACTCAACGCCCAGACGGCCCTAGAGGCCGCAGGCTCCGACCACCCTCGATGGCGGCCCGCAGCCCCCCGACGTCCACCCCGGCCCGCCCGAGCACCTCGACCGCCCGCGCCGCCGGATCCGCGACGATCTCCGCCAGCAGATCGACGCACCCGGCCCGCTGGTCCCGCCCCACGGCCCGTGCCCAGGCCCGCTCCATCGCCTGCGCGACGAGCGGCGAGCACCCTTCGACCTCCCGGCCCCCGGCTACGACGGGCAGGGCGCCCGAGTCCTCGACCGCCCCCTGCCAGCGCAGGCCGTAGCCGATGCTGCGCTGCACGAGGTAACCGAGCAGCCGCGCGAGCTGTGGTCCGTCGTCGAAGACGGCGCGCACCTCGGGGTCGTACTCCAGGAGGGAGTGCAGCAGATGTGCCGAGTCGACATGCCGGTCCCCGTCCCGCTGGGCCCGTCGACGGGCGCCCGCCACCACCGCGGCCAGTTCGTCGGTGAGCCTGGCATCGTTGTCCGAGCGGTGGGCGCCCTGGTCGGCGGGCGCCTGCGGGGGGATCCGGTGTTGCACATCCCCTACCCCATCAGCCTCCGAAGATCGGTTCATCCCCGGCGGGGAGCATTTCGGCGTCCCACACAGAGCGGACATCACCGGCCGGTATCTCATCCTTACGGATGAGATCAGGCCGGTTCCCTCCCGAGGGCGCGCGCCCTCCCGCCACGCGCCCACCGGGCAACCGGCATGCCCCGTCGCACGTCCCTGAAGGGCATGAGGAGCGGTTGCTGGCTGGTCGCGCTGCCCGCGGTCGACGGCAGACAGTACGTGTACCGGGTGTACGCCCCGGAGGACGCGCTGCTCGCCGACCTGTTCTGGGAGGCCTGGCACTGCCACGAGGAGAGCGCCCTCCCGCGCGCGTGGGACGTGTTCGACGCGGCGGTGATACGCCGGATCGGCTGAGCAGGAGCGCAGGCCCCCGGCAGAAACCTGACGACCCATCAGTATTGAATGTTCTGGACCCCACGGCTACGTTCCGCGACACCCGGCCCGAGTCGAAGAGGTGGTCGCATGGCCGAAGTCAGCGCGCAGGCACGCATCGCCGCCCCCGCCGAGCAGGTGTGGGCCAAGCTCACGGACTGGCCCTCCTACGGCGACTGGAACGCGACGCACACCGCCTTCCCCAAGGGCGGCCCCGAGGTGCTGGAGACCGGCGCGACCTTCGAGGAGCACATGAAGCTGATGGGCTTCCCGGCCGAGGTCGAGTGGACGGTCGAGGAGCTGGAGCCCGCCCGGGTGCTGGCCATCCGCGGGAAGGGCCCGATGGCGGTGACGGTCGCCACCCGCTACACCCTGACGCCCGACGACGGGGCGACGACGGTCCGCATCGACGGAGAGTTCACGGGCGCCGCGGTGTCCCTGATGGCGGGCAGGCTGAAGGACTCGGCGACCACGGCCCTCAACGAGTCGCTGAGCAAACTGGCGGGGCTGGTGACCTGACAGCGAACGGGGCGCCCCATGGCCGATGCCAGGGACGCCCCGCCGCGCAGGAGACCTCAGTCCTCGTCGGCGAGGATGAGATACAGCTTCTTACGGGCCTCGTTGATGACCGCGAGCGCCTTCTCGCGCTGCTCCTTGCTGCCGGTCTTCCAGACCTGGCCGAAGGCCTCCATCAGCCCGAACCCGGCCTGCCGGATCTCCCCGAGGGCCTCCCAGTCGACCCCACGCGAGGCCTCCTCCCAGGGAGCCTCCGGGCCGTCCTCGGCCGCGGTGCGACCGGCCTCGGTGAGCGAGAACAGCTTCTTGCCGCCCTCGGTCTCACTGGCGATCAGCCCCTCGTCCTCCAGCATCTGAAGGGTGGGGTACACCGAGCCGGGGCTGGGCTTCCATGCCCCGCCGCTGCGCTCGGCGATCTCCTGGATCATCTCGTAGCCGTGCATCGGCCGGTCCTTCAGCAGCGCCAGGATCGACGCCCGCACATCACCGCGCCGCGCCCTCCCCCGAGGCCCGCCACGCCCCCGCCCCCAGGGGCCGGGGCCGAATCCGGGCCCACCGGGCCCGAACCCGTGCCCGCCATGACCACCGGGCCCAAAGGGCCCGAAGGCCGCCCGACGCCCTTCGAAACCGCCGCGGCCCTCCGAGAAGGGTCCACCGTGTCCACGCTCGTATCCGTGGGAACGCATCGCCATCACTCCATCCATCGTTGATCCATCGCGATGCTTCAACGATATATCGGAACTGTTCGGATGACAACCCCTACCGATACCCGGTCCCTTCGTCAGCCCTCAGCCGAACCGCACCACCACACCCCGCTCACGCCCCCCAGCTCCACTCCGCCACCTCCGGCATGTCGGTGCCGTGCTCGCGGATCCAGGCGTGGTGGCGGGTGCGGGCGTCGGCCATCCGCTGGCGTACCGCGGCGGCGCGGACGGTGAGGCCGGGGACGCGGTCGATGACGTCCATGACCAGGCGGTAGCGGTCGAGGTCGTTGCGGACGACCATGTCGAACGGGGTGGTCGTGGTGCCGGACTCCTTGTAGCCGCGGACATGCAGGTGGGGGTGGCCGGTGCGGCGGTAGGCGAGGCGGTGGATCAGCCAGGGATAGCCGTGGTAGGCGAAGATCACCGGCTTGTCGGCGGTGAACAGGCCGTCGTACTCGAAGTCGGTCATCCCGTGCGGATGTTCCTCGCGCGGCAGCAGGGTCGTCATGTCGACGACGTTGACGACGCGCACGGCGAGGTCCGGCAGGTTCCGGCGCAGCAGTTGGGCGGCGGCCAGGACCTCCTGGGTGGGCACGTCACCGGCGCAGGCCAGGACCACGTCCGGCTCGTTGCCGTTCTCCGTCCCGGCCCACTCCCAGATTCCGGCGCCGCGCGCGCAGTGGGCGCGGGCCTCGTCCATGGTCAGCCAGTCGAAGCAGGGCTGCTTCCCGGCGACGACGACATTGACGTAGTCGCGGCTGCGCAGCGCGTGGTCGGCCACGGAGAGCAGCGTGTTGGCGTCCGGCGGCAGATAGACCCGCACGACCTGCGGGCTCTTGTTGAGGACGTGGTCGACGAAGCCGGGGTCCTGGTGGGAGAAGCCGTTGTGGTCCTGCCGCCACACATGGGAGGTCAGCAGGTAGTTGAGGGAGGCGACGGGGGCGCGCCAGCTCAGCTCGCGGGAGGTCTTCAGCCACTTGATGTGCTGGTTGACCATCGAGTCGACGATGTGCACGAACGCCTCGTAGCAGGAGAACAGACCGTGGCGTCCGGTCAGCAGATAGCCCTCGAGCCAGCCCTGGCAGAGGTGCTCGGAGAGGATCTCCATCACCCGGCCGTGCCGGTCCAGGTGTTCGTCGACCGGGAGGGTGCGGTCCTGCCAGGCCTTGCCCGTGGCACCGAAGACGTCCTGGAGGCGGTTGGAGGCGGTCTCGTCCGGCCCGACCAGCCGGAAGTCGCGGCGGGCCGCGCTGTCCCGCATCACCCGCTCGAGGAGGCCGCCGAGCACCCGGGTCGGCTCGTGCAGGGTCACCCCCGGCTTGTCGACCGGCACGGCGAACGCGTCGAGGGAGGGCAGCGGCAGATCGCGCACGAGCAGCCCGCCGTTGGCGTACGGGGTGGCGCCGAGGCGGCGGGGGCCGTCCGGCACACAGGCGAGGACGTCGGCGACGGGGCGGCCGTCGGCGTCGAACAGTTCCTCGGGGCGGTACGAGCGCAGCCAGGCCTCCAGTTGCCGCAGGTGCTCGGGGTTCTCGCGGACGCCGGGCAACGGGACCTGGTGGGCGCGCCAGGTGCCCTCCACCGGTTCACCGTCGACCTCGGCCGGTCCCGTCCAGCCCTTCGGCGTGCGCAGCACGATCACCGGCCAGGGCTGCCGCTCGGTGGCCCCGCCCTCGCGCGCCGCGCGCTGGATCACGGCGATGCGGTCAAGGGCGCGGTCGAGGGTGGCCGCGAGGTCGCGGTGCACCTGGGCCGGGTCGTCGCCGACGACGTAGAGGGGGTCGTGGCCGTAGCCGCGCAGCAGGGCGTCGAGTTCGGGCTCCGGGAGCCGGGACAGGACGGTCGGGTTGGCGATCTTGTAGCCGTTCAGATGGAGGATCGGCAGCACCGCGCCGTCGTGCGCCGGGTCGAGGAACTTGTTGGAGTGCCAGGAGGCCGCCAGCGGGCCGGTCTCCGCCTCGCCGTCGCCGATGACACAGGCGACCACCAGGTCCGGGTGGTCGAAGGCGGCGCCGTACGCGTGCGCCAGGGCGTAGCCGAGTTCGCCGCCCTCGTGGATCGAGCCCGGCGTCTCCGGCGCCACATGGCTCGGCACCCCGCCGGGGAAGGAGAACTGCCGGAACAGCCGCGCCATCCCCGCCGCGTCCCGTGACACGTCCGGATAGGTCTCGCTGTAGCTGCCCTCCAGCCAGGAGTTGGCCACCACGGACGGCCCCCCGTGCCCGGGCCCCCACACGCACAGCGCGTTGAGGTCACGCGCGCGGATCACCCGGTTGAGGTGCGTGTACACCAGGTTCAGGCCGGGCGAGGTGCCCCAGTGGCCGAGCAGCCGCGGCTTGATGTGGGCGGGCTGCAGGGGCTCGGTCAGCAGCGGGTTGGCGAGCAGGTAGATCTGTCCGGCGGCCAGGTAGTTGGCGGCCCGCCAGTGGGCGTCCAGTCGGCGCAGTTCCTCGTCGGTCAGTACGGCCTGGTCTGCGGTGTCTTCTGCCGTGGGCATGGAAGGGCTCCGTCGGATGTGGTCGAGGTGAGTCGTCGGGCGCTTGCCGGGGACACTGCCCCGCACCAGGGATGGGTACCAGCACCGCCCCGGCCCCTATCCGCCCAGTGCGCCCGAATCCCGCCGACCGCCACGGAAGCCACCTCGCGCGTCACGCCACCCGCTGCGGTACGACGACCACCGGGCAGGCGGCGTGGTGCAGCACCGCGTGGGCGACCCGGCCGAGCTGGAGCCCGAAGCGTCCGCCGCGCCGCCGCGCCCCGACGACCACCAGCGCGGCGTCCTGGGAGGCGTCCACCAGGGCCCGGCGGGCGTGCCCCTCGACGATCCGCCGCAGCAGTTCGACGTCGGCCGGGACGTCACGCAGCGCCTCGTCCAGTGTCCGCGCGGCCTGTTCCCCGTACGACAGGTCCGGCGGCCCTCCGGCCAGCAGCGGTGGGCCCGCCTCCCGCGCGGGGCGCCGCCAGGCCCGTACCGCCTCGACGGGCGCCTTGCGGACCCGCGCCGCCTCGACGGCGTACCGGACGGTCGCCGCCGTCTCGGCGCCGTCGCCGACGCCCACCACGATCCCGGCGCCCGTGCGGGCCTGCGCGCCGCCGCGCACCACGATCACCGGGCAGTGGGCGTGCGCGGCCACCGTCACGCTGACCGAGCCGAGCAGGGCGCCCGCGAAGCCGCCGTGCCCGCGCGTGCCGACGACCACCGCACAGGCCTGCCGGGCCTCATGGACGAGCACGTACTCCGGCTCCTCCGGTACGACCTCGGCGGTGACCTTCAGATCCGGCTGCCGGGCCTCCGCCCGGCGCACGGCGGCGTCCGTGACGTCCTCGCCGCGCAGTCGCGCGCGGCCGGTGCCGTGACCGTGCGCGGCGCCCTCGTAGCGCTCCCACAGGGTGGCGTACACCACCCGCAGCGGGACGCCGCGCCGGGCGGCCTCGTCGGCCGCCCAGTCCACGGCCCGCAGGCTCGGCTCGGAGCCGTCCACTCCGACGACCAGCGGGAACTCCATCACGGTCATCCCCCGGCGCCCAGATCGAAGACGATTCTGGCCTTGACCTCACCGCGCAGCACCTCGTCGATCGACTCGTTGACGGAGCTGAGCGGGCGGGACTCGCGGACCACCCGGGTGCGGCCCGCCGCGTGCAGCTGGAAGACCTCGGTGAGGTCCTGGCGGGTGCCGACGATGGAGCCGATGACCGAGGTGCCGTTCAGGACGGTGTCGAAGATCGGCACCCGGACCGTGCCCTCGGCGGGCAGGGCCACCATGACGAGCTTGCCGCCGCGCCGCAGCCCGGTGTACGCCGCCTCGAACGCGGCCTCGTTGACCGCGAGCGCGATCGCCGCGTGCGCGCCGCCGTGCTGCTTCAGCACGGCGCCCACGTCCTCCTTGCGGGCGTCGATCACGAGGTCCGCGCCGAGTTCCGTGGCGAGTTCGAGCTTCTCGTCGGTGACGTCGATCGCGGCGACCGTGGCCCCGGCGATCTTGGCGTACTGCACCGCGAGGTGGCCGAGGCCGCCGACCCCGGAGATCGCGACGAGCTGCGTGGGCTGCACCCCGGCGACCTTGAGCGCCTTGTACGTGGTGACCCCGGCGCAGGTCAGCGGGGCGGCGTCGAGGGCGGAGACGCCGTCGGGCACCGGCTGGGCGAAGTCGGCCCAGGCGAGCATCTTCTCGGCGTACCCGCCGTCACAGCCGTACCCGGTGTTGATCTGCTGCTCGCACAGCGTCTCCCAGCCGGTGCGGCAGTGCTCGCACCGCCCGCAGGCGCGGCCGAGCCACGGTACGGCGACCCGCTGGCCGACGGCGAGGTGCGTCACGCCCTCCCCGAGCCGCTCCACCAGGCCGACGCCCTCGTGGCCGGGCACGAACGGCGGGTTCGGCTTCACCGGCCAGTCGCCGTGCGCGGCGTGGATGTCGGTGTGGCAGAGCCCGGAGGCCTCGACCCGGATCAGTACCTGACCGGGGCCGGGCTCGGGGTCGGGGCGCTCCTCGATGACGAGGGGCTCACCGAACGCTCGGACGACGGCTGCCTTCATGACGGAACTCCCTGCTGTGCTCGGTACGGGTGGATCGGGTGGTCAGCGGTGTGCGACGACGGCGACGGGGGCGCCGGAGTGGTGCAGGAGGGCGTGGGTGACGGAGCCGATCCGGGCGCCGAAGGCGCGGCGAACGATCCGACGCCCGACGACCACCAGCGAGGCCGTCCGGGAGGCGTCGACCAGGTGGTGTGCGGGTACCCCGACGACCGCCTCCTCTACGACCTCGACGCTCGGGTACTTGGCGCGCCACGGCTCCAGGGCCGCGGCCAGCGCGGTCGTCCGCTGCGCGGCGAACAGCTGCTGCGACTCGGGGCTGGCGGCGAGGCTGTAGACCTCGTACGGCGACGGACTCCAGCCGTGTACGACGCGCAGGGAGGTGCCGCGCACGGCGGCGGCCTCGAAGGCGAACCGGATCAGGGACTCGTCGGCGCTGTCGACGTCCAGCCCGAGGACGACCGGCCGGAAGGCGGTGCTGGCCGAGGGGACGCCCGTGGGGTCCGGCTCGTGCTCGTCGGCGGCCTGTTCACCGGCGCGGACCAGGACCACGGGCCGCTCGGCGTGCGCCACGACGGACAGGCCCACGGAGCCCACCATGAAGCCACCGACGCCGCTCAGCCCGCGGGAGCCGAGGACCAGCATCTCGGTGTCGCCCGACACCCGGGCCAGCACCTCGGCGGGGCCGCCGGGGAGCTGCTCGGAGGTGACCTCCAGACCGGGGTGCCGGAGGCGGAGTCCCTCGACCATCTCCCGGGGGATCCGCTCGGACCAGTGCCGCAGGGTCTCCTTGCCGAACCGGGGCGCCTGGGCGATCGGCTCCGGCACCGGGTCCCAGACGTGGACCACCTTCAACGGCAGTTCGCGCAGCCGCGCCTCGCGGGCCGCCCACTCGGCGGCAGCCCGGCTCTCCGCCGAGCCGTCGAGGCCGGTGACGACGATGCGCTCCATGGTTTTCCTCCCCTGACCTGGTGTCTAACTCCAGGATCAGGGGGCGGGAGGCGGCGGTGGAGGGGCCGCAAGTCCCCGGCAGGGGCCGTTGGACCCCACCGGAGAAGCTGTGCGAGGCGTACTACTGCGAGGCCACCGGCGCCCGCCACACCAGCGTGGTGCCACCGCCGGGCGGGCTGCTCAGCTCAAGGTCGCCGCCGAGCTGCTGGGCGCGCTCGGCCATGTTGCGCAGGCCGCTGCGGCGGCCCTCGGCCGGGATGCCCACGCCGTTGTCGGACACCGTCAGACGCACCTCGCGGCCGTCGGTCTCCAGGGCGACGTCGGCCCGGTCCGCCCGGGAGTGCCGGGCCGCGTTGGTGAGCGCCTCGGAGAGGACGGCCACGACATGGTCGGCCGTCTCCCGTGGCACATGGGTGTCGACCAGACCCTCCATGCGCAGGCTGGGCGCGAAGCCGAGCACCGGGGCGGCCTCGCCGACGACGCGCACCACCCGGGCGCGCAGGCCGGGGCCCGCGGCGCCGTCCCGGGCCCGCAGTCCGAAGATCGTCGACCGGATGATCTTGATGGTCTCGTCCAGGTCGTCCACCGCCCGCACCACGCGCCCCGCGGCCTCGGTGTGCTCGATGAACCGGCCCGCGCTCTGCAGCGTCATCCCGGTGGCGAACAGCCGCTGGATCGCCAGATCGTGCAGATCCCGGGCGATGCGGTCGCGGTCCTTCAGTACGGCGATCTCCTCGGCGTCCTCACGGCGCTCCGCCAGTTCCATGGCGATCGCGGCCTGCGCGGCGAAGCCCTGCAGCGGCTCGATCTCCTTCTCGGCGAACGGCTGCCTGCCCGACTCCCGGGCCAGCAGGACGACGCCCTGCACACCCCCCTCACCGGTGCCGACGGGGACGGCCACGGCCGGGCCGAGGCCCTCGAAGCGGCGCGGTGGCCCGGCCGAGATGCGCTCGTCGTTGGAGGCGTCCCGGCTGGTGACGGGCGCGGCGCTGGCGAACGCCTCACCCATGAGGGTGCCGCGCACGGGCAGCACCAGTCCCCGGTGGTTCTCGGCGCCGGTGCCGACGGCGAGTTCCACGTTGAGCGTGCCGGTGTCCTCCATCGGCACCGCGAACACGGCCAGTGCCGCGCCCGTGATCTCCGCGGCCCGCCCGGTGATCAGTCCCAGCACCTCGGTGCGCGCGGTGCCCGACATCAGGCCGTGGGTGATCTCCGCGTTGGCCTGGAGCCAGCGCTCACGCAGCCGGGACTCCTCGTAGAGCCGGGCGTTGTCGATGGCGACACCGGCCGCGACGGCGAGCGTGGCCAGGACCGACTCGTCCTCCTCGTCGAACTGCCCGCCGCCGCGCTTCTCGGTCAGGTACAGATTGCCGAACACCTGTTCCCGAACCCGGATGGGGACGCCGAGGAAGCTGTTCATCGGCGGGTGGTGGGCCGGGAAGCCGTACGACGCCGGGTGGTCGGAGAGCTTCGCCAGACGCAGCGGCTCCGGGTGGCGGATCAGCTCACCGAGGATGCCGTGGCCCTCCGGGTACGGGCCGATCTTGGCGATCTGCTCGTCACTGACGCCGACGGTGTGGAAGTCGGACAGCCGCTTGCCGTCCGGGCCGATCACGCCCAGCGCCGCGTACTCGGCGTCGACGAGCACCGCCGCCGCCTCGACGATCCTGCGCAGCGCCTGCTCCAGGTCCAGCTCACGCCCGACCGACAGCACCGCCTCCAGCAGGCTGCGCACCCGGTCCCGGGTGCCGCGGGCCGCGTCGATCCGGGCCTGTAGCTCCTCCAGCAGCTCGTCCAGCCTGAGCTGCGGCAGCTGGACCCGCGCCTCCCGGGACTCGTCCGAGCTTCCCACCAGTGTTCCTCCACCTCGCGCGACACAGCGAAGATGATGTGCCGGTCAGAGGACACGTTAATAGGCCGAGGTGAAAGAGGTTACTCCGCCTTCCACCTCGACCACCGACCTTGCCGGTCGCACTCCGTCACGGGGCGACGAACTCCACCGACGGGGCGCCGCAGTCGACGGCTGGGCCGCGGGGGTGCGGTCGCCGGGACGCCGGGGGCTCGTCGGGCCGCCGCGGGGGCGTGCGGCGGTCGGGCCCTGCGGAGACGAAGGCGTGAGTCCGTCGGTCCGTGAGGCCGCTGGGCCGCTGGGCCGCTGGGCCACGACAACGCAAGGCCACCAGGCCATGCAGACGCGGGGACGCGAGGACGCGAGGCCATGAGGCGGAGACCCAGCACCGCGAAACTGCCAGACCCCCGGCCCTCAAGGCCACCATGCCGTGCAGGCGCGGGCCGTCAGGGCCCCAGGCCGCTAGGCCACTGAGCCGCTAGGCCACTAGGCCACTAGGCCACTAGGCCACTAGGCCATAAAACCGCAGGTCCGAGACCCCGCCCCGCCAAGCCACCAGGCCGCCGAGCACTCCTCAGTGCGCCCCACCGTTCTGCCGCAACCGATCCTGCGCCTGCGTCGCGATCACCGCGGCCTGAATACGGCGCTCCACGCCGAGCTTCGCCAGCAGCCGGGAGATGTGGTTCTTCACCGTCTTCTCCGCGAGGAACAGCTGCTGCCCGATCTGCCGGTTGGTCAGCCCCTCACCGATCAGGGCCAGGATCTCCCGCTCCCGCGCGGTGAGGCCCGGCAGCACGTCCACCTCGGTCTCCTGCTCCTGGCCACCCCGCAGCCGCGCCATCAGCTTGGTCGCGGCGCTCGGGTCGAGCAGGGACTGCCCCTTGGCGACCGTACGCACGGCGGAGACCAGGTCGGAGCCCTGGATCTGCTTGAGCACATACCCGGAGGCGCCCGCCATGATCGAGTCCAGCAGGGCCTCCTCGTCGTCGAAGGAGGTCAGCATCAGACAGGCCAGGTCGGGCATCCGCGAGCGCAGCTCCCGGCACACGCTCACCCCGTCACCGTCCGGCAGCCGCACGTCGAGCACCGCGACCTGCGGCCGCAGCGCGGGCACGCGCGCGAGGGCCTGCTCCGCCGTGGCGGCCTCGCCGACCACGGTGATGTCCGGCTCGTCGTCCAGCAGGTCGTGCACTCCGCGGCGTACCACCTCGTGGTCGTCCAGCAGGAAGACCCGGATGGGGGTGCCGGGGCCGCTCTGCTCACTGTCCGCCATGAATGCGCTCCTGATTCCGCTGTCTCGCTCGCCGGTGCGGCCGAACGCCGCTCCTGGGTTCCCATCCTGCCGCGTCCACGGGCCGAAGGGCCAGGGCCGATAGTCCCTGATTGGGGTCGTCGCCAGGGCTACGGGGGCCGTTCGGCCCTGGCGGGACACCGCCGTGAGCCGGTCGAATGGATGGATCAAGCCCTCGGAGCAAAAGCCATGACCTTCGACAACGCCCGAACCGCCGCCGGACCACGCCAGAGCATCGAACTCGACGGCGCGGAGGCCCTGCGACTGCTCGGCAGCCTATCGCTGGGAAGGATCGTCTTCACCCGGCACGCACTGCCGACTGTCCGCCCGGTCAACCACGTCCTGGACCGCGGCGACATCATCATCCGCACCCATGAGGGCGCGGCGCTCACCTCACACGCGCGCCGGGCCAACGGTCAGGGGGTCGTCGTCGCCTACGAGGCCGACGCCATCGACCCGGACACCCACCTCGGCTGGAGCGTGGTGGCCACCGGATACGCCCATCTGGTGACCGACCCCGACGAGCTGGCCCGCTTCAAGTCCCTGCTCCGGCCCTGGGCACCCCCGGTCCTGGACATGGACCACGCCGTCCGCATCCGCCCCGACCTGATCACCGGCATCCGCCTGGTAGCCCCCGAAGAGGCGGCGTGAGGGGCCCACTGGCACCCGTTCCGGGGCCGGTCGGCCCACGCGCGAACGGGTCCGGCGAAGCCACCCTGACACCACAGACCTGGCACCACCGCCCCTCCCCCGTCGGCCCGTCCGGGAGGCACTCCATGAACTCTGCGTCCACCCCCAGCATGCTGCGCGCGCTCCCGATGGAACACCGCCAGCGGCTGATGCGCGTCGCCCGCGAGGTGTCCTTCCCGCAGGGCGCCCAACTGTTCCAGGAGGGTGGCCGCGCGGACCGCTTCTGGATCATCCGCACGGGCACGGTGGAACTCGACATGCATGTGCCCGGCCGCCGCGCCGCCGTCATCGAGTCCCTCGGCCACAACGAACTCATCGGCTGGTCCTGGCTGTTCTCCCCGCACGTCTGGCACCTGAGCGCCGTCACCACCTCGCCGGTCCGCGCCTACGAGTTCGACGCCTCCGCCGTACGCGCGATGTGCGCGGACGACCCCGCCATGGGCAACTCGGTGAGCCAGTGGGTCGGCAACGTCCTGGCGCACCGCCTCCACTCGGCCCGCACCCGCCTGCTGGACCTGTACGCCCCCTACGGGGCGGGCAGCGCCCTCGGCTGACCGCCGACCCGGTCCCGGGCCCTCCCCGGGAATCCAGTCCAGCGCCCCGCGATTGGCCTTGGCCCCACCCCGCATGCCCCGTCTAGCGTCGGGGCATGCGGATTCGTATCGTCGACGCCTTCACCCAGCGCCCCTTCTCCGGCAACCCGGCCGGTGTCCTGCTGCTGGACGCCTTCCCGGACGACGCCTGGATGCAGAACGTGGCGATGGAGGTGAACCACGCCGAGACGGCCTTCGCGCACCGCCTCCCCGACGGCGGCGGGGCCGACTGGGCGCTGCGCTGGTTCACGCCCGCCACCGAGGTCGACATGTGCGGCCACGCCACGCTCGCCACGGCCCATGTGCTGCACTCCACGGGCACCCACGAGGGCCCCGTACGGTTCGCCACCCGCAGCGGCGTGCTCATCGCGACGCCCGGCGCGGACGGCTCGATCACCCTGGACTTCCCGACCGCGCCACTCACCGAGGTCGACGTCCCGGAGGGGGTCGCCGAGGCCCTGGGCGCCGAGCCGCGCACGGCCTTCGACACCGGTCCGCACGTCGGTGACCTGGTCGTGGAGCTGGCCGACGAGAAGACCGTCCACGCGCTGCGCCCCGACCACAAGGCCCTCGCCGCCTACTCCCGCCGCGGCATCATCGCCACCGCCCGCGCGGAAGACCCCACCCGCGGCTACGACTTCGTCTCCCGCTGCTTCTTCCCGAACGTCGGCATCGACGAGGACCCGGTCACGGGCAGCGCCCACACCGCCCTCGCCCCCTACTGGTCCGAACGCCTCGGCCGCCCCGACCTCACCGGCCTCCAGGCCTCCCCCCGCGCGGGCCGCGTCCGCACCACCCTGCGCGGCGACCGCACCCTCCTGACGGGCCGCGCGGTCACGGTCATCGAGGGCGACCTGCACGCCTAGGGCGTGTCAGGCCGTCGGCAGCCAGTCCACCTTCCCGGCGAGCAGCCCGTACCCCACGAACGCCCCGATGTCGAGCAGCGAGTGCGCCACCACGAGCGGCCCCACGCGCCCCCACCGCCGGTACAGGTAGACGAACACCACGCCCATCACCATGTTCCCGATGAAGCCCCCGATGCCCTGGTACAGGTGGTACGAGCCACGCAGCACCGAACTCCCCGTCAGCGCCGCCATCGGCGACCAGCCCAACTGCCCGAGCCTGCGCAGCAGATAGGCGAGGACGATGACCTCCTCCACCACGGCGTTCTGGATCGCGGAGAGGATCAGCACGGGGTACTTCCACCACACCTCGGGCAGCGCCTCCGGCACCACGGTGAGATTGAAGCCGAGCCCGCGTGCGGCGAGGTAGAAGGCGATTCCGCTGCTGCCGATGACCGCGGCGACCATCGCGCCCCGGCCGAGGTCGAACCAGGGCCGGGTGCGGTCGAACCCGAGGGTGCGCAGGCTGCGCCCCTCGCGCAGCAGAAAGTGCGCGACCAGCGCCACCGGCACCAGCGCCGTGGCGATCCCGAACAACTGCCAGGCGAGGTCCAGCCAGGGCCGCCCGGGCGCCGCCGAGGCGTTGAGCGTGGCGGCCTGGTCCTTGAGCCCGCCGGGCCGGGTCACCGACCCGACAAAGCTGATCAGGGCGGACACCCCGCTCGCCCCGAGGGACACCCCCAGCACCAGCAGCGTCTCGTCCCGCAACTGCCGCCGCGAGAGCCCTTCCTTCGCCACCGCCCCGGCCCCGGAACCCGCCTCCACCTGCACACCCGCCTCCGCTCACCCATCCACCAGGCCCCCATCTTCGCCGCACACCGCCACCGCGGCAGAACCGGGGGCGACCTGGGGGACTGTTCCGAGCGGGGCGCACACCTACCCAGGAGGGACGGAACCCGGCAACCCGCCCCCACCGCACCTCACCCCAGCGGCACCGCCTCCGGCAACCCCACCGGCCACGTGTGCACCGGCTCCCCGATGTGCATCAGCTCGCAGTACCGCCGCGTGGTGGCCGCCAGCGCGACATCCCGGGACAGCCCGGCCTCCAGCGCCCGGTGGAACGTCGCGGCCTGCCAGGACGCCCCGTTGAACCGCCGTCGGCAGCGCTCCTCGATCACGCCCAGGTACAGGTCACGGTCGGCGGGCTCGACGCCCCACGCGTCCAGTCCGGCCTCGGCGAGCGGCAGCAGTTCGTCGCGCACCAGGGTCACCGCCTCGACCTCGGCCAGCCCGCCGTACCGCCCGCGCCGCGGCCACCGGAAGCGGGCCTCGATGCCGTGACGGCAGGCGGCGTCGAAGTTGGTGGCCGCCGCCTCGAAGGGCAGCCGGTTCCACACCGGCCGGGACTCCTCGGCCAGGGCGCGCACGAGCCCGTAGTAGAAGGCGGCGTTGGCGATGACGTCCGTGATGGTGGGCCCGGCGGGCAGCACGCGGTTCTCGACGCGCAGATGGGGGACGCCGTCGGCGATGCCGTACACGGGCCGGTTCCAGCGGTAGACGGTGCCGTTGTGCAGGACCAGCTCGCCGAGGGCGGGCACGCCGCCCGCGTCCAGCACGGCCCCGGGGTCCTCGTCGTCGCAGATCGGCAGCAGCGCCGGGAAGTAGCGCAGGTTCTCCTCGAACAGGTCGTACGCGGAGGAGATCCACCGCTCGCCGAACCAGGTCCGCGGCCGCACCCCCTGCGCCTGCAGCTCGGGCGGGCGGGTGTCGGTGGACTGCTGGAACAGCGGCGGGCGGGACTCCCGCCACAGCTCACGCCCGAAGAGGAACGGCGAGTTCGCCCCGACGGCGATCTGCGCGGCGGAGGCGGCCTGCGCGGCGTTCCACACGTCGGCGAACCGGTCCGGCGTGACCTGGAGATGGAGCTGGACGGAGGTGCACGCGGCCTCGGGGGCGATGGACTTCGACGTACAGGTGAGGCGCTCCACGCCCGCGATATCGAGGGTGAAGTCCTCACCACGGGCCGCGACTATCTGGTCGTTGAGCAGTGTGTAGCGGTCGACGTCGGAGAGGTTGGAGGAGACCAGGTCATCGCGGTCCAGGGTGGGCAGAATGCCGATCATCGCGATTCCCGCGGCCAGCTCCCCCGCTTTTCGGTCAGCATATGCCAGTGACGTGCGGAGTTCCTCCGCGAGCCGGTCGAATACCCGGCCGCCCAGCTGGTGTGGGGCTATGTTGACCTCAAGGTTGAACATGGCGAGTTCTGTTTGGAAGTCCCTGCTGGCGATCCGTTCCAGGACTTGCGCATTCAACATTCTCGGCATGCCGTCCGCACCGACGAGATTCAATTCGATCTCCAGCCCCATCAGGTTCCTGGGCCGGTCGAACCGCCGCTCCGCCAGGAGACGTTCCAGCCCCGTCAGGCACTGTCGGAGCTTGTCACGGTAGCGCTGCCGATCGGACAGGTCGAACGCGCCCGCCACGACCTTCTCCCCCATGGAGCGTCCCTCCTCGCACGGTGTCCGGGTCAGGGTGGATGATGCCCAGCCGAAGCGATCGATAACGTCCCCCACGGACGGCACCGCACGCTACTGTGGTCACTGCGGACCTGGATGATCGATGGCGCATCGGTGGCACATTCACGGGGCAAGTTGCCAAGTGAATTTTCCGGTACCCAAGACCTCGTGAAAAACGCCGATGAGAATTAGCCTACCGCAGCGGCGGCAAATCCCGAGGTCAGGGCGGTGTGACGGCCGCGGAAACGGGAACAATCCCGCATACCAGTGACCGGTTGAACCCTTGCCCCGCTCGCCGGAAACGACTAGACGAAACACAGCCTGAACACATGTCGTATAAACTCCGCGAACAAGGCAGAAGGTTGGCGCCCGCGGTCGCAGAGTCCTGCCGCTGATCCAGTCGCGGCAGACCGCACCCACTCGCTCGTCCCCCGACCCCGGCCCCTGCCTCTCTGACCTGGTGAGCTGACAGCGCCGTCCGCCCCGCCCCCTCGCGCCACCGTGCCTGTCGAATGAGAGGCGACCCACCATGCCGCTGCATGCCCCCGAGGCTCCCACGCCCGCACTCCGTACCGTCCTCACGGCACTCGGTTCCCCGACCGCGGTGCGCGAGGCGCGTACACCGTCCCTCCGCGCCGCCCAGGGCCCCGCACACCCCGAACTCCCGCTGCCGGTCCACGTACTGGACCAGATCCCCGCCAAGGGCGCCCCCGCCACCCGGCTCGCCGGCTGGCGCTTCCTGATCCGCTGCGGCGACCGCGCCGTGGCCGCCGCGGACACCATGCTGACCCCCGACGGCTGGGCCTTCTCGCACTTCTTCGAGGGCCCCTACGTCGCCTCCACCGAGCGCGCGCTGCGCCAGGCGGAGACCCTCGCCCAGCCGTACCAGCCGCGCCTGTTGTCCCTGCCTGGCCTGTACATGCTCACGCTCTGGCTGCACGGCGACTGCACGGCCGACGGCGCCACGGGCCACCCCGCCGCCACCGACCTGCTCGTCCCGCTCGCCCCCGCGCCGCCCGGCATCGCGGCCCACCGCCCGCACCGCGTCGCCGACCTGCTCCCGGTCCTCACCCACCGGGCCACCCCGGCGCCGCTGCTCGGCTCCCCCGCCTGACCGCCCCGCCCCGCACAACCCACCCGTACCCCGCCGCCACGTCCCGGCAGCGGGGTACGGCGCTGTCCGGGCACCGGTGCGGCGACGACCGGCGCGGTCATGGCCAGCCCGATAATGACTAGCCCCATCCGGCCACTACGAACCACCCGAAGTGACCGTGCAGTTGAGATGAACCGTCCGCGTGGGTGACGCGTCCTGAACCTGTGAGTAGCGGTGCCGCGAAATCCCTGCGGATCGCCGCCCATAGGGCAACACTGGGTTCCGACCGACTTAGACCAACGGGGGCGGCCATGAACGAATCCATTCCACACCTCACAACGGACCGAGAGAACCCACCCATGTGCCAGCACCAGCCGCCGTGTCCGTCAGCCGAATCCGCCGACCGGGAGTCCGCCCGCCTCATGGCGCACCACCCGGAACAGGGCTGGAGCCTGCTGTGCAACGGAGTCCTGCTCTTCGAGGACACCGGTGAGCTGCTGCCGGACGGCCGGATCATCGACCCGCACCGTCCGCTCCAGGTGATGACGGCAGCCTGAGCACGACCGGGCGGATACGACCCACCGCCCGCGGAACTGAAGGGGCCGGCCCGCGGGAAGTCACCGCGAACCGGCCCCGACGCGCATCCACGGCCCGTCACTCCTCGTAGCCGGTCACGCACGCCAGCCCGGACCCGCCGCCGCCCCACGGCCAACCGGCGCCCCGGCAGCCCTATCGTGACCGCCATGCAGTCCTACACAATCGGCCAGGCCGCCCGCCTGCTCGGCGTCAGCCCCGACACCGCCCGCCGCTGGGCGGACGCGGGCCGCGTGCCCACCCACCGCGACGACAACGGGCGGCGGCTCATCGACGGACGGGACCTCGCCGCCTTCTCCGTCGAACTCGCCCGCGCCGACACCGCCGGGGAGGAGACCCCGTACACCTCGGCCCGCAACGCCTTCCCCGGCATCGTCACCGCCATCAAGCTCGGCGACGTCGCCGCCCAGGTGGAGATCCAGGCGGGCCCGCACCGGCTGGTCTCCCTGCTCACCCGCGAGGCGGTCGAGGAACTGGGCCTGGAGGTCGGCATGTCCGCTACCGCCCGCGTGAAGTCGACAAACGTACACATCGACCGCATCTGACGTCCGCGACCGGCCACCATCTCCGCACTCTTGACGCATATGCGAACCAACATCGGCACCTACACCCGCTCATGCGATGCTCCAACACATTTCCGGCTCGCATCTGCGCAAGTATGATCGGCGTAGAGTCGACGCATCGAACGGGCCCCGCCGGGCCCTTCCCGGACACCGAGCGAGGGCACACGTGACCACCCGTTCCACCCGCCGAGCCCCCCGCGCCCGCCGCGCCCTCACCGCGGGCGCGATCGGCGGCACCGCGCTGCTCCTGCTGGCCGCCTGCTCCCCCGCGTCGCCGTCCGACCCCAGCAGCAGTACGCGGACCGGCTCCTGGACACCCACGAACGTCTCCGGCACGATCACCGTCTTCGCCGCCGCCTCCCTCAAGGAGAGCTTCACGGCGCTGGGTACGGCGTTCGAGCGCTGGCACCCGGGCACCAAGGTCACCTTCAGCTTCGGCGGCAGCGACAGCCTCGCCGCGAGCATCACCGGCGGCGCCCCGGCCGACGTCTTCGCCGCCGCCAGCCCCGGCACCATGGAGGTCGTGGTCAACGGGAACCGTACGGCGGGCCCGCCCGCCACCTTCGTCCGCAACCAGCTGGAGATCGCCACCCTGCCGGGCAACCCCGACCGGATCACCGGCCTGAAAGACCTCACCAAGTCCGGCCTGAAGGTCGTGCTCTGCGACCAGACGGTGCCCTGCGGCGTCGCCGCCCAACGGGTCCTGACGGCGGGCGGCGTCAAGGTCACCCCGGTGTCGTACGAACAGGACGTCAAGGCCGCCCTCACCAAGGTCGAGCTGAAGGAGGCCGACGCCGCCCTCGTCTACCGCACCGACGTCCGGGCGGCGGCGGGCAAGGTCACGGGCGTGCCCTTCCCCGAGGCCGCGCAAGGCATCAACAACTATCCGATCGCCCGGCTGGCCGACGCGCCCAACGCCGCGGGCGGCCAGGCCTTCATCGACTTCGTGCGCTCCGCGGAGGGCCGGAAGGTCCTGACCGGCGCCGGTTTCCTCGCGCCATGACCAGCAGCCCCCCGGCCACCGGCAAGGCCCGGCGCCGCCGCACCCGCTCGGCACCGCTGCCGTTGCTGATCCCCGCCCTCGTGGGTCTGGCCTTCCTGCTGCTGCCGCTTCTCGCCCTGCTCATCCGCGCACCCTGGCGCACCCTGCCGGACCAGCTGACCAGCCCCGAGGTCTGGGAGGCGCTGCGGCTGTCGCTCGTGTGCGCCACCTCGGCGACGGCGCTGAGCCTCGTCGTCGGCGTCCCGCTGGCCTGGCTGCTGGCCCGCACCGACTTCCCCGGCCGCCGCCTGGTCCGGGCCCTGGTGACGCTGCCGCTGGTGCTGCCGCCCGTGGTCGGCGGTGTGGCACTGCTGCTCGCCCTCGGCCGCAACGGCGTCGTCGGGCGGTGGCTGGACTCCTGGTTCGGCATCACCCTGCCGTTCACCACCACCGGGGTGATCCTCGCGGAGACCTTCGTGGCGCTGCCGTTCCTCGTCATCAGCGTCGAGGGCACCCTGCGGGCCGCCGACCCCCGCTACGAGGAGGCCGCCACCACCCTCGGCGCCTCCCGCTTCACCGCGTTCCGCCGCGTCACCCTGCCGCTGATCGCACCGGGCGTCGCGGCCGGTGCCGTACTGGCCTGGGCCCGCGCGCTCGGCGAGTTCGGCGCCACCATCACCTTCGCGGGCAACTTCCCCGGCCGCACCCAGACCATGCCGCTGGCCGTCTACCTCGCCCTGCAGAGCGACCCGGCCGCCGCGATCGCGCTCAGCCTGGTCCTGCTCGCCGTCTCCATCGCGGTCCTGGCGGGCCTGCGCGACCGCTGGCTGACCCCGTCATGACCTCCCCGGAAGCGCACCCCATGACCGACCCGGCGCCCGGCGCCCTCGACGCCCACCTGATCGTCGACCGCGGCGACTTCCACCTGGACGTCAGCCTCACCGCCGCCCCCGGCGACGTCGTCGCACTCCTCGGTCCCAACGGCGCGGGCAAGACCACCGCCCTGCGCGCCCTCGCCGGTCTCACCCCGCTCACCGGCGGGCATCTGCGCCTCGACGGCACCGAGCTGGACGGCACGCCGCCCGAGTCCCGCCCGGTCGGCGTCGTATTCCAGGACTACCTGCTGTTCCCGCATCTGACCGCGCTGGACAACGTGGCCTTCGGCCCGCGCTGCCAGGGCGCCCCCAAGGCGGCGGCCCGCGCCCAGGCCGCCGAGTGGCTGGCCCGCATGGGCCTCACCGACCACGCCGCCGCCAAGCCCCGGCGGCTGTCCGGCGGCCAGGCCCAGCGCGTGGCCCTGGCGCGCGCCCTGGCCACGCGTCCCCGACTGCTCCTTCTCGACGAGCCCCTGGCCGCCCTGGACGCCCGTACCCGCCTGGAGGTGCGCGCGGGGCTCCGCCACCATCTGGCGGACTTCGAGGCCGTCGCCGTACTCGTCACCCATGACCCACTGGACGCCATGGTGCTGGCGGACCGCCTGGTCGTCGTCGAGCACGGCCGGGTCGTCCAGGAGGGCACCCCCGCCGAGATCGCCCGCCGCCCCCGCACCGACTACATCGCCCAGCTGGTCGGCCTCAACCTCTACCAGGGCCGGGCCGACGGCCACACGGTCCGCCTGGGCACCGGCCCGGCCATCGCCACCACCGAGCACCTCACGGGCCCCGCGTTCGTCGCCTTCCCGCCGAACGCGGTCACCCTCCACCGCGACCGCCCGACCGGCTCCAGCGCCCGCAACCTCTGGCACTGCGAGGTCACGGGCCTGGAAACCCACGGCGACCAGATCCGCGCGGCCCTCACGGGCGCCCTCACCCTGACCGCCGACCTGACGACGATCGCCGCGGCGGAACTGGACCTCCACCCGGGAGCGAAGGTCTGGGCCACGGTGAAGGCGGCCCAGACCCACGCTTATCCGGCGTAGGGCTGTCGCGGCTCAGGGGCGCGGGGAACCGCGCGACCAGTCACAACGCGCCCGCAGCCGAAGAACCGTCTCAGTCCTCGTACGCATCCAGCGGCGGGCAGGAACACACCAGGTTCCGATCCCCGAACGCCTGGTCGATCCTGCGCACCGGCGGCCAGTACTTGTCCGCGGCCGACACCCCACCCGGGAACACGGCCTCCTCACGGCTGTAAGCGTGCTCCCACTCACCACCGACAGAAGCCGCCGTGTGCGGCGCGTTCCGCAGCGGGTTGTCGTCCGCCGACCACTCCCCGGACCCGACCTTCTCGATCTCACCCCGTATGGCGATCATCGCCTCGCAGAACCGGTCGAGTTCGATCAGGTCCTCCGACTCGGTCGGCTCGATCATCAGCGTCCCGGCCACCGGGAACGACATCGTCGGCGCGTGGAAGCCGTAGTCGATGAGCCGCTTGGCGACATCGTCGACGCTCACCCCGGTCGCCTTGGTCAGCGGCCGCAGATCGATGATGCACTCGTGCGCGACCAGCCCACCCGGCCCGGTGTACAGCACCGGGTAGTGCGGCTCGAGCCGCTTGGCGATGTAGTTGGCGCCCAGCACGGCCACCTGGGTGGCCCGCTTGAGCCCCTCGCCGCCCATCAGACGGACGTACGCCCAGGAGATGGGCAGGATGCCCGCGGAGCCCCACGGCGCCGCCGAGATGGGCCCGACGCCCGTTTCCGGCCCGGCCGCGGGCTGCAGCGGGTGGTTCGGCAGATACGGCGCCAGGTGGGACCGTACGGCGACCGGGCCGACGCCCGGACCGCCGCCGCCGTGCGGGATGCAGAACGTCTTGTGCAGGTTCAGGTGCGAGACGTCACCGCCGAAGTGCCCCGGCTTGGCGAGCCCGACGAGCGCGTTGAGGTTGGCCCCGTCGATGTACACCTGCCCACCGGCCTCGTGCACCTGCGCGCAGACGTCGGCGACGTGCTCCTCGAACACACCGTGCGTGGACGGATACGTGATCATCAGCACCGCCAGTTCGTCACGGTACTGCTCGATCTTCGCCCGCAGATCGTCGACGTCGACCTCGCCGTCCTCGGCGGTCTTCACGACGACGACCTTCATCCCGGCCATCACGGCGCTCGCCGCGTTGGTCCCGTGCGCGGAGGACGGGATCAGACACACGGTCCGCTGCGCGTCGCCGTTGGCCCGGTGGTACCCGCGTACGGCGAGCAGCCCGGCCAGCTCGCCCTGCGACCCGGCGTTGGGCTGGAGCGACACCTTGTCGTACCCGGTGACCTCGGCGAGGCCCTCCTCCAGCTCACGGATGAGCGTGAGGTAGCCCTCCGCCTGCTCGGCGGGCGCGAACGGGTGCAGCTGCCCGAACTCCGGCCAGGTGACCGGCTCCATCTCGGTGGTGGCGTTGAGCTTCATGGTGCAGGAGCCCAGCGGGATCATGCCGCGGTCGAGCGCGTAGTCCCGGTCGGCGAGCCGCCGCAGATACCGCAGCATGGCCGTCTCGGACCGGTGCTGCTGGAAGACGGGGTGGGTCAGGAACTCGTCGCTCCGCAGCAGCTCCCCCGGCAGCGCGTCCCCGGCCTCCGCGTCCAGCGCCTCGACATCACCCTCGACCCCGAAGGCGTCCCACACGGCGCTCAGCCGGGCCCGGTTCGTGGTCTCGTCGCAGGCGATCGAGACGTGGTCGGCGTCGACCAGCCGCAGGTTCACCCCGTTGCGCCGCGCGGCCTCGACGACCGCACCGGCGCGCCCGGCGACCCGCACGGTCAGCGTGTCGAAGTAGGAGCCGTGCACGACCTCGACACCCCCCGCGGTGAGGCCCGCGGCGAGGATGGTGGCGTACCGGTGGGTGCGGCGGGCGATGCCCTTCAGCCCTTCGGGCCCGTGGTACACGGCGTACATCCCGGCCATCACGGCGAGCAGCACCTGTGCGGTACAGATGTTGCTGGTGGCCTTCTCCCGGCGGATGTGCTGCTCACGGGTCTGGAGCGCGAGGCGGTAGGCCTTGTGCCCGTCGGCGTCCACGGAGACACCCACGAGCCGCCCGGGCAGGCTGCGCGCGAACTTCTCCTGTACGGCCATGTAACCGGCGTGCGGCCCGCCGAAGCCCATCGGCACACCGAACCGCTGGGTCGTGCCGACCGCGATGTCCGCGCCCAGCGCGCCCGGCGACTTCAGCAGCGTCAGCGCGAGCAGATCGGCGGCGACGGTGACGACCGCGCCCAGCTCATGGGCCCGCGCGATGACCGGCTCAAGATCCCGCACGGCACCGGAGGCGCCCGGGTACTGAAGGAGCACGCCGTTGATCTCACGCTCGGCGACCTCGGCCGGAATGCCGTCACTCAGGTCGGCGACGACGACCTCCACCCCGGTCGGCTCGGCGCGGGTCTGGATCACGGCGATGGTCTGCGGCAGCGCGTCCGCGTCGACCAGGAAGAGGCCCTTCTTGTTCTTGCCCATGCGCCGCGACAGCGCCATGGCCTCGGCGGCGGCCGTGCCCTCGTCGAGCAGCGAGGCACCGGAGGTCGGCAGCCCGGTGAGGTCGGCGACGACGGTCTGGAAGTTCAGCAGGGCCTCGAGCCGCCCTTGAGAGATCTCCGGCTGGTAGGGCGTGTAAGCCGTGTACCAGGACGGGTTCTCCATGACATTGCGCAGGATGACCGGCGGGGTGAAGGTCCCGTAGTAACCGAGCCCGATCATGGAGCCGAGCACCTGGTTCCGGTCGGCCAGCGACCGCAGCTCGGCCAGCACCTCGGCCTCGGTGCGCGCCTCGGGCAGCTCCAGGGATTCGACGTTCTTGATCACGGCCGGGACCGCGGCGGCGGTCAGCCCGTCGAGCGAGCCGTAGCCGACCTGCGCGAGCATCTTGGCCCGCGCTTCCTGGTCGGGTCCGATATGACGCTGCTCGAAGGGAATGCCCTTCTCAAGCTCGGCGAGGGGAATGCGCTGGGCGGTCATGCGGAGGCCTCCTGGTCAGACGCGACCTTCGAGGGACACCACGGCACGGGTGCCCCGACGGCCTCCCCCTCTGTCATCTCAACCTGAGAGCTTCACCGGTCGCCCGTGGGGGCTTCCGGCTTTCACCGTCGGTGAGGGCGGACGCCGTCGACACCCGCCCTGCTTTCCAGAGTGACCTCGTCCGTGCGGTACGTGGGCCTGAGAGATTCCGGGGAGGATTTGCTCCTTCGGCGCCTCCGATGGTGTCTGGAGGACTCTCCCGCACGGGGTCAGCAGCCGTTCGTCAGCGTACCAGCGCACACAAGACCCGGTCCTTCGAGTGGCCGCCACTCTCAATGTGCTCTTTCGTAGTAATCAAGCACAAACCGCTGGAGAACGCCTAGAACCCCCTGAGAGCCGACCGTAACGGACGACTTGCGACCAGTTGGAGGGCCCGTGCAGACCGACATCGATCCGCGCAACCTGATCGGCCGCAAGGCGTTCGACCGCAACGGCGTCAAGATCGGCACGATCGACGAAATCTACCTCGACGACGCCACCGGCGTCCCCGAGTGGGCCGCCATACGCACCGGCCTCTTCAGCAGAGACGCCTTCGTCCCCCTCGAACCCAGCGAACTCGTCGAAGGCACCCTGCACATCCCTTTCGACCGCACCCTCATCAAGGACGCCCCCGACTTCGGCGTGGGCCGCCACCTCTCACCCGAACAGGAACTCCAGCTCTACCACCACTACGGCCTGGACGTGACCCCTCCCTCCACCACACCGGAGGACGCGGAGGCCTGAGCCAACGGCCCTACCCCTGAGCCCCGACCTGCCCTGCCCTGACCTGCCCTGCCCTGCCCTGCCCAACTGCCTGATCTACACCGCCCGCCTCGCCCACTCGAACTGCCACCCGCCGTGCCCCCCTCGCAGCCCGCCCAATCCGCCTAGCGTGCGGGCAGTCGTGCCGCTGGGGCGGTACGGGTGGGCACAGGCACGGGTGGACGCAGGCGGCACGGGTGGGCGCGGGCGGCACGAGTGGACGCAGGCGGCACGAGTGGACGCAGGCGGCACGAGTGGGCGCGGGCAGCACCCCGCCAGCGCTGGACCGCGCGACCCACCCCCGCCCAGCAACAGCACCGGATCAGCCAAGAACCCCGTCCACCGACCCGGCCCCGGGCGCACCGTCGGCGACCAGCGGCAACGAATCCACCCCCACCAACAACGGATCCCCCACCAAGAACGTCCGCACCCGCCCAGGCAGAGACCCCGGCGTCTCAAACCGCACCGTCACCCGCCCCACCCCGCTCCCCTGCACCCACCCGTACCCATACTCCGCGTGCCGCACATCGTGCCCCGGCAGCCACCGACGCTCACCGACGTCCTCGCCCTGCTCACGACCCCCGTCATCCGCGGTCCCCTCCCCCACGGCCTCCGCCTCCTCCCCCCGCTCCCCCGCCGCCTGAGCGAACAAGTCCTCCTGCGTGTAATCGGCAAGCCCACTCACCCCCACCCCCAACAACCGCACACCCCCGGTCGTGTCCACCGACTCCAGCAACCGCCCAGCCGCCTCCCGCACCACCGCCGGATCATCGGTAGGCCCCCGCAACGTCTCGGACCGCGTCAGCGTGGAGAAGTCGTAGCGCCGCACCTTGAGCACGATCGTCCGCCCGGACAACCCGGCCCCCCGCAACCGCCGCACACACCGGTCCGCCAGCCGCTGCACCTCCAGCCCCACCCGCACCCGGTCATGGATGTCCACGTCGTACGTGTCCTCCACGGACACCGACTTGGTCTCCCGCTCGGCCACCACCGGCCGCTCATCCCGCGCCAACGCCATCGCGTGCAACGCGTGCCCGTGCGCCTTGCCCAGCAGCCGGACCAGCTCGTCCTCCCCCGCCTCCGCGATCTCCTCCACCGTGGTGATCCCGGCCCGCCGCAGATGGTCCCCCGTCGCGGGCCCCACCCCCGGCAGGGTCCGCACCGACATCGGCCCGAGCAGCGCCCGCTCCGTGCCGGGCTCGATCACCACGAGCCCATCGGGCTTGGCCTGCTCGGAGGCGATCTTCGCGAGCATCTTGGAGGCGGCCAGCCCCACCGACCCGGTGAGCCCCGTGACCCGCCGTATGTCCGCCCGGAGCCTGCCCCCGACCAGCCGCGCCGACGTCTCGTCCCAGGCCGCTCCCCCGGCCTCCAGATCGACGAACGCCTCATCGAGGCTGAGCGGCTCCACCAGCGGCGACAGCGCCCGCAGCAGCTCCATGACCTGCTCGCTGATCGTCCGGTACAGCTGGAACCGCGGCACGAGATACGCCGCGTTCGGCGCGAGCCGCCGCGCCTGCGCCATGGGCATCGCCGAGTGCACCCCGAAGACCCGGGCCTCGTACGACGCGGTGGCCACCACACCCCGCGGCCCCAGCCCGCCGACGATCACGGCCTTGCCGCGCAGGCTCGGCTTGGACGCCTGCTCCACCGAGGCGAAAAAGGCATCCATGTCGAGATGCAGGATCGTGGGCGCGGTTCTCACATCTCCGATGCTGCCTCACGCCACTGACAATGCCCCGCGAGGACGGCCCGTCGGCCTCACACCGCCCGATTGCGCCGCCGCGCCAGCTCATCCGCCGGGTTGTGCCCGACGAGCGTCTCCCCGGTGTCGATGCGCTCCCCGTGCAACTGCGAAAGCGCGCTCTCGACGTCCCGCCACACGACCCCCACGGCGATCCCGAAGATCCCCTGACCACCCTGGAGCAGGGCATGCACCTCGTCGGGCGAGGTGCACTCGTAGACCGTGGCACCATCGCTCATCAGCGTCATCCGCTCCAGATCCCGGAAGCCGCGCTCCCGCAGATGCTGCACGGCGGTACGGATGTTCTGCAGGGACACCCCGGTGTCGAGGAACCGCTTCACGATCTTCAGGACGACAACGTCCCGGAAGCTGTACAGGCGCTGTGTCCCCGACCCGTGGGCGGGCCGCACGCTCGGTTCGACGAGCCCGGTACGGGCCCAGTAGTCGAGTTGCCGATAGGTGATCCCGGCGGCGGCACACGCCGTCGGACCCCGGTAGCCGATCTCTTCGGATGCCATGGACGCCGCCCCTCCGCCGCCGACCACGGCCGCCGCGCGCTGCACAGCGTGATCGGCCGCCCTGACCTGGGGATACCCCCCGTTCGAGCGGAGCCGAGAGCTTGGGGGAGGGTACGGACCGCTCTCCCCCGGACTGCGTCCGGGGGCACCCCCAGCCGTACCGTCGCCGCTGCTTCTCACGCCGACCTCCGTCCTTGACCTGCCTTCTCGACGGTAGGCAGTCACCAAGGGTGCGTCAACGATCGCCACACTCGGCACGCCGAGTGATAATCACCCTAAGAGTGGTTTCCCGCACCCCGCCGCGGGGAAAGGCTAGCCGAATGCTCTGGTGAGAAGCCGCATGACGCCCTCACTCGCCCCCGGCACATGCCGGGCCACGAGCGGTCACCGGCCGTGAGCCGACCCTTACGGAGCACTCGCCCACTGGGTCGGCCGCGCGGCTCACTGGCTGCTGCTGCCGAAGTCCTCCGGCGAGATCTGATCGAGGAACTCGCGGAACTTCTCCACTTCGTCCTCCTGCTCGTCCGGAATCGCGATACCGGCGTCGTCGAGCACCCCGTCACTGCCGTAGATCGGCGTTCCGGTGCGCAGGGCCAGCGCTATGGCATCGGACGGGCGGGCACTCACCTCGACGCCGCTGGCGAAGACCAGCTCCGCGTAGAAGACGCCTTCGCGCAGGTCAGTGATGCGCACTTCGGTCAGCTCCTGGCCGACGGCCTCGAGCACGTCCTTGAACAGGTCGTGGGTCAGCGGTCGCGCGGGAGCCATGCCCTGCTGGGCGAAGGCGATCGCCGTCGCCTCCCCCGGCCCGATCCAGATGGGGAGGTAACGGTCGCCTCCCACTTCACGCAGGAGCACGATCGGTTGGTTGGAGGGCATTTCGACCCGGACACCTACGACATCGAGCTCGTTCACACAGTAACCCTAGGACGTGCCCGGGACGTTTGGGTAGTCGGGCCGACAACGGGTGCCCGATCCGTCCCGGCCGGACCCGGCCCCCAGCCCGTCCGGCCGGGCCCTGAGCCCCGTACCGGATTCGGCGCGCCGCTCATGGCAGCCGCACTCCGAGCGCGGTCTGCACCAGCGCCGCGTGCAGCTTCATCGTGAGCCCCGCCAGTTCCTTCGTACGGGCCTCCGCGTGCGTTCTGGTCTGCGGGTTGCGGTGCCGCCGCAGCGGGGCCACCACCTGGTCCACCAGCCCCGCCTCACGGTCGGCCGCGGCCTTCATCAGCCGCAGGTGCCGCGGCTCGATCCCGAACCGCCCCAGCTCGGCGACGAGCGCCGCCACGGTCACCACCTCGGCGTCGAACGACCCGTCCGGCAGCGCCGCGACCAGCCCGTACGACTCCCACTCGGCCAGCTCGGACTCTCCGATCCCGGCGGCGGCCAGCAGCTCGGCCCGGCCGATCCGGGCCGCCGTGGGCCCCTCACAGGGCTCCGGCGCGTCCTCCCCGTCCCGCTGCCTGCCCACCCGGGCCGGAAGGGGCACGGCCTCACCGCGCTCCATGGCGTCGAGATGCTCACGGATCACCTTGAGCGGCAGGTAGTGGTCCCGCTGCATCCTCAGCACGTGGCCGAGACGCTCGACGTCCTCGGCACTGAACTTGCGGTATCCCGAGGGGGTCCGCTGCGGCTCGATCAGCCCCTCCGACTCCAGGAAACGGATCTTGGAGATCGTCACCTCGGGGAACTCCTCGCGCAGCACGTTCAGCACCGTGCCGATGCTCATCAGCCCACTGTCCATGGCGGCGGTACCGCGCCCGGCACCGCCGCTCGGTGTTCGAAGCATGGACCTTCCCTGGGGTTCCCCGGACCGCGTCCGGGGGCGGGTCAGATGCCCTGCCTGCTGGCGTAGAACACCAGCCGGTACTTGCCGATCTGGACCTCGTCACCGTTCGACAGAGCGACCTGGTCGATCCGCTCGCGGTTGACGTACGTGCCGTTCAGGGAGCCCACGTCGGCAACCGTGAACGAGCCGTCCGGGCTGCGCCGGAACTCCACATGGCGGCGCGAGACCGTGACGTCGTCCAGGAAGATGTCGCTCTGCGGGTGCCGCCCGGCCGTGGTCAGATCGCTGTCCAGCAGGAAGCGGCTGCCCGAGTTCGGCCCCCGGCGCACCACCAGCAGCGCGGAACCCAGCGGCAGCGCGTCGACGGCCGCCTGGGCCTCGGGGGAGAGCATCGGCACCGGCGTCTGACCGGTCGCCTCGGCGTCGTAGGCCTCGAGACCGCTGATGGAGATCGTGGACGTCGTCTCCGACGGACGCTCGGCCGCGGCGCCCGCGCGCAGCGGCGCGCCGCAGTTGGAGCAGAAGCGGCTGTTCTCCGCGTTGCGGTTGCCGCACCTCGTACAGACCAGGGCCGACATGGACGGATCCTCCTGCCGCGGCTGCCCCGCGGGGGCGTTGGACGCGTACGGACCGGAAAACCCTCCACCCGCACTTGAGGGTTGCCCGAAACCTATGCCTCCGGCCTGGGCAGGGTCAACCGACGGCGCGCCCGGACCTCCGGCGACACCACCGCCTTGACCAGCTACCTCGTCCCGGAACATCGGGCGCTGACCCTCTGCGTCGGGCTGTGCGCGATGCCGAGCGGTCGCGTTCCCGCGGCCCTCTCGTGCGCTCTTGCCGAACAACTTCGCAAACAACTTCACGGGCGATTCCCCTTGACCGAAACAGACCCGCCCGTGGGGCAGGACGAACCCTGATAGCACACACTGGCCGACCCGGACACCTTCACAACGTCCGTCTCCACCAGACAGTTTCCACCACGCACCACCCATTCGGTGCGCCGACCCCCCGCAACCTCATGCCCTGGCCGGACGTCCCCCATGCACCCCCGGTTCACGGGGAGGACGACCGAGCGTAGTCAGGCCGCTTCGCCACTCGCAAGGCGTCCACAACGATCTTGTCCGACCGCGCAACCGTAACGGTGGCCTGCTCCTTCTCCAGCATCTGCACCACGCCTCCTGGGATGTTGAGCGCCGGTTCGAGGTCCTGCGGCTTGCCGATGACCTTGAAACGATAGGGCGCGTTGATCTTGTTCCCGTCGACGCTCACGCTTTCACCCGACTCCGTCAGATAGGTGCCCGCGACCACGCGTACCCCGTTCACCTGGATCGCCTCCGCACCCGCCGCCCGCAGCTCCTGGACCGCGTCGAGCAGCATGTGCGCCTCGACCGTCCCCTTCGTGTCCTCGATGGTCATCGTGATCCCGGGCCCCTGAGCCGCCACCGTGCCCGCCAGGATCCCGAGTTGCCGCTCCTTCTCGACACGCTGCTTGCGCGCCTCCTCGGCTTGGTCCGAACTGTTCTCCAGTTCGTCCCGCTGCTCCTCGAGATCCCGCTTCTCGTCTTCAAGACGCTGAGTACGGTCGTCCAGTTCATCGAGGATGCGAACAAGATCTTCCTGACGGGCACCCCGCAGGGCACTGTCACCGTCACTGTTCGAGGCGACCTGGACGGCGAGCCCGAAGCCCAGCCCGAACAGCAGCAGGGCGACGATGAGTTGCGCCCGGCTCACCCGCGGCGGCCACAGCCCCTGCGCCAGCCGCTGCCGACCGGTCAGCCGCGGCTCGGAGACCTGCTCGGCGACCTCGGCCCGCGGCACCTGCGCGGGCACCTCCGCGGGCAGCTCTCTGCGCAGCCGGTTCTCCTGCGCCTCGTCCTTGTCGTTCATCGCCCTCACGCCCGGAACACATGCCGCCGGATCGCCGCGGCGTTGGAGAAGATGCGGATACCGAGCACGACCACCACACCGGTGGACAGCTGCGCCCCGACGCCCAGCTTGTCGCCCAGGAAGACGATCAGCGCGGCCACGACGACGTTCGACAGGAACGACACCACGAAGACCTTGTCGTCGAAGATGCCGTCGAGCATGGCCCGCAGGCCACCGAACACGGCGTCGAGCGCCGCGACGACGGCGATCGGCAGATAAGGCTCCACTGCCGCCGGAACCTCGGGCCGGACCAACAGGCCGGCCACGACTCCCACGACGAGGCCCAGTACGGCGATCACGATGTGCCTTTCTCAGTTCTCGGCTGTGCGGTCTCGATGAGCGGCTCAGCGGTACGGACGATCACGCTGGGCGCCGCCGGCAGCCGGAGATCGTCCTCCACGGAGATGCCGGTACGGATGCCGAAGCTCTCCTCCAGAGCATCCAGGTACAGCCCGTCGGCGCTGTCCTGGAACCTGGCGCTCATTCCTTCCCCATCCCCCACCGCCAGCACCGTGTACGGCGGCACCAGCGGCCTGTTGTCGACCAGTATGGCGTCGCCCGCGGCCCTGATCGCGGACAGCGCCGTGAGCCTCTGGCCGTTGATCGAGACGGCCTCGGCACCCGACTCCCACAGCCCGTTCACCACGCGCTGCATGTCCCGGTCCCGTACCCGCCCCGTGTCGGAGAAGCCCGACGTCCCGCGCGGGTCGTTGTCGCCGCCCGCCGAGGCGTCCTCGGCGTCGTTGACGACCAACTTCACACCGGGCCCGCGCACTTCGGCAGCGCCCGACAGAATCCCCAGCAGCGCCGTACGGTCACCGCCGCCGCTCTCCTTGAGCGCCTCTCGCTGGCGCGCGCCCACCTCGTCACGCAGTTCGTCGACGCCGCTCTCCAGATCGTCCGCGGCGGCGGTCTCGCTCTCGATGCGGTCGATCAGCTCCTCGCGCTCCTTGGCCACGACGGGAGCGGCGACCCGCGCCTGCGCGGCGCCCACCGTCACGATCAGGGCCGCGAGCACCAGACCGGCGGCCAGCCCGAGCTTCGCCCGCAGCGTCTTGGGCAGCCCTCCGGCCCCCGCCGCCTCCTTGCGGGCCGCCGCCTCGGCGTACCCGTCGTCGAGGCTGTGGTCCATGACATTGGTGAGCAGCGACATGGACGCGTCCGGACGCGAGGCGCGTGGCGGTGTGCTCCGAACGGGGGGCGGCTGCGGCATGCCGCACATCGTCGCATGTCGCGACCGGTACCTCCGAACGGCCCCACCGGCGTGCCGGACAGGCCCCCTTGGGGACACTTGTCCGGCACGCACGCGTGCAGGGTGTTTTACCGCCCGGCGCTGTCCACGACGGCCGACCACTCGTCGAGCAGGGCCTGGGCGGAGGCGTCGTCCGGCCCCTCGGCCCACAGATGGGTGACCGCCTCGGCCGGGTCGGGCAGCACCAGCACCCAGCGACCGTCGGACTCGACCACCCGTACCCCGTCAGTGGTGTCCACGTCGCGCTCTCCCGCCGCCTCGACGACCCGCCGCATCACCAGCCCCTTGACGGCCCACGGGGTCGCCAGATCCCGCTTCAGGACGTGCGCGCGCGGGATCCGCGCGTCGATCTGGCTGAGGGTGAGCTGAGTCCGCGCCACCAGTCCGATCAACCGCACGAAGGCCGCCGTACCGTCGAAGACACTGCTGAACTCGGGGACGATGAACCCGCCCCTGCCATCCCCACCGAAGATCGTCGACTCGTCCCGCCCCACGCGGGTCAGATCGTCCGGCGAAGTGGTGGTCCAGTCCACCTGCGTCCCGTGGTACGCCGCCACCTGCTCGGCGATCCTCGTCGTGGTCACCGGCAGCGCCACCCGCCCGCTGCGCCGCTCCGCGGCCACCAGGTCGAGCATCACCAGCAGTGCCCGGTCGTCCTCGACGATCCGCCCCTTCTCGTCGACCAGCGACAACCGCTCGCCGACAGGGTCGAACCGCACCCCGAACGCGGCCCGCGCGGACGCGACGATCTCACCCAGCCGGACCATCCCGGACCGCCGCGCCTCCGCCGACTCCGTCGGCCTCGACTCGTCCAGACCGGGGTTGATGGTCAGCGAGTCCACACCCAGCTTGCCCAGCAGACTGGGCAGCACCAGCCCGGCACTGCCGTTCGACGCGTCGACGACGACCTTCAGCCCCGACTCGGCGATCCCTGTCGTGTCGACGTTCCGCAGCAGCGACCCGGTGTACGAGTCGAACACACTGGCCGGGAAGTGCAGGTCTCCGATCTCCCCGGGGAACGCCCGCCGGTACTCCTGCCGCGCGAACACCCGGTCCAGCTTGCGCTGACTGCCCTGCGACAGATCCGCGCCCTGCCCGTCGAAGAACATGATGTCCACGGAATCCGGCACCCCGGGCGTGGTCCGGATCATGATCCCACCCGCGCTCCCCCGCGCCGTCTGCTGGCGAGCAACGGGCAGCGGTACGTTCTCCAGGTCCCGTACGTCGATGGCGCTGGCCTGCAGCGCGGAGATGACCGCGCGCTTCAGCGCCCGGGCGCCACGGGAGTGGTCGCGGGCCGTCGTGACGGTGGAGCCCTTCTTCAGCGTCGTCGCGTAGGCACCGGCCAGCCGCACCGCCAGTTCGGGCGTGATCTCCACGTTCAGGATTCCGGAGACGCCCCGCGCACCGAACAGATGCGCCTGGCCCCTCGACTCCCAGATGACGGAGGTGTTGACGAACGCACCGGCCTCGATCGTCTTGAACGGGTAGACCCGGACATTGCCCTGCACGATCGATTCTTCGCCGATCAGGCACTCGTCCCCGATGACCGCCCCGTCCTCGATCCGGGCGGCCCGCATGATGTCCGTGTTCTTCCCGACGACACAGCCCCGCAGATTGCTGTGCTGGCCGACGTACACGTTGTCGTGCACCACGGCCTTGTGCAGGAAGGCCCCGCTCTTGACGACGACGTTCGAGCCGACGACCGTGTGCTCCCGGATCTCCGCACCGGCCTCGACCTTGGCGTAGTCGCCGATGTAGAGCGGTCCGCGCAGCACCGCGTCGGGATGCACCTCGGCACCCTCCGCCACCCACACACCCGGGGAGATCTCGAAGCCGTCCATCTCGACGTCGACCTTGCCCTCCAGGACGTCGGCCTGCGCCTTCACATAGCTCTCATGGGTGCCGACGTCCTCCCAGTAGCCCTCGGCGACATAGCCGTAGACGGGCTTGCCCTCCTTCATCAACTGGGGGAAGACATCACCTGACCAGTCGACGGGCACGTCCGCCTCGACGTAGTTGAACACCTCGGGCTCCATCACGTAGATGCCCGTGTTCACCGTGTCCGAGAAGACCTGGCCCCAGGTCGGCTTCTCAAGGAAACGCTCGACCTTGCCCTCTTCGTCGACGATGGTGATGCCGAACTCCAGGGGATTGGGCACCCTCGTCAAACAGACCGTGACCAGCGCTCCCTTTTCCTTGTGGAAGCTGATCAGCTCGGTGAGATCGAAGTCGGTCAGGGCATCGCCGGAGATGACGAGGAAGGCGTCGTCCTTCAACGCTTCTTCGGCGTTCTTGACGCTTCCGGCGGTACCGAGTGGCTTCTCCTCGTTGGCATAGGTCAGTTCCATACCGAGTTCTTCGCCGTCACCGAAGTAGTTCTTGACGAGCGACGCGAGGAACTGGACTGTGACAACGGTCTCATTGAGCCCATGCCTTTTGAGCAGCCGCAGAACGTGCTCCATGATCGGCCGGTTGGCCACCGGCAGGAGCGGCTTGGGCATGCTTGAGGTCATTGGGCGAAGGCGTGTACCTTCGCCACCGGCCATCACGACGGCCTTCATGTCGGAAGCGTCCTCCTCTAAGAGATGACGGTCTAGCCGACTACTCCCGCCCGAATTGTCCCGCACTTTTCCACCGCGGGCCATCGCGCCGCTGCGGCCGCATCAATCGGCGAGGTCAATCGGCCATGGTGTCCGCCCGTACCAGACGGCGGACCTGTACCACGTAGAGAACTCCTGCCCACCAGTACAGGGTTGTACCCCATCCGGCGAACGCCCATCCGAAAATGGCAGCGAGTGACGAGATCCATCCACTTCCGTCACTGAGCAGGAGCAGCGGAAACGCGTACATCAAGTTGAAGGTCGCGGCCTTCCCCAGGAAGTTCACCTGCGGCGGCGGATAGCCGTGCCGTCTGAGGATGCCGACCATCACCAACAGAACCAGCTCACGTGCCAGCAGTACAAGGGTCAACCAGATCGGCAGAATCTCGCGCCAGGTGAGCCCTACCAGAGTCGAGAGAATGTAGAGGCGATCGGCCGCAGGGTCGAGGAGCCGACCCAGGCTGCTGATCTGGTTCCAGCGCCGCGCGAGCTTACCGTCCAGGTAGTCACTGACCCCGCTCAGCGCCAGTACGAGCAGCGCCCAGCCATCGCTCTTGGGCCCTCCGAACTCGGGCCTGAGGATCAGCCACAGGAAGAGCGGCACACCAAGGAGCCGCGCCATGCTGAGGATGTTCGGGATGGTGAGGACCCGATCCGTCTGGACACGGGTCTCCTGGACCTCCACCCGGGAGCCTCCTGTGGGAAATGAGCCAACGATGCCCCCCGACCTTACCTCAACGCAAAAAAGCTCTGGCCCTCGGGTTAGAGACCCAAGAGCCAGAGCTCTAAAAGGAGTTCGGCGGCGTCCTACTCTCCCACAGGGTCCCCCCTGCAGTACCATCGGCGCTGTAAGGCTTAGCTTCCGGGTTCGGAATGTAACCGGGCGTTTCCCTCACGCTATAACCACCGAAACACTATGAAACTGTCAGCCGCACCACGCTCTGTGAAACGTGGGGCTGTTCGTGGTTTCAGAACCAACACAGTGGACGCGAGCAACTGAGGACAAGCCCTCGGCCTATTAGTACCGGTCAACTCCACACGTTACCGTGCTTCCATATCCGGCCTATCAACCCAGTCGTCTACTGGGAGCCTTACCCTCTCTAGGAGGTGGGAGTCCTCATCTCGAAGCAGGCTTCCCGCTTAGATGCTTTCAGCGGTTATCCCTCCCGAACGTAGCCAACCAGCCATGCCCTTGGCAGAACAACTGGCACACCAGAGGTTCGTCCGTCCCGGTCCTCTCGTACTAGGGACAGCCCTTCTCAAGACTCCTACGCGCACAGCGGATAGGGACCGAACTGTCTCACGACGTTCTAAACCCAGCTCGCGTACCGCTTTAATGGGCGAACAGCCCAACCCTTGGGACCGACTCCAGCCCCAGGATGCGACGAGCCGACATCGAGGTGCCAAACCATCCCGTCGATATGGACTCTTGGGGAAGATCAGCCTGTTATCCCCGGGGTACCTTTTATCCGTTGAGCGACGGCGCTTCCACAAGCCACCGCCGGATCACTAGTCCCGACTTTCGTCCCTGCTCGACCCGTCGGTCTCACAGTCAAGCTCCCTTGTGCACTTACACTCAACACCTGATTACCAACCAGGCTGAGGGAACCTTTGGGCGCCTCCGTTACCCTTTAGGAGGCAACCGCCCCAGTTAAACTACCCATCAGACACTGTCCCTGATCCGGATCACGGACCCAGGTTAGACATCCAGCACGACCAGACTGGTATTTCAACGACGACTCCACCACCACTGGCGTGGCAGCTTCAAAGTCTCCCAGCTATCCTACACAAGCCGAACCGAACACCAATATCAAACTGTAGTAAAGGTCCCGGGGTCTTTCCGTCCTGCTGCGCGAAACGAGCATCTTTACTCGTAGTGCAATTTCACCGGGCCTATGGTTGAGACAGTCGAGAAGTCGTTACGCCATTCGTGCAGGTCGGAACTTACCCGACAAGGAATTTCGCTACCTTAGGATGGTTATAGTTACCACCGCCGTTTACTGGCGCTTAAGTTCTCAGCTTCGCCCCACCGAAATGGAGCTAACCGGTCCCCTTAACGTTCCAGCACCGGGCAGGCGTCAGTCCGTATACATCGCCTTACGGCTTCGCACGGACCTGTGTTTTTAGTAAACAGTCGCTTCTCGCTGGTCTCTGCGGCCACCCCCAGCTCAAGCAGCAAGTGCTATCACCGGAAATGGCCCCCCTTCTCCCGAAGTTACGGGGGCATTTTGCCGAGTTCCTTAACCATAGTTCACCCGAACGCCTCGGTATTCTCTACCTGACCACCTGAGTCGGTTTAGGGTACGGGCCGCCATGAAACTCGCTAGAGGCTTTTCTCGACAGCATAGGATCATCCACTTCGCCACAATCGGCTCGGCATCAGGTCTCAGACACATAGTGCGCGGATTTACCTACACACCGTCCTACACCCTTACCCCGGGACAACCACCGCCCGGGATGGACTACCTTCCTGCGTCACCCCATCACTCACCTACTACCACCTTGGTTCAGCGGCTCCACCACTCCCCTTTGCCCGAAGGCTCCAGGACGGCTTCACGGCCTTAGCATCAATAGGTTCGATGTTTGACGCTTCACAGCGGGTACCGGAATATCAACCGGTTATCCATCGACTACGCCTGTCGGCCTCGCCTTAGGTCCCGACTTACCCTGGGCAGATCAGCTTGACCCAGGAACCCTTAGTCAATCGGCGCACACGTTTCTCACGTGTGAATCGCTACTCATGCCTGCATTCTCACTCGTCAACCGTCCACAACTCGCTTCCGCGGCTGCTTCACCCGGCAGACGACGCTCCCCTACCCATCACAGCGGGCGTTGGCCCTCATGCTGCAATGACACGACTTCGGCGGTACGCTTGAGCCCCGCTACATTGTCGGCGCGGAATCACTTGACCAGTGAGCTATTACGCACTCTTTCAAGGGTGGCTGCTTCTAAGCCAACCTCCTGGTTGTCTGTGCGACTCCACATCCTTTCCCACTTAGCGTACGCTTAGGGGCCTTAGTCGATGCTCTGGGCTGTTTCCCTCTCGACCATGGAGCTTATCCCCCACAGTCTCACTGCCGCGCTCTCACTTACCGGCATTCGGAGTTTGGCTAAGGTCAGTAACCCGGTAGGGCCCATCGCCTATCCAGTGCTCTACCTCCGGCAAGAAACACACGACGCTGCACCTAAATGCATTTCGGGGAGAACCAGCTATCACGGAGTTTGATTGGCCTTTCACCCCTAACCACAGGTCATCCCCCAGGTTTTCAACCCTGGTGGGTTCGGTCCTCCACGAAGTCTTACCTCCGCTTCAACCTGCCCATGGCTAGATCACTCCGCTTCGGGTCTTGAGCGCGCTACT